>NZ_AP023179.1:0-644111 GCF_013426915.1 Paraburkholderia sp. PGU19
AGCGTCTGGGGCTTTTCCGCCTGGCTGCTTCGGGCCTCGTCGCGTATCCCGCGATCAGAGCGCCGGCGGGACGCGTCGCAAACATAACGATAGCAACTTGATGAACGAATTCTGGCAACACTGTTCCGCATTGCTGGAGCGTGAATTGACGCCCCAGCAGTACGTGACGTGGATCAAACCGTTGGCCCCGGTCGCCTTTGACGCCGATGCGAATACCCTGAGCATCGCAGCGCCGAACCGTTTCAAGCTGGATTGGGTCAAGAGCCAGTTTTCCGGCCGCATCACCGATCTCGCGCGTGACTTCTGGCATTCGCCCGTCGACGTCCAGTTCGTCCTTGATCCCAAAGCCGGCGTGCGTTCGGCGCCCGCCGCGCCGTCGCGGCCATCGCCGGTGGGCGCGCGCAGTGGAGCCGCAGCCGTCGATGCCGCAGTCGGCGCCGTCCACGCGGCGCAGGCCGCGCGCGCGAGCGGCATGGGCGCAGGCGGCACGCTGGCGGGCCTCGGCGCGCACGCGCACGCCGCGCAACTGACCGACGATGCCGCCGACCTCGATCTCCCCAGCCTCGACGCGAACGAAGCGGCAGCCGCACGCCGTACGTGGCGTCCAGGCGCGGCTGCGACGGCCGCGAACGGCGAAAGCGACTCGATGTACGAGCGTTCGAAGCTGAACCCCGTGCTCACCTTCGACAACTTCGTGACCGGCAAGGCGAACCAGCTGGCGCGCGCGGCCGCGATCCAGGTCGCCGACAACCCGGGTATCTCGTACAACCCGCTGTTCCTTTACGGCGGCGTGGGCCTCGGCAAGACTCACCTGATTCACGCGATCGGCAATCAGTTGCTGATGGACAAAGCCGGTGCGCGCATCCGCTACATCCACGCGGAGCAGTACGTGTCGGACGTGGTGAAGGCGTATCAACGCAAGGCATTCGACGACTTCAAGCGCTACTACCATTCGCTCGACCTGCTGCTGATCGACGATATTCAGTTCTTTTCGGGCAAATCCCGCACGCAGGAAGAGTTCTTCTACGCGTTCGAGGCATTGGTTGCGAACAAGGCACAGGTGATCATCACCAGCGATACCTATCCGAAAGAAATCTCAGGTATCGACGACCGTCTGATCTCGCGCTTCGATTCCGGCCTCACCGTCGCAATCGAGCCGCCCGAGCTTGAAATGCGAGTCGCGATTCTGATGCGCAAGGCGCAATCGGAAGGCGTGAATCTGAACGAGGATGTCGCGTTTTTTGTCGCGAAGCATCTGCGCTCGAACGTTCGCGAACTGGAAGGCGCGCTGCGCAAGATTCTCGCGTACTCGAAGTTCCACGGCCGCGAGATCACGATCGAGCTGACCAAGGAAGCACTGAAAGACCTGTTGACGGTACAAAACCGGCAGATTTCGGTGGAAAACATCCAGAAAACGGTCGCCGACTTCTACAGCATCAAGGTCGCCGACATGTATTCGAAGAAGCGTCCGGCCAATATCGCGCGTCCGCGCCAGATTGCGATGTACCTGGCCAAGGAACTGACGCAGAAGAGCCTGCCGGAAATCGGCGAGCTGTTCGGCGGGCGCGACCACACGACGGTGCTGCATGCGGTGCGCAAGATCGCCGACGAGCGCGGCAAGGACGCGCAGCTCAACCACGAGCTTCACGTGCTGGAGCAGACGCTGAAGGGTTGAGACGGGGTTAGGGGGCCAGATCAGGTCGAAGGTTTCCTCGAACCGGTCGGAAAATTCGATCTGTTTATTGCGCAAGCCACCCCCAATTTAGGGAAGTGCTTCCATTTTCAGGCACAATACAGGTTTAACCGTCCGGAAAAAGCGGGCGGGATTCAAATGCCGTGACTGGCGCAGCACCGCGCCGGCGGGGGGCCGGGGCCGCGCGCTTCAATACTGCTGGGCAAGGCGCGCAGGCCGTCACATCAACGAAGGAACTCTATGCAACTGGTCAAGACCGAACGCGATAACCTCCTCAGGCCGCTGCAAACCGTGAGCGGCATTGTCGAACGCCGTCATACGTTGCCGATCCTCGCCAATTTGCTGATTACCAAGAACGGCCCGGACGTCTCGTTCCTGTCCACCGACCTCGAACTGCAAATCACCACGCGCGCTGACTTCGGCGTCGGCGGCGACTCGGTGGCCACGACGGTGGCGGCACGCAAGCTGCTCGACATTCTGCGCGCCATGCCCGACGGGCAAGTCACGCTGACCCTGAACGACAAACGCCTGACGGTCCAGTCCGGCAAAAGCCGTTTCGCATTGCAGACGCTGGCGGCCGACGAGTTCCCGACCGTCGCTCAAGCTAAAGACTTCGGCGCGAACCTCGCGGTTCCCCAGAAAACGTTCCGCCAGTTGCTCGGCATGGTCCATTTCGCGATGGCGCAGCAGGACATCCGTTACTACCTGAACGGCATGCTGCTGGTGGTCGACGGCGATCAGTTGATGGCTGTCGCGACGGACGGTCACCGTCTCGCGTTTTCGTCGATGAAGATCGAAGGGTCGTTCGCGCGTCAGGAAGTCATCATCCCGCGTAAGACGATTCTCGAACTGCAGCGTCTGCTCGAAGACATCGATGATGTCCTCAAGATCGACATCGCGCCCACGCAGGTCAAGTTCACGTTCGGCGGCGTCGAACTGGTTTCGAAGCTGGTCGAAGGCAAGTTCCCCGACTTCCAGCGCGTGATTCCGAAGTCGCACAAGAACACGTTCGTGATCGGCCGCGAAGAGCTGCAACGTTCGCTGCAACGCGCGGCCATTCTGACCTCTGACAAGTTCAAGGGCGTGCGCTGCATCGTCGAGCCGGGTCAGCTGAAGATCATGTCTACCAACGCGGACCAGGAAGAAGCCCAGGAAGAACTCGAAATCCCCTACCAGGGCGACAGCATCGACATCGGTTTCAACGTCACGTACCTGCTCGACGTGCTCGCGAACCTGAAGGTCGATCTGCTGGAAATCAGCCTCGGCGACGCGAGTTCGAGCGCGCTGATCACGATTCCTGAGAACGACGAGTTCAAATACGTGGTGATGCCGATGCGCATCTGACGCGTCCAACACGAAGAACACACCAAGGGGCGCAGCGCCCCTTTGGTGTTTTTATGGTGTTTTGAAAAGCTCCGAGCAGTAACGAAGCAGTAACGCAGATCCGGAAGAAATCCATGACTGAAACGAACAATTCGCAACCCGATAACAGCTACGGCGCCTCGTCCATTCAGATCCTCGAAGGTCTGGAGGCCGTGCGCAAGCGACCGGGTATGTACATCGGCGATACGTCGGACGGGACCGGTCTGCATCACCTCGTGTTCGAGGTGCTCGACAATTCGATCGACGAGGCGCTCGCCGGTCATTGCGACGACATTCAGGTCATCATCCACGCCGACAATTCGATTTCCGTGACCGACAACGGCCGCGGCATCCCGACGGGCATCAAGCGCGACGACAAGCACGATCCGAAGCGCAGCGCCGCTGAAATCGTCATGACCGAGCTGCACGCGGGCGGCAAGTTCGACCAGAACAGCTACAAGGTGTCGGGCGGCCTGCACGGCGTCGGCGTGTCGTGCGTGAACGCGCTGTCGTCGTGGCTGCGCCTGACCGTGCGCCGTGACGGCAAGAAGCACTTCATGGAGTTCCACCGTGGCGTGCCGCAAAACCGTGTGATCGAAGAAGAGGACGGCGAACGCCTGTCGCCGATCCCGGTTGTCGGCGATACGGAAAACCGTGGCACCGAAGTGCATTTCATGGCCGATCTGGAAATCTTCGGCAACGTCGAATATCACTACGACATTCTCGCGAAGCGCATCCGCGAACTCTCGTTCCTGAACAACGGCGTGCGGATTCGTCTCACGGATCAACGCTCTGGCAAGGAAGACGATTTCGCATTTGTGGGTGGCGTGAAGGGCTTCGTCGAGTACATCAACAAGACGAAGACCGTACTGCATCCCACCATTTTCCATGTCGTTGGCGAGAAGGACGGCGTGGGCGTCGAAGTGGCGATGCAGTGGAACGACAGCTACAACGAGAACGTACTGACCTTCACGAACAACATTCCGCAGCGCGACGGCGGTAGCCATTTGACGGGCCTGCGCGCGGCCATGACGCGCGTGATCAACAAGTACATCGTCGACCACGAAATCGCGAAGAAGGCGAAGGTCGAAACGTCTGGCGACGACATGCGCGAAGGGCTGTCGTGCGTGTTGTCGGTGAAGGTGCCCGAGCCGAAGTTCAGTTCGCAGACGAAGGACAAGCTGGTGTCGTCGGAAGTGCGCGCGCCTGTCGAAGAAGTGGTCGCGAAGGCGCTCGAAGAGTTCCTGCTCGAAACGCCGAACGACGCGAAGATCATTTGCGGCAAGATCGTCGATGCCGCGCGTGCTCGCGACGCAGCGCGCAAGGCGCGTGAAATGACGCGACGCAAGGGCGTGCTGGACGGCGTCGGACTGCCGGGCAAGCTGGCGGACTGCCAGGAGAAAGATCCTGCGAAGTCTGAGATTTACATCGTCGAGGGTGATTCGGCTGGCGGATCTGCAAAGCAGGGCCGCGACAGAAAATTCCAGGCCATTCTGCCGCTGCGCGGCAAGGTGCTGAACGTCGAGAAGGCGCGTTACGACAAGCTGCTGTCGTCGGAACAGATCGTCACGCTGATTACGGCGTTGGGCTGCGGCATCGGCAAGGAAGACTACAACCTCGACAAGCTGCGTTATCACCGCATCATCATCATGACCGACGCGGACGTCGACGGCGCGCACATCCGTACGCTGCTGCTGACGTTCTTCTATCGTCAGATGCCGGAGATGATCGAGCGAGGCTATATCTACATTGCGCAGCCGCCCCTGTACAAGGTGAAGGCGGGCAAGGACGAGCGTTACCTGAAGGACACCGCGGAGTTGAATGCACATATGCTGCGTCTGGCTCTGAACGGGTCCGAACTGATCCCGTCAGAAGGCACGACGCCGATTGCGGGCGATGCACTGGGCGAGCTGGCTCGTTCCTATCTGCTGGCGCAGGGAGTCGTGGATCGTCTGAGCCGGTTGTACGACGAAGCGGCACTTGGCGCGGTGATGGATGGCGTGACGATCGATCTGTCGAGCGAGCAGTCGACGCAAGCATCGGCAGGCGCGCTCCAGGACAAGCTGCGTGACGATCCGCTCAAGCCCGAAGTCAACGTGGTCCCGATGTACGATCCGGTGCGCGAACTGCGTTCGCTGCGCGTCGAGCGTCGTCATCACGGCAACGTGAAGGTCTCGGTCATCGACGAAGAATTCCAGCTGACGGCGGACTATCAGCAACTCGTGAACACGGCGAACACGTTCAAGGGGTTGATCGGCGAGGGCGCTGTCATCAAGCGCGGCGAGCGGAGCATGGCTGTCGGCGACTTCAAGAGCGCGATGAAATGGCTGATCGCCGATGCCGAGCGGAATGTTTCGAAGCAGCGCTATAAGGGACTCGGTGAGATGAACCCCGAACAGCTCTGGGAAACGACGATGGACCCGAACGTGCGTCGCTTGTTGCGCGTGCAGATCGAAGATGCGATTGCGGCGGACGGCATCTTTACGACGCTGATGGGTGATGAAGTCGAGCCGCGTCGTGCGTTTATCGAGTCGAATGCGTTGCGGGCGGGGAATATCGACGTTTGAGCGTCCCGAGTCAAATCAGCTAAGCACCAACAAAAACTCCAACCGTCACCGGTTGGAGTTTTTTATTGCCGAAGACGTTTCAAGTCCACTTGCGTGCGTACCGGTCCTTCACGACCTGCGAGACAAAAGTCGACAAACCTTGCCCTGCGACGGCCAGCCGCTTCATCTCCTCGACTTCTCGCTGTCCCGTCGTCGCATAGTCGTACAGATACACGCCACCGTCACGAAACTTCACGGTGATCGCGTCATCCGATACCTCGTACGCCACGACACCCGACTGGCCGCTCAAATCCCGATACCGCTTCATCCTCGCACCCACATCCGACAGCAGCAGAACAACGGAATCGAGCACGAACCATTCCTAAACGACGGGCAAGCAGATATCTGTCAGCAAATTCGCCGGCGCGGTCTCCTTAGGATTATTCAAATACTCCTCGAACACCGGCGCGTCGGCGGCCTCATGTTCCGAATTGACCAGCCACTCGCCGTAAAGCCACTGATAAGCCGACGCCATATCCGCGTAAGGTCCCTTATGCCGCAACACCGCGTACCTGCCACCCTTGATCGACGTGACGCTCACCAGCCCATCACCCGAGACATCGACTGCGCGCGGCAGCCACACGCCCGCCTTCGACCGTAACTCACCCTCGGCCACCGCAGTCGGATCATCGTAGTAAATGCCGATCATCCGCATCTCGTTCGACAGCAGGCCACGGGAAGCCAGCCATCCCATCAGCGTATCGAACGCCTTGCCGATCTGCATATACGGCCCGACGTGATCGACGCTCAGCACGTCGAAGCCCTCGATATCGCGTATCACCACATCTCTCATCGTCATTTGGCACTCTCCTGAATCCGCAAGTGACGGCCGGAACCGGCTGTGCGTCCCGGCCTTCCGATACAGCGCGGGCGGCATGCCGAAGACGGCGCTGAACGTCCGCGTGAACGACTGCAAACTGCTATAGCCGGACCGCTCGGCGATCTCGGCAATCGGCATCGACCCATTCGCGAGAAAGCCCGCCGCGCGATGCAAACGCAACCGGCGTACCGTCGTCGCGACCGTTTCGCCGTACATGGCCTGATAGATCCGATGCCAGTGATACGGCGACAGACACGCAATCCCGGCGAGCCGGTCGATATCCAGCGGCTCGTCGAGGTGATCGTAGATATGGTCGAGCACGCGAGCGAGCCGCGCGGCGTAGCGCGCGCGATGGTCGATATCGTTCATGGCAAGCATTGGAAAAGGATTGATGAAAACACGATAGCACGCGGAGATTTACCAAATCCTGCGGATTTTTCACTGCACTGCCCGTCAATCGCCGCGCATATTCAGCATCTTCTTAACCGCGACCCAACGAAACAAAATCAAACAATCCAAGCTAACTTTTGCCGATTTTCGATAACGCCTCGATTAATGGCTTCCTACCATCGCCAGATGCCGCCGCCAAAAGGACCGCTCCGTGGGCCAATCACGCGGGCCAATCAGCCGGCAACTTCAACAAGGGAGCCTCAGATGAAATCAGAGTCGACAACCCAGCACAAAGGCGCCGTTACGCATCACGAACTGAAGCAGACGCTCGGCACCTGGCAGCTTTGGGGCATCGCCGTCGGCCTCGTGATCTCCGGCGAGTATTTCGGCTGGAGCTACGGTTGGGCGAGCGCCGGCACGCTCGGTTTCGTGATCACCGCGCTGTTCATCGCTGCGATGTACACGACGTTCATTTTCAGCTTCACCGAGCTCACCACGTCGATCCCGCACGCGGGCGGCCCGTTCGCCTATGCGCGCCACGCGTTCGGCCCGACGGGGGGCTACATCGCGGGCGCTGCGACGCTCGTCGAGTTCGTGTTTGCGCCACCCGCGATCGCGCTCGCGATCGGCGCGTATCTGCATGTGCAGTTTCCCGGCCTCGAACCGAAGCACGCGGCGATGGGCGCGTATCTCGTGTTCATGGCGCTGAATATCGTCGGCGTGCAGATCGCGGCGGCGTTCGAGCTGTGCGTGACGCTGCTCGCGATCTTCGAGCTGCTCGTGTTCATGGGCGTCGTGTCGCCGGGCTTCCAGTGGTCGAACTTCACGAAGGGCGGCTGGGCGGGTTCCGACACGTTCAGCATGGGCTCGTTCCACGGCATGTTCGCCGCGATTCCGTTCGCGATCTGGTTCTTCCTCGCGATCGAAGGTGTCGCGATGGCCGCCGAAGAAGCGAAGAATCCGAAGCGCTCCATCCCGATCGCCTACGTGACGGGCATCCTGACGCTCGTCGTGCTGGCCATCGGCGTGATGGTGTTCGCGGGCGCAGCGGGCGACTGGACGAAGCTCTCCAACATCAACGACCCGCTGCCTCAAGCGATGAAATACATCGTCGGCGAAAACAGCGGCTGGATGCATATGCTCGTGTGGCTGGGACTGTTCGGTCTCGTCGCGTCATTCCACGGCATCATCCTCGGCTACTCGCGGCAAATTTTCGCGCTGGCGCGCGCGGGCTACCTGCCCGAATGGCTGTCGAAAGTGCATCCGCGCTTCAAGACCCCGCATCGCGCGATTCTCGCGGGCGGCGTGATCGGCATTGCAGCGATCTATAGCGACGAGCTGATCCAGTTCGGCGGCCAGACGCTGACAGCGAACATCGTGACGATGTCGGTATTTGGCGCTATCGTGATGTACATCATCAGCATGCTCTCGCTTTTCAAGTTGCGCCGCAGCGACCCGAATATGGAGCGTCCGTTCCGCGCGCCGCTGTTTCCGTACTTCCCGGCGTTCGCGCTGGTGGCCGCGGTGATTTCGCTGGCGACGATGATCTACTTCAACCTGCTCGTCGCGCTGGTGTTCGCCGCGTTCCTCGCGCTTGGCTACGGCTACTTCCTGATGACGCGTCATCAACGCGAAGTCGCGCCCGTCGACGCATTGCTCGAAGAATGACCACGCTGTAGAAGCACTGGCGTACCTGCAACAAGCCGCGCAGTAGCTGCGGCGATGGAGTACACGACATGAGCTACACGGAGACAATCGGCAGCCGCACGTACCGTTTTGCCGATCTGAAGACACTAATGGCGAAGGCGAGCCCGCTGCGTTCCGGCGATCAGCTCGCCGGCATCGCGGCGGCGAGCGAGGAAGAGCGCGTCGCCGCGAAGATGGCGCTCGCGGACGTGCCGCTGCGCACGTTCCTGAACGAAGCGCTCGTTCCTTACGAGAGCGACGAAGTTACGCGCCTCGTTGTGGACACGCATTCGTCCGAAGCGTTCGCCGAGATTGCGCATCTGACGGTGGGTGAGTTTCGCAACTGGCTGCTGTCGAGTTCGACGGATACGGCCGCCCTCACGCGCATCACGAAAGGGCTCACGCCCGAGATGGTCGCGGCTGTGTCGAAGCTGATGCGCAATCAGGATCTGATCCTCGCGGCGCGCAAGCGTCCCGTCGTCACGCGCTTTCGCAACACGGTCGGCTTGCCGGGTCACATGTCGGTGCGGCTGCAGCCGAATCATCCGACGGATGACGTGAAGGGCATCGCTGCATCGATGATCGACGGCTTGATGTACGGTTGCGGCGATGCGATGGTCGGCATCAATCCGGCGTCCGACAGTCTTTCGGCGATCACGAAGCTGCTCATGATGATCGACGACTTCCGCACGCGCTATCAGGTGCCGACGCAATCGTGCGTCCTCACGCACGTTACCAACACGATTGCGGCGATCGAGAAGGGTGCGCCCGTCGATCTCGTGTTCCAGTCGATCGCAGGCACCGAGAAGGCGAACGCAGGTTTTGGCATCTCGCTTGCGCTGTTGCAGGAAGCGTATGAAGCGGCGTTGTCGCTAAAGCGGGGCACGGTCGGCAACAACGTGATGTACTTCGAGACGGGGCAGGGCAGTGCGCTGTCGGCGGATGCGCATCATGGCGTCGATCAGCAGACCTGCGAGGTGCGCGCGTACGCCGTCGCGCGCCAGTTCAATCCGTTTCTGGTGAATACCGTAGTCGGCTTTATCGGCCCCGAGTATCTGTACGACGGCAAGCAGATCACGCGCGCGGGTCTCGAAGATCACTTCTGCGGCAAGCTGCTCGGCGTGCCGATGGGCTGCGACATCTGCTACACGAATCACGCGGAAGCCGATCAGGACGACATGGACAATCTGTTGACGCTGCTTGGCGTGGCGGGTATCAACTTCATCATGGGCATTCCCGGCGCGGATGACGTGATGCTGAATTACCAGAGCACGTCGTTCCATGACGCGCTGTATGTGCGCGACGTGCTGGGGTTGCGCCGCGCGCCCGAGTTCGAAGAATGGCTGGAGTCGATGCAGATCACCGATCCGCGCGGTGCGCTGCTCAATGCGCCGACGCGTCAGCCTTTGCTTGAAGGCGCAAGCGAATGGATGGGCATCGCATGAGCGATTCGATCGAAAAGAATGCGTGGCAGGCGTTGCGTGCGTTCACGAATGCGCGCATCGCATTGGGCCGCGCGGGCAACAGTCTGCCGACTGCGCCCCTACTCGCGTTCAATCTCTCGCATGCGCAGGCGCGCGATGCCGTGCATCATCCGCTCGAAGCTGACGTCCTGCATGAACAGTTGCGCGCGCACGGCTTCACGTCGCTCGACGTGCATAGCGCGGCACCGGATCGCGCGCATTATTTGCGGCGTCCGGATATGGGGCGGCGCCTGTCCGATGAGAGCCGCGATGCGCTAAGCAAGGCGGCGACCAATGATGCGCCCGATGTTGTGTTCGTCATAGCCGATGGACTCTCCGCGTTCGCTGCTTCGAAGCAATCGATTCCATTCCTGCAAGCAATCACGAAGCGTCTCACCGACTGGAAGATCGGACCTGTCGTGGTCGCGCGTCAATCGCGTGTCGCGTTGGGCGATGAGATCGGCGAGTTGTTGAAGACGAAGCTCGTCGTGATGCTGATTGGCGAAAGGCCGGGGCTGAGTTCGCCGGATAGTCTCGGTGTCTATCTGACGTACGCGCCGAAAGTGGGATGCAGCGACGCGCAGCGCAATTGCATTTCAAACGTGCGGCCGGAAGGACTCGATTACGAAGCCGCGGCGCACAAGCTGCACTATCTGCTGACGCATGCGCGTCGTCTGGGGGTGACGGGCGTCGGCTTGAAGGACGACAGCGACGCGCTGCTTCAGGCTGACGAAGCGGCGTCCGCTATTGCTGACGCCTCGAAGAAATAGAAAAGTGCCCAGACGCACGCAGCGTTTGGGCACTCGGAACATCGACATCAAACAGCGTCGGCTTTGCTCACCGGGTGCTTTTCGAGCCACGCATTCTCTTCATCGCTGTACAGGCGCGAGCGCGTCAAGAACCGCAGACCCGTCGGCCGCTCCAGTGAAAACATGCCGCCGTTGCCCGGCACGGCATCGATGATCAACTGCGTGTGTTGCCAGTACTCGAATTGCGATTCGCTCATGTAGAACGGCACGCCTGCAATCTCGCCGAGCCTCACATCCGATCCGCCGACCATGAATTCATTCGACGGAAAGCACATCGGCGCGCTGCCGTCGCAACATCCGCCCGACTGATGAAAAATAATCGGACCGTGCTCGGCGCTCAACTGCTGGATCAGCTTGACCGCCGCATCCGTTGCCACGACACGCGCAACGCCTGATTCGCTCATCGCGCTTCCTCTTTTGGCTTGTTCCGCTGGGAAAAAAGGGCGAACCGCATCGCGCGATCCGCCCAACAGGAGCACTACGCTCAGAAGAAGCCCAACGGTTTGTCGCTATAGCTGACCAGCAGATTCTTCGTTTGCTGGTAGTGATCGAGCATCATCTTGTGATTCTCGCGTCCGATGCCCGACTGCTTGTAGCCGCCGAACGCCGCATGCGCCGGGTACGCGTGGTAGCAATTCGTCCACACGCGGCCCGCCTGGATCTCGCGACCGAAGCGATAGGCGCGCGTGCCGTCGCGCGTCCAGACGCCGGCGCCAAGGCCATACAGCGTGTCATTGGCGATTTCCAGCGCTTCTTCTTCGTTCTTGAACGTCGTGACGGAAACGACGGGGCCGAAGATTTCTTCCTGGAAGATGCGCATCTTGTTGTGACCGCGGAACACGGTCGGCTTCACGTAATAGCCCTTCGAGAGTTCGCCGTCGAGCTTGTTCTGCTCGCCGCCGATCAGGCATTCCGCGCCTTCCTGCTTGCCGAGATCGATGTACGACAGGATCTTTTCGAGTTGCTCCTGCGAGGCCTGTGCGCCGATCATCGTCTTCGAGTCGAGCGGGTGTCCCTGCTGGATGGCGGCGACGCGCTTCACCGCGCGCTCCATGAAGCGGTCGTAAATCGATTCTTCGACCAGCACGCGCGACGGGCAGGTGCAGACTTCGCCCTGGTTCAGCGCGAACATCGCGAAGCCTTCGAGCGCCTTGTCGAAGAAGCTGTCGTCCTTGTCGAGCACGTCGGCGAAGAAGATGTTCGGGCTCTTGCCGCCGAGCTCCAGCGTCACGGGAATGATGTTCTGGCTCGCGTACTGCATGATCAGACGGCCTGTCGTCGTTTCGCCCGTGAAGGCGATCTTCGCGATGCGCTTGTTCGACGCGAGCGGCTTGCCCGCTTCGAGACCGAATCCATTGACGACGTTCAGCACGCCCGCCGGCAGCAGATCCTGAATCAGTTCGAGCATCACGAGGATCGAAGCGGGCGTCTGTTCAGCGGGCTTCAGCACGACGCAATTGCCTGCCGCGAGCGCGGGCGCGAGCTTCCACGTGGCCATCAGGATCGGGAAGTTCCACGGAATGATCTGACCGACCACGCCGAGCGGCTCATGAAAGTGATATGCGACCGTGTCGTGATCGATCTCCGAAATGCCGCCTTCCTGCGCGCGCACGGTGCCCGCGAAATAGCGGAAGTGATCGATTGCGAGGGGAATGTCGGCTGCCATCGTTTCGCGTAGCGGCTTGCCGTTGTCGATCGTCTCCGCGACGGCGAGACGCTGCAGGTTCGCCTCCATGCGGTCGGCGATCTTGTTGAGGATGTTGGCGCGCTCGGTGGTCGATGTTTTGCCCCAGGCGGCCTTCGCGCGATGCGCGGCGTCGAGGGCGAGTTCGATGTCGGCTTCGCGCGAACGCGGAATCGACGTGAACGGTTCGCCCGTAATCGGCGAGATGTTGTCGAAGTACTCGCCGCCAACCGGCTTGACCCATTCTCCGCCGATGAAATTCGCGTACTGCTTCTTGAACGGGAACTCGGTTGTCAGAAACTTCATCTCTGCGTGATTCATCTGTGTGCTCCTCACATGATCGGACGTCGATGTATTCGATTGGATATATCACCCGGCTTGGCGCTATTCCGCTGCCGCGTGTGCTTATCGCCAGAAGCGTGCCAACGTGAGTGCGAGGTTGGACAATGCCGGTGCACGCAGCACTGTCGCGATGCAGGTCGTTTTTCGAGCGCGGTTGAGCATCTGGATGACGTTGCATCCATGAGCAGTTCGAAACGCGAGTGTTCACCGAATGAACAGGGCGGCGTGCTACACCGGCGCACAGTGTGGTGATTCGATCGGCATGGGACTTGCGTCGCTTTGCGCTCATTAGTTCAATGTCACATGCAGGTGCATGTTCATCATCGACGCCCCATATGACGACCAATCTTTCTTCTCCATTGCCGCGAACGGCTGCCTGCCGGTTCGAAACGAGCGTCGCGCACGATGCCGATGAGCAGGCGCGCAATCTTCACGGCTGGACGCAGACCTACGACCAGCTGACGGCAGGCCGCTTCGTCGGGAGGTTGACGGGCTTGCATCTCGACGACATGCACGTGTTCTGCGAGACGACCAGCCAGACGCTGCGGCAGACCTGCGAAGTGCCGCCCGACGCCTGCTGGTTCGGCATTCCCGCCGACGATCAGCGTATCGGCCGCATCGGCCCGCAACCGATCGGCGGCGACTCGCTCGCCTTTCAGCGCGGCGGCGTCGAATTCGAACTGCTGACGCCCGGCGGCTACGCGATCTTCGGCGTGGTCGTGCGCGGCGAGGCGCTGCGTCGGCATGCGGAATCCGTCGAGCACGCTGATCTGATCGGCCGGGCCGCGAACGGCCAGGCTGCGCACACAGGCATCATTCCCATCGATACACACAACAAGGCGCGCTTCTGCGCGCTCCTCGCCGGCGTGCTCGACGACGCGGCCAACGCCGCGCTGTCGGATCGCGCGCGGCACAATCTGCAAGCGTCGGTGCTTTCTTCGCTGTTCGATCTGTGCGCGACGACATCGCTTGAACCCGTCGCGATTCCTGCGCGTCCGCGCAGGCAGTGGATCGTTTCCGAGGCGCGCGAATACGTGCTCTCGAATCGCGACCGTCCGATCGGTGTGCCGGAACTGTGCGAGCATCTGCACGTCAGCCGCCGCACGCTGCAATACTGCTTTCAGGATGTGCTGGGCCTTGCGCCCGCGAGCTATCTGCGCGCGATCCGTCTGAACGGCGCGCGCCGCGACCTGTGCGGTGCGGCGCCCGGCGAGCGAACGGTGCAGGACGTCGCGGCTGCGTGGGGCTTCTGGCATCTGAGCCAGTTCGCCACTGACTATCGCAAGCTTTTCGGCGTGCGTCCCTCCGAAACGCTGAAAACCGTCCACGCTCCGGCCAGCGCGCTGCTGGCTCACTAACGCCTGATTGGCTGGCCGCTTTTGCGCATCCGCTAGAATTGCGGGATGCGCGGCCCTGTCTCGCCGCCCGACCCACCATCCTCATCGACGAAACGACGCGCGCACCGGCCTGTCTGAAAGTGTCCACAGCGACCTGTGGATAACCGGAAGGACAGCGGGGCAGAACTCGTGTGGAATCGATGTGGACGTAAACGGGGTAACTCGACGCTCGCGCACGAGCGGAAAAAGTTGTTCATCGAACTTCATCCGGTACGCACATTGACCACATACGGTTATGCGTCCGGCAAAACGCTGATTCGTTTCGGTAAACCTGTGTTATCCACAGAAAAGCAGTTCGCTTGTTAACTGTTACTACGTATACATACAGGTAAACCTATTATCAAAAGGCCTCTGCGCGCACGAAGACGTCGCGCGGACGACTCAAGCTGGAGATCACCGTGTTTACTTGCATCAACCAGAGCTGCGGCGCGCAGTGGGAACTGTCCGACGTCGTCATCAAGAACGAAGGGCAAGGTTTGCTGTTTCGCTGCCCGATGTGCGGCGCGCGCAACTATGTCGAACGATTCGATGCCGACGACGGCACGATCGTCTACGAGCAGATCGAAGGTCGCCCGTACAACTAAGCCAGTATCGACATCGACATGACAACAAAAGCTCGTCCCTTCAGCGAACTGCCGCTTTCCGAAGCGGTACTCGCGAATCTCGCGCAACTCGGCTACGTCGAGATGACGCCCATTCAGGCCGCCAGCTTGCCGATCGCGCTCGCCGGCCAGGATCTGATCGCGCAGGCGAAAACGGGCAGCGGCAAGACCGCGGCGTTTTCGCTCGCATTGCTGGCGCGGCTCGACGCGCGCAGCTACTCGGTGCAAGCCATGGTGCTGTGCCCGACGCGCGAACTCGCCGATCAGGTCACGCAGGAAATCCGGCGCCTCGCGCGCGCCGAAGAGAACATCAAGGTGCTGACGCTGTGTGGCGGCACACCGATGCGTCCGCAAACCGCCAGTCTCGAGCACGGCGCGCATATCGTCGTCGGCACGCCTGGGCGCATCATGGACCATCTGGAGCGCGGCAGCCTGTCCCTCGACGCGCTCAACACGCTCGTGCTCGACGAAGCGGACCGCATGCTCGATATGGGTTTCTTCGACGATATCGCGAAGGTCGCACGTCAATGTCCGAAAGAGCGGCAGACGCTGCTGTTCTCGGCGACATATCCCGAGGGCATCGCGAAGCTGAGCCAGCAGTTCTTGCGCAACCCGAAGGACGTCAAGCTCGAAGAACGGCACGACGACAGCAAGATCCGCCAGCGCTTCTACGAAGTGACGGAAGACGAACGGCTGCACGCCGTCGGCCTGTTGCTGAATCACTACCGTCCCGTGAGCACGATCGCTTTCTGCAACACGAAGAACCAGTGCCGCGATCTGCTCGACGTGCTGCGCGCGCAAGGTTTCCATGCGCTCGCACTGCATGGCGAGCTCGATCAGCGGGAGCGCGATCAGGTGCTGATCCAGTTTGCGAATCGTAGCTGTTCGGTGCTCGTCGCAACCGACGTCGCCGCGCGCGGTCTCGACATCGCGCAACTGGAAGCTGTGATCAACGTCGACGTGACGCCGGACCCGGAAGTACACGTACACCGCATCGGCCGTACAGGTCGCGCGGATCAGGAAGGGTGGGCGTTGAGCCTCTCGAGCATGAACGAGATGGGACGCGTGGGCGGCATCGAAGAGGCGCAAGGGCGCGATGTCGAATGGCATCCGTTGGCCGAACTGAAGGCGGCGAACGACGAGCCGCTGCTGCCGCCCATGGAGACGCTGCAGATTCTCGGCGGCCGCAAGGAAAAGATCCGTCCCGGCGATGTGCTGGGCGCGCTGACGGGCGAAGCCGGTTTCAACGGTACGCAGATCGGCAAGATCAATGTGACGGAGTTTTCGACTTATGTGGCCGTCGAGCGCGGCATCGCACGTGATGCGTTGCGCAAACTCAGTGCGGGCAAGGTTAAAGGCAAGAAGGTGAAAGTGCGTTTGATGGACGAGTGAGCCGCGTCTTCGCCTTTTGCGAGAAAAACGTCAGACGAATAAGCGAAAGACGAAGGCATCACTCCTTTTCATGGCGGCGGGATTGCCCCGCCGTCATTTGCATGTCGCATTGCCGCAGAAGGGCACGCACGCTTGCGCCGATCCTCCGCCTCGCCTCCGATTGCCGCGCGCATGAGCGAAACGCATGCCGCGCATGACAAAGTTTCGATTGTTCTCATTCGTGCGTTGTTGCCTAATCGTTCAAACTGAACGGGACCGACGCGTGATGCGTGGCCCGCCGATTTGCAGCGAGGAGGAGGAAACTCATGCAGAGCGCTTTGCAAGCCCGCTCGAAATTGCCGGACGTCGGCACGACGATTTTCACGGTGATCGGTCAACTGGCCGCCGAACACAATGCGCTGAACCTGTCACAGGGCGCGCCGAATTTTTCGCCCGACGAAGCGCTCGTCGACGGCGTGACCAAAGCCATGCGCGCCGGTCACAACCAGTACGCGCCGATGGCGGGCATCGGCGCATTGCGCGCGGCGCTCGCCGCGAAGGTCGAAACGCTGTATGGCGTGCACTACGATCCGTCGACGGAAGTGACTGTGATCGCCAGCGCCAGCGAAGGCCTGTATTCGACGATCAGCGCGCTCGTGCATCCCGGCGACGAGGTGATCTACTTCGAGCCGTCGTTCGACAGCTATGCGCCCATCGTGCGCCTGCAAGGCGCGAAGCCTATCCCGATCAAACTGTCTTCCACTGATTTCCGCGTGAACTGGGACGAGGTGTCCGCGGCGATCACGCCGAAAACGCGGATGATCATCGTCAACACGCCGCACAATCCGACCGCCACGATTTTCAGCGATGCCGATATCGAGCGCCTGAAAGCTGTCACGCGCAACACGGATATCGTGATTCTTTCCGACGAAGTGTATGAGCACGTCGTGTTCGACGGTGCGAAGCACCACAGCATGGCGTGTCATCGCGAGCTGGCGGAACGCAGCGTGATCGTGTCGTCGTTCGGCAAGTCGTATCACGTGACGGGCTGGCGCGTCGGTTATTGCCTCGCGCCCGCTGCGCTGATGGACGAGATCCGCAAGGTCCATCAGTTCATGGTGTTTTCCGCCGATACGCCGATGCAGTACGCGTTCGTCGAAGCGCTGTCGAATCCGCAAAGCTATCTGGGCCTGTCCGCGTTCTATCAGCACAAGCGTGATCTGCTGACACGCGAGCTGAGCGAGTCGCGCTTCGAGCTGTTGCCGAGCGAGGGCAGCTTTTTCATGCTCGCGCGTTTTCGCGGCTTCTCGGATGAAAGCGACAGCGACTTCGTGCTGCGGCTGATCCGCGATGCGAAGGTCGCGACCATTCCGCTGTCGGCGTTCTATACGGACGGCACGGATTCCGGCCTGATTCGCCTGAGCTTTTCGAAGGACGACGAGACGCTGATCGAAGGCGCGCGCCGTTTGCGTTCAATCTGAGGAACACGCAATGATGCAGGAATCGATCAAGGCAGCCGTGGTGCAGTTGAGCAGCAGCGCGGACGTCCAGCAAAATCTTGGCGAAGCGCGTCGCTGGGTACATCAGGCCGCGCGCGATGGCGCCACGCTCATCTGCCTGCCCGAATACTTTTGCTGGATCGGCGACGATGAAATGCAGCGCGTGGCCCTTGCCGAAGCATTCGGCGATGGTCCGATTCAACAGGCGCTTTCCGAACTCGCGCGCGAGACGGGCGCGTGGCTGATCGGTGGCACGGTGCCGATCCGGCCGTTGCATGGGCCGCAGGCCGGCACGCATGCGTACAACACGTCGCTCGTGTTCGATCCTTCGGGACAATGCTCGGCGCGTTATGACAAGATCCATCTGTTCAGCTTCAATCAGGGCGCCGAGCAGCATGCCGAAGGCGACACAATGGTCGGTGGCGACAGCGTCGGCACAGCGCAAGGTCCGTTCGGCACGCTGCGTCTGTCGGTATGTTACGACTTGCGCTTTCCCGAACTGTATCGCGCGGGACCCAGCGCCGATGTGATCGCTGTGCCCGCCGCTTTCACGTACACCACAGGCCTCGCGCATTGGGAACTGCTGTTGCGCGCACGAGCCGTCGAGAACCAGGCTTTCGTGCTTGCGTCTGGCCAGTGCGGCACCCACTCGAACGGCTGGCGGACTTTTGGCCACAGTATGATCGTCGGGCCGTGGGGCGAAGTGCTCGCGCGGCATGACGACGAACCCGGCATCGCGCTCGCGACGCTGACACAAAGCGCGCTCGATGAAGCGCGCAACCGCCTGCCGGTGCTCACGCATCGGCGCATCGCCACGCCGTCTGACGTGCGTTGAACCGCATTGAACATAAGGGGAAGGAGATCGATATGAAACTTGTGAAGAATCTGCTGATGCTGGCGTGCGCGTTCGCATCGGTGGCAACGGCGTCGGCGATGGCCGCCGATGCGACGTCGCTGCGCTATGGCCTCGAGGCGCAATATCCGCCGTTTGAATCGAAGGGCTCGAATGGCGAGTTGCAGGGCTTCGATATCGATGTCGGCAATGCGGTCTGCAAGACGGCGAACCTGAAATGCAGCTGGGTCGAAACGTCGTTCGACGGCTTGATCCCTGCGCTGCAGGGCCGCAAGTTCGACGCGATCAACTCGGCGATGAACGCGACGGAAAAGCGCCGCCAGGCAATCGACTTCACCAACGTGATCTACCGCGTGCCGACGCAACTGATCGCGCGCAAGGATAGCGGGCTGCAACCGACGCCCGAGTCGCTGAAAGGCAAGCGCGTCGGCGTGTTGCAGGCGTCGATCCAGGAAACGTATGCGAAGGCGCACTGGGAAAACGCTGGCGTCACCGTCGTGCCGTATCAGGATCAGAACCAGGTGTACGCGGATCTCGTCGCTGGTCGACTCGATGCGACGCTGGTGCTCGCGCCGGCGGGTCAGACGGGCTTCCTGTCGCGTCCTGACGGCAAGGACTTCGCGTTCGTCGGCCAGGCGGTGCGCGACGACAAGATTCTCGGCAGCGGTGTCGCGTTCGGCATTCGCAAGGGTGACACGGCGCTGCGCAATCAGTTGAACGCGGCGATCTCCAAAGTGCAGGCAGACGGCACGGTCAAGACGCTCGCGGAAAAATACTTCGGCAATATCGACGTTTCGGCCAAGTAAACAACTTCGCTGCATCGCGCAACGCGCCGCATGACTCACGTCATGCGGCGCGTTTCTTTTTGTCTAACGTCTGATGAATCAATCGTCGAAAGCGGATGGAATAAAGCCTGCAACGATCCTGTTAGCGCAGCAAGAGCCCGATATTTGCACGACCGACGATCATGTCCCACACCCATTCACCGTCCGACAAGCCGCTTACCGAAGCGGACATGCAGGCATTCGCCGACGGCAATCTGCCGCCGGATCGGGCGGCGCGCGTGCGGAAATATCTCGGCGCGCGACCCGGCGAGGCCGATCGGATCGCGTTCTACCGACAGTTGAACATGCAGATGCGCAGCGCATTTGAAGGCGCGCTTCCGCAAGGCATTCAGGCGCCGGGTGTTGATCGAAAGCGGACCGTCGATATACCGTCGGCGATGCGCAGGTTCCTTGTGCGGCGCATCAGCGTCGCACTGCTCGGCATCGCGCTGGTCGTTCTGTCCGTGAGCGGCTGGTTTTTTGCGTCGCGCGTATCGCCGGAAATGCTCGACGGCGCGGCCGTCATGGCGCTGATGCGCGATTCGGGTCAGCTAACCGGCGCTGCGCCGGAGGCTGTGCTCTACGATCCGCACTCGGTCGATCTGTCGCCGTTAGGGCTGAAGCTGGTTGCGACGAAGACGCGTCATCCGAACGCGTTGGCGAACATCGACATACTCGATTACCGCAATGCCGATGGCGAAGCTGTCGTGTTGCTTTCGAGCGCAGCGCCATTCGCGACCGACCAGCCGCACTGGGCGGCGCAGCGCATCGGCGAGGTGCGGCTGCTGTCGTGGACGGTGAAAGGCCGGCGCTACGTGCTCGCCGGAAAGGCAACGACACACGGTCTGATGCGCGCTGCTGACGCGCTGACGATCCGTTAGCAAATGCACGGCTTGTCGATTCGCACGTGCTTTTGCGGTTTCCGCGAAACAAGCGGAATAAAATACAGCAGGTTGTGTTCTCTGCTTCAAGAGGCGACGCGCGCGGCGGAATGCGCGCCAAGCGATATTTGATAGGTAGAGCAAATGGACATCCGTAACGAGTTGATGGACCACGTGCCGCGATTGCGCCGCTATGCGCGCGCGCTGATCAGCAATCGCGATCTCGCGGACGATCTCGTGCAGGACACACTCGAACGCGCGCTCACGCGTACGAAAATGTTCGAGGCGGGAACCGATCTGCGCGCATGGCTTTTCACGATCATGCACAACGTGTTCGTCAATCAGGTGCGCAAGTCGTCGTCGCGCGCTGTTCACGTTTCGGTGGACGACGAGAGCATTGTCGAAAGCGAATTTGCGGTGTCGGGTGAGCAGACGCGTTCGCTCGAAGTGCGCGATCTCGATTACGCATTGCAGCGTCTGCCCGCCGATCAGCGCGAAGTCGTCTTGCTGGTTGGGCTAGAAGAAATGAGTTATGCCGAAGTTGCGATTGCACTCGACATCCCCGTCGGTACCGTGATGTCGAGGCTCTCGCGTGGACGCGAGCGCTTGCGCGCATTGATGGCGGGCGCACAGCCCGGCGCGAAACTGAAGGTGGTGCGATGAGCGATCAACAGACTCCCATCAGCGAAGAAGACATTCATGCGTACGTGGACGGCACGCTGTCCGACGATCGCCGTGAACAGGTAGAGCGGGCAATCGAACAGAATCCCGCGCTGGCGGCGCGCGTGAGCGATTACTTTTCGCTGAACAACATGTTTCATGAGCGCTATGACCGCGTGCTGAACGAGCCCGTGCCTGCGCGTTTGCGTATGCCGGAGAAGCGTCGCTGGCTCAGCGCGGCGAACTGGCCGCAATTTGCGGGTATGGCAGCGGCGCTGGTGATGGGCATTGGCATTGGCGTCGGCACGAACATGGGCAAGGATGTGGCTGCGCCGTGGGCGAGTGCGCCGTCGGTAACCGCGAGTACGCGGCCCGTGAGTGCGGATGCTTCAGAATTGTTCGCGCAGAAGGCCGCGTTGGCGCATGTCGTCTATATGCCTACCGTCAATCGTCCCGCGCAGATCGGCCAGGACCACGAGCAGGATTTCGTGCAGTACCTTGCGAACAAACTTGGCACCGATGTGCATCCGCCGATGCTCACGAAAAGCGGATTCGAGCTCGCGGGCGGCCGTATATTGCCCGGCGACGACGGGCCCGTTGCGCAGTTCATGTATCACAACGCGAACGGCGAGCGCGTGACGCTTTGTATTTCTCATCGCAAGGTGAATGCGAATACGACGGCGTTCAAGCTTTATCAGGAAGGGCCGGTGAACGTTTTTTATTGGGTCGATGGCGATTTTGGCTATGCGGTGTCGGGCGGTATCGATCGCAAGGTGATGTTGCAGATTGCGCACGATGTGTATGCGCAGTTGACGGGGGCGACGCCGGGTTGATGTTGGCGGTGCTTTGACGTTGAGCGGCTGCATCTTCGGGTGTGGCCGCTTTTGTTTTTGCTTTGATAGTTAGCTATCCGTATTTATTTTTTGTGTCGTGACGGGAATAGATTGCAGCATCGCGTGGTTCGTCATTGTGCGTACCGCACGTTTTCAAAGGAGTTTGAAATGAAGATGCTCGCATTGCTGGCTGTCGCCGTCGCTGCACTCGGTTCGATGAATGTCTTCGCGCAAGGCAAGACGCGCGCAGAGGTGTATCAGGAATTGATCGAGGCGCAGCAGAATGGATTGAACTTCGTCACGGATGCTTCGTATCCCGATGTCAGTCCGGCGTTTCAAGGCACGGTCGAATATCTGAAGAAGCAGGCGCTTGCCAAAGCGGAAAGAGCGAACAAGATGGCCAAGGCGGCTTCGGATGCGGCAGTGCCGGGGAATTGAAGTTGTTGGGCGCGCGGCGGGGAAAACAAAAAGGCCGGTCAGCTTTCGCTTGACCGGCCTTCGAATTCTTTGGTGGGGCGTGAGTGACTCGAACACTCGACCTACGGATTAAGAGTCCGCTGCTCTACCAACTGAGCTAACGCCCCCAACAGAAGCGAAATTATGCAGGAGTTTTTCTTGCTTGGCAAGCGTATCTCGCAAATCTCTTAAAAAAAGATTCCGCGGCAAGCCTCGCCAGGAAGGACGGGACGGCCACTATCCACCGAAAGCACTATCGAAGCGCACGGGCGTTCGTCCCGGTATCATGTCGCGACACCATGCCGTGCGGCCTTCCGCGCGGCCCCAACGGGAAATCATGATGGACGAAACCGAAGTCCGGGAACTGCTCGATCGCGTGCTCGCGCCATGGGTACGCGCACTTTCGCTCACGCCCGTCAAAGTCGACGATGAAAGCGCGACGCTGCGCTTGCCGTTTTCCGGCGAGCTGCGGCACAGCGGCGGCGTGATCTGCGGGCAAGTCTTCATGGCAGCCGCCGATACGGCGATGGTAGTCGCCATTTCAGCGGCGCTCGGCGGGTTCAAACCGATGACCACCGTTTCGCTGAACATCAGCTTCATGCGCGCCGTTCGCAAAGGCGACGTGGTCATCACGGCGCGCGTGCTGCGCATGGGCCGCAATCTGGTGTTCGGTGAAGTCGAGCTGACCGACGACGACGGCAAGATGGCCGTCCACGCCACCACCACCTACGCGCTGCTCAACTGAGCGCGCCTGTCGACGGTGCGAACCGCGCCGCGGCAATCGAAGGAAGCAACGGATGTTCGATCAGGTCGTATTCGCCGGCGGCGGCAATCGCTGCTGGTGGCAAGCAGGATTCTGGGACGTGGTCCAGCCGGAACTGGCTATCAAGCCGCGCGTCATCACGGGCATTTCTGCGGGCGCGGCCACGGCCTGCATGCTCTACACGCGCGACGCCGATTGGGTGATGCGCTATTACGAGACCGCGCTGCGCAACAACACGAAGAACGCGTACTGGGGCAATCTGCTGCGCGGCGAATCGGTGTTTCCGCATTACCGGATCTACCGGCAGGCGTTGCTCGATATCTACGGCGAAAAGTTTGCGCAACTGGCGAAGGCGCCGGAAATCCGCATCGGCGTGTCGCACGTGCCGCGCTGGCTGGGCGCGCGAAGCGCCGTCGCGGCCGGACTGATCGCCTACAACATCGAAAAATACATCCGCAAGACGCTGCACCCGACGCTCGGCCAGTCGCTCGGCTTTCATCCGGAATTCGTTCGCGCGCAGGATTGCGCGAGCGTCGAAGAACTCGCGGACCTGATTCTCCAGTCATCGTGTACGCCGCCGTTCACGCCTGTCCTGCGGCGTAATGGGCGTCCCGTGCTGGATGGCGGGATGGTCGACAATGTGCCCGTCGGCGCGCTCGATCCGACGCCCGGCAATGTGCTGGTGATGGTGACGCGGATCTATCCGCGTCCGCAGATGTTCGTCGTGCCGCATGGCACGCAACAGCGGCTGTACGTGCAGCCGTCGCGCAAGGTGCCGATCTCTAGCTGGGATTACACGAGTCCGTCGCAGATGCAGCACGCATACAACCTCGGCCGTATGGACGGCGAGCAGTTTCTACAACGCGTGCCTGAACTGCTCGAGGCCGCCGCGCACGACTGAAAGGCGTACTTAAAGGCGCTACGGCCCGCGCTGGGCCGCAGGCTTTCAATTACCGACGGCGTCCGCCCTGCAGCGCTTCCGGATTCGCGACGCTCGACGTATCGCCCTGATCGAAGGCGAGAATGTTCTTGAACGCCGCGCTGAAATAAAGCTCGTAGCTTTCCTTCTCGACGTAGCCGATGTGCGGCGAGCAGATCACGTTCTCCATCCGCAGGAGGCTATAGCCCTGCAGGATCGGCTCGCTTTCGTAGACGTCGATCGCGACCATGCCCGGCCGGTTGTGCGACAGCGCGCCGATCAACGCATTCTCTTCGAGCAGTTCTGCGCGGCTCGTGTTGACGAAGAGCGCGGTCGGCTTCATACGCATCAGATCGTCCTGCTTGACGATGCCGCGCGTGTCGTCGTGCATGCGCAGATGCAGTGACAGCACGTCGCTCTGCTCGAACAGCGCCTCGCGGCTTTCCGCGACCTGATAGCCGTCGGCGAGCGCCGCTTCGCGGGTGTGATCGCGGCCCCAGATCAACACGTTCATGCCGAACGCCTTGCCGTAACCCGCGACCAGCCGGCCGATCTTGCCATAGCCCCAGATGCCGAGCGTCTGTCCGCGCAGCACCTGGCCAAGACCGAAGTTCGGCGGCAGCGCCGAGGTCTTCAGGCCGGACTGTTGCCAGGCCCCTTGCTTAAGGTTTGCCACGTATTGCGGAATGCGGCGTTGCGCGGCCATGATTAGGGCCCACGTCAGTTCGGCGGGCGCGATCGGTGAGCCGACGCCTTCGAGCACGGCAATGCCGCGCTCGGTACAGGCGGCGATGTCGATATGGCTTCCTGCACGGCCCGTCTGGCTGATCATGCGCAGATGCGGCAGCTTGTCGAGCAGTTGCGAGCTGATGCGGGTGCGTTCGCGAATCAGGACCAGCGCGTCGACTTCCGACAGGCGGCTGGCGAGTTGCCCCAGACCGCGAACGGTGTTGTTGAAAACCTTGACCTCGTGGTCGGCGAGCATTTGGAAACAGTCGAGCTTGCGGACAGCGTCTTGATAATCGTCAAGGATGGCAATCTTCATGGCGTATATGTTTTGCGACGCACCATGCGGGTGCGGAACGGAGAGTCTTATTCGGGTGTCCCATCATGTGACCTGGACCACATGATGCTTATTGTGAATGCCTTACCGTACAAGGAGCCGCTATGACGGAGCCACGACGGCGAGGCAAGTTCCCTCGTTTTTAACAGTTTGTTGCATGTCCACGCAAGCCGCTTTACAGACGGTTTCAACGTGTCGGCGACAGGCTGGAAGGCCCTTACGACTGCTGGATCGCGTGCATTGAAATACTTCGCGCCGATTATCGCCTCTCGCATGCAGCGTCGCTGGGCTAGGACCGTTTTTCTTTTTCTACCAAAACGGAGACAGCTCGATGAATCATCCCGCATTTGCAGGCCATTCGACCCTCGAAGCGCCTGCCTGGGTCAAACATCAAAAACTGATCGAGTGGGTGCAGCGCGTGGCCGCGCTGGCAAAACCAGAGCGGATCGTCTGGTGCGATGGCTCGCAGGAGGAATACGACCGTCTGAGCGCGCAGATGGTCGCAGCGGGCACCCTCAAGAAGCTCAACGCGGCTAAACGGCCCAACTCGTATCTCGCGTGGTCCGATCCGTCCGATGTCGCGCGTGTCGAGGATCGCACGTTCATCTGCTCCGAGCATCGCGAGGACGCCGGCCCGACCAACAACTGGATCGCGCCCGCCGAGATGCGCGCGACGCTCGACGGTCTCTTCGACGGCGCAATGCGCGGCCGCACGATGTACGTCGTGCCGTTCTCGATGGGCCCGCTCGGATCGCCGATCGCGCATATCGGCGTCGAGCTGACCGATAGCCCGTACGTCGTCACGAACATGCGGATCATGACGCGCATGGGCCGCAAGGTGTACGACGTGCTCGGCGAGGACGGCGCGTTCGTGCCGTGCGTGCATTCCGTCGGCGCGCCGCTCGCGGCGGGCCAGAAAGACGTCGCGTGGCCGTGCAATGACACGAAGTACATCGTCCATTTCCCCGAATCGCGCGAAATCTGGAGCTACGGCTCGGGCTACGGCGGCAACGCGCTGCTCGGCAAGAAGTGCTTCGCTCTGCGCATCGCATCGACGATGGGCCGCGACGAAGGCTGGCTCGCCGAGCACATGCTGGTGCTCGGCGTCACGTCGCCGGAAGGCAAGAAGCATCACGTCGCGGCTGCGTTTCCGTCGGCGTGCGGCAAGACCAACTTCGCGATGCTGATCCCACCGCAAGGCATGGACGGCTGGAAGATCACGACGATCGGCGACGACATCGCGTGGATCAAGCCGGGCAAGGACGGGCGTCTCTACGCGATCAATCCGGAGGCGGGCTATTTCGGCGTGGCGCCGGGCACGAGCGAAAAAACCAACTTCAATGCAATGGCGACGCTGAAGGAAAACGTGATCTTCACGAACGTCGCGCTCACCGACGACGGCGACGTCTGGTGGGAAGGCATGACGGACGAGCCGCCCGCGCATCTGATCGACTGGCAGGGCAAGGACTGGACGCCCGCGATCGCGAAGGAAACGGGGCGCAAGGCCGCGCACCCGAACGCGCGCTTCACGGCGGCCGCTTCGCAATGCCCATCGATCGACGCCGATTGGGAGAATCCGGCTGGCGTGCCGATTGACGCTTTCGTCTTCGGCGGCCGCCGCTCGACGACCGTGCCGCTCGTGACGGAAGCGCGCGACTGGGTCGAGGGCGTCTACATGGCCGCGACGATGGGCTCGGAAACGACGGCGGCCGCAGCCGGCCAGCAGGGCGTCGTGCGGCGCGATCCATTCGCGATGCTGCCGTTCTGCGGCTACAACATGAGCGACTACTTCGGCCACTGGCTAAAGACGGGCGCGAAACTGGAGCAGATGAACGCGCGCACGCCGAAGATTTTCTGCGTCAACTGGTTCCGCAAGGGCGACGACGGCAAGTTCGTGTGGCCGGGTTTTGGGGAAAACATGCGCGTGCTGCGCTGGATGATCGGCCGGGTCGAGGGCAAGGCGCAGGGCGAGGAGCATGCATTTGGCGTCTCGCCGCGCTACGAAGATATCGACTGGAACGGGCTCGACTTCACCCGCGAGCAGTTCGAGCAGGTGATTTCCGTCGATGATGCCGCGTGGCGCAAGGAACTCGCATTGCATAGCGAATTGTTCGACACGCTGAAACAAGGGCTGCCTGCCGCACTGCAAGATACGCGAAACGCGCTGGAGAAGAAGCTGGCCGTGTGATGTTGTGAGCGTCTACTAACCAACGACGAAGCCGCCTCCGGGCGGCTTTTCCGTCAATTCTGCCATTTTGGCGTCACCTTTCGACCCCCATTCTGCCACCGACGCGTCGCTTTCGCTGTTCGAGCTACCAACGCGATTCCGACGCGATGCAGCAAATTGTTTCGACAATGGGAACAATAGGCCATGTGCTATTCCGTCCCTTAAGATATTGACTCAAATTTTCATAAAATTTCTGCTTTCTTAGGCAACTTCTGCAGGATTTCCCTAGTCGTAGGAAAATCCCAAATGTGCTTCCTGTTCGCGGGGGAGCGGTAATACGGCAGGAGTTGTCCATGGATCATTTGCAGTCGATGCGAGTTTTCGTCAAAGTGGCGGATCTCGGAAGTTTTGCCCGCGCGGCTAGCGCGATGGATATTTCAAACGCAGTCGCCACCCGTCATGTCGCCGACCTGGAAGGTCGCCTCGGTACCCGACTGCTCAACCGCACCACACGTAGTCTCTCGTTGACCGAATCCGGTCAGGTATATCTGGAACGCGCCCGGCAGATTCTCGATGAGCTCGAGGACGTCGAGCAAATGGTCGTCGCGCGCAATCACGAGCCTGTTGGAACGCTACGCATCGTCGCGCCCGTCGTGTTCGGTCTGCATAACCTTGCGCCCGTGCTTCAGACGTACGCTGAGCGCTATCCGAAGGTGATTCCCGATGTGACGCTGGTCGACCGGCAGGTCGATCTCGTCGAAGAAGGATTTGACGTCGGTGTCGTGATCGCGCGGCATATGCGTAGCGCGAGCATCGTCACGCGGCGGCTCACGACGGGCTGTATGACCGTCTGCGCCACTCCCGCATATCTGGAGAAGCACGGCACGCCGACGCGGCCTGAGCAGCTTCTGGAGCATCCGTGCCTGTCGCTGCCGTCCGAATACTGGGGCGATGAGCGTGTATTCACTGGCCCGGACGGTGAAGTGCGCGTGCGTCCGACGAACGTGATCGTCGCGAACAATACGGAAATGCTGCGTCAGTTTGCGTTGCTCGGCATGGGCATCGCGATCCTGCCGAGCTATCTGATCGGACGCGACACGACGCGCGGCAAGCTGGTGCGGCTCCTGAGCGACTACCGTCTGCCGCAGGTCGAGATCAACATCGCCTACCCGAGCCGGCGGCATTTGCCAGCAAAGGTCCGTACGTTCATCGACCACCTCGTCGAGCATTTCAACCAGACGCCGAACAGCAAGCTTGGCGAACAATGGGTGAAGGACGGCGTGGAGCGCGCGCCGTCGATGCTCGAATCGACGGCTATGTCGATGCCGCCAGAGGCGTTTGACGGGGCCGAGCCGCTGTCGAGCCTGCTGGATGGCGAGATCCCGGCCAAGCCGGCGACACGCACACTGAACCGTTCACGCGGCATCGTTTCGCCGACGCATTGAGGCGCACGCAGCGGCGTTTCGGATAGACGATAAAAAAGCGCAGTCACCGTCAAAGGTGACTGCGCTTTTTGTTGCGCGCTTGTGTGCGTCAGGCTGCGCGCGCCGACAAGGTTATGAACCCGTCTTGCGCGCTGCCGTTTTCGCTGCCGTCGTCTTGGCGGCGGCCTTCTTTGCAGGCGCTTTCTTGGCAGCAGCCGTCTTCGCGGCGACCTTCTTTGCCGGTGCTTCGTTCGCTGCCTCGTCGTTTGCGGATTCGGGCGCCGCCTTGGCTGCGGACTTCGCGGCCGTCTTCTTCGCTGCGCCTTCCTTCGGCTCTTTCTTTTCGAACTCGAAGCCGATCTTGCCGTCGCTCTGTTTGACGAGGAATGCCTTGAAGTTGCGGCCCGTGCGCGACGACTTGAAGTTCGTCAGCAGGTCGGTGCGTCCGTTCTCCAGCAGCTTCGCCATCTGCTCGCGCGCGATTTCCTGCTGCAGGATCACCTTGCCCGAACGGAAGTCGCAGGTCTTCGGATTCGCGACCGAGTTCTCGCAGACATAGCTCATGCCGTGCTCGAACACCTTGCCGCTGCACTTCGGACACGCGCCAACGGGCGTTTGCTCGGAGAAGTCCGGCGCTTCGCCGTCTTCGCCGCCCTGATCCTGACCGAAGTCGAACTCGAGCTTGTAGTTCTTCGTTTCGTCGTCGAACGAGAGCTTGAGGATCGCCGAAAACGGCCGGCCCATCTTGCTGCGGAAACCGGAAAGCGGACCGATTTGCTTCTTCTGCAACAGTTCTTCGACTTCCTCGATTTCGAACTGCCGGCCGCCCGGAATCTTCGAGATCGAGAACTCGCACTTCGTGCAGGCGAAGCGCCGGTAGTTTTCCTTCACCTGGCCGCCGCAGTTGGGGCAGGGCGTCTGCAGCGTCGCGTAGTCGCCGGGAATCGTGTCGGAGTCGTACTCCTTCGCGCGCTTCACGATGGTCTGCGTCATGCGGGCGATTTCCTGCATGAACGCGTCGCGCTGCAGCTTGCCGCGCTCCATCTGCGACAGCTTGTATTCCCATTCGCCCGTCAGTTCCGGCGCAGTCAGTTCCTTCACGTCGAGTCCGCGCAGCAGCGTCATCAGCTGGAAAGCCTTCGCGGTCGGAATCAGCTCGCGCCCTTCGCGGACCAGATACTTTTCACCCAGCAGACCTTCGATGATGGCCGCGCGCGTGGCCGGCGTGCCAAGCCCCTTTGCAGCCATCGCCTCGCGCAGTTCGTCGTCTTCGACGAGCTTGCCCGCGCCTTCCATCGCCGACAGCAGCGTCGCTTCGTTGTAGCGTGCGGGCGGCTTCGTCACGAGTTGCTGCGCGGCGATCTTGTCCGTCTTGACCTTCTCGCCCTTCTGAACGGGGACGAGATTCGCGTCTTCTCCGGCCGTCTCGCGGCCATAGATCTGCAGCCAGCCCGGCTCGACGAGCACCTTGCCTTCAGTCTTGAAATGATGGCCGACGACTTCCGTAATACGCGTGGTAACGCGGAACTCGGCAGCCGGGAAGAACACCGCGAGGAAGCGCTTGACGACGAGGTCGTACAGCTTCTGCTCTGGCTCGGAGAGCGCTTTGGGCGCTTGCAGCGTCGGGATGATAGCGAAGTGATCACTGATCTTCGAATTGTCGAAGATGCGCTTGTTCGGCTTCACCCAGCCCTTGTCGAGCACCTGCTTCGCGTACGGCAGATAGTTGTTGCTCTCCTTGAGCATCTCCAGCGTGTGCTTGACCGTCTCCTGGTAGTCTTCCGGCAGCGCGCGCGCGTCGGTACGGGGGTAGGTCAGCACCTTGTGCTTTTCGTACAGCGCCTGGGCGAGCCCGAGCGTGTTCTTGGCCGAAAAGCCGAAACGTCCGTTGGCTTCGCGCTGCAGGCTGGTGAGGTCGAAGAGCGCAGGCGACAGTTGCGTCGACGGCTTCGATTCCTCCGTCACGATGCCCGTCTGGCCGCGACAGGCGGCGACGATCGTTTCGGCAGCTGGCAGGCTCCAGAGGCGCGAATCGCGCTTTTCCGGATCGAACTCGTCTTTCTTGAACTTCGGGTCGTACCAGCGGCCTTCGTAGAAGCCCGCCGCACAGACGAATTCAGCCTTCACTTCCCAATAGTCGCGCGGCACGAAGCGGCGAATCTTCTCTTCGCGCTCGACGACGATCGACAGCGTCGGCGTCTGCACGCGGCCGACGGTGGTCAGGAAGAAGCCGCCGCCCTTGCTGTTGAACGCGGTCATCGCGCGCGTGCCGTTGATGCCGACCAGCCAGTCCGCTTCCGAGCGGCAGCGCGCCGCGTCCGCGAGCGGCTGCATGTCGGTGTCGCTACGCAGTTGCGCGAAGCCGTCGCGGATCGCGGCGGGCGTCATCGACTGCAGCCACAGGCGCTGCACCGGCTGCTTCGCTTTTGCGTGCTGCGCGATCAGACGGAAAATGAGCTCGCCCTCGCGCCCCGCGTCACATGCGTTGATCAGGCGATCGACGTCCTTGCGCTTGATCAGCCTGTTCAGGACCTTCAGCCGCGACTCGCTTTTCGCGATTGGATGCAGATCGAAATGCGGCGGAATAACGGGGAGATTGGCGAAACTCCATTTTCCCCGTTTGACTTCATATTCTTCCGGCGCAGCGATCTCCACGAGATGGCCGACCGCCGACGAAAGGACGAAATCGTCGTTTTCGAAGTACTCGTCATGCTTGGTAAAACCGCCCAAAGCCCGCGCGATGTCGTTCGCGACGGATGGCTTTTCGGCGATGATCAGTGCTTTGGACATGACTGAAAATAAATTGGTGGATTCGGGCCGGGACCTCGGGTTTTCCAACCCGGGTTTGGCACCCATTAACGACCGCTTTATAGCACACGCCGCCGCAACGGCAACCGGTGAGCCCAAAAAAGCGGGTCATCTTAATTGCGCTCAGATCAATTGGGCAAGCGCGTGACAGGCGCTACAGATGGCGCTTTCGCGTCGATCGCGAGCCGGTTTTCCCGTATCGCGCAACGATTTTTGCAAATGCCCTGTGCTGCGCTCACCCGTATGTTTAAAAACGGGGCCGGGACAATCCCGGTGTTTCACAGATGTTTCAGGCTTCGAGCAGAGCCGGGCGCATTTTCGGCGCGCCCTTGACGCCTGGCAGCGCGGTCAGATCGACCAGCATCCGCTCGACAATCGACGCCTGTGGCAAGACCGTTCCGAAAAACCGGGTAGTCACGCTGTCTTCTATAAGAATTGTGGGGAAATTCTCAACGTCAAGGTCGTCGAAACGGTCTGCGTGAGTCTCGATATCGATCCATGCGAAGCAGATATCCGGATGCCTGTCCGCGAGCGTGTCGAACGCGGTGCGGTACTCGCGGCAGGTCCCGCACCATTCCGCACACAAACACGCCACGAAAAGCGTCTCGCTGTCACTAACGAGTTCGGCGATCCGTCTAGCGTCGGTGTCCAGGTTCAGCGCGGGCATGGCGGTTTCCTTCGGTATTGCATGGGTTATTTGGCGCGAATGTAGCACGAGGCGTCACCCATTGCGCGCCGCGCGGACGTACCGGCCGCCGGGTAGCGCACACAGTTCGCCCGCCAGTTCGAGCCGCAGCAGCGTGCTTTGCAACAGCGTGTCGTCCATGTCGGTGCGTTCTGCCAGGATTTCAAGCGTGGCGGGCGCGTGGCCGAGCGCGTCGAGCAGACGCCTGGCCTCGGCCGGCACTGGCGTCCCGCTTTCTGGCAGGGTGTCGTCATCGGCGTGAGACGGCTTCGTGACCGCCCGGAGCCGGGGCATCTGCGCGGGCGGTGGCGGAGCGGCAAACCCAAGCTCTTCGAGCACCTCTTCCGGCGTTTCGACGAGTTTCGCGCCCTGTTTGATCATCCGATGGCAGCCACGCGCGAGCGGCGCGTGGATCGAACCCGGAATCGCGAACACATCGCGCCCCATCTCGTTCGCGAACCGTGCCGTAATCAGCGAGCCGGAGCGCATCGCCGCCTCGACGATCAGCACGCCGCCGACGAGTCCCGCGATCAGCCGGTTACGCTGCGGAAAATTGGCGGACCGGGCGGGCGTGCCGAGCGGCCATTCCGACACGAGCGCGCCGTGTCCGGCTATCTGATGCGCGAGAGCGTGATGCGAGCCGGGGTAGACGAGATCCGCGCCCGTGCCGATGACGGCGACCGTGCTGCCGCGCCCTTGAAGCGCGCCGCGATGCGCCGCGCCATCGACGCCCGACGCAAGGCCCGACACCACGGTCAACCCCGCGTCCGAAAAGGCGCGGGCGAAGCGGGTCGCGTCTTCGATACCCTGTGGCGTCGCGCTTCGGCTCCCGACTACGGCGATACTGCGCGCGTGCAGCAGTTCGACCCGACCCTTTACATATAGCAGCGGCGGCGGATCGGGCATGGTCAGCAAAAGAGGCGGATAGGCGGCATCGTCGAGCGTGACGAGCGCGTTGCCGGGCGACTCGCGCCACGCCCGCACTGCGTCGAGCTGCGCGGAAAAGTCCGCGGGCGGTGGCGCGAGCGCGGCCCGGGCGGTGGCTTCATCGGTGACTTCGGCGAGTGCCGCGAAGCTCTGCGAGAGCACGGCTTCGGGCAGCCCGAAGGCCGCGAGCAAGCGGCGCAGGGAAGCCGGGTTCAGACCCGGCGCCGTCGAAAGCCGCAACCAGGCGGCGAGTTCCTGGTCTGTCAGGGGAAGCGTCTGCATGGCTGGCGTCCTCGCGCACGGCAACCAGCCTTTCAGTCGCCATGCTAAAATTTTCATCATCCGAAATATTCCGAAACCACTGCTGCGCCGCGCCCGCGGGAGCCTGCGGACATGCGCTCGAACGTCGAACTGGCGTTGAATCAACACGGTTCGGCCACTATCTATCCTGTGCGTGTCGCGCCTGGCGAACAACCTGGCCGAATGGCCAATCGCGCGACTTGTAACCGGGTCGGCGCCCAATCAATTTCAGGACCATGGCTTTACTCAACATCCTCAACTACCCGGACAAGCGTCTGCACAAGGTCGCGAAGCCGGTCGAAAAGGTCGATGACCGTATCCGCAAGCTCGTCGCCGATATGGCCGAGACGATGTACGCCGCGCCCGGCGTAGGGCTCGCCGCGACCCAGGTGGACGTGCACGAGCGCGTGATCGTGATCGACGTGTCCGATGCGCACGACGAACTGCGCGCGTTCATCAACCCGGAAATCATCTGGTCGAGCGACGAAAGGGAGATCCACGAAGAAGGCTGCCTGTCGGTGCCCGGGATCTACGACAACGTCGAGCGCGCCGAAAAGGTGCGCGTGCGCGCGCTGAACGAGAAAGGCGAAACTTTCGAGCTGGATTGCGAAGGGCTGCTCGCCGTCTGCATCCAGCACGAAATGGATCATTTGATGGGCAAGGTGTTCGTCGAGTACCTGTCGCCGCTCAAGCAGACGCGTATCAAGAACAAGATGAAAAAGCTCGCGCACGCGATGTAACGCGCTTTCCGACCGCTTCCGCTATCAGCACATGAGTCATTCGTTGCGCGTCATCTTCGCCGGCACCCCGGAATTCGCCGCCGCGGCGCTCGCCGCGATCCACCAGGCCGGTTTTCCGGTGCCGCTCGTCCTGACCCAGCCGGACCGGCCGGCCGGCCGCGGCATGAAATTGCAGGCAAGCCCGGTCAAGCGTTACGCGCAGGAGCACGGCATCGAGGTCGCGCAGCCGCCTTCGCTGCGCCGTAACGGCAAGTTCCCGGCCGAAGCGACGGCCGCCATTGACCAGTTGCGCGCCACTCCGAACGACGTCATGGTGGTGGCCGCCTACGGCCTGTTGTTGCCGCAGGAAGTGCTCGACATCGCGCCGCATGGGTGCATCAACATTCACGCTTCGTTGCTTCCGCGCTGGCGAGGCGCGGCGCCGATTCACCGCGCAATCGAAGCAGGCGACGCCGAAACGGGCATCACGCTGATGCAGATGGACGCGGGCCTCGACACGGGCGCGATGATTTCTGAGGTCCGTACGCCGATCCACGACACCGACACGACGGCGACGCTGCATGACCGTCTCGCCGATGCGGGCGCGAAACTGATCGTCGACGCGCTGATCGAACTGGAGCGCAGCGGCAAGCTCGCAGCGACGCCACAGCCCGCCAGCGGTGCAACGTACGCCGAGAAGATTGGCAAGCACGAAGCGGCGCTCGACTGGCGGCGCCCGGCAGCGGAACTGGCGCGCCAGGTTCGCGCCTTCGACCCGTTCCCCGGCGGGGCGGCGACGCTCGACGGCGCGGTGCTGAAAATCTGGTCAGCCGCGCCTATCGACGCCCCGAGCCAGGCCGGACCCGGCACGATCGTCGACGTATCGCCCGAAGGCGTCGTCGTGGCTTGCGGCGACGGCGCGTTGCGCATCACGCAACTGCAGAAACCCGGCGGCAAACGCCTGCCGGTGCGCGATTTCCTTGCCGGCTCGACGCTTGCCGCGGGCCAGCGGTTCGACCTCGTGCAGTCACAATAACGGCGCGCGTTCGGTCGTACCATCTGACGTTCGGCCAGGGCGCGCCGCGCTCTTGCGGCGCGTTAGAATCTTCGGTGCAACTCCGCCTGAAGAGGATTTCATGTTCGGCATCACCCATTTCGAGTTCTTCGTCGTCGCTGTCTTTCTGCTCAACGTCACGCCGGGGCCCGACACCGCTTATATCGTCGGCCGAAGCGTCGCGCAGGGGCGCCGCGCGGGGCTGATGTCGGCGCTCGGCATTTCGGCCGGATGCTGCGTGCACTCGCTCGCGTGCGCGTTCGGGCTGACCGCACTGCTGGCTGCATCGGCTACGGCCTTCACGGTGATCAAGTTCGTCGGCGCGATCTATCTCGTGTATCTCGGCGTGCGCCTCATTCTCGTGAAGCCCGAAGCCGGCCAGGCCACGGGCGAAACGCGCGCTCCCGGCGCACCAAAGTCGTTGCGGCAGCTTTTCATGCAAGGTTTCTGGACCAATGTGCTGAATCCGAAGGTCGTGCTGTTCTTTGTGTCATTTTTTCCGCAATTCGTGACCGCCGACAGCAACAACAAGATCCTGGCGTTTCTCACGCTCGGCGTCGTGTTCGTCGTGATGAGCATGGCTTGGAACAGCTTTGTCGCGTGGATTGCGGGCAGCGTCACGCGTCGGTTCTCCGGTAAGCCCGGTGTCAAGAAGTGGCTGGACCGCACTGTCGGCAGCGCATTTGTCGGGCTTGGAATCAGGCTCGCCACGGCAACGCGGTGATTGAATTTTTCACGCTCGCCCATATCTAACAGATTGCTTACAATCATTCGCCGCGAGCACGCGGCACGGATATCGAACCGCGTGGCGGGCAAGGAGTCTTTGAAATGTTCAACTGGGTGAAAACCGCGATGCTGATGGCCGCGATCACGGCACTCTTCATCGTGATCGGCGGCATGATCGGCGGCCAGCGCGGCATGATGCTCGCGTTGCTGATCGCGCTCGGCATGAATTTCTTCTCGTACTGGTTTTCGGACAAGATGGTCCTGCGCATGTACAACGCCCAGGAAGTCGACGAAACGAGCGCGCCGCAGTTTTACCGGATGGTGCGCGAACTCTCGACACGCGCCAATCTGCCGATGCCGCGCGTCTACCTGATCGACGAAGACCAGCCGAATGCCTTCGCGACGGGCCGCAATCCGGAACACGCGGCCGTCGCCGCGACGACAGGCATTCTGCGCGTACTGTCCGAACGCGAAATGCGCGGCGTGATGGCGCACGAACTGGCGCACGTGAAGCACCGCGACATTCTGATCTCGACCATTTCGGCGACGATGGCGGGCGCGATCTCCGCGCTCGCGAACTTCGCGATGTTCTTCGGCGGGCGTGACGAAAACGGCCGTCCGTCGAATCCGATCGCGAGCATCGCCGTCGCGCTGCTTGCGCCTATCGCGGCCGCGCTGATCCAGATGGCGATTTCCCGCGCACGTGAATTCGAAGCGGACCGTGGCGGCGCGCAGATTTCGGGCGATCCGCAAGCGCTCGCGTCGGCGCTCGACAAGATTCATCGCTACGCGAACGGCATCCCGTTCCCGACGGCCGAGGCGCATCCGGCCACCGCGCAGATGATGATCATGAATCCGCTGTCGGGCGGCGGCATCGCGAACCTGTTCTCGACGCACCCGGCCACCGAGGAGCGCGTTGCCCGTCTGATGGAGATGGCGCGCACGGGACGCTTCGACTAAGCGGACTGGCCGAACGGAGTCGGCAGGACTTTCGCGGCAGCGTTGCAAGGGGGCGAGTTCGACTCGCCCCTTTTTCCTTTCAAATTCTCATCGCACCGCCTTATGCCACCGGCCCGCGGCCCACGTCACGCTACAATGTGGCGTTTGCGCGACACTTTCCATGCGCGCCTGTTTTCCGCCTCTTCATGACCCGAAAGCCTTCCAAGCCTGCTTCGCCGCAGCGTTCGCGCGACTCCCGTCTGTCGGCGTTGCACCTCGCGCCTGAATCCCTCGGTTTCGCGCTCGACTGCGCGGCGCAAGCCATTGGCGCCGTGCGCCTTGGCGCGGCCCTGCCGGCTGCATTGCAGTCGAGCTTCATGTCGTTGCCGGAGAGTGTCGCAACGGCCTCGCGCGGCGCTGTGCAGGACATCGCCTACCGGACGATGCGCCGGCTCGGCACAGCCGAATGGCTGATCGTGAAACTCGTGCGCAAGGCGCCGCCGCCGCATATCGCGCATGTGCTGGCGTGCGCGCTCGCATTGCTGGCCGATGACGAGAGCGACGCGGCCTACGCGCCTTTCACGGTCGTCGATCAGGCCGTGGATGCGATCGGCGCGCGGCGCGAGTTCGCGTTTGCGAAAGGGCTGGTCAACGCGGTGCTGCGCAACTTCTTGCGGGAGCGCGAGGCATTGCTCGCCGATGCAAAGAACGACGCCGTCGCTCACTGGAACTATCCGGTCTGGTGGATCGACGCAGTACGCAATGCATGGCCCGATGCGTGGCAGGACATGCTCGCCGCAGGCAACAGCCAGGGTCCGCTGACGCTGCGCGTGAACGCGCGCCGCTCTACTGTCGAGGCCTACCTGCAAACGTTGCGCGATCATCAGATTGCCGCGACTCAGGCGGGCGACCATGCCGTGCGTCTCGACACGCCGATGCCCGTCGACCGCATTCCCGGTTTCAGCGAAGGCGTCGTCTCCGTGCAGGACGCGGGGGCGCAACTGGCCGCGCAGTTGCTCGGCGTGCGCGACGGCATGCGCGTGCTGGATGCGTGCGCAGCGCCCGGTGGCAAAACGGGCCATCTGCTCGAACTCGCCGACATCGATCTGATCGCGCTCGAAAGCGACGCGACGCGCGCGCGACGCATCGGCGAAAACCTGCAGCGTTTGGGTTTGCACGCGCATGTGCGAGTCGGCGATGCGGGCAATCCGGCGCAATGGCACGACGCCGCCGATCTGCCTTTCGATCGCATTCTCGCCGACGTGCCCTGTTCGGCTTCGGGCATCGTGCGCCGTCATCCGGACATTCGCTGGTTGCGCCGCGCGTCGGACATTCCCGCGCTCGTCGAAGAACAGCGCCGCATTCTCGAAGCGCTGTGGCCGCTCGTCAAAACGGGCGGCGAGTTGTTGTACGTTACGTGCTCGATCTTTCCCGAAGAAGGCGAGTTGCAGGCTCAGTGGTTTGGAAACCAGCACGCGGATGCGGTACGATTGGACGCGCCGGGGCAACTGCTCCCAGCAGTCGCCCGCGCGCCCGCCGACGTATCGGCTGGTTCCCGCGCCGGACAAAGCACTGGTTCGAGCTTAGACCACGACGGATTCTTCTACGCGCGCTTTCAGAAACGGTGATCATCAAACGCTTTCTTCCGCTTCGGCTCGTGGCCGCGCTCTGGATTGCGCTGGCCCTTTGCCTGATGGCAGCCGGGCCGGCGCGAGCCGAATCGATCGCCGTGCAGCGCGCGTCCCTGCAATCCGACGGCAGCGGCTGGAGCCTCGATGCGCGTTTCGAGTTCGAGCTGAACAGCAATCTCGAAGATGCCGTCAACAAAGGCATACCGGTTTACTTCACAACGGACTTCGAACTGAGCCGGCCGCGCTGGTACTGGTTCGACGAACAGCCGGTGAGCGTCTCGCAAAGCATCCGGCTTTCGTTCCAGCCGCTCACGCGCGAGTACCGCGTGTCGACGGGCGGTTTGCAGCTCGGCTTCGCTTCGCTGAACGAGGCGCTGGCCGTCATCAAGCATGTCACATCATGGCATGTGATCGATCGCAATCAGGTTCATCCGGGAGAAACGTACACTGCATCCGTGCGCATGCAGCTCGATATCGCATTGATGCCCAAGCCGTTCCAGATCGACGCGGTCAACAACCGCGACTGGAATCTCGCTTCCGACTGGAAGCGCTTTACCTTCACGGTGACCGAACGTGCTAAATAAAGTGCGCCGCGCCACCAGTGTCGGCAGCCTCGTCCTGCGGGTGCTGGTGTCGACGGTGGCCGTCACGGCTGTCCTGCTGCTCGTGCTGCTCGCAGCAGCGAGCGCGAATACCGAGTTCTTCGATCGCTACTACGGCTGGCTCTACGCGGCCAACGTCGCCGTCGCGCTGATCTTCATGCTGATCGTCGCGGTGCTCGTCGTCATCATCGTCACGCGATTACGCAAGGGAAAGTTCGGCACACGGCTGCTGGCGAAGCTCGCATTCTTCTTCGCGCTGGTCGGCGTGGTGCCGGGCGGCATCATCTACATCGTGTCGTATCAGTTCGTGTCGCGCAGTATCGAATCGTGGTTCGACGTGAATGTCGAAACGGCGTTGACCTCCGGGCTGAATCTCGGACGCGGCATGCTCGACGCGTCGCTGTCCGATCTGCAAACCAAAGGCCGCCTGATGGCCGAGCAGCTCGCGAGCGCGGATTCCGCCGGCACGACGCTCACGCTCTTGCGTTTGCGCGACCAGTTCGGCGTGCAGGATGCGACGATCGTCGAACCGTCGCGCAGTATGTCGGGCCCGACGCCGGAGATGCACGTGGTCGCGCAGGCGACCAGCAATTATGCGTCGCTGGTGCCTAGCGATCTGCCCACGCCGATCATGATCGAGCAGGCGCGTGGCCGCGGCTTTGCATCGATTGAAGGTGAAGTGGATGGCGATCCGAAAGCGCGCGGCGCGAAGGGCGCATTGCGTCTGCGCATCGTGCAGCGCATTCCGGACGCCAACGCCTCGCAGTTGCAGCCGACCGAGCGTTTCCTGCAACTCACGCAGCCCGTGTCGCAATCATTGGCGCGTAACGCGGATGCCGTGCAGCGCGCGTATCGCGAGTATCAGGAGAAAGCGATTGGGCGCACGGGCTTGCGCAAGATGTATATCGGCACGCTGACGCTCGCGCTGTTCCTCGCGACCTTTATCGCGATGATGCTCGCGCTCGCGCTCGGCAATCAGCTCGCGCGGCCGCTGTTCCTGCTTGCGCAAGGCACGAAGGAAGTGACGGAAGGCGACTACACGCCGAAGCGCGAGATCAAGTCGCGCGATGAACTGGGCTTCCTCACGCAGTCGTTCAACGCGATGACGCGCCAGTTGTCTGAAGCGCGCGCGGCCGTCGAAGCAAACCGCGTCGCACTCGAACATTCGAAGGCGTACCTCGAGAGCATTCTCGCGAACCTGACAGCGGGCGTGTTCGTCTTCGACCGGCAGTTCCGCCTGACCACGGCCAATCGTGGCGCGGAGCGTATCTTCCGTCAGCCGTTCGCGTCGCTGTTCGGTTCGTCGCTGGATCGCATCAGCGTGTTGAGCGAATTCGGCGCGATGGTGCGTAAGGCGTTCGCGGATCTCGAAGCGGCGGGCGGCGACGATCAGGGCGACACAGGACACTGGCAACAGCAGATGGCGCTGCAGGTCCCGGGCGAAGCCGATCCGCTGACGCTGCTCGTGCGCGGCGCGCGGCTCGTGTCGGCGGCGGGCAGCGACAGCGACGATGAAGAGACGTCCGGTTACGTCGTCGTGTTCGACGATATCTCCGACGTGATCTCCGCGCAGCGTTCGATCGCATGGGGCGAAGTCGCGCGGCGTCTCGCGCACGAGATCAAGAATCCTCTTACGCCGATCCAACTTTCGGCCGAGCGCTTGCAGATGAAGCTTACTGACAAGCTCTCGCCATCGGATGCAGACGTATTGAAGCGCGGTGCCACTACAATCGTGAATCAGGTCGCCGCGATGAAGCAGATGGTCGACGATTTCCGCGACTACGCGCGGACGCCGCCGGCCGTGCTTTCGAATCTGCAACTGAACGAACTGGTCAGCGAAGTGCTGACGCTGTATGGAATCGAAGAAGGCAAGACTCCGATTGTCGTCGAATTGGCGGACTTGCCCGTTATACGAGGTGACGCGACGCAATTGCGTCAGGTGATCCATAACCTCCTGCAGAACGCACAGGATGCTGTCGCCGATATCGGGCAACCGCGTGTGTTGCTTGAGACGAGGACAGTAGAATATGGCGATCCCGACGCAGAGGGCAAAGTGAGCGTCGCGGTGCGATTGACCGTGTCGGACAACGGTCCGGGCTTCCCCGCGCGCATCCTCACGCGTGCGTTCGAACCTTACGTGACGACCAAAGCCAAAGGAACAGGTCTTGGACTCGCCATGGTCAAGAAGATCGTCGATGAACACGGCGCACGGATCGACATTCGCAATCGCCTGAAAGCGGGCGATGTGATTGAAGGCGCGCAAATTTCGATCCTCTTCCTACAACTCGCAGACAACAAGGCTGCGGCGCCTGGAAGCGGGCCGCAGGCGGTGCACGGCAGTGGCGGTGCATCGCAGGGAAAGACAAAAGCAACAGTGCAGACAAGGGCAGCTTAAATGGCAACCATCCTGGTGGTAGATGATGAAATGGGCATCCGGGAATTGCTCTCGGAGATCCTGAGCGACGAAGGGCATGTCGTGGAGGTCGCGGAGAACGCGCAGGAGGCGCGCGACTACCGGCTCCGCCAGGCACCCGATCTGGTGCTGCTCGACATCTGGATGCCCGATACCGATGGCGTCACGTTGCTCAAGGAATGGGCCGCGCAGGCGCTACTCACGATGCCCGTCATCATGATGTCGGGCCACGCGACCATCGATACGGCCGTCGAAGCGACCAAGATCGGCGCGCTCAACTTCCTTGAGAAACCGATCGCGCTGCAGAAGCTGCTGAAGGCCGTCGAGCAGGGGCTAGCGCGCGGCAGCGCGGCGCCCGCGGCGGGCGGCGTGGCAGCGAAGCCGGTGATGGTGACGAATGCGTCGGCCGTGGCATCGGCGGCTGCGCTGCCGATGATGTCGGCGGACAGTCTGAGCGGCGGCATGCTGTCCGCGCAGACGGCATCGATTTCATTCGACATTCCGCTGCGCGATGCACGCGACGCGTTCGAGCGCGCGTACTTCGAGTATCACCTCGCGCGCGAGAACGGCAGCATGACGCGCGTCGCCGAAAAGACGGGGCTCGAGCGAACGCATTTGTATCGCAAGCTCAAGCAGTTGGGCGTCGATCTCGGCAAGAACAAAGGCGAATAAACGCCTCTCAAGTTTTTTTCGGAAGGGGCTTGAGAAAGCCAAAAGTGCTTGCTATACTCTCGCTTCTTCGTTGGCCCGGTAGCTCAGTTGGTAGAGCAGCGGATTGAAAATCCGCGTGTCGGTGGTTCGATTCCGCCCCAGGCCACCAGGATTCAGCCCCAGGAAATCGCAAGATTCCTGGGGCTTTTCCTATTTGCGGGCAAGATGTCGTTCGCTGCGTGGGATGAGCGGTGCAGCGGCCGCGAGCGAGCCTCGGCGGCGCATGATAAAATCCCGCTGTATCAAGGACTTGCCACGTGTTCTTAGCAAGTCCTTTTTCGTTTCAGGTCCAAGGCATCGTGTAGCGTGAAACGCTCTGGCGGACGATCAGCGGTATAAGCCACAGCAGATTGGCGCGCGAAAGCCGCCGCCTATACTGCTTGAGCCAACGTCCGTGCCGGCCAGCGCCGAAGGGTCTCAAACAGGTCGCGAGGCCGGCCGCGAGTCGCCGCTCGCGCGCGGCCGCTGGCGCACGCAATCAACCTACACGGAGTTTCACGGTGACCCGCAAAGACGCCAAGAGTAGCGCGCTCGTGCTGTTTTCCGGTGGCCAGGATTCGGCCACGTGTCTCGCCTGGGCGCTGGATCGATACGAGACGGTCGAAACGCTGGGTTTCGACTACGGCCAGCGGCATCGCGTCGAACTCGAATGCCGCGAGGGATTTCGCAGCGCCGTGGCGCGCACGTTCCCCGAGTGGGGCGAGCGGCTCGGCGACGATCACATGATCGATCTGTCGGTACTCGGATCGATCAGCGATACCGCAATGACACGCGAGATCGAGATCCACGCAGTATCGAACGGTCTGCCGAATACGTTCGTACCCGGCCGCAACCTGATGTTCATGACGATCGCGGCAGCCATTGCGTATCGGCGTGGACTGCGTGTGCTGGTCGGCGGCATGTGCGAGACGGATTTCTCCGGCTACCCGGACTGCCGCGACGACACGATGAAAGCGCTGCAAGTCGCGCTGAACCTCGGCATGGACAGCCGCTTCGTGCTGGAGACACCGCTGATGTGGATCGACAAGGCCGACACGTGGCGCCTCGCGCATGAACTGGGCGGCGAAGAACTGGTCGAGCTGATTCGCGTCGAGACGCACACGTGTTATCTCGGCGAGCGCGCGGAACTGCATGCGTGGGGCTTCGGTTGTGGCGAGTGCCCGGCGTGCCGCTTGCGCAAGCGCGGTTACGAGGCGTATCTGAACGGCGAACAGGTCACGGAACCCGCTTGAGCGGCTTATACAAGCAACAGCACGCGGCACAAGCGCACATCAACAGAGCTTCACGGAGCATCGGGCAGAAAGCAGCATGACGTACGCGGTCAAGGAAATCTTCTACACGTTGCAGGGCGAGGGCGCGAACGCCGGACGTCCGGCCGTGTTTTGCCGGTTCGCCGGATGCAACCTGTGGTCGGGCCGCGAAGAAGATCGCGCGGACGCGGTGTGCCAGTTCTGCGATACCGACTTCGTCGGCACCGACGGCGAGAACGGCGGCAAATTCCGCACGCCCGAAGAACTCGCCGCGAAGATTGCATCGTTGTGGCCCGAAGGCGAAGGCCAACGGTTCGTCGTGTGCACGGGTGGCGAGCCGATGCTGCAGATTGACCAGCCGCTTGTCGATGCATTGCACGCACAAGGCTTTGAAATCGCGATCGAAACGAACGGTTCGCTCCCGGTGCTCGACACGATCGACTGGATCTGCGTGAGCCCGAAAGCCGATGCACCGCTCGTGCAGACCAAAGGCAACGAACTGAAAGTGGTCGTGCCGCAAGAAAACCAGCGTCTCGCCGACTATGCGAAGCTCGACTTCGACTATTTTCTCGTCCAGCCGATGGACGGCCCGTCGCGCGATATCAACACGAAGCTCGCCATCGACTGGTGCAAGCGTCATCCTCAATGGCGCTTGTCGATGCAGACTCACAAGTACCTGAACATTCCCTGATTTGCCGTGCTGACGATTACACGAAAACTCGAATTCGACGCGGGCCACCGCATTCCTGATCACCGCAGCCAGTGCCGCAATCTGCACGGTCATCGCTATGTGCTCGAAATTACGCTGCAAGGCGACCTCGTCGAAACGGAAGGCGCGCCGGATCGCGGCATGGTGATGGATTTCGCCGACGTGAAGGCGCTCGCGAACGAGCACCTCGTCGATAAGTGGGATCACGCGTTTCTCGTCTATGAAGGCGATACGCAGGTGCGCGGCTTTCTCGAATCGATGGCCGGTCACAAGACGATCGTGCTCGACCGCATCCCGACCGTCGAAAACCTCGCCGCCGTCGCGTTCGACATTCTCGCGAACGTCTACGACGCGCACTACGGCGTCAATCTCCGGCTGCATAAGGTGCGTCTGTACGAGACGCCGAATTGCTGGGCCGACGTCGTCCGCGACTAAACGGGTTATTGTCACGGTATGATCGTTTCGATAACCACACGGAGCGAGACATGCCGGTCACCGCGCTACGCTGCGGGCTCGACGCCCGCCACCTTCCTCTAGTTGTTGACGTCGGTCTTTCGGGCCGCGTCGTCTTTTGCTCCAGCCTGATTGCGGCTGCGCCTTCCATCGACGGAGGCGCGCGATGAGCACGTTCACGAATCCACTCAAGCTGCGTCTCAAGGACCCGGACCCGCTGTTCGGGCTGTGGCTGTCGCTGGGCAGCGATAGCGCGGCGGAAGCGCTCGCGCACGCCGGTTTCGACTGGCTGCTGATCGACATGGAGCATGCGCCCAACGACAGCAGCGACGTCACCGGCCAATTGCGCGCGATTGCTGCGGCGCATTTGCCGACCGAGCCCGTCGTGCGCCTGCCCGCCGTCGAGCCGTGGCTCGTGAAGCGCGTGCTCGATGCGGGCGCGCGCACGCTGATGTTTCCGAACATCGAGACGGCCGACGAAGCGGCACATGCCGTTCGCCTGACGCAATACGCGACAGCCGATGCACCGGACGGTCTGCGCGGCGTCGCTGGCGCAGTGCGTGCTGCCGCTTACGGCATGCGGCGCGATTATCTGCAGAACGCGAACGCGCAGATTGCGAACATCGTGCAGATCGAATCGCAACACGCGCTCGCAAATCTTGAGCAGATCGCGGCGACGCGAGGTGTCGATTGCCTGTTCGTCGGACCGGCGGATCTCGCGGCGAGCCTCGGTCATCTCGGCGATTCGAAACACCCTGAAGTGCAGGACGCGATGAAGCATATTCTGGACGTCGCGCATCGTGCGCGTGTCGCGACGGGCATCTTCGCGATGGACGTCGCGAGCGCGCGGCAATACCGGTCGGAAGGCTTTCGCTTCATCGCGCTGGCCGCCGATGTGATGTGGCTGTTGCGCACCACGCGACAGGCACTGCAGGAGGCTCGGTCATGAAGCTGTTGTCGTTACGCACGATGCGCATTGCAAGTCGTGTCATCGTGCTGACCGCTCTGACGGCGGGCGCGGCGGCGCATGCGCAAAGCAAGACGCCGCCCGCGTCAGACATGGAAACGCAAACGGCCGTCGCCGATTACAACGCAGGCAACTTCACGTCCGCGCTCGCCGAGTTTCGTAAGGCCGCGCAGCGCGGCAGCCGTCTCGCCGAGTTCAACTACGCGATGATGCTGCTCAACGGCGAGGGCGGTCCTGCGAATATCGAAGAAGGCAAGAAGTGGCTGCGCAAAGCCGCCGACGCGAACATGTCGCACGCGCAATACGTGTACGGCAAGATGTACGACGATGGAGAGTTCGTCGGGCGCGATCCTGCGGAAGCGCATCAATGGTTTCTGAAGGCTGCGCAGCAAGGGCACATTCAGGCTGAACTGGCGCTGGCGAACCAGTTTCTCGATGGGCGCGGCACCGCGCGTGACAACCAGCAGGCGTTCTACTGGTACAAGAAGGCGGCCGAGGGCGGCGACATGACCGCGCAGTACGTGACGGGCTCGTTTTACGAGCGCGGCGGCGATGGCGTGACGCAGAATCTGAACGTCGCGCGGGCCTATTACGCGGCTGCGGCCGCGCAAGGCGACCCGGCGGCGCGGCTCAAGTATCAGCAGCTCAGCACCCAGTTACGCGAATCGCACGAAGCGAAGCCGCAATAAAAAACGGCGCCTGAAAATTTCAGGCGCCGTTTTGTTTGCATGTCCGTATTGTTGGTGCTGCCAGGTCAGCTCTGCATCAAACGCTTCTGTCGCGCGACGCTCATGATGAGCCCGATCGCGAAGCCGAGCGTCGTCAACGCGGTGCCGCCGTAGCTCATGAACGGCAACGGCACGCCGACCACGGGAAGAATCCCGCTCACCATGCCGATGTTCACGAATGCGTAGGTGAAGAACGCCATCGTCAGCGAGCCGGCCAGTAATCGGCCGAAAAGCGTCGCGCCGTTCGCCGCGATGTACAGGCCGCGCGCGATCAGAGCCATGTAGAGCGTCAGCAATACAAGACCGCCGGCCAGGCCGAACTCCTCGGAGAACACCGCGAAGATGAAGTCAGTGTGCTTCTCGGGAATGAACTCGAGGTGCGCCTGCGTGCCCTTCAACCAGCCCTTGCCGAGCGGGCCGCCCGAGCCGATCGCGATCACGGCCTGAATGGTGTGGAAGCCTTTGCCCAACGGGTCGGACGTCGGATCGAGCAGCGTGCAGATGCGGTGCTTCTGGTAATCGTGCATCAGCGGCCATTGCACTTCGGGCTGACAGATCTTGTCCTGGAACGTTGCGATCGCGCCGACGGCAATCACGCCCGCAATCAGCACAGGGACGATCAGCTTGAAACTCAGCCCCGCGAAATAGATGACGAAGAACCCCGATGCGAACACGAGCACGGCCGTGCCGAGGTCGGGCTGCTTGGCGATCAGCCCGACGGGTACCGCGAGAATCAGCATGCCGACGATGTAATCCCACCACCGGATGTTGCCTTCGCGGCGCTGGTAGTACCACGCAAGCATCAGCGGCGTCGCGATCTTGAGAATCTCCGATGGCTGGATCACCACGCCGACGTTGATCCAGCGCTTTGCGCCCTTGCGCGTGAGGCCGAATAGCGCCACGGCAATCAGTAACGCGACCCCGAATGTGTAGAGCGGGACGGCGAAGCGCATCAGCGTCGTGGGCGGGATGTTGGCCAGCACCCACATCAGCGCGAATGTCAGGATGATGTTGCGCAACTGGTCTTCGACGCGGCCGGGCACGTCGAGGCTTGCGCTGTACAGCGTCACGATGCCGACGCACAGCAGCAGAAAGACGATCAGTGCGAGCGGGCGGTCGAAGCCCGCGAACATCTTCTTGAAGCGTTCGAGCCAGGCGCGCTTGTCGATTTGCATGCCTTTCTCCTTACTCGTCGATGCCGCCGGAAACGGGACCGCGCGGCACGGCCTGCGATTCCTCGTTACGCGACGGCGCGGCAGCGACCGGCCGCGAATCGCTGGCCGGACGGGGTTTGCGTGGGGACTTGCGGGCGTCGGACGCTTTGACGGGGGCCGCAGCCGTGGTTGCTGCCGTGTCGGATGCGGCGGGCGATGGCGCGACTGTGGCCGACGCGACGCGCGGCGCCTTGGCCGGCTTCGATGCCGAAGCGGCTCGCGGCGCTGCAGCTGACGCAGCGACAGGCGCCGAAGCCGAGGCTGGGCCAGACGCCGCGACGGCGCCGGATGCATCCGATGCCGCCGCCGCATGCGGTGTCGGTGCGCCTACGGGTAACGGCAGTGGCTTGAAGCCAGCTGCGACGGCGACGGGCTGAACGTCGGCGGTCGGCGCTGCCGGCGCGCTGCCGATAACGGGAGCGGAAGTTTCCTCCGTCGCCGACGCAGCCGCCACGACGGCTGCCTGCTCGACGCCCGGCTTCATGCGGTCGACGAGGTAATAGTCGAGTACGCGCCGCGCGATCGGGCCTGCCGCTTGCGCACCCCAGCCGCCGTTTTCGACAATCAGCGCGATCGCGATTTTCGGGTTGTCGGCAGGGGCGAACGCGATGAAGAGCGCATGGTCGCGCAGATGTTCAGCGAGCGCGTGGCCGTGGTACTTCGCGCCTTGCAGCGAGAACACCTGCGCCGTCCCCGTCTTGCCCGCCGACAGATACGCGGCATTGCGGAACACCTGGTACGCAGTGCCCGACGGGTTCATCGTCACGTTTTCCATGCCACGCTTCACGACGTCGATATCGGACTGCTTCACGTCGATGCGTCCGTCGTCCTTCGGCACGGTAGCGCGCAGTGCCCGGGTGATCGGATTCTCGATCTCCTTCACAAGGTGCGGCTTCATCACCGTGCCGTTGTTCGCGAGCGTCGCCGTCGCATGCGCGAGCTGAAGAATCGTGTACGAGTTGTAGCCCTGGCCAATGCCGAGGCTGATCGTCTCGCCTTCGTACCAGCGTTGCTGTTCGGGCTTGCGATACGCCTTGCGCTTCCAGTCCGTCGAAGGCAGGATGCCGCGCGCTTCACCGGCGATGTCGATGCCCGTTATCTGGCCGAAGCCCCACGGCTTCATGAAGCCGGCGATCGCGTTGACGCCGAGATCGTGCGCGAGCATGTAGAAGTAGGTGTCGTTCGACACCATGATCGCGCGGTTCATGTCGATCCAGCCCTGACCCTGCGGCACGTCGTTGCGGAACGTGTGGCCGCCGAACGTGTACGAGCCCGGATCCTGGAAGCCCCATTGCGGCGTGCGCTTGTGCAGCGTCAGCGCGGCGAGCGCCATGAACGGCTTGTACGTCGAGCCCGGCGGATACGTGCCGTGCAGCGGACGGTTCAGCAGCGGGTGATCGGGCGAGTTGTTCAGCTCGTCCCACGTCTGCTGGTCGATGCCGTCGACAAACGAATTCGGATCGAAGCTCGGTGCGGACACGAACGCGAGCACGTCACCTGTCGACGGTTCGATCGCGACGAGCGCGCCGCGGCGGCCCGCAAAGGCCTGTTCGGCGACCTGCTGCAAGCCGATATCGAGCGACAGCACGAGGTTGTTGCCGGGCGTCGCCTGCGTGCGCGACAGCGTGCGCACCGGGCGTCCGCCCGCCGTCACTTCGACTTCCTCGAAGCCCGTCAGCCCGTGCAGCTCCGTCTCGTAGCTCTGCTCGACGCCGATCTTGCCGATGTAGTCGGTGCCCTTGTAGTTGTTCGCGTCGAGGCGCGCATCGTAGTGCTCGGGATCGCTGTCGTTCTGGTCGCTGGCGTCGTCGATCTTGTCCTGGTCGCGCTGCGAAATGCGCCCGATATAGCCGATCACGTGCGCCGCCGTTGGCCCGAGCGGATATTGGCGGAACAGGCGCGCGCGCACTTCGACGCCAGGGAAGCGGAAACGCTGTGCTGTGAAGCGTGCGACTTCGTCGTCGGTGAGGCGCGTGCGGATCGGCAGGCTCTCGAAGTTCTTTGAGTCTTCCTGCAGCTTGCGGAAACGGCGACGATCGCGCGCGTCGATACTGATCACGGTCGCGAGACTGTCGATCACGTTGTCGAGCGTGTCGTTCAGCTTCGACGGCGTGATTTCGAGCGTGTAGGCCGAGTAGTTCTTGGCGAGCACGACGCCGTTGCGGTCGGTGATGATGCCGCGGTTCGGCACGATCGGCGCGACTGAGATGCGGTTTTCGTTGGCCTGCAGCGAGTATTTGCTGTAGTGCCAGACCTGCAGAAACAGGAAACGGAACGCGATCAGCCCGAAGCAGACGAACACGAACAGCCCCGCCGCCGCGACGCGCAGGCGGAATTTCGTGAGCTGCTGCTGGGTGTCCTTGAATTCGGTCATGCGGTTGGGCAGGAACTGCCGGTTATTCGGTTTGATTCAATTCGGCGGCGAGGCGCCGGTGCGCTGCCGGGTTCTGTGCTGCGTCGTCCGGTTGCGCAGCGCTTTGCGTCGTCGAACGCTCGTGAAGGCGGCGAAAGCTTGGCGCGTTCATGAGCGGCAAGTCGGCGCGGGCGGTCAGATGGGCCGCGTATCGTCCGGATCGGCCGGACGGCGCTGCGGCATCAAAAGCAGAATGCTCGCGATGGGCCAGAGCGCCGCCTCAACAAACCCGTCGATCAGATAACCCCAGCCGGGAAATGCTGCGCCCGTCAGCAGGCGGATCACGAACGGCACGAGTTGCGCGACGACGAGCAGCGGCATCACTGCGAAAACCTGCACGCCGATCGACATCCACAGCACGCGGCGGTGAATCGTGATCGCGCCGTACGACAGCAGCGTGTAGGCGAGCGCGTGTTCGCCGAGCAGGCTGGCGTTGTGCACGTCCATCAACAGGCCGAGCATGAATGCAATGCCCATGCCGACCTTGCGCGGCTGATGCACGTTCCAGAACAGCAGCACCAGCGCGACGAAATCGGGCACGCCGACCAGACGGCCCCACGGCATCATGTTCAGCAGGAATGCGGCGGCCAGGCTGAACGCGATGAAATAAGGATTGACGGGCTGCAGGATGTACTGCGGGCGGTTCATTGCTTGGCCCCCTGATTTGCCCCTTGAGCGGCTTGAGGCTTCGCGCCCTTTTCAGCGGCCGGCTTCTTTTCGGTCGATGCCTTGCCGGCAGGCTTGGCCGACGATGCGGCAGCCGGCGCAGCCGGCTTTGCCGTGGCAGCGGCCGCTGGAGGCGCCGACGCGGCGGCCGTCGGAGCAGACTTCGCGTCCTTCTCGCCTGGCTTGCCCTTGTCCGGCGTTTTCGCGTTCTTCTTTTTCGCTTCCTTCGCGGCTGCGACGGGATCGGGTTCGTCGGCGGGGCGCGGCGGCACGTTGTTCTCGTAGTGTAGGACGAGCAGGTCGCGAGCACCGCGCACAGGCGCGATGGGCAGGCAGATCACGCGCGCGAACGCGGTGTCCGCCTGCTTGTCGACGCGCACCACCTTCGCGACAGGCAACCCCGGCGGATAGATGCCGTCGAGACCGCTCGTCACGAGTTCGTCGCCGGCCAGCACATCGGCGCTGATCGGCACGAAACGCAGGTCGAGCGCGTCGCCCTTTGGCGTGCCGTAGATCACGCTGCGCAGACCCGTGCGGACGATCTGCACGGGGACGGCCTGGTCCTTGTCGGTGAGCAGCGTCACTTCAGACTGCATCGGGAACACACGCGTCACCTGGCCGATCACGCCGTCTTCATTGACGACGGGCGAACCGTCCCTGATGCCTTGCTGGGAACCCCGGCCGATCACGACCTTTTGCGTGAACGGATCGCGCGTGTCGTACTGGATTTCGGCGGGGATCGACTGCGTTGTCATCCGTTGCGACAGTTGCAGCAGATTACGCAGATGCGCGTTTTCCGCGTCGAGCTGGGCGGCCTGGTTGGCCTGCTGCGACAACTGCAGATTGCGTGTGCGCAACTTGTCGTTCTCGCCGCGCAGCGTCGCGCCGGTGACGGCGAGATCGGCGGCGCCCATGAAGATGTCGCGCGGCACCAGCGCTGCGCGCTGCAACGGATACAAGCCTGCGCCGAGCACGCCGCGAACGATCTCGAGCGTGCGGAAACGCGCGTCGGAAATGAGCAGGGCGAGCGCCACCAGCACGAAGAAAATCAGTCGTGCGAGAGCCGAGGGGCCTTGCTTGAATAGGGGCGGCGGACTGTATTCCATGGTCGCCGGGAGCGTGAGCGATTGTGTGAAACGGCGGCGCGCTAGGTGCGCGCCCAACGCACAAAGGCTGGCGGAGCCAGCCTTTCAGTGCGCGCTGCAGACATGGAGACTGGCAACCTTACTCGTACGAGAAGATGCTGCCGAGCTTGTCCATGCGTTCGAGCGCCATGCCCGAGCCACGCACGACGCACGTCAGCGGATCTTCGGCGACCAGCACGGGCAGGCCCGTTTCTTCCGCCAGCAGGCGGTCGAGGTCGCGCAGCAGTGCGCCACCGCCCGTCAGCATCATGCCGCGCTCGGCGATGTCGGCACCGAGTTCAGGCGGCGTCTGTTCCAGCGCGATCTTCACCGACGACACGATCTGGTTCAGCGGATCGGTCAAAGCTTCGAGAATTTCGTTGCTTGAAATGGTGAAGCTGCGCGGAATGCCTTCCGACAGGTTACGGCCCTTCACTTCCATTTCCTTGACTTCCGAGCCCGGGAACGCGGAGCCAATTTCCTTCTTGATGGCTTCGGCCGTCTGTTCGCCGATCAGCATGCCGTAGTTGCGGCGGATGTAGTTGACGATTGCTTCGTCGAACTTGTCACCGCCGACGCGCACCGAACCCTTGTACACGATGCCGCCCAGCGAGATCACGCCGACTTCCGTCGTGCCGCCGCCGATGTCGACGACCATCGAGCCCGTTGCTTCCGAAACCGGCAGACCCGCGCCGATTGCTGCTGCCATCGGCTCTTCGATCAGATAGACCTGCGATGCACCCGCGCCGTGTGCCGCTTCCTTGATGGCGCGGCGCTCGACCTGGGTCGAACCGCACGGCACGCAGATGATGATGCGCGGCGACGGCGAGAACATGCGCGATTCGTGAGCCGTCTTGATGAACTGCTTGATCATCTGTTCGGTCACGGTGAAGTCGGCGATCACGCCGTCCTTCATCGGGCGGATCGCCTCGATGTTGCCCGGCACCTTGCCGAGCATCTGCTTTGCTTCCTTGCCGACTGCCTGAATGGTCTTCTTGCCATTCGGGCCGCCTTCCTGGCGAATCGAAACGACGGACGGTTCGTCGAGAACGATACCTTTGCCACGCATATAGATGAGCGTGTTGGCCGTGCCGAGGTCAATGGCCAGATCGTTTGAGAAATAGCTGCGCAAAAAACCGAACATGCAAAATCCTGTCTCGCTGGGGGCCGGCCCTCGCGTCGAAAGCGTAGGGCGGCAGCGGAAAAAAATTAGCAGCATCATGTCCGGCCAAGTGCGCCGTAGGAAGCATGAAACTGCGAGGGAACGTACCGGAGGCTATAGCAAGGCAGCCGAGCTGTCGTTCAGCGATCTCCGAAAATGTCAGAAAGGCCTTGGTAAGACGGTCCGGGTTTGGGTCGAACGCGTAATGATACCTTATAATTTTGCTTGATTTAAAGGAAACGAATGGCACTTTTTGCCGTCGCCGGCCCCAATTTCGAGGGCCTGCTCCAATGACCTAACCCGCTGTCGCAGCATCGTTTTTTCATCGTTGCGGCAGACTGCCACTTTTCCGGTGACTGCATGGCCCTGACTCTGACCGATGTGAAACGCATCGCCCACCTCGCACGGCTCGAATTGCCCGATGCCGACGCCGAGCACACGCTGACCCAGCTCAACGATTTCTTCGGCCTCGTCGAACAGATGCAGGCGGTCGATACAACGGGCATCGCGCCGCTCGCGCATCCCATCGAGCAGATCGAAGACGTGGCGCTGCGTCTGCGCAACGACGCCGTGACCGAAAACGTGAATCGCGACGATTACCAGCGCCCAGCGCCCGCTGTACAGGACGGCCTGTATCTGGTGCCGAAGGTCATCGAGTAAGCGCTGCTTCACTGATTTAGCACAGGGTTGTGTGTCACGCGTGCGAATCTTGGCGCAGCACACAACCCGCACTGTTCGGCCCGGCCCGCCGGCGGGCGGCCGGAAGCCTTCACGGCGGCGCAGCGCGCCGTCGCGCTTTCCAGGAAAAACGCAATGCATGAGAAAAGCTTGACCGAACTGCGCGCCGCGCTCGACGCGAAGCAATGCTCCGCGGTCGAACTGGCGCAGACGTATCTGAAACGGATCGACGATCACAAGGCGCTGAACGCCTTCGTTCACGTCGATGCGCAGCAGACGCTCGCGCAGGCGCAAGCCGCCGACGCGCTGATCGCCGCCGGCAACGCCGGTCCGCTGACGGGCCTGCCCATCGCGCACAAGGACGTGTTCGTCACGCGCAACTGGCGCTCCACGGCCGGCTCGAAGATGCTCGAAAACTACACGAGCCCGTTCGATGCAACGGTCGTCGAGCGGATCGCGCGCGCGGGCATGGTGTGCGTCGGCAAGACCAATATGGACGAGTTCGCGATGGGCTCGTCGAACGAGAACTCGTACTTCGGTCCGGTGCAGAACCCGTGGGATCGCAAGGCCGTGCCGGGTGGTTCGTCGGGTGGTTCGGCGGCGGCTGTCGCCGCGCGCCTCGCGCCCGCCGCGACGGGCACGGACACGGGCGGTTCGATCCGTCAACCGGCGTCGTTCTCGGGCATCACAGGCATCAAGCCGACGTACGGGCGCGTGTCGCGTTACGGGATGATCGCGTTTGCGTCGTCGCTCGATCAGGGCGGTCCGATGGCGCAGACGGCCGCCGACTGCGCGCTGCTGCTCAACGCAATGGGTGGCTTCGACGAGCGCGACTCGACAAGCCTCACGCACGCTCACGAAGACTACACACGCTATGTCGGCCAGACATGGTCGGGCACGGGCAACGCGGCTGACAAGCCGCTCGCGGGCCTGCGCATCGGCTTGCCGAAGGAATACTTCGGCGCGGGCCTCGCCGATGACGTGCGCGCCTCTATCGATTCCGCGTTGAAGCAATACGAAGCGCTCGGCGCGACGCTCGTCGAAGTGTCGCTGCCGAAAACAGAACTGTCGATTCCCGTGTACTACGTGATCGCGCCGGCGGAAGCGTCGTCGAACCTGTCGCGTTTCGACGGCGTGCGTTACGGCCATCGCGCGGCCGAGTATCGCGATCTGCTCGACATGTACAAGAAGTCGCGCGCCGAAGGCTTCGGCCCCGAAGTGAAGCGCCGCATTCTGGTCGGCACGTATGTGCTGTCGCACGGCTACTACGACGCGTACTACCTGCAGGCGCAGAAGATCCGCCGCATCATCGCGCAGGATTTCCAGGAAGCGTTCAAGCAGTGCGACGTGATCATGGGCCCGGTGGCGCCTTCCGTCGCATGGGATATCGGCGCGAAGGGCGACGATCCCGTGCAGATGTATCTCGCGGATATCTACACGCTGTCGGTGAGCCTTGCCGGTTTGCCGGGCATGAGCGTGCCGTGCGGCTTTGGCGCGGGCGCGAATGCGCAGCGTCCGGTTGGCTTGCAGATCATCGGCAACTATTTCAACGAAGCACGCATGCTGCAAGTGGCGGACGCGTTCCAGCGCGTCACGGACTGGCATCGCAAGGCGCCGGCGGGAGTTTAAGCATGGCAACACAATGGGAAGTCGTTATCGGTCTCGAGACCCACGCGCAGCTGTCGACGGTCTCGAAGATTTTCTCGGGCGCGGCCACGCAGTTCGGCGCCGCGCCGAACACGCAGGCCTGCCCCGTCGACCTGGCATTGCCGGGTGTGCTGCCCGTGATGAACCGGGGCGCTGTCGAGCGCGCGATCCAGTTCGGTCTCGCCATCGACGCGACGATCGCGCCGCGCAGCATCTTCGCGCGCAAGAATTATTTCTACCCTGATCTGCCGAAGGGCTATCAGATCAGCCAGTACGAGATTCCTGTCGTCCAGGGCGGCCAGATCACGATTCAGGTGCCTGCCAACGAAAAGGCCGGCAAGGAAGCGTACGAAAAGACGGTGAATCTGACGCGTGCCCACCTCGAAGAAGACGCGGGCAAGTCGCTGCACGAAGACTTCGCGGGCATGACGGGCATCGACCTGAATCGCGCGGGCACGCCATTGCTCGAAATCGTCACCGAGCCGGAAATGCGCAGCGCAGCGGAAGCGGTTGCGTATGCGAAGGCGTTGCATGGTCTCGTCGTGTGGCTGGGCATTTGCGACGGCAATATGCAGGAAGGCTCTTTCCGCTGCGACGCGAACGTGTCGGTGCGGCCTGTCGGCCAGAAGGAATTCGGCACGCGCGCCGAAATCAAGAACCTGAACTCGTTCCGCTTCCTCGAAGAAGCGATTCAATACGAAGTGCGTCGCCAGATCGAACTGATCGAAGACGGCGGCACGGTGGTGCAGGAAACGCGTCTGTACGATCCCGACAAGCGCGAAACGCGTTCGATGCGCAGCAAGGAAGACGCGCACGATTACCGCTATTTCCCCGATCCCGATCTGATGCCGCTGGTGATCGATTCGTCGTGGGTCGAGCGCGTGCGGGGCGAATTGCCGGAACTGCCGGCGGCGATGCAGCAGCGTTTCGTCGAGCAATACGGTCTCACACCGTACGATGCAGGTGTCGTCACGTCGAGCAAGGCGATGGCCGCGTACTACGAAGCCGTCGTCGCGAAGGTCGGCGCAGCGCAGGCGAAGGTCGCGGCAAACTGGCTGATGGGCGAAGTGTCGTCGCAACTCAACCGCGAAGACCTCGACATCGCGAACAGCCCGGTGTCGGCTGCGCAACTCGCGCTCGTTCTGCAACGCATCGCTGACGGCACGATCTCGAACAAGATCGCGAAGGAAATTTTCCTCGCGATCTGGGAAGAGAAAGCCTCGGATGACACCGCCGCCGACCGCATCATCGAAGCGAAGGGTCTCAAGCAGATTTCGGATACGGGCGCGCTCGAAGCGATCATCGACGAAGTGCTCGCCGCGAACCAGAAGTCGGTCGAGGAATTCCGCGCGGGCAAGGAAAAGGCGTTCAACGCGCTGATCGGCCAGGCGATGAAGGCGACCAAGGGCAAGGCGAATCCGCAGCAGGTCAACGAGCTGTTGAAGAAGAAGCTGGGCTGAGTGTCGTAGTGGTACGGGGCTTCGCGTGCGGCATGTCGCATGCGGGACCATGACGGGCTGTTGTCGCATCGAAAGTCGCGCAACGGCCCGTTTGCTTTTCCATTCGACGTGACTGCCCGCCGCACAGGAGGAACAACGATGGCTAAGAAGAACGGTTTCGACGATTACCGGGTGCCCCTTTTCGACGGGAACGACAAGGCGAAGTTTTCACTCGCCAGCATCGATCCTTCCTCGAAGCCGTTTTCGACGGGATCGAAAGATACCGACCGCGAACGGCTCGCCGAGATCGGCGCCGCGCTGGATGCGCAGCAGGAACGCCTGCACGCGCAGCGCGTGCAGCGCGTCCTGCTCGTGCTGCAAGGCATGGACACGAGCGGCAAGGACGGCACGATCCGCGCGGTGTTTCATGAAGTCGATCCGCTTGGCTTGCGCATCGTGCCGTTCAAGGCGCCGACGCTCACCGAGCTTGCGCACGACTTCCTGTGGCGCGTGCATTCGCAGGCGCCCGCCGCCGGTGAACTGACGATCTTCAACCGCAGCCATTACGAAGACGTGCTCGTGCCCGTCGTGCTCGGTTCGATGGACAAGGACGCGCGCCTGCGCCGCTACCGGCACATTCGCGACTTCGAGCTGATGCTCGCGGAAAACGGCACGACGATCATCAAATGCATGCTGCACATATCGAAGGACGCGCAGCGCGAGCGCTTGCAGGCGCGTATCGACGATCCGACCAAGCACTGGAAATTCGACGTCTCCGATCTCGACGCGCGCAAGCTGTGGGACAAGTATCAGGACGCGTACGAGGAAGCGCTCGCCGCGACCTCGACGGATTACGCGCCGTGGTACGTGATTCCCGCGGACTCGAAGACGCATCGCAACGTGATGGTCGGCGAATTGCTGCTGCGCGCGTTCGAGTCACTCAAGCTCGAATTCCCGCCGGCGAAAGAATCGCTGAAGGGCGTGATAGTCGAATGATCTTCACCTTGTCGAATAGACGAATACATAACGAAGGAAAAACATGTTGCGTGTGATCACCGCCAACCTGAACGGCATCCGTTCGGCGGCCAAGAAGGGCTTTTTCGAGTGGTTCGGCGAGCAGAAGGCCGACGTCGTGTGCGTGCAGGAAATCAAATGCTCGCAGGACGACATGACGCCTGAATTCCTCGCGCCGCATGGTTTCACCGGCTATTTCCAGCATGCGGTGAAGAAGGGTTACAGCGGCGCGGGTCTCTATACGCGTCACGAGCCGGATGAAGTCGTGATCGGCTTCGGCAGCGAAGAGTTCGATCCCGAAGGCCGCTACGTGGAAGCGCGCTTCGGCAATCTGTCGGTGATTTCGGTGTATGTGCCGTCGGGTTCGAGCGGCGACGAGCGTCAGCAGGCGAAGTACCGCTTCATGGACGAGTTCATGCCGCATCTCACGGAGTTATCGAAAGAGCGCGAAGTGATCCTGTGCGGCGACGTGAACATCGTGCACAAGGAAATCGACATCAAGAACTGGAAGGGCAACCAGAAGAACTCGGGCTGCCTGCCGGAAGAGCGCGCGTGGCTCACGAAGCTGTTCGACGATGTCGGCTATGTGGACGTGTTTCGCACGCTCGACCAGCGGCCCGAGCAATACACGTGGTGGAGCAATCGCGGCCAGGCGTATGCGAAGAACGTGGGGTGGCGTATCGATTACCAGATCGCGACGCCGGGCATTGCGGCGACGGCGAAGCGCGTCGACGTGTTCCGCGATATCAAGTTCAGCGATCACGCGCCCGTGACCGTCGACTACGGGCACAAGATTGCGAAGAAATAAGCGAAAGCGGCGTCAGTCGTTCGCGGTCGTACGGTGCGGGCGGCCGATGCCCGCATAGTCGGGCAACGCATCGACGGTCTTGCCGACGGCTTTCGCGTACAGCGGCAGCATGTCGGCGAGCCGCTTCATGATGTCCGCGCGGCGTGCCGCGTTGTACGGGTGCACGTAGATGAAGCCCTGATCGCGGTTGTTGCGTGTCGCGACCGCGAGCTTGTCCCAAAGCGTGATTGCCGCGCGCGGATCGTAACCGGCACGCGATGCAATGTCGCTGCCGATCACATCAGCTTCCGTTTCGTCCGCGCGTTCATACTTCATTTCCAGCAACTGTGTGCCGATGCCGAGCGGCGCTTCGCCGAGATCGGCGAGACCGAAGAGTTGCGGAATCGTCCCCGATCCGAGTTGCCCGGCCTGCTGTTCGCCGAGACGCTCGCGCGCGTGCTCGCGCAGCGCGTGGGCAATTTCATGGCCGAGCAGCATGCCGAGTTCGTTGTCGTTGAGCTTGACCTTGTCGAGCATGCCGCCATACACGACGATCTTGCCGCCTGGCAGACAGTACACACGAATGTCCGGCGAACGCAGCACCGCGATATCCCACTTCCAGTTCTTCGCGCGGTCGTTCCATTTCAGCGAATACGGAACCAGCTTGTCGACGATCGACTGCACGCGCTTCACGTGCGGGTCCGATGACGGATAGAGCCGGCTCATGTGCTCGGCGCCGCGCGCGATCTGATCAAATTCCTCAGCCGATTGCGCTTCGAGCATCGGCGACGGAATCAGATTGCGGAACACGGCGTAGCCGCCATAGCGCAATTGCAGGTTCGGCACGAAGGGCGGTGGCGGGGGGGCGTGGGTGCCGGCGTGCGAGCCGTCACGGGCGTTGGCGGCGTCGCTGTGCCTGCGTTCGACGGCGCGGATGCGCCCGACGTGGTGGACGGCGCCGCATCCGACTTTGGCGCGGAAGGCGTCGAAGGCGTGGTTGGCGCTGCAGGCGCATTCGCAGCGGGCGGCGCGCCGACGTTCGACGTCGATTCGGCTGCGCACGCCTGCCACGGCGACATCACGCCGAACGCCGCGCACGCGGCGAGAACGGCCAGATGCAGCGCACGGGTACGCCCGCGTATGCGATATGCAGGCGATCGACGGAAAGCGGCGCGCGAAGCCGGACCCATGACGGCGCGCCGCGACGCAAACACCATCACGACTGCTTTCTCCAAGGGGCGATCCGGAACAACAGTAGCATGCCCGGTATAGCAAGCGCCGTGCAGACAATGAAGTAGTCGAACCAGCCGATCTTCGCGACCACGAAACCGCTTGCCGCCGACGCCAGCGTGCGCGGCACCGAAGCCAGCGACGTGAAGAGCGCGAACTGTGTCGCCGTATAGCGAGGGTCGGTCGTGCTCGCGATATACGCGGTGAACGCGGCGAGCGTGAGCCCGGTGGTGAACGTTTCGAAGCCGTACACGAGCGCGAGCGCCACCGACATCGGATCGAGCTGCACCGTCCAGCCGATGCCGAGCAGCGACAGCAGTTTCGTCGTGCCCGCGCTGAGCGCGACGGCGATGTCGTACACGACGGTGAGTCCCGGCGACGTCGGCCCGACATGCGCGAGCCATGCGAAGCCGAGCGTCGACACCATCTGCAGGATGCCGAAGATCCACAAGCCGCGACCGATGCCGATACGCATCAGCGCAATCCCGCCGATGATGCCGCCCGCGAGACTCGCGCCGAACGCCGTCGTCTTTGCGATCACGCCGATCTGCGTGCGCGAAAAGCCGATGTCGAGAAAGAACGACGTGGACAGCGTGGTCGCCATCGTATCGCCGAGCTTGTACAGGAAGATGAAGCCGAGCACGAACAGCGCACCGCGCCAGCCGTCGCGCGTGATGAATTCATGAAACGGTTCGACGATCGCTTCGCGCAGGTTCTTCGGCGGCTTGCCGTGTACTTCGGGCTCGCGCACGACGAGCGTCATCACCATGCCCGGCAGCATGAACGCGGCCGTCACGATGAACACGGTCGCCCATGGCAGATGGTCCGAGAGAATCAGCGCGAGCGAGCCGGGCACGAGCGCCGCGATCTTGTACGCGTTCACGTGCACCGCATTGCCGAGACCTTGCTCGGTGTCATGCAACAGTTCGCGCCGATACGCGTCGATCACGATATCCGAGCTCGCGCCGAAGAACGCGACGAGCGCGGTCAGAGCGGCAACCGTCCAGATCGAATCGCGCGGCGAGACGATGCCAAGCGACGCGATCGCGCCGGCGACCAGAATCTGCGTGAAGAGCATCCAGCCGCGCCGGCGCCCCGGCCGCCAGCCGGGCAGACTCGGCACGTAGCGGTCCATCAGCGGCGCCCAGAGGAATTTCCACGTATAGGGAAACTGGATCAGCGCGAACAGGCCGATTTCCTTCAGGTTCACGCCTTCTGAGCGCAGCCAGGCCTGGACGAGATAGACGAGGGTGAACAGCGGCAACCCCGACGTGAAGCCGAGGAAAACGCAGATCAGCATGCGCGCGTTGAGAAACGCGCGCCAGCCGGGATGTTCTTCGTGAGCGGTTAGTGCAGGCGCCTCGTGTGGCGGGTTCGACATGAGATGAGTGACGTTAGCTTTTCTTGACGCGATAGACCGCAAGACTACCACGCCAGTTCACGCCCCATCGCACCTGCTGGCCGCCATGCAGCACGACGCGATCGAGAATTTCGATACCGACTTCCGGCGCGAGCGCCTCGAAATCCTTGATGGTCAGCACGCGCACGTTCGGCGTGTTGTGCCACTGATAAGGCAGCGACTTCGACACGGGCATGCGACCCTGCAAAACGGACAGCCGGTGCGTCCAGAATCCGAAATTTGGAAACGAAACAATGCATTCCTTGCCGACGCGCACCGTCTCGCGCAGGATCGCGGCCGTCTGGTGAATGGTCTGCAGCGTTTGAGAAAGGATCGCAAAATCGAAGCTGCCGTCTTCGAACAGGCGCAAGCCGTCTTCCAGATTCTGCTGGATCACGTTGATGCCGTTCTTCGTCGAAGCGAGCACGCCGGCGTCGTTGATCTCGATGCCGTAGCCCGTCACTTCGAGTTCTTCCATCAGCAGCGACAGCAGCGAGCCGTCGCCGCAGCCGAGATCGAGCACCGTTCCGCGTGGCTCGACCCAGCGGGCGATCGCGCGGAAGTCTGGCCGCGTCGCAAGATAATCGAGAGCGCGCTGGTTCATGCGTTGACCTCTGCAGCAATGCGTTCGTAGTAGGCGCGCATCAGGTTGTGATAGCGCGCGTCGTCGAGGAGGAAAGCGTCGTGGCCGTGCGGCGCGTCGATTTCGCCGTACGTGACCTGGCGCTTGTGATCGAGCAGCGCCTTCACCAGTTCGCGCGAGCGCGCGGGTGCGAAACGCCAGTCGGTCGTGAAGCTCGCGATCAGATACTTCGCCTTCGTATGCGCGAGCGCTGCCGTGAGATCGCCGTCGTAAGCTTTGGCGGGATCGAAGTAATCGAGTGCGCGGGTGATCAGCAGATAGGTGTTCGCATCGAAGTAGTCGGCGAACTTGTCGCCCTGGTAGCGCAGATACGATTCCACTTCGAACTCGACGTCGAAGTTGAAGTTGTAGGCGTCTTCGGCACCTTCCGCGCGACGCAGCGCGCGGCCGAACTTCGCGGCCATGTCGTCATCGGACAGATAGGTGATGTGGCCGATCATTCGCGCGACGCGCAAGCCGCGCTTGGGCTTCACGCCGTGCGCGTAGTAGTTGCCGCCGTGAAAGTCCGGGTCCGACAGGATCGACGAGCGCGCCACTTCGTTGAATGCGATGTTCTGCGCGGAGAGCTTCGGCGTCGATGCAACGACGATGCAATGCGCGAGCCGGTCCGGATACATCATGCTCCACGCGAGCGCCTGCATGCCGCCGAGACTGCCGCCCATCACCGCCGCGAATTTCTCGATGCCGAACGTGTCGGCGACGAGCGCCTGCGCGTTCACCCAGTCTTCGACCGTCACGACGGGGAAGCTCGCGCCGTACGGACGGCCCGTCGACGGATCGATGCTCATCGGGCCCGTCGAGCCGAAGCACGAACCGAGATTGTTCACGCCGATCACGAAGAAGCGGTTAGTGTCGAGCGGCTTGCCGGGGCCGACCATGTTGTCCCACCAGCCGACGTTCTTCGGATCATCCGCGTAGACGCCCGCCACGTGATGCGACGCGTTGAGCGCGTGGCAAACGAGCACGGCGTTGCTGCGCGAGGCATTGAGCGTGCCGTACGTTTCGACGACGAGGTCGTAGTTCGAGAGCGAGCTGCCGTTCTGCAGGCGCAGCGGCTCGGAGAAATGCATTGTTTGTGGAGTGACGATCCCGATCGATTCCATTCATTCCGCCTTCTGACATGGGGCGGCTAAATGGTGTCGGCGATGGCGCGGAAGGAACGTGTGCGCGGCTGACGACCTCTTTAGCCGCATTTATAGTGAACCGGGATGGATGAACTCCATCCGCTGGTTCGCGCGCCCGCAATCGAGTCAGCAAATCGGCGCGTTGTGCAATTCTGGACCGTCAAGAACGGTCAAGCGCAAAGTATAGCGGAAAATGCGCCGCGTCTCTCGTCGGCCCGTCTTACTGGAGGATGAGGCGCAATTGCGCGTCGGCCTGTTCGATCGGCGCGCGCGAGAAACCGCTGCGCACGAATCGATGCCAGCGCCCGATGATGTAGCTGAGTAAAAGGCTCGCGCGCGCCACGGGATCGTAGTCGGCGGGCAGCGGGATCGCACTGTGTTCGGCGTGGCTCGACGCGTCCATCAAGCCGAGCCGCAGACATTGCTTTAGCGACGCCTCGACGCGTTCGAGCAACTGGTTGACGCGCTCGATGAGCCGCTCGTGTTCGCCGACGAGCGCTTCGCAGGTCAGCACCCGTGTCATGCCAGGATTCTTCGCTGAAAAGTTGAGTAGTATCAGCGCGATCGCGCGCGCCTGCAGCACGCCGTTCGGCTCTTTCGCGATGATCTGGTTGATGAGCCCGAAGAGCGTCTGCTCGATGAACTCGATCAGCCCTTCGAACATCTGCGCCTTGCTCGCGAAATGGCGGTACAGCGCCGCTTCCGACACGCCGATGCGCGCGGCCAGCGCCGCCGTGGTGATTTTTTCGTTCTTCGGGGCCTCCAGCATCGCGGCCAGCGTCTGGAGGATATGCACGCGCCGCTCGCCCGGTTTCAGGCGCGTCGAGCGCGGTGCGGCGGTTTGGTCTTCGGTTACGTCCTCGTCATGCTTGCGGATAGGCTGCATGTCTGTCGTCCCTGTTATCGCCAGGCCGGATGCTCCGTGAATGGTTCGATCGGCCTTCCTGGGCGAGTGCCCAGTCTCAACGATTTTAGCGAACGAATGCGATGGTCGACATAGTGCGGGCGACCCGTGCCCGGCAGTCGCGCAAGCGAGCCGTCCGCGCGGGCCGGCCGCGGCAGGTGGCCGACGATCCACACCGTGCGGATGCCGAGCCGCCGGTAGTTCTTCAAATGGCTGCGCGTGTCTTCGACAAGTACCGCGTCCGAGAGACGCACGTGCGCGTCGCGCATCGCACGGCGCAGCATCGCGTGATCGGGCTTGGCGCGCCAGAAGCGGCGGTCGCGCATATGCTCGATGGCGATCACGCGCTCGAACAGCCGCTCGATGCCAAGCTCTTTCAACACGTCGAGCGCATACGCTTCGGGCGCGTTGGTCAGCACGATTTTGCGGCCCGGCAGCGCGTCGACGAGACGCTTCAGGCCGCGCTCGCTGCGCAGCATCGCGCGCAGATCGGGGAACGTGTGGACGTAGTCGAGGAAGTCGTGCGCATCGACGTCATGATGGCGCGTGAGGCCGAGCAGCGCCGCGCCGTAGCGCTGCGTGTAGCCGGTGCGCAGACGGTTCGCTTCGTCGCGCTCGACTTGCAGCGCATCGATGATGTACTGCGTCATCGCGGTGTTGATGGCCGGGAAGATCGCGTGCGACGCGTGATGCAGCGTGTTGTCGAGATCGAACAGCCAGACGGGCGTGCCGGCGTGAATCTGCGGCCGACGGCGCTTCGGACGGAAAGTGCGCATGATGTTGCGGCGTGATTGAATGTAGCGCGCGAGGTGCTCCGTTGCCGTGCGAGGCGGGCGGCGCGCGATGCGTGCAAAAGGGGAAGCGTAAGACAGCGCAACCTGCTGCGCGAGAGACGGAAGGCCAGTATGCCTTCTGCGAAGCACGGCGGCCAGCGTGCCGTGCTTCGCGTGAAGCGTGAGTCTGCGTGATGCGTAACGTGACGGCGGCGCTCAGTGCGAGCGGATCATCGTGCCGAACGGCTGTTCCGTCAAAATTTCGAGCAACACCGAATGCTCAATGCGGCCGTCGATGATGTGCACCGAACGCACGCCGCTCTTGGCGGCGTCGAGCGCCGACGAGATCTTCGGCAGCATGCCGCCCGAGATCGTGCCGTCGGCGAACAGCGCGTCGATCTCGCGCGCGGACAGATCGGTCAGCAGCGTGCCTTCCTTGTCCATCACGCCGGGGATGTTCGTCATCATGACGAGCTTTTCCGCGTTCAGCACGACGGCCAGCTTGCCCGCGACGAGGTCCGCGTTGATGTTGTACGACAGGCCGTCTTCACCGAAGCCGATGGGCGAAATGACGGGGATGAACGCGTCGTCTTGCAACGCCTTCACGACGGCGGGGTTGATCGCCTCGACTTCGCCGACCTGACCGATGTCGATGTACTGACCGGGGTTGTCGCGGTCCGGCATCAGCAGCTTGCGCGCGTGGATCAGGCCGCCGTCCTTGCCCGTCAGGCCAACTGCGTGACCGCCGAAGTGGTTGATCAGCGTGACGATGTCCTGCTGCACTTCGCCGCCCAGCACCCATTCGACGACTTCCATCGTCTCTTCGTCGGTGACGCGCATGCCCTGGATGAACGTGCCCTGTTTGCCGATCTTCTTCAACGCCTGATCGATCTGCGGACCGCCGCCGTGCACGATCACCGGGTTGATGCCGACCAGCTTCAGCAGGATCACGTCGCGCGCGAAGCCCTGTTTCAGGCGCTCTTCCGTCATCGCGTTGCCGCCGTACTTGATGACGACGGTCTTGCCGTGATACTGGCGAATATAGGGCAGCGCCTCGGCGAGAATTTCAGCCTTCAGCGTGGGGGCGATCTGGGACAGGTCGGGAGTCTCGGACATGGCGGCGGCTCGGACACGGAAACGGTGAAAACAACGCCGGATTGTACACAACTGGCGCGGTGCAATAGTGAAACTGATGTGTGCCGTCGCGGCGATCGTGGCCGTTGTGCCGCAGTGCGGCAAAGTGGATTTTACGGGCGACGGACGTGTCGTTCACGCCGGAATTTGCAGCGGTGCGACGGAAGGTTTGGGCCATTGCCCGGCGGGTAAGTTCTCTTCCGCAACAGGAAAGGCCGGCTGCCGGGAAAGCCGGGCGGCGAGCGGGCAGGCGTTTTGCTGACTGGCCGGAAGTGGCATTATGTTTGAATCCACTGACCGGTTTCATCCCGTTGTCATGAATCCGTCCCCATCCGAATCGATTGGATCTTCCGCAACGTCGAGCGCTCGCTGCCCGCGCTGCCGCCGTGTGTTCGACTGCGGCGCGCGCGGAGGCCGTGAAGCATGCTGGTGCGTATCGATGCCCGCGTTGCCCACCGACGTGCTCGACACCAGCACCGGCTGTCTATGCCCCGAATGTCTGGCCGATGCAATCGCGCGGACGCGCGCAATGGAAGGAAGCGCCACATCCACGCCGGACTGAAGCATCCCCGGCGAGCGGGCGTGGTGCGCGGCTATTTGCGCGAATCTGCCAGCGCCGCGAGATCGCGCGTCAGTTTGTCGAACACCGGCTCCCACTGCGCAAACTGCGGCTGCCGGTACAAGGTCGCGCTCGGATACCACGGGCTGTCGGTGCGATCGAGCAGCCACACCCAATGCGGATTGACGTCGAGCAGCACCCACGTGCGCTGCCCGATTGCGCCGCTCAGATGCGCGACGGACGTGCACACGGTGATCACCAGATCGAGCGCGCCGAGATAGGCGGCAGTGTCGTCGAAGGTTTTGAATTCGGCCGTGTGGTCGGCGATATCCAGTCCTGCCGTGCGGGCTGCCGCCACTTCGGCTGCGGCGCCGGGCTGCAGCGAATAAAAGGCGACGTTGTCGAGCTCGCGGAAGGCGTCGACATAACGTTCCAGGCCGACGCGGCGGTACGGATTGCGTTGGTGCCCGTGGCTGCCCGTCCACACAAGTCCGACCTTCAGCCGCTTTTCACCGGCGAGGCGTTGACGCCATGCGTCGACGGCTTGCGGATCGGCTTGCAGATACGGAACAGTCGACGGGATCGTTGCTTCGCGCGTATCGAACAGCATGGGCAGCGTAAGCAGCGAAATCTCATAGTCGAATTTCGGCAACTGCTCGACGCCGCCGCCCAGCGTGAACTCGTCGGCGTGTTGCGCGAGCGAGCGTCCGAGCAGCGCGCCCATTTGCGGAAACGAGTTCCAGGCAAGGCGTCCGCCTTCGCGATGCACGCGCTCGGCCAGCATCGGAACATAGCGGCAGAATTGCAGCAGATCGCCCATCCCCTGTTCGCCCCAAAGCAGCAGCGTCTTGCCTGCCAGCGATTCGCCACGCCAGGCGGCCCCCGGCAGCACGGGGCGTTTGCCCGCCAGTTCCTTCGATCCCTCCCAGCGCGCTTCGTGCTCGCGCCAGCCGTCGGCGTAATTGCCGCGCAGCAGGTGGATCATGCTCAGGTTGGACAGGTGCGACGGCTTGTCCGGCGCGGCGCGGTGCGCGGCCAATGTGAAGCGCTCGGCGTCTTCCCATTGCTGCGCTTCGCGGAGTGTCTGCCCGTGATTGCCGAGCACGACCGGGTTGTCGGGCTGAAGATTGACTGCATGCCGTTCGGCTTCGAGCGCACGGTCGAGGTCGAAGCGGGCGAGGTGCGACTTGCCGAGATTGACCCACGCGTTCGCATCGGCGGGATTCTGGTGGAGCGCGGCCGTCAGCAGTTCATTCGCTTCCGCCGAAGCCGGATTCGTCCACATCAACGCGCTTGCCAGATTGTTGCGCAGGCTATGCAGGTCGGGGTCGATGGCGAGCGCGTCACGGTAGGGCGCGACGGCATCGCCGTGCCGGTTCATCAATTGGAGTGTGAGACCCAGGCGAAAGAGCGCTCGGGGATCGTGCGGCGCGAGCGCGGCGAAAGCGCGGGCAATCGTCTCCGCCTCGACGCCGCGTCCTCCGGCGACGAGCTGCTGCGTCATTTCATCGAGCGAATCGGGAGTGGTTGGAAACAGATGGGAAGCGGCCTGGAGCCAGATGTCGTGGGCTTGCCGGTCGCCCTGGTGGAGCGCTGCGACAGCGTGACGCAGGAATGTCTGGAAGGAATCCAAAAGAACTTGATGTGGATCAACTGTTGTTTTACGCATTTGTGGGTGGAGATTGTCAGCCGCGCCGGAAACGATAAAGACCACTATAGTTCCGATCATTCGCTAGATGAATCAGACCCCTCCCAACAGATAAACTTGCAGGATGCACCGCATAACCGTTACCGGCCGGGTCAACCTCGGGCATCTCTTCTGGCTACGCAGTCTTGCCATCATCGGGCAACTCGTGACGATTGCGTTCGTCCAGACCTTTGTCGGCGTCAAGCTGCCGTTGCCGGCCATGCTGCTCATCATCGGGCTCGAAGTGATTTTCAACGCGCTGACGTGGCTGCGCGTCGCGAGCCAGAAGCCCGAGTCGAACCTCGAGCTGTTCGGGCAACTGTGGGTCGATCTCGGCGCGCTGTCCGCGCTGCTGTTTCTGTCGGGCGGCACGACCAATCCTTTCGTCTCGTTGTATCTGCCGTCACTGGCGATTGCGGCCGCCGTGCTGCCCTGGCAGCTGATGGCGTGGCTCGCCGCGTTCGCCGTGGCGTGCTACGCGGTGCTCGGCTTCGAATCGGTGCCGCTCAATCTCGACAATCCTGCGAATCTGTTCGACTACTACCGCGCCGGCATGTGGGTGAACTTCATGGTCAGCGTCGGCCTGATCGCGTGGTTCGTGGCGCGCATGTCGCGCGGGCTGCGTCAACGCGACGCGGCGCTCGGCGATGCGCAACAGCGTCTGCTGCGCGACGAGCGCGCGGTGGCGCTCGGCGTGCAGGCCGCGACAGTCGCGCATGAAATGGGCACGCCGCTGTCGACGATCGCGATGCTCACGGAAGAACTGCGCGATGCCGCCCGTAGCGACGAAGGTCTGAAGCCCTATTCCGCCGACCTCGACATCCTCGACCAGCAGATGACGCTATGCACGTCGGCGCTCGCGCGCCTGCGCAGCCGCGCATCGACGCAAGGCAGTCGCCAACTGGTCGACGAATGGCTCGATTCGTTCGTCGACCAGTGGCGCTTGCGCCATCCGCACGTTAAGTTCGAGCGCCTCGGCGAGCCGCCCGCGAACGTCAGTGTCGACGACACCGTCGCCATCAGCCAGATTCTCACCATCCTGCTCGACAACGCCGCGCGCGCGAGCCGCGATCACGTGACGCTCGCCGCGACGCTCGCCGACAACGATTCGATCGACTTCGAAGTCTGCGACGCCGGTCCGGGCGTGCCGGCGTCGCTGCGCGGCTTGCTGGGCGCGGCGCCCGTCGACAGCACGCAGGGCGGACATGGCGTCGGGCTGTATCTGGCGTTTTCGGCGGCGGCGCGGCTGGGCGGATCGATTGAGCTCACCGACGTCAACGAAACCAAGCCGCGCGGCACGCGCGCAGTATTGCGGTTGCCTTTGGCCCGCGAGCAAACGGGCGCGGGCCGGCAGGGCGCCGCGTCGTCCAATACGGAGAAGCAAGCATGAGCGATAAGAATTTTCTGGTCATCGACGACGACGAAGTGTTCTCCGGCATCCTCGCGCGCGGTCTGACGCGTCGCGGCTTCACGGTGTCCGAAGCGCACAACGCCGACGAAGCGATTCGCCTCGCGAATCAGCAGAAGTTCGGGCAGATCACCGTCGATCTGCATCTGGGCAACGACTCCGGGCTGAATCTCGTCGCGCCGCTGCGCGACCTCCAACCGAACGCGCGGATGCTGGTGCTGACGGGCTATGCGAGCATCGCGACGGCCGTTCAGGCGGTGAAGGACGGCGCGGATAACTATCTGGCGAAGCCCGCGAACGTGGAAACGATCCTCTCCGCGCTGCAAACGGAAGCGAGTGCGTTGCAGGCCGAAGAGGCGATCGAAAATCCGACGCCGCTATCGGTCGCGCGGCTGGAGTGGGAGCACATCCAGCGCGTGCTCGCGGAAAACGGCGGCAACATTTCGGCGACGGCGCGCGCGCTGAACATGCACCGGCGCACGTTGCAGCGCAAGCTCGCGAAGCGGCCGGTCAAGCAGTGACCTTGCCCTAATCTTTCGCGGACGAGCATGAAAAAGGGCGGCGCTCCTTGCGGAGCGCCGCCCTTTCGTTTGGCTGTTCGCCGGTGTAACGACGCGCGTTACAGCACGTAGCGCGACAGGTCCTCGTCTTGGGCGACCTCGTTCAACGCGCGATCGACATACGCCGCGTCGATCATCACGTTCTTGCCGGCATGATTCCCCGCCGAGAACGAGACTTCCTCGAGCAGCTTTTCGATCACCGTATAAAGACGGCGCGCGCCGATGTTTTCCGTCTTCTCGTTCACCGAGTAAGCGATTTCCGCAAGACGGCGGATGCCGTCGTCGGCGAATTCGAGGTGGACGTCTTCCGTTTCGAGCAGCGCCTGGTATTGCTTGACGAGGCTGGCGTCGGTGGCGTCGAGAATCGCTTCGAAGTCCTTCACCGACAGCGAATCCAGTTCGACGCGAATCGGAAAGCGCCCTTGCAGTTCGGGAATCAGATCGCTCGGCTTCGCCAGATGGAACGCGCCGCTCGCGATGAACAGAATGTGATCGGTCTTCACCATCCCGTACTTCGTGTTGATCGTCGTGCCTTCGACGAGCGGCAGCAGATCGCGCTGCACGCCCTGGCGCGAGACCTCGCCGCCGCCGGCTTCGCTGCGCGACGCGATCTTGTCGATTTCATCGAGGAACACGATGCCGTTCTGCTCGACGTTCTGCACGGCCTTCGTCTTGACCTCTTCGTCATTGAGCATCTTTGCGGCTTCTTCGTCGGTGAGGAGCTTGAGCGCTTCCTTCACCTTGACCTTGCGGCGCGTTTTCTTGCCGCCGCCCAGGTTCGCGAACATCGAGCGGATCTGCTCGGTCATGTCTTCCATGCCCGGCGGCCCCATGATGTCCATCGTGGTTTGCGGCATCTCGATGTCGAGCTCGATTTCCTTGTCGTCGAGCAGACCTTCGCGCATACGCTTGCGGAACGTCTGACGCGTCGCGTTCGATTCGTCGCCGCCCGACGATTCCGAACCCGAGCCGAAGCCGACCGTGCGCGCGCCCGGCAGCAGCGTATCGAGAATGCGATCTTCGGCGAGATCCTCCGCCTTTGTGCGGACCTTGCGCATTTCGGTTTCGCGCGTCTGCTTGACGGAAATTTCAATCAGATCGCGCACGATGCTGTCGACGTCGCGGCCCACGTAACCGACTTCGGTGAACTTGGTCGCTTCGATCTTGATGAACGGCGCGTCGGCGAGCTTGGCGAGGCGCCGCGCAATTTCCGTCTTGCCGACGCCCGTCGGCCCGATCATCAGGATGTTCTTCGGCGTGATTTCCTGGCGCAGCGGGTCGGCGACCTGCTGGCGGCGCCAGCGGTTGCGCAATGCAACCGCGACGGCTTTCTTCGCGCGATGCTGGCCGATGATGTGCTTGTCGAGTTCCGAGACGATCTCGGCGGGAGTCATGGTGCTCATCGTGTGTCCTTACTCGATTGTCTCGATGACGCGGTTGTGGTTCGTGTAGATACACATGTCGCCGGCGATCTCCAGCGACTTTTCGACGATCTCGCGCGGAGAAAGATCCGTGTTGTCGGCGAGCGCCTTAGCGGCGGCCTGCGCGTACGCGCCGCCCGAGCCGATGGCGCAGATGCCGCCTTCCGGGTCGAGCACGTCGCCGTTGCCGGTGATGACCAGCGTGGTGGTCGCGTCGGCCGTGATCAGCATCGCTTCCAGACGGCGCAACATGCGGTCGGTGCGCCAGTCTTTCGCCAGTTCGACGGCGGCGCGGGTGAGATTGCCCTGATGCTTTTCGAGCTTGGCTTCGAAGCGGTCGAGCAGCGAGAACGCGTCGGCCGTGCCGCCGGCGAAGCCGACCAGCACCTTGCCGTTGTAGATGCGGCGAACCTTCTTCGCCCCGCCTTTCATGACGATGTTGCCCAGCGTGACCTGGCCGTCGCCGCCGAGCGCGACCTTGTCGCCGCGGCGCACGGAGACGATCGTCGTGCCGTGAAATTGCTCCATATGCGTTCCTTTTCCAAAACCGCAAATACTTTGCGTGGGACCAGAGTGAGCGCTAAGCGCCAACTCTGGATCGACTGGCCCAGGGACCGGAGTAAGCGCTGAAGCGCCAACTCCGGTCGACTCGCCATGGGACCAGAGTAAGCGCTAAAGCGCTAACTCTGGTCGACAGACGCGGAGGCGTCGATGCGCCACCACGGAATCCGAGAGCGGCCGGCGCGCGATGCTGGGTGCCGCGCGCGCGTGCAACGCATGTCGGATTTATTTTAGGGCGGACGCTGCCATATCAAGAGCCGGAGTCGAACGGGCGCGAGAAAAGGTGAAAAGGGTGCGGAGACTGAGAAATGCGCGGTCGAGGCTTCGCCGGCGGTAAAAGGTGCTGACGAGCCGTGCACGCGTCAGATTATGCAGCGCGCATTTACCGATTAGCGTATGCAAGCCGGCGAGCGGACGGATAAAAGCGCGGCCCGAAAAGAAAAAAGAGGCGCACGGTTCACCGTGCGCCTCTGACGAAGCGTATCTGGGGCGCGGACCCCGAAAACCGCGCCGCCCGTCGATCAGTCGCCGAACAGCTTCTGGCGCAATTCGCGGCGTTCCTGTGCTTCGAGCGACAGGGTGGCGGTCGGACGCGCGAGCAGGCGGGGAATGCCGATCGGCTCACCCGTTTCTTCGCACCAGCCGTAGTCGCCCGATTCGATCCGTGCGATCGATTGCTGCACCTTCTTCAGCAGCTTGCGTTCGCGGTCGCGCGTGCGCAGTTCCAGCGCATGCTCTTCCTCGATCGTCGCGCGGTCGGCCGGGTCCGGCACGATCACGGTTTCGCGGAGGTTCTCGGTGGTCTGGCCGGCATTGCGGAGAATGTCCGCCTGCAGCTGCTCGAGCCGGTTCTTGAAGAAAGCGAGCTGATCCTCATTCATGTAATCCTTGTCGCTCATCTTCAGGATTTCGGCTTCGGTCAAGAGTCGTTTCGTCGTCATCTGGCTTGCTTCGTCAATGTGAGGCAAATCATTGCCCGCACTTTCGTGTTGCCCGCAAAGGCGCCTCGATGACGCTCAAATGAGCGCCGGCGAACACGGACGGTGGGCTGTCGTGACGCCGAAGCGCCGATGCGGGGCCGAACTCCTCTGGAAACCGATTCTTCCAATGCTCCTGAGGCAATGCTTCCCGGCAGCGCGTTATAAGCCGGAGTGTGGCCGGCCGGCATATCGGCGATGTCCCCGGATTAGATTTTCCGGCGCCGTTTATCGGCCCGGCACGGCTGCGAAGCGACTACGCGCTTTACACCGGGCAAATCGTTCTCTTTCTCCAGTGGGGCCGTATTGTAACTGAATCACAATACGAAACCGCAAGCGGGGGAAATCCCTGCCGCAAACTCCACTTATCGTGAAAATATAACGCGCTGTTCACTAAAAAGCGATGGTCGTACACGTATTCTCGTAACAGGGTTTTCACGTGCTTTGACCGCAAACGGGCTTTTAAATTGCCGCGCTCGCGCTTTTGACGCGTTTTTCGCGTTGGGAAGCGAACAGATGGCGGCTGGGACGAACGCTAAAAGGCAGTCATCCCAGCCAGTAGAACGATTTAGACGAGGCAGGCTTCAAGACCGTCGGTGATCAGGTCTTGCGGCAGCTCGATGCCGATGAACACCATCTTGTTGGTCTTTTTCTCGATGGGTTGCCACTTGGCCGCGAGGTCGCTGCCCATCATCTGATGCACGCCCTGGAAGACGACCTTGCGATCGACGCCCTTCATGTACAGCACGCCCTTGTAGCGCAGCAGGCGCTCGCCATAAATCTGCAGAATGCCGCCGAGGAAGTCTTCGAGCTTGTTCGGATCGAACGGGCGATCGCTGCGGAAAACGAACGACTTGATCTTGTCGTCGTGATGCGCGTGATGATGATGGCCGTGGTCGTGGCCTTCGTGATCGCACTGGCCGTGATCGTGATCGCAGTTCGCGTGGTCATGATCGTGATCGTGGTCATGGTCGTGATGCGCGTGATCGTGATCGTCTTCGGCGAGGAAGTCCGGGTCGATTTCGAGCTTGGCGTTCAGGTTGAAGCCGCGCAGATCGAAGATTTCCTTGATGTCCGCTTCGCCGAAATTCACGACGCGGATTTGCGCCCGCGGGTTCATGTGCAGCAGACGGTGGCGCAGATCGCCAACTACGTTTTCGTCGACGAGATCGGACTTCGTGATGAACAGGCGGTCCGCGAAACCGACCTGGCGTTGCACGACTTCGTGTTCGTCGAGTTGTGCGTTGGCGTGCTTCGCGTCGACGAGCGTGATGATCGCGTCGAGCAGGAATTCGTCGGCGATCTGGTTATCCATGAAGAAGGTCTGCGCGACGGGGCCGGGGTTGGCCAGGCCCGTCGTTTCGATCACGACGCGGTCGAAGTCCACCTTGCCTTCCTGCTTCTGCGCGGCGAGATCGCCGAGCACGCGCGCGAGGTCGCCGCGAATCGTGCAGCAGATGCAGCCGTTGCTCATCTGGATGATCTGCTCGCCCGTGTCCTGCACGAGGATGTCGTTGTCGATGTTTTCTTCGCCGAACTCGTTTTCGATCACGGCGATCTTCATGCCGTGCTTCTCGTTCAGGATGCGCTTGAGCAGCGTGGTTTTGCCGCTGCCGAGGAAGCCGGTCAGGATAGTGACGGGAATCATGTTGTTCGCCATGTGAAGTCGCCTTGTGTTCGTCAAACTGGGGTGCGAACCGCGCGCTGCGCGCAGGGCCCGAACCGCATGAATTCAGCTGAATATTGAAGCATAAGTGCCGGGGCGCCGCTGCTGCATGGCCAAAGCCCCGTCAACGCCAGGGAAATAACGCCCTAACTATGGGCGATCAGGCGATTTGCAACAATAGGCCTTTCAGATATTCGCCTTCCGGGAACGCCGTCAGCAGCGGATGATCGACGCCCGCGCCGAGTCGCTTGAGAATGCGCGCATCGACGCGCGCGTCGGCGGCTGCGCCGGCGACGATCTTCTGGAACAGTTCAGCATCGATCGCGCCCGAGCACGAGTAGGTGAACAGCAGGCCGCCCGGCCGCAGCAGCTTGAGGCCGGTGAGGTTGATGTCCTTGTACGCGCGCGCGGCGCGGTCCACGTGCTCGCGCGACGGCGCGAATTTCGGCGGATCGAGCACGATCAGGTCGAAGCGCTCGCCGTCGTCGTACAGGCGGCGCAGCGTCTTGAAGGCGTCGGCGTCGAGCCAGGTGGCGCGCGCGGCGTCGAAGCCGTTGGCCGTGACGTTTGCTTGCGCCAATGCCAGCGCTTCACCGGACGAATCGATCGATACCACGCGCTTCGCGCCGCCCTTGAGCGCCGCCAGCGAGAAGCCGCCCGTGTAGCAGAAGCAGTTCAGCACGTCGCGGTCTTTCGACAGTTCCTGCACCAGCGCGCGGTTGTCGCGCTGATCGACGTAAAAACCCGTCTTGTGGCCGTTGCGCACATCGACGTGATAGCGCACGCCGTTTTCGCTCGAAATCAGCGTTTCGGGTGGTGCGTCGCCGGCGAGTACGCCGACCGTCTGTTCGAGCCCTTCCTTTTCGCGGATCGACACGTCCGAACGCTCGTAGACGTTCGGGCAGCCCGTCACGCCGATCAGCGCCTGCACGATCGCGTCCTTCCACGCTTCGACGCCCGCTGCCATGAACTGACAAACGATCTGGCCACGCTTCGAATCGTCGTCCTGGATGTAGTAATCGACGATCAGCCCCGGCAGGCCGTCCGCTTCGCCGAAGATCAGCCGCGTCGCGCCCGTGTTGTGCACCATCGACTGACGGTGAGCGAGCGCGCTCTGCACGCGGCGCTTGAAGAACGCGTGATCGACGGGTTCGCTTTCGTCGAAGCTCCAGACGCGCGCGCGGATCTGCGAATGCGGGCTGTACGCGGCGCGCGCGAGAAAGCGGCCGTCGTGCGCGCGCACCAGCACGGTGGCGCCGGCGGCGGGCTTGCCGTCGACGCGGTCGATCGCATTCGCGTAGACCCACGGATGGCGGCGCAGCAGCGATTTCTCTTTCGACGGTTTGAGCGTAACGGTATTCATGACTTCGTGAGGATTCAGCAGAACAATATGCCGCCGGAAGCGGCAAAGCGGATATGACTGGCGGCGCGGGCAGCGTCAGTCGCGTTTTTTGGCGCGCGGATGGGCCTGATCGTAGATGCGCGCGAGGTGCTGGAAATCGAGGCCGGTATAGACCTGAGTCGCGGCGATGCTCGCGTGGCCGAGCAGTTCCTGCACTGCGCGCAGATCGCCGCTCGACTGCAGCACGTGCGTCGCGAACGAATGGCGCAGCACGTGCGGATGAACATTGGCGGGAATGCCCGCCGTGAGCGCCATGCGCTTTACGCGATCGCGCACGACATTCGGCGACATCCGGTTGCCGCGCGCCGACACGAACAGCGGATGCGGATCGAGCTTCAGCAGCTCGCCGCGCACGGCGAGCCACGCGCGCAGCGCATCGAGCGCCTTGCTGCCGACGGGCACCGTGCGCCGCCGGTTGCCTTTGCCGAGCACTTCGACTTCCGCTTCGTCGAGTTTCAGCCAGCCGGTCGAGCGATAGCCGTCGGCGTCGAAGAAATGCACGTCGAGGTTGACCAGTTCCGACAGGCGCAGGCCCGACGAGTAGAACAGTTCGAGCATCGCGTGATCGCGCGCGCCTTCGGCTGTGGCCGTCGCGGGCGCTTCCATCAGCCGGTGCGCGTCGTCGACGGAGAGCGCTTTCGGCAGCGTCTTCGCGCGTTTGGGCGCGCGCACCGTCGCGACCGGGTTCGCGGGCAGTTCGATGCGTCCCGCTAGCCAGCGGTAGAACGCGCGCCACGCCGACAGCCGGTGCCCGATCGAGCGCGCCGACAGCCCGCCCGCATGCGCGCGCGCGACGGCGCCGCGAATGTCGGTAGCGGTGAGGCTTTCGAGCGGCCGTCCGTTCGCGAGCGTTTTAAGTTCGTCGAGTTCGTGTGTATAGGCGCGCAAGGTATGCGCCGACAACCGCCGCTCGTGCTCGAGGCTCGACAGATAGGTGGCGATCGGGTCGGCGGGTGTCACGTGACGGACGCTCAGCGCGGCAGCAGGCGGCTCAGCGCAGCGCTGGCGAGCGCGCCGATCTGCGTGAGGAAATCAGTGGCCATGCCGTCGTGAAAGCGGCGCGAATCGGGCGAGCCCATCACCAGCAGCCCGAACGCGGAAGCGTCATTCGACGCTTCCGGGTCGCGCAGCGCGATCAGCGCGATCGATTCGGTGCCGTTGCCGGATACGCCGTCACCAGGAGCCGCAGTCTCGCCAGCCACAGCCGATACGGCGGGCGTCAGCCATTGTGCTGCCTCGAAGCCCGTGTTCGCGCCGCAGTACGGCGTAGCCAGGCTGTTTGCGAAGATGCGCACTTCCTCACCGACATGGCGCGTGAAGTCCGCCTGCGAGTACGGCTCGGACACTTCCCACACGCGCAGCGCCGCTTGCGGCACGTCGAACACGTCGCGCAGGCCCATGGCGATCGTGCGCGGCAGCGCGCCCGGATCGCGTTCGGCCATCACGCGCGTCGTCCAGCGGCCGAATTTCGACGCGATGCTGTCGTTTTCATGCCCGTAACGCAGCAGTTCGGCAAGACGCCGCTCGAGATGCTTGTTCTTCTCGCGCAGCATGTCCATCTGACGTTCCTGCAGCGAGACGGCCGCCTTGCCATGCGGATTCGCGAGCCGCACGGTGGCGAGCAGTTCCGCGTGTTCGGCGAAGAATTCGGGGTTGGCTAGCAGGTAGTCGGCGACTTCGCGTTCGTTCATGGTTTCAGCTTAATGGTTGCGCGCTTCGTTGCTGTCTTACTGCAGCGCCACGCGGTCCAGCCTCCGCGCGGCGGTGATGCATTCAGTCGGCCAGCTCTATTTCGCCTTCGAACACGGTGGCGGCCGGCCCTGCCATCATCAGCGGCGACGCGGGCTCGCCGTCCCACGTGATGGTGAGCGCGCCGCCGTGCGTGTGCACCTTGACGGGCGCGTCCAGCAAGCCGCGACGGATGCCTGCCGCGACGGCCGCGCAGGCGCCCGTGCCGCACGCGAGCGTCTCGCCCGCACCGCGCTCGTAGACGCGCAGCTTGATCTCGCTGCGGCTGACGATCTGCATGAAGCCCGCGTTGACCCGCTGCGGGAAGCGCGGATGGTTTTCGATAACGGGACCGTCGGCCAGCACGGGAAACGCCTCGACGTCGTCCACGATCTGCACGGCGTGCGGATTGCCCATCGATACGACCGACACCCAGCGCGTCGCGCCGTTGACGTCGAGCGGATAGAGCGCGTCGTTGCCGTCGCCGCGCGCATCGAGACCGCTTGCGTCGAACGGCACCTGAGCCGGCTCGAACACGGGCGCGCCCATGTCGACGACGACTTCGCCGTTTGCCTGCATGGTCAGCGTGATCACGCCTTTCTGGACCTGGACGCGCACGCTCTGTTTGTCGGTGAGGCGCGTGTCGCGCACGAACTTGACGAAGCAGCGCGCGCCGTTGCCGCAGTGCTCGACCTCGCCGCCGTCGCAATTGAAGATGCGGTATCTGAAATCGACGCCTTCGACGGTCGGCTTCTCGACCACCAGTAGCTGGTCCGCGCCGACGCCGAAATGCCGGTTCGCGAGCGCGCGCACCTGCGCTTCCGTCAGATTGAGCGGTTGCGTGTAGCCGTCGAGCACGACGAAATCGTTGCCCGCGCCGTGCATCTTGGTGAATTTCAGTTTCATGCCGCTATTGTAAGTGACTGGCCGGACCTCTCGCCCACTGTGCGCCGCCGCGCTTCAGTAAAAACTCGGATCGCCGGGCGGGCGCGTCTTGAAGCGCTTGTGCACCCAGTAATACTGTTCGGGGATGCGCGGAATCTGCTCTTCGAGGAATTCGTTCATGCGGCGGGCGTCTGCGTCGTCGTCGCCCGTCGGATAGTTGTCCCACGGCTTGAACACCTTCAGCCGGTAACCCTTGTAGTTCGGCAGCACTTCGCCGATGAACGGCACGACCTGCGCGCGTCCGACTTTCGCGAGGCGCCCGACGGCCGTCAGCGTGCAGGTCGGCACGCCGAAGAACGGCACGAAGGTCGAATTGCGCATGCCGTAGTCCATGTCGGCGCCGAGCATCACGGGTTTGCGATCGCGCAGCCAGCGCAGCACGATGCGCGCGCTGTCGGCGCGGCTGGCCATTTCGGCGTCGAAGCGGCCACGCTGCGCTTTCGCCACGGCTTCAAGCTGCGGGTTCGACATTGGCTGATACAGCGAGCCGCACGGGCGCTTCAACGAATAATTGAGGAAGATCGAACCCGCCTCGATCCCGACGAAGTGAAAGCCCAGAAACAGCGTGGGCGGCAGATTCGGGTCGGTCAGGTCGATTTCGCTGTCCAGCTGAATCAGTTTTTCAAGCTTTTTCGCCGAGCCGAACCACTGCACGCTGCGCTCCATATAGCTGCGGATCGCGTGCCGGAAGTGCTTTTGCGCGACTTCCTCGCGGCGCTCGTCGCTCCACTCGGGGAAGCACAGCTTCAGGTTGATGTGGACGATGCGGCGGCGGCGGCTCGGAATCTGATAGAGCAGCCAGCCGAGGCCGTCGCCCAGACGCGCGACGAAGCCATACGGCAGCAAAGCGAACAGCTTGAGCAGACCGATAGCGAGGTTGACGCCCAGTCGGCTCAGCATGCGGTGGCTCCGATTTGTGCGCGAAACCACGCCGGGTAAAGAAAAACAACAAAAGAGTCGATATACCGCACGCGCAGACACTCTGTGACAAAAGAAAGAAGTCGCTATAATAAGGGCTTCGCCGAGTTAATAGACAACTTGCGGGGCGAAGCCGACGGACGCATATCTTCCAGATAAGCGGGCCGACGGTCAGGAAATCCGCTAAAGCGTCGCCGCTTCAGGCTCGAAGCAGGCTACGTGAAACTCAACCGTAACCAATAAGGGAGCCTGTAACGTGGCTAACGACTACCTCTTCACTTCTGAATCCGTCTCCGAAGGCCATCCGGACAAGGTCGCCGACCAGATCTCGGACGCCATCCTCGACGCGATCCTCGCCCAGGACAAATACTCGCGCGTTGCCGCGGAAACGCTGTGCAACACGGGTCTCGTCGTGCTGGCGGGTGAAATCACCACGACGGCCAACGTCGATTACATCCAGGTCGCCCGCGATACGATCAAGCGCATCGGCTACGACAACACCGACTACGGCATCGACTACCGCGGCTGCGCGGTGCTCGTCGCGTACGACAAGCAATCGCCGGACATCGCGCAAGGCGTCGACCGCGCGCACGACAACAACCTCGACCAGGGCGCTGGCGACCAGGGCCTGATGTTCGGCTACGCATGCGACGAAACGCCCGAACTGATGCCGCTGCCGATCTACCTGTCGCACCGCCTCGTCGAGCGCCAGGCCAATCTGCGCCGCGACGGCCGTCTGCCCTGGCTGCGCCCGGACGCGAAGTCGCAGGTTACCGTTCGCTACGTCGACGGCAAGCCGCACTCGATCGACACCGTGGTCCTGTCCACGCAGCACGCGCCGGAAATGGAACTGGCGCAACTGCGCGAAGCCGTGATCGAGGAGATCATCAAGCCGACGCTGCCCGCTGATCTGATCAAGGGCGACATCAAGTTCCTCGTGAACCCGACCGGCCGGTTCGTGATTGGCGGCCCGCAAGGCGACTGCGGTCTGACGGGCCGCAAGATCATCGTCGACACGTACGGCGGCGCGGCTCCGCACGGCGGCGGCGCATTCTCGGGCAAGGACCCGTCGAAGGTCGATCGCTCGGCTGCGTACGCTGGCCGCTATGTCGCCAAGAACATCGTCGCGGCGGGCCTCGCCTCGCGCGCGCTGATCCAGGTGTCGTACGCAATCGGCGTGGCACAGCCCACGTCCGTGATGGTCAACACGTTCGGCACGGGCCGCGTGTCGGATGCGACGATCACGCGTCTGGTCCAGGAACACTTCGACCTGCGTCCGAAGGGCATCGTCCAGATGCTCGACCTGCTGCGCCCGATCTACGAAAAGACGGCAGCTTACGGTCACTTTGGCCGCGAAGAGCCGGAATTCTCGTGGGAAGCGACCGACAAGGCACTCGCGCTGGCAGAAGCCGCCGGCACGGAGCCGGTTGCCGCGCTCGCCTGAGCGAAGCTTTGAATACGCCGCGCGGCTGATTGTCGCGCGGCGTTGCTGGTTCAGATGGCAGGAAGCGAAAACGCCCTGTATGCGCTGAGAAGCGCATACAGGGCGTTTTGTTTTGGTGCGGCGGTTTCGTGCGAGCCGAACGCGCAGATCACGCGCGCCACGACGCACCAACGGCCGCAGCGGCGCCTCTATCGCATGCGAACGCGGAAACGAACGGTCGCGCGTTCAGCGCGCAAACGCAAACCAGCCTTCGCTCGTCACCGACAGCCGGCGCGGACGGCGGCTCGTCGGATGCACCACGCTCGCGGGCTTGGCGGCGCGCGGCGACACGCCGAGCATCCGCACGGGCGCCGGGTTGCGCAGCAGCGTGCGCAGCGAGAAGCGCCGCGACGCGCCTTGCATGCTCAGGGCGCTGAAGAAACTACGGAACCAGACGCGCACGTTATCGACGGGTTTCGCGTCGCGCAGTTGTTCGGCGAGCGCGCGTGTGCGAGCGGTATGGTGACGCAGCGCGCGCGCCACATGGCGGCGTGCGGGACGTGCGGCGTTGAACGCGTGGGTGATGCGAGTGCTCAATGGGCTGTGCATGGCTTTAGGAATCAGGCGACGTGACACGCGACGAAAGGTGCGCCAAAAACAGCACCATCCATGCCAGCGAGTGGGACGCAATAGCCTGAGGAAAGACGGAATGAATCAGCAGCGGCTGCGGATGGCCGTGCCGATGGCGGGATAGCGTGTGTTGCAATCGACATGCACGACAGGCTACACGTGATTCGTGACCGTCGAAAGTCCGGAGGGATCAGGGTTTTTACGAGGACGAAGCCCGCATGATCGCGCCCTTTGCGCTCGACGAACGTGCACGGCTGCCCATCCGGCGTGCAGCTTCGCCCATCCCGATTGCACGTCGGGCGCAAGAGAAACGCACGACTGGCGCCGGTACGATCGTGCCCGTTTTACAATGAGAAGCCGTTGTCGAACGAACGCTAGCTGAACGGAACGTCCATGTCAGTCCATTCGAAGAAAGAGCAGATCCAGGTGCTGCGGGATCAGGGTTATGTCATCGTCCCGGATCTCATTACGCCCGAGCGCTGCGCTGAGATGAAACAGATCGCGCGGCAGCAGTTGCAGGAAGCGGCCGATCCCGTCGAGTTCGAAGCAGACCTGCGCTATCCGGGCGCGCCGGAGTCGAAGCACGCGCCGGGCGGTCATACGGTGCGGCGGCTGCTGGATGCGTACGCGCGTCATCCGCACTTTGCCGCCTGGGCGACTGCGCCTGAGATTCGCGGCTGGATGGAACTGTATTTCGGCGAAGAGCCGCGCCTGTCGCGCGCGCATCACAACTGCATGATGACCAAGCATCCCGCGTACGGCAGCCTGACGGGCTGGCATCGCGATGTGCGTTACTGGTCGTTCGAGCGGGACGACCTGGTGTCGGTGTGGCTGGCGCTCGGCGACGAAACCGTCGATAACGGCGCGCTCTGGTTCGTGCCCGGCTCGCACTCGGCGGCATTCACGTCGGAACGTTTCGACGACGCGAAGTTTTTCCGCTCGGATCTGCCCGAGAACGACGCGTTGATCCAGAAAGCAGTGTCGCCCGCCTTGAAAGCGGGCGACGTCGTCTTTTTTCACTGCAACACGCTGCATTCGGCGGGCAAGAACCTGTCCGATCAGGTGAAGTTTTCGCTGGTCTTCACCTATCACGGCGCGAGCAACGTGCCGCTGCCGGGCACACGCTCCGCGTCCAAGCCCGAAGTGGCGTTCTGAGCCTTCAGCGTTTTAGCGCTTCGACGACGCGAGCCCGATCAATCCGGCGAGCGTCGCGACGATGCCGCCTGCGATCAGGAAGATGGTCTTGTTGGTTGGCGAGCCGGTGAACACGCGCGACACGTCGTTGCTGAACGAATGAAACGACTGGCCGCCGAAGTACAGCAGCACCACGCCGCCGACGATCAATGCGAGCGAGATCGCTTTGGTCATGAACACTCCTCATCGTGGAATTACGGTGGCCGAAAGTCTAGGTGAAGGGCGGCGCCGAGTCCATGTCCGCTTCCCGCAATGTGGGCGTCTGCAGCGAGCGCGGCGATTGGCTAACATAGCGTGTTGGGCCGCTGCTGCATGCGCTGCTGCACGATTACGCGCTGGTGTGATACCGGTATCAGATCGCGGATATCCGCGAATGGCATCTGCGAGGCAGCGCTTCGCTACAAGGCATCATCAATTACAACAAACACGCGTTATTCACGCGATGCGCGCGCCGCATCGCAGACTCCACTCCTGTTCTCGACAAGGACACCAGCAATGGCTTACGAAGCAGCTTCAGCACGCTATTCGGACATGCAGTACCGCGTTAGCGGCAAGTCAGGTCTCAAACTGCCGGCGCTGTCGCTCGGCCTGTGGCACAACTTCGGCGACACCACGCCGATCTCGACGCAACGTGAGATCCTGCGCACGTCGTTCGATCTCGGCATCACGCACTTCGACCTTGCGAACAACTATGGGCCGCCGTACGGCAGCGCGGAAACCAACTTCGGCCGCATCTTCAAGGACGACTTCAAGCCGTATCGCGACGAACTGCTGATCTCGTCGAAGGCCGGCTGGGACATGTGGCCCGGCCCGTACGGCCAGGGTGGCGGCTCGCGCAAGTACATCCTCGCGAGCCTCGACCAGAGCTTGCAGCGCATGGGCCTGGACTACGTCGACATTTTCTATTCGCACCGCTTCGACGTCGACACGCCGCTCGAAGAAACGGCGGGCGCGCTTGCGAGCGCCGTGCAGCAGGGCAAGGCGCTGTATATCGGCATTTCGTCGTACTCCGCGCAGAAGACGCGCGAAATGGCGAAGCTGCTGGCCGAATACAAGGTGCCGCTGCTGATCCATCAGCCGGCGTACAACATGTTGAACCGCTGGATCGAAGAGGAACTGCTCGACGCGCTGGAAGAAACCGGCTCGGGCGCGATCGCTTTCACGCCGCTCGCGCAAGGCGTGCTGACGGGCAAGTACCTGAACGGCGTGCCGCAGGATGCGCGCGTCAACAAGGCGGGCGGCGGCTCGCTGAAGCAGGAGCATCTGAGCGAGCAGAACATCGAGCGCGTGCGCAAGCTCAACGACATCGCGCAGCGTCGCGGTCAGAGCCTCGCGCAGATGGCGCTCGCATGGACGCTGCGCGATCCGCGCGTGACGTCGGCGTTGATCGGCGCGAGCAAGGTCGAGCAGGTTCGCGAGAATGTCGCGGCGCTGAAGAACCTGTCGTTCACGGCGGAAGAGCTTGCCGAGATCGACCGCTATGCGACGGAAGGCAGCGTGAATTTGTGGGAGAAGCCGTCGACGGATCAGCATATCTGAGGGGTTGAGCAGGGGTGCTCAGTTTTTTGGTTTTATGCTTTGGCTGGAATCCTGAGGACGGCGGTGTTTGCCGCGCAAGCTGTGTGGTTTGCATGTGTTTTGCGCTGGCATCCGCGATGCGTTAGCTCGCTTCATGCGTCGCCCCTGTGCGGGGCGGCACCTACTTTTCTTTGCCGCCGCAAAGAAAAGTAGGCAAAAGAAAGCGGCTCACACCGCCAACATTTCTCCCCGCCCGAGGGACCCCAACCGGTCCCTCACTTCACGCGGCAATCACGTGAACCACGTTCGTTGCCAACGCTCTGAATGAGCGCCTCACCCGCTTCACGCACCCGCGTTGCAGCATGCCGCCCCAGATATTCCGCCGCCGCCCAGGTGGCAAACTGTGTGTAGGCCCAAGTGTTCCGCACGCCTCACCCCTCGGACCGACAGTGCACGCGTTCCACCCTGTAAGAGCGCTAACCCTGTACGCCGCGACAAGCTACACACAGTTTGCCACCTGGGCGGCATATACCGTTCGCTGCCGCTTGCCTGAGTACGGGGATTCGAAGCGGGTGAGGCGTTTATTCGAGGCGTTGGCAACGCACGGGAACAAGGGTGTTTCCGTGTGAAGGGTGGGGACGTTGGGGGCCCGTGGATAAGAACAAAAGCTGGCGGTGTGAGCCGCTTTCTTTTGCCTACTTTTCTTTGCGGCGGCAAAGAAAAGTAGGTGCCGCCCCGCACAGGGGCGACGCTTGAAGCGAGCTAACGCATCGCGGATGCCACCGCAAAACACATGCAAGCCAGACAGCTTGCGCAGCAAACACCGCCCTCCGGATGCCAGCGCAAATACAAGAACAAAAAGCAAAAAAACAAAAGCAAACCGCTACACCAGCGCAGGCAGCCCCTCCACCAGCACGACCGCAAACACCACACCCAGCAGCGCACCAAGAACACGTAGTGTGTTGTGCCTGAACTCAGTTTTGCAGGGCAGCGCGCCCAGGAACAGCGCCCCGGCCAACGCCATCGGAATGACCAGAATGAAATCACCGATCGTGAAGTAGTGCATGCCTGTCTCCTTTGTGTACTCGTCCGACGCGACTGCATGCGGCGCGCCTGATACCAGTATAGGAGACGCTATCGACGCGTTCGGTGGTCTAAAGCGCACGCAGGCGTCTGTCCCTCGCGGCGCACAGCCAGGCCGGACAAGGCTTTGCACCATCATCACGCCGACGCGCGAGATTCCGCGCTGTGCAAACGCCCGCTTACGCTGACCTTTCTGAATATGCGTTTTGTCAGTGAAAACGTGAGCGGGCGTAGCGTCCGTTGCACGGACGCCGTGTAACGCCTACGCCATGCCGACGCGTTCGCGCGCCCGCAGCCGCGCCGACGCAAGTATGCCGATCACCAGCAATCCGCCGACGAGCGCGGCAACCCCCGTCCACGCATAAGCCGCCCACACCCGCCCGCCATAAGACCCGACAATGCTCGATCCGAGGTAATACGCGAGCAGATACAGCGCGGCCGCCTGGCCTTTCGCTTCCTTCGCGATTCGGCCGACCCAGCCGCTTGCGACCGCGTGCCCAGCGAAGAAGCCGAACGTCACGCAGGCAATCCCGCACGCGATCAGCGCAAGCGACTGCGTGACGGTCAACAGCAAACCGCACAGCATGATGACGATGCTGCCGATCAGCACGCGCCCGCGCCCGAACGTGTCGGCCATGCGACCCGACCACGGCGACGCGACGACACCCGTCAGATATACGACGAAGATCCCGCCGATAGCCGTCTGACTCAGCCCGAACGGCGGCGCAAGCAGGCGGTAGCCGATGTAGTTGTACAGCGTGACGAAGCTGCCCATCAGCACGAAGCCCATCAGGAACAGCAGCGGCAAACCGGGCCGTCCGAGATGCTTCACGAGCGCCGTGCGGTGATGCGAGAAGCCAAGTCCGCGGCGCGGGACGAAGTGGCGCGACGGCGGCAGCAGCGAGCGGAACGCGAGCATCGACAGAATGCCGAGCACGCCGATGGTGCCGATCGCGACGCGCCACGAGAAAAGATCCGCGACGACGCCCGTAATCACACGCCCCGCCATCCCGCCGATCGCCGTGCCGCCCACGTACAGGCCCATCGCGAGGCCGAGGCCGTCGGGATGCACTTCCTCCGCGAGATAGGCCATCGCAACGGCGGGCACGCCGCCGAGCGCCAGCCCTTCGAGCGCGCGCAGCAACAACAGTGCGTGCCATTGCGGCGTGAACGCGACGGCTAGCGTCAGCAGCGACGATGCGGTGAGCGAAGCCGTCATTAACCGATGGCGGCTCCATCCTTCCGACACGAAGCCCGCGACGAACACGGCGAGCGCGAGCGCCGCCGTCGTCAGCGACAAGGACAGGCTGCTTTGCGCGGGGCTGACGTCGAATGAGGCGGAGAACGCGGGCAACAGCGGCTGCACGCAATAGAGCAGTGAGAACGTCGCGTAGCCGGCGAACAGCAGCGCGAGACTGGCGCGCCAGTAGGCGCGCGTGCCGCGCTCAAGATACGGCGCGCCGGTGGAGGAAGCAGAAGAGGATGAAGCGAAAGACGATGAATCAGCGGGCCGACTCGGGTCCGACGATGCGGTCACAACAAAACTCCCGGAAACGATTGAAACGACGCGGAGACTCGCGCAGTAAATATGTGCAATAAGCGCGAAGGGTCAACGATACGCCGATTGCGCGTACCACGTCGTCGAATCCGGCAACAGGAAAGGAACGCGGGCCACGTCAGCCACGCGTCGCGCCGGGCGCGCTGGCGGGCTGATCCACGGCATCGGGATGCGTGAGCTGTTCGTCGGTGGGCAACGAGGTCACGTCCCAGCCACCGCCGAGCGCCTTGATCAGCGCGACGCTCGCGGCCATCCGGCGGCGCGCGATCGAGACCGCCTGGCGCTCGTTGGTGAGCGCCGTCGTCTGCGCGACCACCACGTCGAGATACGTGATCGCGCCGTTCTTGTAGCGGTTCGACACGATCGCGAGCGAGCGCTGCGCGGCCGAGACGGCGTCGTCCTGCGCTTGCGCTTCCTGTTCGAGCACGCGCAAGGCCGCGATGTTGTCTTCGACCTGGCCGAACGCCGTCAGCACCGTTTGCCGGTACTGCGCGATGCCTTCGTCGTAGTTCGCCTGCGCTTCGGCTTTTTTCGCGGCGCGTCCGCCGAAATCGAGCAGCGTGCCGGCGAGCGTCGGACCGAGCGACCAGAAGCGCGCGGGCGCAAGCAGCCAGTCGCTGAAGTTGGTCGCCTCCAGCCCACCCGTCACCGACAAGATCAGATTCGGAAAATACGCTGCCGTCGCGACGCCGATCTGCGCATTCAGATCGACCATTTGCCGCTCGGCGGCGGCGATGTCGGGGCGCCGTTCCAGCAGCGTCGACGGCACGCCGACAGGCGCGACGGCGGGCACGGCGACGAGCGGCGCAACAGGCAACGAGAACGTCGACGGCGTCTGGCCGGTCAGGATCGCGATCGCGTGTTCGAGTTGCGCGCGCTGCACGCCAAGATCGATCGATTGGGCCTGCGTCGTGCGCAACTGCGTCTGCGCCTGCGCGACGTCGGCGTCGGTGGCGATGCCGCCTTTGTAGCGGTTCTGCGTAAGTTCGACGGCCTCCTTGTAGGCGGCGATCGTATCGTCGAGCAGTTGCTTTTCGCGGTCGATGCCCCGCAGTTCGAAATAGTCCGTCGCGAGTTCGGCCTGCATCGACAGCAGCGCGCTTTGTGCATCGGCGGCGCTTGCCTGTGCGTTCGCGCGCGCGCCTTCGACGCTGCGCGACACGCGGCCCCACAAATCGGGCTCCCACGTCGCGTCGGCGCCGACGATCCAGTCGTTGAGCGTCTTGCCTGCCGTCGATTTGAACTTCACGTTCTCCGACGACCGTGCACGCGAGTAGCCGCCGCCCGCGGTGACGACGGGGAAGAACTGCGAGCGAAACTGCTCGACCTGCGCGCGCGCCGCGCGGAAACGCGCCTGGGCGGCCTGCACGTTCTGGTTCGCGCTGGCGACCTGTTGTTCGAGTGCGTTCAGCGCGGGGTCGTTGTAGACCTCCCACCAGGCGCTGCGGATACGCGCGTCCGCGGGCTCGGCCGGTTTCCAGCCGGTGCCTTCGAGTTCCTTGTAGGTGGTGGCGGTTGTTGCCGCGGGCCGCTTGTAGTCGGGGCCGACCGTGCACGCGGCAAGGAGACTCGCGCCCACCAGCGCGAAAGCCACCGAACGAAGACGCATGCGATACGTGCTCACTCTTGTGCCTTCGCAGGCTGCTCGCCTTGCGGCGAAGACGAGCCGCTAGAGGCGCCGGAAGCGCCAGACGCACCCGCCGCGCCCCCCGCTTTCGGATGCACGATACGCACCGCCGCGCCATCGACGATCGAATCCTGCGGATTCAGAATCACCTGCTCGTCGCCCGTCAGCCCGGAGGCGATGGCGACGCGCGTGCCGTAGTCGGTGCCGAGCGCGACCTTGACGAGCTTCACGCGTTGCTGCGCATCGACGGTCGCGACTTTCACGCCGTCCGGACGGAACAGGAACGCGTTACCCGGCAGCGTGTACGGCGCGGCGGCCTGCGACTTCAGCGCAAAGTGCACCTGCGCATAGGCGCCCGGCAGCAGATCGCCGTTGCGATTGTCGACGTCGACTTCGACGAGCATCGTGCGCTGCTGTTGATCGACGGCGCCCGACGTGCGCGCGACCGTGCCTGGATAGTGCTTCGCCGGTGTTTCGGTGAGCGTCAGAAACGCGCTCTGCTGCGCCTTCACTTCCCGCGCGTACGCTTGCGGCACGTTCACGTAGACGCGCAGCCGATCGGCCTGAGCAATGTGGAACAGTTCCTTCGCCGGGCCGCCCGAGCTGCCCGCATCGATCAACGCGCCGACGTCGACGTTGCGCGCGGTCACGATGCCGTCGAACGGTGCGTAGACCTTCTGGAACGACTGCATCTTTTCGAGTCGCGCGACGTTGAAACGCGCCGCGTCGAGCGTGCCCTTCTTCGCGAGCATGTCACCGACCTTTTCGTCGGTTTCCTGCTTCGAGACGGAATTGCTGCGAAGCATCTCCGACCAGCGGTCGGCGGTGCTTTTCGCGAGAGTGTAGGTCGCTTGTGCGTTGGCCAGATCGGCGCTCGCCGCTTTCAACTGGTCGTCGACTTCGGGCGTGTCGATTTCGGCGAGCAGTTGCCCCGCCTTCACGCGCGCGCCAATATCCGCATACCACTTCTTCACGTAGCCGTTGGTACGCGCGTAGATCGGCGTATCGAGAAACGCCTGCACGTTGCCGGGCAGCACGAGGTCGAGCGCCGCTGCGGATTTCTGCGGCTTCACCACTTCGACGCTCAGTTGCGCGGAATGCTGCGCGTCGCGTTCGAGTGCGGCCTGCGCGTCGTGACGCGACCAGATACCCTGCGCAGCGAGCGCCAGCACGACGATCGCCGCGCCGATTACGATCCAGCGCGAACGTTTCGATGAGCTGCGCGGGCCTTCCCCGTGCGGCGCGGACTCATCAGGACGATTCCATTCCATCGGAACTCCAGATACTGTGCTTGCGCATCGTTGTTATGACCGTGGCCACGTCGGCCACCTTATTGCGGTTTCTGGACGACATGCGCGGCGGCGCGTGCGCGTCGTTCCGACAGCCGTCGATAGATCATCGAAAACACCACGGGCACGAACACCAGCGTCGCAATCGTCCCGATGGTCAAACCGCCGATCACCGCGCGCCCGAGCGGTGCGTTCTGTTCGCCGCCTTCACCGAGGCCGATCGCCATCGGCACCATGCCGATCACCATCGCGAGGGCCGTCATCAGCACGGGACGAAAGCGCGTGAAGCCGGCCTCGATCGCGGCGCGCGTCGCATCGCCATGTTCGAGCAACTGCTCGCGCGCAAAGCTGACGACGAGAATCGAGTTCGCCGTCGCGATGCCGATACACATGATCGCACCCGTCAACGCTGGAATGGACAGCGTGGTATGCGTGAGAAACAGCATCCACACGATGCCCGCCAGCGCGCCCGGCAAACCCGTGATGATGATGAACGGATCGAGCCACGACTGGAAGTTCACGACGATCAGCAGATACACCAGCACGATCGCGAACACGAGGCCAGTGAACAAGCCCGAGAACGAGTCGTTCATGGTCTGCACCTGGCCGCGAAGTTCGATCGACGAGCCTTTCGGCAATTGTGCCTTGGTGTCGGCGATGATCTTCTGGATATCGTCGGAGACGGCGCCGAGATCGCGGCCGTCGGCGGTGCCGTAGATATCGATCGTGGTTTGCGCGTTGTAGTGCGTGAGCACGGCGTTGCCGGCTTCGCGCCGCATCGTCGACAGCGCGCCGAGAATGTTCGTGTGGCCGTTCGCGTTCAGCGGAATGTTCGCGAGCGATTGCAGCGAATCGATCGTGTATTGCGGCGCTTCCGTGATCACGTTGTAACTGACGCCATTGCGCGGATTCAGCCAGAACGTCGGTGTGGTCTGCTGGCTGCCCGACAGCGTGATCAGCAGATTGCTCGCGACGTCGCGCTGCGTGAAGCCCGCCTGTTGCGCGCGCGTGCGGTCGACGTCGACGAAGATGCGCGGCAGGTCGGACGGCTGCTGGATGCGCGCATCCGCAAAGCCGGGTATCGCGCGCAGTTTGTCGAGCAGCATCGCGGCGAACGCACGATTGCCTTGCACGTCGCGCCCCACAATCTGAATGTCGATCGGCGACGGCATGCCGAAGTTCAGCGTCTGACTGACGATATCCGCAGGCAGGAACGCGAACTGTACGCCGGGGAATTCGTCGGTGAGTGAGCGGCGCAATTTGCGCACGTACTCGGCTGTCGGCTTGTGCTCGGGGTTCAGGCTGATCAGGATGTCGGCATCCGACGTGCCGATCGTGCCCGTCGCGCTGTACGACAGGTTGATACCCGATACGGGCAAGCCGATGTTGTCGATGATCGAATGCAGTTCGTCGCGCGGAATCAGTTCGCGGATGCGCGCATCGACGCGATCGGTGACGACGGCCGTCTCCTCGACGCGCATGCCCGTCTTCGCGCGCAGATGCAGCGCGATCGTGCCGGCATCGACGGCAGGAAAAAAGTCGCGGCCAAGGAACGGCATCAGCAGCAGCGACAGCAGACAGCATGCGAGAAAGCCCGTCACGAAGATGCCGGGCCGCGCGACGCGCGCCACGAGAAACTCGTGATAGCGCCCGCGCACGTTCGCAAAGCCGCGCTCGAACGCCAGGTGCATCCGCATGAACGGGTTGCGCGTCTCATGTGAATGATGGAAGTCGGCGGGACGATGGTGATGGCGCAGCAGGTACTTCGCGAGCGTTGGCACCAGCGTTCGCGAGAAGAAGTACGAAGCCAGCATCGCGAACACGACGGCTTCGGCGAGCGGGATGAACAGATAGTGCGCGACGCCCGTCAGCAGGAACATCGGCACGAACACGATACAGATCGACAGTGTCGAAACCAGGGTTGGAATCGCGATCTGATGCGCGCCGTCGAGAATCGCCTGTTCGAGGTTCTTGCCCTGTTCGAGCTGGTGACTGATGTTCTCGATCGCGACCGTCGCGTCGTCGACGAGAATACCGACGGCGAGCGCCAGCCCGCCCAAGGTCATGATGTTGATCGTTTCGCCGAGCGCGGACAGCGCGATGATCGATGTGATCATCGACAGCGGAATCGACACCGCGATGATCAGCGTCGCGCGCCAGTTGCCGAGGAACAGCAGAATCATCAGGCCCGTCAGGCACGCGGCAATCAGCGCTTCGCGCAGCACGCCTTGCACCGATGCGCGCACGAACAGCGACTGGTCCGCGACGGGGTCGATGTTCAGCGACTCGGGCACGAGATTGCGCAGCGTCGGCATCATGGTCTTGATGCGATCGACGATTTCCAGCGTGGACGTATTGCCGCTTTTGTTGATGGTCAAGAGCGATGCGCGCTGCCCGTCCACCCGCACGATGTTGGTTTGCGGCTGATAACCGTCGCGCACATGCGCGACGTCGCGAATATAGACGGTGCCGTTCGGCCCCGATTTGATGGGAATGTTGTTCAGGCCCGCGAGCGAATCGGGACTCGCGTTCATCTGCACCGAGTATTCCGTCGAACCGATTTTCGCCGTGCCCGTCGGCACGATCAGGTTCTGCGCGGTGATCGAATTCACCACATCCATTGGCGACAGATTGCGCTCCTGCAGCTTGCGCGAGTCGATATCGACCATGATCTGACGCTGCTTGCCGCCGTACGGCAGCGGCGCCGACGCGCCCGGCACGGTCGCGAGCTGCGTCTTCAGGAAGTTATTACCGTAGTCGTACAGCTCCTGCTCGGTGAGCGACGGCGACGACAGCGACAGCCGCAGGATAGGCACGGTGGATGCGTTGTAGCGCAGTATGTTCGGCGGCGTGATGCCAGGCGGCAGCGAACGCAGCTGCGTTTGCGACAGCGCCGTGACTTGTGCGAGCGCTTCGTTGATGTTCGCGTGCGGCTGAAAGAAGATCTTGAGGACGGCGATGCCGTTCAGCGAAGTCGATTCGACGTGCTCGATATCGTTCACCGCGACGGACAGCCCGCGCTCGTAATTCAGCACGATGCGCTTTTCCATCTCGTCGGCAGGCAGGCCGTTGTACGTCCAGATCACCGACAGCACGGGAATGTCGATGTTCGGGAAGATGTCGGTGGGCGTGCGCAGAATCGTCAGCGGGCCAATGATCAGCAGCAGCAGCGCGAGCACGACAAACGTATAGGGGCGCCGCAGCGCGAGACGAACGATCCACATGAACAGGGCGGTCCGGTGAGGGCGGGGCCGCTGCTTCTGGCGACAGCGAGCATGGCGCGACGGCGGCCCGGCCGGGCGTGCGCGACAGGAATATAGCGCGTATCGTAGCTTACATCGACATTTTTGAGACTGGCGTGCGGTCCGGTTTATGATGAGCCTGTTACGGGTCGTTACAGTTAGGGTTTCGTAAGTCGAATCGACCGGAGGACCCTCACCAGGCCTTACTTTTTGCTTTGCCAAAGCGCCCAAAAGGGCAACAATGGGGCTCAGGGGTTAGCATCGGCGCATGTGTGCCGGGTGCGATGCGAGTCGATTCTGGCCTCTGGTTTTCGATTCAGGTGCGCACGCAACCATTCGGATGTTGCGGCGCTTTTATCATCACGTTGACCGGCGCAGTCCCAAACAAGCCGGCAATTGGGAGAACGGGGAAACATCATGCAAGTCGGTTCTATTGTTCGATCCGTGCATATCGCCGTGCCACAGGGTGCACGGGGGATCGTGATGCGCATTCTCGGCGACATGGCGATGGTGGCGTGGTACGCCGGCGAGCCGGGGACGTCGAAGATACTGAACACGGAACCCTTTTTCCTCGAGGATCTGATCGACACGGGTGAATTCGTCCGCCCCGCTGGCGCGCAGATACATTGATCGCGGTCTCCTTGCCTGCTGTCGTGATTGACGAGATGCGGCGCCGCTGAGCGGCCGACGCATCCCGAGTGACACTGGCGCTCGTTTTTGCGCGCGGCACGGCGCACAATGCGGGCATGAACGAAGACACTCCCGAGATTCCCACTCCGCAGGACGGCCACGCCGTTCCCTTCGCTCGCCTCACGCCCGAAGTCGTGCTGGACGCGCTAGATAGCGCGCTCGACACGGTAGGCGTGCGCACGGACGGGCGCATGCTGCCGCTCAACAGCTACGAGAATCGCGTGTATCAGGTCGGCGTCGAAGACGGGCCGCCTGTCGTCGTGAAGTTCTATCGGCCGGAGCGCTGGACCGACGAAGCGATTCTCGAAGAGCACGCATTCGTCGCGGAACTGTGCGAGCGAGAGATTCCCGCCGTGCCGGCGCGCACGCTCGATGGCCGCACGCTGCACACATTCGACGGCTTTCGCTTTTCGATCTTCGAGCGGCGTGGCGGCCGTGCGCCCGATCTCGACCGCAAGGACACGCTCGAATGGCTTGGCCGGTTTATCGGGCGCATTCATGCCGTTGGTCAGACGGTGAACTACGCGGCGCGCCCGACGCTCGACATCCACACCTTCGGCTACGAGCCGCGCGACTATCTGCTCTCTCAAGACTTCGTGCCCGCTGACGTGCGCGTTGCGTGGGAAGCGGTTGTGAACATGGCATTGGAAGGTGTCGAGCAGGCGTTCGAACGCGCCGGCGACGTGCGCCAGTTGCGCATGCACGGCGACTGTCATCCGAGCAATGTGCTGTGGACGGACGCAGGCCCGCATTTCGTCGATTTCGATGACAGCCGCATGGGCCCCGCCATTCAGGATCTTTGGCTGTTGTTGCCGGGCGAACGCAACGAGGCGTCGCGCGCGTTGACCGATCTGCTCGCAGGCTATGAGGACTTCTGCGACTTCGATCAGCGCGAGTTACATCTGATCGAAGCGTTGCGGACCTTGCGGCTGATTCACTACTCGGCGTGGCTCGCGCGTCGTTGGGACGATCCGGCGTTTCCCGTCGCGTTTCCGTGGTTCAACTCGCGACGCTATTGGGAAGACCGCATTCTCGAACTGCGCGAGCAGATCGGCGCGATGCAGGAAGGGCCGCTCTGGCCGGTGTGATGCTTGAGCGTGTGTGCTGGTCGTCAGTCGGCGGATTGAGCGCGGGCTGGCGATCCGGCGATCACGCGCGACGGCATCGATTGTGTTGCTGAAGCGCCGCGTGCCGCATCCGCAAGTGTCGAACGCACGATCACTTGCGCGCGCACGTCGCGGCCGATCGTTTCGATGCCCGCGCGCATCTGCGTGAAATCCTCAGGCGAGCAGACCTCGCTGCCGAAACGGGTGGTCCCGTCACGCGTCACCGTGATGACATTCGCGTTCGAATCGTACGAATAGCTCGAGCGGTAGTCGATGAAGCGGTCTCGCGCGGCCATCGCTTCCGGCACGTCGAGCACGCGAAAATTTGCAGGCAGTGCAATCTGCGTGCGCTCGTGCAACTCGACATTGCGACACACGAAAGGCTGTGTGCGCTGCCGCTCGCCGAGCCAGTAGCGCGCGTCCGACTGAAACCCGCCAACGAAGCTCGTCAGCGCCGGAATCGACGCGGCCGTGCCAGGCACGACGAAGTCTTCGAGCTTGCCTTTCATCGTGAGCGACAGTGGGCCGTCTGTCGCGTTGAGGTTGCTGGTCGACAGTGTTGCGGTGCCCGACAGGTTCACGGAGCGCAGTTCCGCCTGGAGCGATTCTTCGCGCTGCGCAGGCGTTTGCATGCGCAGTAGCGCGCGTCCCTGCTCGGCCGCCCAACCCGCGGATTCCAGCCGGTAGACGAAGGTCGCTGAGCCGTCGTGCGCGACGTTGATCGACAGATCGGTGGTGCGGGACATCGTGGCCGTCGAAGGCGTGCGCGACAGCACGCCTGCGTTGACGAGCACGACGGGGCGGTTCATGTCGGTGGACGGCAGATAGCCGAACTCGACATTCGGCGCGGTCGAATCAGCGTATAGCTGAAGATCGGGCAGCCATGTGATCACGTGATTCAGCACCCCGTAGCCGGGCACGTCGGGCAGCGTGTAGATCGTGCCGCTGCTGATCAGCGCGGGCTCGTTGCGGATGCCGACGGCGTCGAGCAGCGCGCCATACAGCGCGACGTGGTCCTTGCAGTCGCCGTAGCGCAGCGCGAGGATCTCGGTCGCGCGATGCGGCACGACCGCGCCGCGTCCGATGTTGACGGCGACATAGCGCACGTTCTTGCGTACCCAGTCGTAGAGCGTCCTGGCTTTGGCACGCGGCGTCTGATCGCGGGCTGTCAGCGAGTGGGCCAGTCCGACGATAGCCGGATCGCTGCCGCTCGCATCGACGGCTGATTCGCGATACTTCGCGGCGAACGCGGCGTAGTCGGGATACGTCGAGACCATCAGCCGGTCGCCGTAGCTCACGTACGCGATCGATCCATATTCGAGCCGCGCGAAATGCGCCTTGTCGTAGCGGAACTCATAAAGCGTGCGGCTGTTCGCCGTCGACGGCGGCAGCGCGACGAAGCCGCGCGCGTCGGCGTAAAGCGGCTTGTCGGCGGGAAGATCGTAGACGAGACGGAAGTGATGCGTCGGCGCGAGATCGGGCGGCGTGAAGTCGCTGAAATGACCGGGCACGATCGGCTGCATCTGCGTCTTCCGATACTTCAGGGTCACGCGCGCACCCGGCTCGACGGCGGGAAACACGATCACCTTTTCGAGGATGTCCTGGAACATCGGCGCGTCGAACGAGCGCGCTTCCTGCACGTCGCGAATCTGCTCGGTGCGCACGTCGTGGCGCGTGCCGTCGGCAGATGTCGTGTACGCCTCCAGAATGTCGACGCTCGCCATGTTGCGGTTGAACCAGATGTAGTACTGCGCAACACGCGCGACACCCGCCTCGTTGTTCACGCGAAGGGTCATTTCGTCGACTTTCGTATAGGAGCCGTCGGCATTCACCGTGAAGGTCTGCGTTTCGGTTTCGTTCGTGTATGGCTCGATGGGCGGGGCCGTTGCGGCGTTCAGTGTGGACAGGCCTGCGTTGTTCGCCGCCAGGTCGGCGGCACCCGCCGCGCCTGTGCAAAAGGCGCAAGCAGCCATCGCGATACGGATGATCGTGAAAAGGCGCATGGGGAATCAGGCGTCCGAAGGAATTGGTCTAGTTCTGTCGCATCTCACACTTCAAAATCACACGGCGTTTGTGTCAAGCGGGCAAACCGCACACAACGGCACTATTTTCCGGAAGCGGGTTCAAGCCTTCGGGATTGAAAGAAATTACATTCTGTGTAATGATAGTTATTCGCATCTGAAGGGTGTCGCCAGCTAATTGTCATTTTTCTGCTCATGACGAATCAGCCAGCCAGCTCTTCGATGAACATCCTGCTTTTGCCCGGAATGCCGTAGCTGCCGTCTGTCACGCGGCAAGCGCAGTTCGGGCATCCGTCTTTCCGCTCCGGAACGACATTTCCAGTTTCCATTCCAACGTTGCCGCATGCCGGCGACGCACGACCCGTTTTGCCAGGAACACGATGAACGCGCCCGAATCGATCGAACTGAAGCCTGCTGCCCGCGCGGGTGTGATGTCTGCCGGCGTCCAGCAACTGGACGCAGACGAACTGGCCACGCGGCGTCAGCGCTCGCGACGCGCGAATTTCATCAAATGGCTGCGCAAGGTGCACGGCTGGGTGGGGCTATGGGGCGCTGTGCTCGGGCTGCTGTTCGGCGTGACGGGCTTTCTGCTGAATCACCGTGCGGGACCGCTGAAGGTGTCGTCAGGCGAACCGCAGGTCGAGCAGTTGCAGATCGCGTTGCCGCAGAAGGGCTTCAAGTCTCCAGGCGACATGGCGCACTGGCTAAAGGACGAACTGCATATCGACGGCAAGCCGGGCAGGGCGCGCCGCGAGCCCGCGCACCCGGTCGCGTGGGGCGATCAAAGCGCCGTGCAGCCGGAGTTCTGGCAGATTGCGATCGCCGCGCCGGGGCAGAACGTGCAGGCCGAGTATTGGGTGGGCAACGGCTTCGTGTCGGTGAAACGTACGCAAAACTCGTTTCTCGGCACGATGAACAACCTTCATAAGGGCGTTGGGTTGAGCGTCGGCTGGGTGCTGTTGATCGATACGATCGCGGGCAGTCTGATTCTGCTGTCGCTGACGGGCGTGCTGCTGTGGACGGAGCGCAACAAGCGGCGGACCGTGGGTGTCGTGCTGGTTGGCGGGTCGATCGTGGCGGCGGTGGTTTGTGGGTTGATGTGATTCTATGGTGCACCGTCAGTCGCCTTGCTTCTTCACGAGTCAGCCGAATGGCTAAAGCCGGGCGAGGGAAATCGACCGCGAACAGGCACTGTTCGCGGTCTGAGAGAATTTAATCCGGAATACTACAAGCCGCGCCACCACTAGCCGCAATCTCACGCGCCGCCTTGGCGCCTTCGACCTGCAGCAGCGTCGGCAGCGACACGCCATTCTTGGCCGCCGTGACTTCGGCAAGAATCGACACGGCGATCTCAGGCGGCGTTCTGCTACCGATATAAATCCCAACCGGCCCATGCAGCCTCGCGAGTTCCGTCTCGGTGAGATCGAACTCTTTGAGCCTTTCGCGCCGCGCCGCGTTATTGCGCCGCGAGCCCAACGCACCGACGTAAAACGCAGGCGTTTTCAACGCTTCCATCAGCGCGAGATCGTCGAGCTTCGGATCATGCGTCAGTGCGATCACGGCGCAGCGTTCATCGAGCTTCATATCGAGCACGGTATCGTCGGGCATCGTGCGAACGACCTTGGTGCCCGGCACGTCCCACTCATCCGTGTACTCTTCGCGCGGATCGCACACGGTCACCTGATAATCGAGCCCGACCGCGATATTGCACAGATAGCGCGACAGTTGCCCCGCCCCGATCACCAGCATCCGATAACGCGGGCCGTGTATCGTCAGCAGACGCCGGTCGTCGAAATCGACGCCATCCGTTGCTTGCGCGGGACCCAAACGCGCGACACCCGTTTCCATATCGAGCGTGCGCGCGACGAGCCGTCCGTCTTCAACGGCATCGCACAGTTCAGCGATACCGCTTGCCTCCGTCAAAGGCTCCAGCACGAGCTGAATGGTCCCGCCGCACGGCAAACCAAAGCGATGCGCTTCTTCGGCCGAAATGCCGTACTTCACCGCTTCGGGCTTCGTCTGCTCGATCCCACGCTGACGCACGCGATCGATCAGATCGTCTTCGATACAGCCGCCCGACACCGAACCCACCACCGCGCCATCTTCGCGCACGACGAGCATCGCGCCCTCGGGACGCGGCGACGAGCCCCACGTCTTCACGACCGTCACGAGTAGCGCGCGATGTCCCTGTTCGAGCCAGCGCGCGCTGGACTTCAGGACTTCGAGATCCACGCTGTCCATGATTTCTTCCTCTTCGGTTCTTCGCCACTGCCTTCGGCGGCGGCTTCGCCGTCACCGGCGGAACTGGCAGTGTCGCCTGAATCGCCCGATTCTGCCTGCACATCGCCACTGCCGCCCGTCAATTGCTCGCCGAAGCGCCTGAAAAACTCACTCGCGAGCTTGCGCGCCGCGCCGTCGACGAGCCGCGAGCCGATCTGCGCGAGCTTGCCGCCGACTTGTGCAGTCGCCGTGTAGGTGAGCGTCGTCGCGTCGTCGCCGTCGGGTTCGAGCGTCACATGCGTTTGCCCTTTACCGAAACCCGCCGCGCCGCCCTGGCCTTCGAACACGATCGTATACGTGTGAGGCGCGTCGATATTGGTGAGTTCCATGCGGCCCTTGAAGCGCGCCTTCACCGGTCCGACAGCCGCGCTCAACGCGACGGCGTACGCGTTCTCGCCATCCGGTTCGATGCTGTCGCAGCCAGGAATCGACGCGCGCAAAATCTCCGTGTCGTTCAGCGCTTCCCATGCGCGCTGCTGCGGCACGAGTAGCGTGTAGGTTTCGGTCAGCTCCATGACGTCGCTCCTTCAGAGATCGCGGCGCGCGCGGCATCGCGGGACACGCGCGTCAATTGCGCGAGATCGCGGCCGAACGCAGCCAGGCTGTCGAGATTGTGAACCGGCTTGTGCGCATCGACGAACGGCAGCATTGCCTGTACGCCGCGCGCCTTTGGCGAGAACTCGCGGTAACGCAACAACGGATTGAGCCACACGATGCGATGCGCGAAGCGGCGCAGGCGGGCCATTTCGGTTTCGAGCACGTCGATGGCTTCGTGATCGAGGCCATCGGTGACGAGCAGCACGGTCGCTCTGCCTGTCAGCACTCTGCGTGCCCAACGGCGGTTGAATTCGGCAAGCGCCGCGCCGATGCGCGTGCCGCCCGACCAGTCGACCACCTGATCCGCGAGCGCAGCAATCGCGACATCGGGATCGCGTTCTTTTAGCGCACGCGTCGCATTGGTGAGGCGCGTGCCGAACAGAAACACCTGCAAGCGTTCGCGCGATTGCAGCAGCGCATGGCAGAAGTACAGCACGGCACGCGAATAGCTGCTCATCGACCCGGAAATATCGAGCAACAACACGAGCGGCGGCTTGCGTGCGACCACCGCGCGATACTTCCACACCGTCCAGTCACCGCCCGCGCGCACGGCATGTCGCGCGCTCGCGCGCAGATCCGCATGCGTGCCGTGCGACGCCGCTTTCAGCCGACGCGTCGGCTCCATCGCGAGCGGCAGGCGCTGTGCGCGAATCAGGTGACGCAGCGTGCGCCATTCGTCTGCGGTAAGTGTGTCGAAATCGCGATGACGCAGACGCTCTTCGGCGCTGAACGTCACGTGCGCGTGCAGTTCGTGGCGGTCTTTGTCGGCGGCTTGGGCGGTTTGCTTGCGGTGCTTCGCGTGATGCGCGGCGAGCGCGTCGGCGAGCCGGTTGTTGCGCCTGGGCGGCGGGATGCCGCTCGTCACCCTTGGCAGAAGCAGCGCGCGCAGCTTGCCTTCCCAATCGGGATCGCGCCAGAAAAGATCGAACGCGGCGTTGAAGAGGTCGCGCTCATCGGGCGCGCACAACAGCAACGCGGCGAGCGCCGCGCGTACGTCGTCGCGCCGGTCGAGATCGATCCAGCGCAACGCTTCGAGCGCATCGACGGCTTGTGCCGGCGACATCGGCAAGCCTGCGCCGCGCAACAGCCGCACGAAGTGCACGACGTTGCGTGCGAGCGTCGCGGCGTTGGGATCGCTGATGGGCATCATCGACGCTACTCCGCCGCCGCAAGACATTGGCGGATCTGTTCGGCGTCGAATCGCGCGAGGTCGTCCTGGTACTTGAGCAGCACACCGAGCGTGTCCTGCACCGATTGCGGATCGAGTTCGGTGACGGTGAGCGCGGCGAGCGCGCGGCACCAGTCGATCGTCTCCGCGATGCCCGGCGCCTTGAACAGATCCATGCCGCGCAGCCGATGCACGAAATCGACGGCGCGGCGTTGCAGCGCTTCGCCCGTTTCGGGCGCGCGCGCCGCGACGATCGCCAGTTCGCGCTCGCGGTCGGGATAACCAATCCACTGATACAGACAGCGGCGCTTCAACGCGTCGTGCACTTCGCGCGTGCGATTCGACGTCATCACGACGAGTGGCGGATGCTCGGCGCGCACCGTGCCGTATTCGGGAATCGACACCTGAAAGTCCGACAGCAGTTCGAGCAGGAACGCTTCGAACGGCTCGTCGGCGCGGTCGATTTCGTCGATCAGCAGCACGCGCCGCGCGCCGGGATGATGCTCATCTGGCATCAACGCCTGCAGCAGAGGCCGCTTCAACAGAAACTCGCTCCGATACAGCGTGCTGCTGTCGGGCTTCTCGCCGGCCGCTTCGGCGAGCCGCAGCGCCATGATCTGACGCGGATAGTCCCACTCGTACAGCGCGCTCGCCGTATCGAGCCCTTCATAGCATTGCAGCCGCAGCATCGACGTGCCGAGCATGCCCGCCGCCGCTTTCGCCAGTTCTGTCTTGCCGACGCCCGGCTCGCCTTCGACAAACAGCGGCCGTTCCATGCGCAGCGCGAGAAAGAGCGCAGTCGCGAGTTCGCGGCTCGCGAAGTAGCCTTGCGCGGTGAGCTGGGCGAGGGTGTCGTCGATTGAAGCGGGCTGCATGATCCTCCCTGGCACTTCGGCTTGCATCGCTCGAATACTGAACAAGCCGGACAAACCCGATAAACCCGATAAACGAAAGGGCCCGGACGCGCCGGGCCTCGGGTGCTCAAACGCGTCGCACGCCGCGTCCGCTAGCCGTTTGCGGCTCGCACCGCGCGCGCCGTCAGCACGGGTATCAGATGAGCGCGATATTCAGCGCTCGCGTGCATGTCGGTGTTGAGGTCGTCCGGTGCGATCGTCACGCCGCGTGCGGCGGCTTCCGTGAAGTTCGCGGCGAGCGCGTTCTCCATGTCCGTCGCGCGAAACACCGATGCCGCCGCGCCCGTGATCGCGACGCGCACACCGCCCGCCGTCTTCGCGACGAACACGCCCGTCAACGCGAAGTGCGACGCCGGATTCTTGAACTTCTCGTACGCGGCTTTCTCCGGCACGGGAAACTCGACGGCGACGATCAGTTCGTCGGGTTGCAACGCCGTTTCATACATACCGACGAAGAAATCCGCCGCCGAAATGCGGCGCCGGTCCGTCACGACGGTTCCGTCGAGGCCGAGCACGGCGGCGGGATAATCCGCCGCGGGATCGTTGTTCGCAATCGATCCGCCGATCGTGCCGAGTGAGCGCACCTGCCGGTCGCCGATATGCCCCGCGAGAAACGCGAGCACCGGCAATACGCGCTGCACGTCCGCGTGACTCGCGACGTCCGCATGACAGACGGCCGCACCGACCGTCACTTTGGCCGGCTCGACGCGAATCTCCTTCAACTGCGGAATGCGCGTGACGTCGATCAGCTTCGATGGCTGCGCGAGACGGAGGCGCATCGTCGGCAGCAGGCTTTGTCCGCCTGCCAGATACTTTGCCTCGCTGTCGGCGCTCAGGTTGGCCACGGCGCTCTTCGGATCGGCTGCACGTTGATAGTCGAATGAATACATGTCGGCCTCCGCTCAGGGACGTGAGTTTTGCGCTGCGTGGATCGCGGACCACACGCGATGCGGCGTGGCCGGCATCTGCAGGTCCGTGACGCCGAGCGGCGCGAGCGCATCGATGATCGCGTTGATCACGGCAGGAGGCGAACCGATCGCGCCCGCTTCACCGCAACCCTTCACGCCGAGCGGATTGTGCGTGCACGGCGTGCCCTTCGCGGTTTCGACGGTGAACGACGGCAGATCGGACGCATGCGGCATCGCGTAGTCCATGTACGAACCGGACAGCAACTGGCCGGTGTCTTTGTCGTACACGCAGCGCTCCAGCATCGCCTGGCCGATGCCCTGGCCAAGACCGCCGTGCACCTGTCCTTCGACGATCATCGGATTGATCACGTTGCCGAAGTCATCGACAGCCGTGAAGCGCTCGATGCGCGTCTCGCCCGTATCGACGTCCACTTCGACTTCGCAGATATACGCGCCCGCCGGATAGGTGAAATTGGTCGGATCGTAGAACGCGCTTTCGTCGAGGCCAGGCTCAAGCTTGTCGAGCGGATAGTTGTGCGGCACGTAGGCGGCGAGCGACACGTCGGCGAAGGTTTTCGTGCGGTCGGTGCCGGCGACGCGGAACGTGCCGTCCTTGAACTCGATGTCATCCGCCGATGCTTCGAGCAGATGCGCCGCGATCTTCTTCGCTTTCGATTCGATCTTGTCGAGCGCCTTCATGATCGCCGAGCCGCCGACGGCGATCGAACGCGAGCCATACGTGCCCATGCCGAATGGAATGCGCCCGGTGTCGCCGTGGACGATATCGATGTTGTCGATCGGCACGCCGAGGCGGTCGGACACGACCTGCGCGAAGGTCGTTTCATGGCCCTGGCCGTGACTGTGCGAGCCGGTGAAGACGGTGACGGAGCCGGTCGGATGCACGCGCACTTCGCCCGCTTCGAACAGGCCCGCGCGTGCACCGAGCGCGCCCGCGATGTTCGACGGCGCGAGCCCGCACGCTTCGATGTAGCACGAGTAACCGAGTCCGCGGCGCTTGCCGTTCTTCTCCGATTCCTGCCTGCGCGCGGCGAAGCCTTTGACGTCTGCGAGTTCCATCGCGCGGTCGAGACAGGGTTCATAGTCGCCCGTGTCGTACGTGAGGCCGACGGGCGTTGCATACGGGAACGAGCGGATGAAGTTGCGGCGGCGGATTTCAGCGGGGTCCATGTTCATGTCGCGCGCCGCTGTTTCGACGAGGCGCTCGACTACGTATGTCGCTTCCGGGCGGCCTGCGCCGCGATACGCATCGACGGGCACCGTGTTCGTGAAGACCGCTTTCACTTCCGCATAGATCGCGGGCGTCGCGTACTGGCCGGCGAGCAGCGTCGCGTAGAGGATGGTCGGCACGCTGGAGGCGAAGGTCGACAGATACGCGCCCATGTTGGCGATCGTGTGCACGCGCATCGCGAGGAACTTGCCGTCGGCGTCCATCGCCAGTTCGGCTTTCGTCACGTGATCGCGGCCGTGCGCGTCCGATAGAAACGCTTCGGAACGCTCGGCCGTCCACTTAACCGGACGGCGGATTTTCTTCGACGCCCACGTCAGCGCGACGTCTTCCGCGTACAGAAAAATCTTCGAGCCGAAGCCGCCGCCGACATCCGGCGCGACCACGCGCACTTTCGATTCCGGCAGCGACAGCACGAACGCGGCCATCAGCAGCCGTTCGACGTGCGGATTCTGATTGGCCACATACACGGTGTAGCTGTCGTCCTGCGGCGCGTAGCTGGCGTTGACGGCGCGCGGCTCGATCGCATTCGGGATCAGGCGGTTGTTGACGATATCGAGCGTCGTCACGTGATGCGCCTTGGCAAACGCGGCATCGGTGGCCGCCTTGTCGCCGTGGCCCCATGTGTAGCAGGTGTTGTCGGGCACTTCGTCGTGGACGGCGGGCTGGCCGGCATCGGACGCGTGCGTGGTGTCGATCACGGCGGGCAGTTCGGCGTAATCGACTTCGATCAGTTCGGCGGCATCTTTTGCGGCTTTCACCGAATCGGCGATCACGATCGCGACCTGGTCGCCGACGTGGCGCACTTTCGTATGCGCAATCACGGGATGCGGCGGCTCGTGCATCGGTTTGCCGTCGATGCTGTGGATCAGCCAGCCGCACGGCAGCCCGCCGACGTTTTCAGCGGCGAGATCCGCGCCGGTGAAAATCGCGACGACGCCGGGCGACTGCTTCGCGGCGGTGGTGTCAATACGGGTGATGCGCGCGTGCGCGTGGGGCGAGCGCAGGAATACGGCGTAGGTCTGACCGGGCAGGACGATGTCGTCGGTGTACTGGCCGTTGCCGGTGAGGAAGCGATAGTCTTCCTTGCGCCGGACGGGGGTGCCTACCATGCGGTGCGAATCGGGTGCGTTCATGGCGGGCTCCTCAGACGGTCGTGGCGGCTTTCGAAGACGCGTCGGCTTGCATGCCGGCAGCGCCCTGAACGACGGCCTTGACGATGTTGTGGTAGCCCGTACAGCGGCACAGGTTGCCGTCGAGTTGACGGCGCACTTCGTCTTCCGTGAGGTTCGGATTGGTCGCGACCAGCGCGGTCGCGCTCATCACCATGCCTGGCGTGCAGAATCCGCACTGCAGGCCGTGGCATTCGCGGAAAGCGGCTTGCATCGGGTGCAGTTCGCCGTTTTTCGAAAGCCCTTCGATCGTGGTGATTTCCTGGCCTTCTGCCTGCACGGCAAGCATGTTGCAGGATTTGATCGCGCGGCCGTTCAGATGAATCGTGCACGCGCCGCATTGCGCGGTATCGCAGCCGACGTGCGTTCCTGTCAGCCGCAATTGTTCTCGTAGAAACTGGACAAGCAGGGTGTGCGGCTCGACGTTCGCGGTAACGGGTGAACCGTTCACCGTCAGACTGATGCTGATCGCCATGAACTGTCTCCTAGGGGACGCTCTTGTATTGAGCCCCGGGTGGGGTGAGACCGGCTCGGGCCCGATGTTCACTTGCTACCGCCTGCCTGCTGGGAGGGTCCGGTACGGTTTGGGTGCTTTTTTGCTTTGTTTTTGTTGTTTGTGACGAAAAGTAAAACACAAAAAGCGGGAGGCGGCTATTGGGGGTCTGTGCCTTCGGCGGTTTTTGGTTTGGTTTTGGTTTTGGTTTTTGCTGCGCAAGCTGTCTGGTTTGCATGTGTTTTGCGCTGGCATTCGCGATGCGTTAGCTCGCTTCAGGTGTTGCCCCTGTGCGGGGCGGTAACCGCTTTGGGTTGTCTGCGACGCTGGGTGGTTTGCTTGTTTTGATGTTGGCATCCGCGATGCGTTAGCTCGCTTCAGGCGTCGCCCCTGTGCGGGGCGGCACCTACTTTTCTTTGCCGCCGCAAAGAAAAGTAGGCAAAAGAAAGCGGCTCACACCGCCAGCTTTTGTTCTTATCCACGGGTCCCCAGCGTCCCCTCGCTTCGCACGGTAGCGCGCTTGCACAGGTTCGTTGCCAACGCATCGTTTAAACGCCTCACCCACTTCAAACACCCGTACATGGGCTCGCGCCAGCGAACGGTTACTGCCGCCCAGGTGGCAAACTGTGTGTAGGTTGTCGCGTCGTATGCGTTAGCGCTCTTACAAGGTGGTGCGCGTGCGCTATCGGTCTGGAGTGATGCGTGTGGAGCGCTGGGGGCCGACACACAGTTTGCCACCTGGGCGGCGGCGGAATATCTGGCGCGGCATGCTGCAACGCGGGTGCGTGAAGCGGGTGAGGCGCTCAGTCAGAGCGTTGGCAACGGACGTGGGTGACGTGATTGCCGTGTGAAGTGAGGGACCGGTTGGGGTCCCTCAGGCGGGGAGAAATGTTGGCGGTGTGAGCCGCTTTCTTTTGCCTACTTTTCTTTGCGGCGGCAAAGAAAAGTAGGTGCCGCCCCGCACAGGGGCGACGCGTGAAGCGAGCTAACGCATCGCGGATGCCAGCGAAACCACAAGCAAACCAAACCGGCCGCACCGCGAGACAAGACTTAACGCTCGCCGTGCGCGAGTTTGGAATGCCTCCGCGAGTACCCAAAATAAACAATCATCCCAACCAGAAGCCAGATCACAAACGCAATCCAGGTAACCTTGCTGAGATTGACCATCAAGAACAGGCAGGAGGCAACAGCCAGCACAGGCACAATGGGGACGCCAGGGCAGCGGAAAGCCCTGGGCAAATCAGGATGCGTGCGCCGCAGCACGAGCACGGCGATGGACACCATCGAAAACGCCGCCAAGGTCCCGATATTGATCAGCTCAGCGAGCACATTCAAAGGCACGAGGGCACCGATCAGCCCAAACACAATCCCAACGAGCCAGGTCGTGGCAAAAGGCGTAGCAAACCGCGGATGCACCTTAGACAGCGCCGCAGGCAACAACCCATCCCGCGACATCGCAAAGATCACCCGCGTCTGCCCGTAGGCCATCACAAGAATCACGGTCAGCATCCCAAGCACCGCACCGAGATCGATAAACCCGGCAACCCAGTTCTGCCCAGCAACCTGCAACGCATACGAAACCGGATGCGAAATATTCGCGAACTGCGCCGACGGCACGATCCCCGTCACGACGGCGGCGACAGCGACATACAGCACCGCGCAAACGCCCAGCGACGCAATGATCCCGATCGGCAGGTCGCGCTTCGGGTCCTTCACTTCTTCGGCCGCCGACGACACCGAATCGAACCCGATAAACGCAAAGAACATCACAGCCGCCGCGCCGAACACGCCGCCCATCCCGTTCGGCATGAACGGATGCCAGTTCTCGGGCTTCACATGAAACACACCGACGGCAATCACCAGCAACACCACGGTCACCTTGATCGCAACCATCAGATTGTTCACGCGCGTCGATTCGCGCACGCCGACAGAGAGCAGCGTCGTGATCGCCATCATCACGAGAAACGCGGGCAAGTTGAACAGCGTCTCGTGGCCGGGCAGCGCGCCAGGCGCAGCCGTCAGTGCAACGGGCAGCGACACGCCGAAACCCGACAGCAGCGATTGCAGATACCCCGACCAGCCAACCGACACCGCCGAAGTGGCAAGCCCATACTCGAGCATCAAATCCCAGCCGATGATCCACGCGGCCAGCTCGCCGAGCGTCGCGTACGAATACGTGTAGATCGAACCGGCGACGGGTATCGTCGAGGCGAATTCCGCATACGCGAGCGCCGCGAAGCCGCACGCGACGGCTGCGATCAGGAATGACAGCATCAGTGCCGGGCCGGCCTGCACCGCGCCCGTCCCCGTCAGCACGAAGATGCCGGTGCCGATGATGGCGCCGACGCCGAGAAAGGTCAGATCGAGCGCGCCGAGCGCTTTCTTCAGGCCGGCAGCCTGCGCGCCGGCGATCATGTGCTCGACGTTCTTTTTGCGAAAGAGGGACATTTGGCGGGGTCTCCAGTAAAGCACGCGTGTGGCGCGCCCAATGTCGGGAAAACCCGCAATTTTAGCGGAAGTGGGACGGACAGCCCCTCGTGGTGCACAACGGCTGTGCGCCGCGAGCGGCGCGGCTGTCAGCCGGCCATCGCCGGATTCAGGTCGACGAGGCGGTTGCTCATCACATAGAAGGTCAGCTCGGCGTTGTTGCGCAGCTTCATTTTCTCCAGCAGCCGCGTGCGATAGACGCTCACCGTCTTCACCGACAACGACAGCGCGTTCGCGATATCCGTCAGCCGCTTGCCCGACGCGAGCATGCACAGCGTCTGGTACTCGCGGTCGGAGAGCTTCTCGTGTGGCAACTGCTCGCCGTCGAACGATACGTAGTCGGCGAGCGCTTCCGCCATCGCCGGGCTCACGTACTTGCGGCCCGCCGCGACCTGCTGGATCGCGGCGATCATCTGCGTGGCGTCGACGGTCTTCGACAAGTAACCGGCCGCGCCTGCCTTTAGCGCCCGCACCGCATACTGGTCCTCGCGATACATCGAAAACATCAGCACGGGAGCGCGCGGCAGCTTGCGCTTCAGACGCTTGAGCACCTCGACGCCGTTCATGTCCGGCAGCGAGATATCGAGCAGGATCACGTCGTACACGTGCTTCGACGCTTCCATGAGCACCTCGGTACCCGTCTGCGCCTCGGCGACATCGTCGGCGACGCCGCGGTCGATCAGCAGCTGCCGCACGCCCTGTCGAACGATGGCGTGGTCCTCGGCAATCAGAATGCGCAGGCTCATAACGGGAAGTCAGTGTTCACAAACAGCAGGTTACAAGCGGGCCAGAACCGGCTCACAAGCGGATCGCGGTGCGTCGCGCGCGCGGCGCATTGCCCAACAAGGCTTTCCATTCGAAGCGCGCATTCACGGTCGTGCCGCGCGCCTGACCGGCGGACGCAGCGACGCGCAATTCGCCGTCGAACGCGTTGCAGCGCGCGCGCATGCCCGCCAGCCCGAACTGGCGCTCGTCCTGTCCCGCGTGCGCGGGAATGCCGACGCCGTCGTCGCTGACGACGATGCTCAGATGCTGCGCGGTGGTTTCGATGCGCATGTCGGCGCCCGATGCGCGTGCGTGCTTGGCGACGTTGTTCAGCGCTTCCTGGGCGACGCGGAACACGGCGAGCGATGCATCAGCGGACAGGCGCGTGAGGCGGGCGTCGGCGGCGCACACGAAGCTCATGCGCAGGCCGGTACGCGCGGCGAAGCTGTTGGTCCAATGCGACAGCGCGCAGACGATGCCCTTGTCGAGCGTCGGCGAGTGCAGATCGCCGACGGCCTGTTGCGCCGCTTCAGTAACGGCGTCGAGCGAGCGCTGCGCGGTGGCGAGGGCGGTGGTGCATTGGGGCGGGGCGTCGGCGGGTAGCCAGGTTTCGACGCCAGCGAGCGCGAAGCGCGCGGCCGTCAATTCGGCGCCGAGGCTGTCGTGCAGTTCCTGCGCGACATGGCGGCGCGTGGCTTCCTGCGTGCGCGTCAGCTCGGATGCCAGCTCGCGTACCCGCGCTTGCAGACGCGCGAGTTCGTCGCTGGATGCCGTGCGCGCGGTGGTGTCCGCAGTGGCGTCCGCGTTGGCGTGGTTTGCCATCGCGGCTTTGCTGGAACGGCGGCGGGCAGACGCATTGGATGCGCGTGTGGCATCGCTCGCGCGAGCAGCCGCGCCGTGCACATGCATCGGCACCACGATCGACGAATCCATGGCCCTGCTCACGAAACGGACCGGCCGGCGCCACAGCGACGCATCGGCAGCATGTAGACGGAAGAACGCATGCGAACCCTGACCCCCAGATATGTCCGTCGCAGGAACTATCTCGACGGAAAAACGCTACGTCGGGACGTAACGAAATTTACATTCTGTAACAAATAGAAGACAGTATTGTTAAAAGTCTGTTAAATGCTGCTGCGCTGGGATCATATCTTAAAAAAAGAAAAAATGCCCGTCCATCTTGGCTTGCAGCGCAAAGTTCACGCAATAGTCGAGGTAAACGCCATCGCTTGTGTAGGATAAATTCCTACATGCAAGGTTATTCAATAGCCATTGAATTTGTAACCTGGTATCTGACGGGATATGGGCACGCCCAGGCGTGGTCCGCCAACCGCTCGACACAGCCTGGCGTGCCAAAAGAAAAACCGGAGCGCGAAGGCTCCGGTTTCGGGTGTTGCGGCCCGCGCACGCGTCGTGGACGCGGCGCCAGCGTTGGTGCGGCGCAGTCTTAGCCGACGAACGCCTTTTCGACGACGTAGTGGCCAGGATTGTTGTTGCTGCCTTCCTGGAAGCCCAGGCTGTCGAGCAGTTCACGCGTGTCGCGCAGCATGTGCGGGCTGCCGCAGAGCATCACGCGGTCGTTTTCGAGCGAGAAGTGCGGCAGGTCGAGATCTTCGAAGAGCTTCTTCGTTTCGATCAGGTCCGTGATGCGGCCACGGTTCGCGAACTGCTCGCGCGTGACGGTCGGGTAGTACACCAGCTTTTCCTGGATCAGCTCGCCGATGTGCTCGTGCGCCGGCAGGTGGTCCGTGATGTATTCCTTGTATGCCAGTTCGTCGACGAAACGGCAGGTGTGCGTCAGCACCACGCGCTCGTAGCGGTCATAGACGTCCGGGTCCTTGATGATCGACATGAAGGGCGCGAGGCCCGTGCCCGTCGACAGCAGCCACAGCGTCTTGCCGGGCAGCAGGTTGTCGGCCATCAGCGTGCCCGTCGGCTTCTTGCCGATCAGGACCTGGTCGCCGACCTTCAGATGCTGGAGGCGCGACGTCAGCGGGCCGTCCTGCACCTTGATGCTCAGGAATTCGAGGTTTTCTTCGTAGTTGGCGCTAGCCATGCTGTACGCACGGATCAGCGGCTTGCCGTCGACTTCGAGGCCGACCATCGTGAACTGGCCATTTTCGAAGCGGAACGACGCGTCGCGCGTGCAGGTGAAGCTGAAAAGCGTATCGGTCCAGTGGTGGACGCTCAGGACGGTTTGTGGATTCAGGTTGCTCATGGCTTCTTCGATGGTGCGAAATCAAGGTCGGCCACATAAAAGCGGGGCCGGCACGGCAAAGGCAATGCACCGTCCCGCGCCGGAAGCGACCCGGGAATGATGCGCAATCCGCTATTTTACCGCGTTCCGCGCCGGGCATTGCCGCGGCGGGTTGGGCGGTGAATGTGGTCTGTCAAGCTGGTTATCAAGCGCCGGCGCGGCTGTCGTCCGGTTTCGCCGGAACGGCTAACTGCGGCGCGGCATGGGTGTACTGCTGGGGTGTGCGGCGCTGGGTCTGTGCCCGGTCGACCCTACGAGGACCCGTGCGGGTGTCGCCCTTCGGGTCTTGCCCGTTCGCGGCGGGCGTCGGGCCGTTGCCGCCTGACCGGCTCTCGCCCGTCAATCATCGGGTGATGGCAGCCGTTCAACGAACACAGGCGCTGGTAGGCGCTATTTCGGGATAATACCGGAAACCTATCGCGCGCTGCAGCATTGACCCTTCTCGCGAAGCTGGAAAACTTCGACGGAAACGGCCCCAGCGCTCAGCTTTCGGCGGCGAGTTTCGCACCTAAGCCGACGAGCAGCGCGCCGCACACGCCGTCGATCGGCCGGCGCAGGCGTCGATAGCCGCGTTGCGTGCGCTCCGTCGCGAACATCAGCGCGACGCTGCCGTACCAGCCCACCGACATCATCCCGATCATCGCGAGCGCCACGCCGTAGAACCACAGCGGCGGGTGCGCCGGAAACAGTGTCGCAAAGATACTGGTCCAGAACGCGCAGGATTTCGGATTCGTCAGACACGTGAGCATGCCCGTGCGCCATGCGCGGAAATGCGCGCCGCGGTCGTTGGCGGGCGGCGTTTCGACGTTCACGACGATGGCTTCGCCGCGTTTCGTGCTCGAACGCACGAGCTTGATGCCGAACCACACCAGATAGATCGCGCCCGCGATGCGAATGCCGTTGTACAGCCAGTCAATCCGTTGCAGCACGGTCGCGAAGCCGAGCATGGCGAGCGACGCCCAGATCGTCGACCCTGTGCCGACGCCCAGCGCCGACGCCGCGCCCAGCCTGCGTCGTCCGGCCAGCGAGAGCTGCGTGATCATAAAGAAGTTGGGACCGGGACTGACCAGCGCGATCAGATAGACGAGGGCGATTTGCAGCAGGATCGGCAGATAGTGGTGCATGGGATGCGTGGCGACGATTTGCCGCGCTTGGCGGCGACGCGTTGAACAGGAAGCGGGCGGAATCGCGATCTTACTCCGGCTTGCAACGGGTAACTGCGCGACACGCCCTGCGTCGCCTGTGTGCTTGTCTTTGTTCTGGCATCCGGAGGATGGTGTTTGCTGCGCAAGCTGTGTGGTTTGCATGTGTTTTGCGCTGGCATCCGCGATGCGTTAGCGTGCTTCACGCGTCGCCCCTGTGCGGGGCGGCACCTACTTTTCTTTGCCGCCGCAAAGATAAGTAGGCAAAAGAAAGCGGCTCACACCGCCAACATTTCTCCCCGCCTGAGGGCCCCCAACCGGTCCCTCACTTCACACGGCAATCACGTCACCCACGTCCGTTGCCAACGCTCGAATTGAGCGCCTCACCCGCTTCACGCACCCGGGTTGCAGCATGCCGCACCGGATATTCCGCCGCCACCCAGGTGGCAAACTGTGTGTAGGCCCAAGTGCTCCGCACGCCTCACTTCGGACCAATAGCGCACGCGTTCCACCCTGTAAGAACCAGCCCTTTCAAGGTCTTGATCAAGATGTCCCGCCTTTGGCGCGTTTAAGCAGGCGAGCGGTACTGTGATGGGCGCGGGCTACCGCACCTTCGACATAGGGTGCGGGTTTGCGGGTCTTGGGGCCACGCGTGCGTGTGCGCACCTGAATCGGGTCGACGCAGCGGGCCAGCTCGAGCAGTTTGCCGGCAATCACGTCGGGCGTGGCATCGCTCCAGTGCGACCATTCATTTGGCGGCAGCGCGATGAGCATGCCCTCATACTGGCTGCGAATCTGCACGGCGAGGTAGTACGTCGAGACGTCCGGCGGCGCTGCACCTGTTTCATCGGCGGCAGCATGCGCAGCTTCAACACTGCGCTTGAGCGTGGCCAGCACGTTGTACGCCAGCACCGCGACGGTAAAGCCCAGCAGCGCGGCACGTGGATGACCCAAGGTGCGGATCTCGCTGTGCAGGACCGACTCGAGTCGCTGGAACATGCCCTCGATACGCCAGCGCTTGCGGTACAGCCGGGCAATCTCGTGTGCGCCCACCGCGGCAGGCAGGTTGCTCCACAACAGAATCACGGTATCGCCTGCATCAGTCGGCTTGTCCAGCGTCAGCTCGATGCGACGCCAGACGAAGCCAGCCTTCAGGTCAATGCGTTGCTCTCGCACCTGACCTGTCTCGATACGTGCACCGTCCACCCATGGCCCACTGCTGGCAAGCGCCGGGCTGTTGCGGCCGTGTTCGCGCACGATGAAGCAGGCCTGTGCCTGATGCCAGCCCTGCAGGATGGTCCCGGTGCAGAAGTTCCGGTCAGCCAGCCACAATTCGCCCGCGCCGGCACATTCAATCAGCGGGGCCATGGCCGAGCGCTCCTGCGCGTGCGCATCCTCGATGGCGACCAGATCTGTGACCAGACCCAGATCCGGCTCGTAGACCACCAGCGCGTGCCCCGGCAACGCCGCGCCACGCTGCTCGCGCAACGCCGCCAGCCGTTTCTCACTGGCCGGCAGGTGATTGCCATCAAGCACCCGCACACGCCAGCCGGGCAGGCTGGGCTGGCATGGCAACGCCGCCAGCACCGGCCCCAGACGCTGTGCGCTGCCCTGTACCAGGGCACGCAGGATCGCGGGTTCGGTACGGTTGACCTTCTCGTAGAACGCGGCCAGCGACACCGGCAGGGGCTTCGTCTGTGTCGCTGCAGCGTGCAGCGACGGACTCAGTCCCAGCGACACCAGCGTCATCAGTTCAACCACCGTCGAGAACAGCAATTCACGTGGATATTGCCGCTGCCGGTGCTCGGCGAACACCCCGTCGATCCATTGCGGCGCGATGGCTCTCTGCAGTGCCAGGCGTGCCATCACGCATACCGGTGCCTGCTGCTCGAAACGCTTCATCACCTCGTCGAACATCCCTTCGTACCCGTCGTTCCTTAACATCTCGCCAGGTTACTAGGTTTGCAGCGCAAAGACCTTGAAAGGGCTGCCTGTAAGAACGCTAACCTGTACGCGCCGCGACAACCTACACACAGTTTGCCACCTGGGCGGCAGTAACCGTTCGCTGGCGCGAGCCCATGTACGGGTGTTTGAAGTGGGTGAGGCGTTTAAACGATGCGTTGGCAACGAACCTGTGCAAGCGCGCTACTGTGCGAAGCGAGGGGACGCTGGGGGCCCGTGGATAAGAACAAAAGCTGGCGGTGTGAGCCGCTTTCTTTTGCCTCCTTTTCTTTGCGGCGGCAAAGAAAAGTAGGTGCCGCCCCGCACAGGGGCGACGCCTGAAGCGAGCTAACGCATCGCGGATGCCAGCATCAAAGCAAGCAAACCACCCAGCGTCGCAGACAACCCAAAGCGGGTGCCGCCCCGCACAGGGGCGACGCATGAAGCGAGCTAACGAAACGCGGATGCCAACATCAAAACAAGCAAACCACCCAGCGTCGCAGACAACCCAAAGCGGGTGCCGCCCCGCACAGGGGCGACGCGTGAAGCGAGCTAACGAAACGCGGATGCCATCATCAAAACAAGCAAACCACCCAGCGTCGCAGACAACCCAAAGCGCTTACCGCCCCACACACTGGCGACGCGTGAACCGAGCTAACGCATCGCGGATGCCAGCGAAAGCAAAAAACCTCACCCCGCAGATTGCCCCGCACCCGCACCCGCACCCACGCCCGGCGTCGTGGCCTTATGTGCGCGCTGTTTGAGCACGCGCGCCTGCAGCACGATCACGAGCAGCAGGAACACGCCGCGTATCACCGACTGCCAGTACGCCGACAGACTGATAAACCCAAGCCCGTTCTCGAAGTTCAGCAGATTGAACACGAGCCCGAGCAGCAGCACGCCCGCGATGGTCATTGCGATCGAGCCTTCGCCGCCCGTCAGCAGCGTGCCGCCGAGCACCACAGCCGAAATCGCAAACAACTCCCAGCCGACGCCCTCATTCGGTTGCCCCGCGCCGAACTGTGCGGCGAGGATCACGCCCGCCAGCCCGGCCAGCAAACCGCTCACGGCATACACGGCGACCAGCGTGCGGTTCACGTTCAACCCCATCAAACGCGCCGCTTCCTCGCTGCCGCCGATCGCCAGCGAATGCCGGCCGAAGCGCGTGCTGCGCAGCGCGAGCCAGCCCGCGACGGCGGCGACAAGCGCGATGAGACCGGGAATCGGCAGGCCGAACAGATCACCCTGACCGAAGTTCGCGAAGTTCGTATCGGACGAAATCGACACAGCGTCATTCTTGCCGAGTAGCAGCCCGAGGCCGTGCGCGCCGAGGCTCGTCGCGAGCGTCGTGATGAACGGCAGGATTTTCAGCCGCGTGATGATGAAGCCGTTGAGCACGCCGACCAGCAGGCCCGCGCCCGCGCCCGCGAGCACGGCGACCCAGCCGCCGTACGGACTCGCCAGCGCCGCCACCACGCTCGACATCGCCGCGACCGTGCCGACGGACAGATCGATGCCGCCCGTGATGATGACGAACGCCATGCCGACGGAGATCAGCGCGAACATCGAGTTGTAGCGCCAGAAAGACGTGATGTTGTACTCGGACGCGAAATGCTCGTAGCGCACGAGTCCGAGCACGATTAGCGCGCCGAGCGCGATCAGGATGGGCAGGTTCTTTTTCATCGGATCGTCTTTTGCAAAGCGTTTAGCGCGAACGCCGCTGCACGTACACAGCCGCGATGATGATGCCCGCCTTGACGACGAGCGCGGCCGCATCGGGGATGCCGTGCGCAAGCAGCGTGTAGCGCAGCAACTGGATGATCAGCGCGCCAATCAGCGTGCCGCCGATATACGCCTTGCCGCCCGTCAACGCCGTGCCTCCAACGGCCACGGCCGCAATCGCATCGAGTTCGATGCCGAGCCCGACCACGTTCGCATCCGACGACGAATTCACCGAAATCGAAATCAGCCCCGCGAGTCCCGACAGCGCCGCACACAGCGTATACGCGATCATCTTCACGCGCGCGGTCGGCACGCCGCTCAGATACGCGGACTTTTCGTTGCCGCCCGTCACGAGCAGATACTGACCGAACAGCGTCTTCTTCACGACCCACGCGAAGAACGCGACGAGCGCGAACATCAGCAGCACCTGGAACGGGACGCCCGCCACCTTGCCGAGCGCGATCCACTGGAACGCCGGATTGTTGAACGCTTGCAGGCTGCCGTCAGTGACGACTTGCGCGATGCCGCGCCCGGCGATGAACAGCACCAGCGTGGCGACAATCGGTTGCACGGCTAATCGCGTGACGAGAAAGCCGTTGAACACGCCGCACACGGCGGCGGCCAGAACGGGCAGCACGAACGCGAGCGCGATGCCGAGCGGGCCGGCGATGTGCAGGAACAGCATCGGCGCAAGCGCGCCCGCAATCGCCATCGAAGCGCCAACGGACAAATCAATGCCGCCCGTCGCCACGACCAGCGTCATGCCGATCCCGACGATCACAATCGTCACGACCTGCGTCAGATTCACGTTGAAGGTTTGCAACGACCAGAAGTGTTGTGTGAAGAGCAGGTTGAAGACGAGCATCGCCAGCAGCACGACGATCTCGCGCTGGACCGCGATGCGCCGCTTCTTCTTCACCGTCGACGCATCGGGCGCGGGTTTCGCCGAAGCGAGTGGCGCGCCGTCATTGCGCAGCGACTCATGAGCCATGACGGTCGCCCTCCAGTGCATCGTCGATATGCGCGGACTGCGCCGCTTCCACCAGTTGCGAGGTGCCCGCGCTGCCGTAGGCAATCGCGTCCATGATCGCGGATTCGCTCATTTGCGCGCCATCCAGTTCGGCAACCGTGCGGCCGTCGCGGATCACCACCGCGCGATCGGCCACGGCCGTCAGTTCTTCGAGTTCGGAAGCGGACAACAGTACCGCCATGCCTTCGTCGCGCAGTTCGCGCACGATCTTCGCGACATCGGCTTTGGCGCCGACATCGATGCCGCGCGTCGGTTCGTCGAGCAACAGCAGCGAAGGCTGTGCAGCGAGCCAGCGCGCAAGCAGCACCTTCTGCTGATTACCGCCCGAGAGTTCGCGGATCGGTTGATCGGGCGAACGCAGCTTGATGCCAAGCGACGCAATAAAGCGATCGACGATCGCCTGCTGTTGCTTCACATCGACGATGCCGTGCTTCGACAGCGTGCGCAGACAGACGAGGGTGAGGTTGTCGCGCACCGACAGGTCCGGCACGATGCCTTCGGCCTTGCGGTCTTCCGTGAGATACGCGAGGCCGCGCGCGATTGCGTCCTGAGGCGACTTCAGCGCGACGTCCTTGCCGTTGATCGACAGCGTGCCGCGCTCGGCGGGGTCCGCGCCGAACAGCAGGCGCATCGTTTCCGTGCGGCCCGAGCCGAGCAGGCCTGCGAGGCCGACGGCTTCGCCCGCGTGCACGTCGAGGGACACGTCGCTCACCTTTGGATGCGCGGACAGATTGCGCGCCGAGATCGCCTTGTCGCCGCGTCGCGCGAGATTTGCTTCGCGTGTGGCGCTGTCGTCCTGCACGACGGCAGCGAGCGTGCGGCCGAGCATCGTCGTGACGAGCTGGCGTTTGTCGATATCCTTCATCGCGCTTTGCGCAACGGTCTGGCCGTCGCGCATCACCGTCACGCGGTCGCACAGCGCGTACAGCTCGTCGAGCCGATGCGACACGAAGATCACCGCGCGCCCGTCGTCGCGCAGCTTGCGCACGACGGTGAACAGCAGTTCGACTTCGCGTTCGTCGAGCGACGAAGTCGATTCGTCCATGATGACCATCTTCGCGTCCGACGACACGGAGCGCGCGAGCGCAACCATCTGCTGAATCGCCGTTGAATAGCTGCCCGCGGGCTTCTTCACGTCGATCTGCAAACCGAACGATTCGAGCAGCGCGGACGCGCGCCGCTGCACTTCGCGCCAGTCGATCAGACCGAAGCGGCGCGGTTCGCGGCCCAGGAAAATGTTCTCTGCCACCGAGCGGAACGGCACCAGGTTGATCTCCTGATAGATCGTGCTGATGCCTGCTTCGCGCGCTTCTTTCGGCGTGCGGAAGTCGATCTCGCGGCCCTCGAAGCGCACCGTGCCGCCCGAGCGACGATAAGCGCCAGTGAGGATCTTGATCATCGTCGATTTGCCCGCGCCGTTCTGGCCGATCAACGCATGCACCTCGCCCGCGGCGACGCTGAGATTCGCGCCGCGCAACGCCGGCACGCCGCCGAACGAAATGTCGATGCCCTGCATGTCGAGCAGGGTCGCGCGTGAGGACGGCGGCGGATGAGCGCCGGGGCCGCGTCGGATTGCGTCACGTGTGTCTCCTATCTGACGGAGTGAGCGCTTTGGCGCTGACTCGGGTCCCGTGCATCGCTGATGCCTTTTTGCTCATTGAGCTTAAGTGTCGGCGGCGAATGTCGGCGAACGCGCAGCGGACTCTTCCGGCCTTCAATTCGCGACGTCAATCGTACGCCCGACAAAGCGAAGCGACGTTCCATGGAACGCGAATGCGCACGCCACGGACACGTCGCCTCGAACCCTTCCCGCTGTCGGGGCACGGTGCGCCCCGACGAGGTCCTGCCTTCTGACCGTGCTACGCGCGCCTCGCTGCGTGAAAACCGAAAACGCGCCGGCCGGGTTACATCAACGAACGCTCAATAACCGTACTGCATGCTTTCCTGTACGTTGCCCTTGTCGTAGAAGCGGTCCGACACCTTGACCCACGTCGGCACCTTCTCGCCCTTCGCGAACTTCTGCGCGACGTCGCATGCGAGCGGGCCGAAGAACGGGCTCGACTGCACGCTCGCGCCAAGCTCGCCGGCTGCGATCGCGTCGAGGCCGCCCTTCGTGCCGTCGATTGTGACGATCTGGATATCCTTGCCCGGCTGCTTGCCGGCCGCCTTGATCGCGGCGATCGCGCCGAGCGCCATTTCGTCGTTGTGCGCATAGACGGCCGTAACGTCAGGATGCGCCTGCAGCAGCGTTTCCATCACCTGACGGCCCTTGTCGCGCGCGAAGTCGCCGCTTTGCGATGCGATGATCGACATGCCCGGATTCTTCGCGATCACTTCGTCGAAGCCCTTCTTGCGATCGTTCGCGGCGGACGCGCCCGTGGTGCCTTCGAGTTCGATGATCTTCGCCTTGCCGCCCGTCGCCTTGACGAGCCAGTCGGCTGCGCGATGGCCCTGGTCGATGAAGTCCGAGCCGATGAACGTGATGTAGTCGCGGCCCGCCTTCGCCACCGACTGATCGACGTTGCGGTCGACGAGAATCACGGGAATGCCCGCCTTCTTCGCCTGCAACACGACGGGCGCGAGCGGCTTCTCTTCACGCGGCGGGAACACGAGCAGATCGACGTGCTGCGCGATCATGCTCTGGATGTCGGAGACCTGCTTCGAGTTGGAACCGTTGGCATCCGTCATCACCATCTGCCAGCCGCACTTGGCCGCGATGTCCTTGAAGCTCTGCGTTTCGGCGAGGCGCCACGGGTTGTTGCTCTCCGTTTGCGCGAAGCCCACTTTGAGCGGTTTCTTGGTCGGGATTTTCGGCAGATCGTCAGCCTGCGCCGATGCCATGCCAAATCCCAAAGCGATTGCCAGCAATGCTGCGGCGAGCGGCTGAAGCCTTTGCCCGCGCGAATCCCGATTCTGCGACGCCATGTCTTCCTCCAGTACCAGTTGGTGTGTTTTGCTTTTGTGCTTCAACTGCCGCCGGCACGTCGGTGGTGACCGGACGTGCCGATTATTCCATCGCGAATTATTATTGGTCAATCACTAATAATATTAACTGCAGCGCGTTTTGCCTCGGTAATTTCCCTGACTGACCCACGTTCGATCAACGGCCCGTCGAGTTTCACCATCCGGTGACGCACGGGTGCGCCGGCTGCCTGGTTGTGCACTTCCTGAAGCAGCGTATCGACGGCCCAGCGCCCCAGTTCGTAGTTCGGCAGCACGACAGTCGATAGCGGCGGATGCGTGTGGCGCGCGATTTCCTGATCGTCGTAGCCGAGCACCGAGACGTCGTCGGGCACGCGGTAGCCGAGCTGCTTCAGCGCCTCGATCGCACCGAGCGCCATCAGGTCGTTCGCGCAGAAGATCGCGGTCGGCGGATTAGGCTCGCGCATCAGCGACAGCGTGTGCTCGAAGCCCGTGCCCGAACTCCAGTCGCCGTCGCGGACCATCTCCGGCGCGAACGGCAGGTCGGCCGTGGCGAGTGCGGTGCGGTAGCCCTTCAGGCGGTCTTTCGCCGCGTCCTGCCAGTGCTCGCCGTTGATGTAGCCGATCCGCCGGTGTCCCGCGCGCAACAGGTATTCGGTTGCGACATGGCCGCCCGCGACTTCGGCAGGAACGATCGACGACTGGTCGCCCTCGCTCGTATAGCAGTTCAGCAGGACGGTCGGCACACGCGCCAGTGCGGCGGGCAGCGTGACCTTGCGGGTGTAGACGGTTGCGTAGACCACGCCGAACACGGTCGGGCTCGCGAGAGCTGCGTCGAGCACCTGCTGCTCGATGTCGGCGTTGCCGTGCGTCGAGTAGACGGCGAGCAGCTTGCCGTTCGCGTAGGCGGCATCGCGCGCGCCGTCGATGTTCACGACGGGGTGCGGACTGGTCGAGATTTCGTCGGCGAGATAGATGATCAGATTGCGCTCGCCCGACGACGGCGGCAGCGGTTCACGCGGGGCGAGGCGATAGCCGAGATCCTGCGCGGTTTTCAGCACCTTGTTGCGGGTCGCTTCGGAAAACTTCGCGCTGGTCGCGTTGTTCAGGACGAGAGAAACAGTCGATTGCGACACGCCGGTGAGCTTGGCGATATCGGTCATCGTCGGGCGGCGCTGAGTCGATTTTTTCATTGATCTGGCCGCGCAACGGCGGCTCGTTGACGGTGAATGCCGCAGGCATCGTTGCACTGACGGTACCACTAATAATATGCCCTGGACAACACACGCAAACCCCGCTTTTTACTGGACCTTGATGGCCTCCAGTAGTGGAGTTTTGTCAGAATTATTACTAATAATATTGACCGGAGGATTCAGCCGTGCGATTCTCGCTCGCGCGGGCCGCTTCGGCGCATGGCATCGAACGCGCGCCCGACGACGTCGCAACCGCCCACACCCATTCAAACGACTATGCGCGAAGCTTCCCTCCATTCGTCCGCAGCCGATCCCGCCACCGATCTGCGCATCGACGACCCGTCGCTCGTCGTGTTGTCCAGTGGCGATACGACGCTCGTGGTCGCGCCGGAGGTCGGCGGATCGATTGCCGCTTATTTCGGCGTGGTGCGCGAGCACTCGTCGCAACGCGTGCTGCACTGGCTGCGTCCCGCGACACGCGCGGCGCTCGCCGCTTGTGATCCGCTGCGCATGGCGAGCTTCCCGCTCTTTCCGTATTGCAACCGCATCCGCGATGCGCGCTTCGAGTTCGACGGTCGCACGATCGATCTCGGCGGCGACGGAAACGCCTATGCGCATGCGCTGCATGGTCACGCGTGGCGCAGGCCGTGGCGTGTCAGCGCGCGCACGGCTTCATCTGTCGAACTGCATTTCGAGCATGAGCCGGATAGCGAAAAGCAAGGCGACTGGCCGTTTCGTTATCGCGCGAGCCAGCGCATCGAATTGCTGGGCGATGCGTTGCGCGTGACACTCACCGCGCAGAACCTCTCGGAAAGTCCGATGCCGTTCGGCATGGGCCATCACCCGTACTATCCGCGCACGTCGAACACGGTGATTACCGCGCATGTGGATGAAATGTGGCACTCAGACGCGCACGTGTTGCCGACACATCTCGGCCCGCATGGCGCCGTCGATGCACTCAGGCGCGGCATGAGCGCCGACGCGTTCGATCTGGACAACAACTTCAGCGGCTGGACGCGCAGCGCGACGATTGCATGGCCGGACGAAGCGCGCAGCGTGACGCTGACCGCCGATGCGCCGTTCGATCATCTGGTGGTGTTCGCGCCCGCGAACGATGTGCAGTTGTGCGTCGAGCCCGTCACGAATACGACCGACTGCTTCAACGCCGATGAAGACGGGCGCAAGCGCACAGGCTACCGCGTGCTCCAACCCGGCGAAGCGATCAGCGCCGGGCTCAACTGGAAGCCGCAGCGCAACTGACGCATCAAAGCGCGTTCAGTCGACGCGCAGTCGCGCCATATAAGGCAGGTGATCCGACAGCCATGCCGTCTCTTGCGCCGGCTGGATCCATTCGACAGGCTTCATCCCGCGCACGAACATCTTGTCGAGCGCCAGTGCGGGCGAGAAAGCCGGAAACGTGCGTCCCGGCTCACCGAGCAGCGTCGCGACTTCTTCCAGGCCATGCTCACGAAAGAGCGGCACGGAATCGTTGCGCCAGTCGTTGAAGTCGCCCGCGAGCACGAGCGGACCGTCGGGCGCTTCCTTCGAAATCCAGTGCGCAATCCAGTTCATCTGCCGCAGCCGCGCCTGGCGCGTGAGCGCGAGATGCGCGCACAGCAGCGTCACCGCGTGACCGCCGAACGTCGCGCGCGCGACGAGCAGGCCGCGCCGCTCGAAGCGGTGTGCGGAAATGTCCCAGCGTCCGCCGAGATCGAGCGGATGCGGCGACAGGATTGCATTGCCATGCCGCCACGACGGTTTGAATACGTTCGGTCCCAGCGCGATCTGCAACTGCAGCGCATCGGCGATTTCAGTCGCCTGGCAATGCCACACGTCGTTATCGAAGTCGCCCAGCGGCGCGCCGAACGAACTGGCCAGCACGGGGCCGGGCATGCGGCGCGCCATTGCTTCTTGCAGGAAGTACGCGTCGGCATGAACGGACTGCACCCAGCGCTGCATCGCCTGCCATGCCTGGAAGCCAAGTGGTGAGCGGCCCTTGTGCAGGTTCCAGCTCACGGCGATAAAGTCCTTCCGGTCGAGGTTTTCGCGTATCAGTTCTTCGGGGTTTCGCATGCCGCGTTATCCACGTCTTTCGTTAAGTTCACGGGTTGTTTGGGACGCTTGCACGCAATCGATATACGAGATTCGGGTCCTTGTCGACGATTGTCCATGACGTCCAGTCGCCGGGCGGCACCTTCAGCCCCGGATGGCTCGCGCTCACCTGACGCGGCTGCGGCGGAAGCTTGCAGCCGGTGCTCGTGGTGGGCGTAGAGGTTTCTTCAAGCGTTTCCTGCGCGTCGATCACGAACGTGACGCCGCTCGCATCCGCTTGCGTCGGCGAAACGGTCAACGTGCGCGCGAGATCGATGCTACCCGCCGGTACGTCCTTGCAACCGACGCTGTTCTGCACGACGCGATGATGCGTATCCGTGCGCGCCTGGCCGACGGTCGTGTTGCCGTCGAACGAATCGATCTGCTGGCCGTCGCGCACCACCTGCAGTTCCCATTTGACGACGGGCGGCGCGCTGCGCGGCTGCGTCTGGGCCATCGTGCCCTGCGCCATCAACGTGGTGCCGAACACGGCGGCAACGAGGCTGGTTTTCCACATGAAGAAAGAGTCTCCGGAATCGCTGCGTTTCGCTAAAGCGTGCGGCATCCGCGCGTTCTTTCTGCGACCGCCGACCATCTTACGCTTTATCGGGATAACGGTTTTCTGACACCCGATCTGGAACCAAGGTTCAGCGCGCGGCGGTTACATTGCATTGCAGATAGGGGCGCGAATGTGACGATTCAAGCAATTGTCTCGCCCGACATGTGCGGTTAGCAGCAGACCCGCATGACTGCTGGCTTGCATGCCATTTCGGCGTCGTTACACTGAAATTGAAGCGGCGTCGGGGACGCTGCGGATGCAAGACCAGCACGACGGGGTGAAGCAATGACAACGGCCATGGTGAAACAGGAAATCGCGGTTGCATCGTTCAGCAAGGTCTATGACCTGGATCAGGTCGAGACGGCGCTCAACGAACTCAGCGAGGGCGCCAGCGACGCACTGCGTTCCACATACGAAAAGATGCTGAAGGTCGGCAATCTGCGTTTTTGCGTGAAGCCGAACCGGATGCCGTCCATCGACGATCTGATCGGCTCGCTGCCGAATTTCACCGAGCCGCTCGACGACATCCGCAAGCAGGTCGCGCTGTGCCTCGAAACGGACGACCGCCTCGAACTGATGCCGATCCTGCTGCTCGGCGATCCCGGCATCGGCAAGACGCACTTCGCGAAGCAGCTGTCGCGGCTCCTCGGAACCGCGTATCACTATGTCGCGATGAGTTCGTTGACGGCGGGCTGGATTCTGTCGGGCGCGTCGTCGCAATGGAAGAACGCGAAGCCGGGCAAGGTGTTCGACGCGCTGGTGCATGGCAGCTACGCGAACCCCGTGATCGCCGTCGACGAAATCGACAAGGCAACGGGCGACTCACAATACGATCCGCTCGGCGCGCTTTACGCGCTGCTCGAACATGACACTGCGCAGACGTTCATCGACGAGTTCGCGGAGATTCCGATCAACGCGGGCCATGTGATCTGGATCGCGACCGCGAACGACGAACGCGCGATTCCCGAGCCGATCCTGAACCGGATGAACGTCTACGAAATTCCGCCGCCGGACCGCGACGGCTCGCGGCGCATCGCGCAGTCGATCTACAACGAAATACGCTCGGCGCACGGTTGGGGCCAGCGGTTTCCGGCGCAACTCGGGGGGCGGCGCTCGACGCGCTGGCGCAGGCGTCGCCGCGTGAAATGCGGCGCGCGATCCTGAACGGTTTCGGCTCGGCGCGCATCGCGAGCCGCGACCATATCGGCGCCGACGACATTCGCCTTGACTACAATTCGCGCCGCAAACCGATCGGTTTCTAGCGTCATTGGCGTCATTTATGCGAACAGGCCGCGCTCGCGCGACCTGTTCATTGTTCCAATGTTGCGTCTATTCCATAGCAAAGACAGGGCGATTCGCGCCTGATTTGAACGTATTCGAGCAACAGTCAATTCCGTTAATGAGGGTCGGTAAACCGATAGGTGAGGACTAGACTCCGTTCACTGAAATGCAAACCGCGTTTCGCTCGAACTGGACTTCACCTCAGGAACCGATCATGAAAAAGCTTTCGCTTGCCGCTTTGCTGATTTCCGCAGTCGTCGCCGCGCCCGCTTTCGCAAGCGGCTACAGCCCGGCTCCGACGCAATCGCCGTCCAGCGTCAACGGCCCGAAAACGCGTGCCGAGGTGAAGGCCGATCTGGCGCAAGCCCGGGCGAACGGTGAACTGAGCCTGAATCCGAACGCACCTGCTTATCCTCAGCAATTTGCAACGGGCGGTTATACGGTGCCCATCGCACACGTCGACCTGCACCATCTGTTCAAACGCACAACTGCACAGGATTGATCAAGCCTGTTGTGGCTCAGGCGGAACGAGTCCGCCAAATTCACCTGGAATGCGCGTCGTGGGCGTACACTGAATCAAACGCTCGACGCGTTCCCACATATTGATGCCCGCAGCCGCACAAGGCTGCGGGCATTTGTGTCTGTAGCGCGTCGCGTCATTTCGCATTGTGCATGTGAAGCGTTCGACAGCACGCGGTCACGGTTTTCGACGACACCGCACGCTATCGAAATCCTGGTGGATGACGAGGTAGAACGCGGCGCGTCGAGCCGCGTCCAACGGACATGGATCAGATCGAATGTGTGGTGATCGGCGCTGGTGTCGTCGGTCTTGCCGTGGCGCGCGCGCTGGCTGCGCGCGGACGTGAAGTGATCGTGCTGGAGGCTGCGGAAGCCATCGGCGTCGGCACGAGTTCCCGCAACAGCGAAGTGATACACGCGGGCATCTACTATCCGCGCGGCTCGCTCAAGGCGGCACTCTGCGTGCGCGGCCGCGAGATGCTGTACGACTACTGCGCCGAACGCGGCGTGCCGCACCAGCGCTGCGGCAAATTGCTCGTCGCGACTGCGCGCAACCAGATTCCCCAGCTCGAAAGCATCATGGCGCGCGGCAAGGAAAACGGCGTGCTCGATCTGATGCGTATCAGCGGCGAGGAAGCACAGGCGCTCGAACCGGCGCTGCAATGTGTCGAAGCCGTGTTCTCGCCGCAGACGGGCATTGTCGATAGCCATCAACTGATGCTCGCGCTGCAGGGCGACGCGGAACGCGACGGCGCCGTCTGCGCGTTCCATGCGCCCGTCGAAGCAATCGAAGCGATCAACGGACGCTTCATCGTCAAGGTAGGCGGCAACTCGCCGACGACGATCGGCACCGCGTGCGTCATCAACAGCGCGGGACTGCATGCGAACACGATCGCGCGCAAGATTCGCGGGCTCGATGCGCGCCATGTGCCGCCGCTCTATCTCGCGCGCGGCAACTACTTCAGCATCTCGGGACGCGCGCCCTTCAACCGCCTGATCTATCCGATGCCGAACGAAGCTGGACTCGGCGTCCATCTGACGATCGATCTCGGCGGCCAGGCGCGTTTCGGCCCGGATGTCGAATGGGTCGATACGATCAACTACGACGTCGATCCGCAACGGGCCGAATCGTTCTATGCGGCGATCCGCGCGTATTGGCCGGCGCTGCCCGATCATGCGCTGCAACCGGCGTATGCGGGCATTCGTCCGAAGTTGTCGGGTCCTGGCGAGCCGGCCGCCGACTTCCTGATTCAAGGTCCCGCCGCGCATGGCGTGCGTGGTCTGGTGAATCTGTTCGGTATCGAGTCGCCGGGTTTGACGGCGTCGCTGGCGATCGCGCAGCGCGTGTGCGAAGTCAGCGGACGCGCGTGAATGCGCAGGCGCACACACGCACTACCGATTCGCTTATGACGGGGATTTGAACCATCACGCGCGCCGGCTTCATTGATATGCTTGGGGACCGCTGTCATTAGAACGGCGTAGACCCCCACAATAGCAATGGAGTGAGTCCCCATGAACAGTTCACGTCGTACGTTTCTGATCACGAGTATCGGTGTGGCATCGACGCTCGCGCTGTCGCGCCAGGCGTTCGCCGATGCACCGAAGGTCGCCGAATCCGATCCGACCGCGCAGGCGCTCGGCTACAAGGAAGACGCGTCCAAGGTCGACAAGGCCAAATACGCGAAGTACGCAGCAGGCCAGGATTGCGGCAATTGCAGTTTCTATCAGGGCAAGGCCACCGACGCCTACGCGGGCTGCCCAATGTTCGCGGGCAAGCAGGTCGCGAGCAAGGGTTGGTGCAGCGCATATAACAAGAAAGCCTGATACGACGAAATCCAGCCGGCATGGGCACGTGTCGGACGATGCAATGCAGCATCGCCGCGCGTGCCTTTCGCAGTAACGGATCGAGCGCGCGCCGTGCAACGCGGCGTCGCGCTTTTGTCGTATGAAAGTTGCTTGAAAACTGATGTCGTGCTCTTTTACACTCGCATGGCTTGCGCGCGCGGCCTTCACGACGGCCCATTCGAATCACTTCAGACCAACGCAGCCCGACGCCTCGACGAAGGGCGGAGACATCGATGTCACAAGCAGCGAGGAGCCTCAATACCCGTGCGGTCACTGCGGCCGTCATCGGTAATGCACTCGAGTGGTATGACTTCACCGTCTTTGGTTTTCTCACCGTCGTCATCGCCGAACTCTTCTTTCCCTCCAGCAGCGACTACGCGTCGATTCTTCTCACCACGGCGAGCTTCGGCGTCGCGTTCGTCATGCGGCCTGTCGGCGGCATCGTGCTCGGCCTGTACGCGGATCGCGCGGGACGCAAGGCGGCGCTCTCGCTCGTCATCGCATTGATGACGCTCGGCATTCTGCTGCTCGCCATCGCGCCGCCGTATTCGGCAATCGGCATCGGCGCGCCGATCATCATCGTGGTTGGGCGTCTGCTGCAGGGCTTTTCCGCGGGCGGCGAGTTCGGCAGCTCGACTGCGCTGCTGATCGAAGCGGCGCCGTTCTCGAAACGCGGTCTATACGGCAGCTGGCAGATGGCGAGCCAGGCGGCGGCACTGCTGCTCGGCGCGATCGTCGGCGCGCTGGTGACGCGCGGTCTGTCGCCGGAAGCGCTCAAGTCATGGGGCTGGCGCGTGCCGTTCATCATCGGTCTCGTGATCGGACCGATCGGTTTCTACATTCGCCGTAATCTCGCGGATTCCGAAGCATTTCTGCACGCGAAGCAGACCGCGCGCCGCGCGACGCTCGGCGAGCTTTTCGCGCACCATACCCGCGACGTGCTTTGCGGTCTGGGCTCGGTGATCGCATTGACGGTCACGATCTACGTGCTGATCAGCTATCTGCCGACCTTCGCGGTCAAGCAACTGAAGCTGCCTTATTCGGATTCGTTCACGGCTGTGATCGTCGGCAATCTGCTGTTGATGGTGTTGTCGCCGCTGACGGGCGCATGGTCCGATCGCATCGGGCGCAAGGGGTTATCGCTGTGGTCGCTGGGGCTCACGCTGGTGCTGATCTATCCGCTCTTCGCGTGGCTCGAAGAAGCACCGAGCGTGTCCAAGCTGATTCTCGTGCAGGCAGTGCTGTCGATCACGCTATCCGGCTATTACGGTCCGTTCGGCGCACTGATGGCCGAACTTTTTCCCGCGAACGTGCGCTCGATCGGCCTTTCGCTCGCGTACAACTTCGCGGTGATGCTGTTCGGCGGCTTTGGCCAGTTCATCGTCACGTGGCTGATCAAGACGACGGGTTCGCCGCTCGCGCCGACGTACTACGTGATGTGCGGACTCGCGCTGTCGATCATCGCCGTTGCGTGCATGCCCGCGAAACGTCACGCCGATCTCGACGCGATGCGCAAGCCCGTCGATGCGCTGGAGCGGCGCTAGCTTCGCGCAGGCATCAACGGCGGCCGCCTGTCGAACCACGGACGCGCCGTTTCCAGTTGCGCGGCGAGCCGCAGCAACATCGCTTCGCCGCCGTCACGCGTGGCGAACTGTACGCCGATGGGCAGTCCGCGCGCGTTCCAGTAGAGCGGCACCGACATCGCCGGTTGTCCCGTCAGATTGAACAACTCCGTGCAGCCCGCCCACGCGAACGCCTTGTTCGACACTTCCGTCAGCAGCTTGCGCATCAGCGGCTCGACGGGAACCGTGGTGACGGCGCGCATCTGCATTTTCTCGACGGCGGTGGGCTGCATTTCACCGATCTTGATCGGAGCGGAAGCGAGCGTCGCGCACAGGATCACGTCGTAGCGCGTCATCAGATCCGCGAGCTTTGCGCTCACCTGACGCTGTGCCTCCAGCGCGGCAGGCAATTCGCGCTCGCCGAATTTGCGGCCGATATGTCCCATCGTCCACGTGGCGATTTCGAATTCCTCACGATTCGGCTTGCGCCCCGTGATCTGATCGGCCCGTAGCACGAGATTTTCGGCGCTCACCGACCAGATCATCAGAAACGATTCGCGCAGGCTCGCGAAGTCGATGCCGAGCGATACGGGTTCGATGTGATGGCCCAGCGACGCGGCGAGTTGCGCGGCGTCGTCGAGCGCGGCGCGGGCGTCGGCGGACAGCGCGGGCGCGAGCATCGGGTCCGTGACGAACGCGATGTGCAGCGGCTTGCACGGTTCGCTGGCGGCGGCGAGGAAGGTGCCGGGCGCGCCCATCGGACGGTCGGCGTTGCCCGAAGTGAGATCGAGCAGCAGCGCGCTGTCGCGCACGCTGCGCGAAACGGCGTGGTCGATGCCGAGGTCGCCGGGCGCGGGCACCGTGTTCGACGGCTGCCGTCCGCGCGACGGTTTGAGCCCGAAGAGGCCGCAACACGACGCGGGAATGCGGATCGAGCCACCACCGTCCGACGCATGCGCGAGCGGCACGATGCCCGCCGCGACGGCGGCAGCCGAGCCGCCGCTGGAGCCGCCCGGCGTGTGATCGAGACTCCACGGGTTGCGGCAGGGCCCAAACAGTTCGGGCTCCGTATAAGGCATCTGCCCCATTTCCGACGTGCTCGTCTTGCCGAAGATGTTGAGTCCGGCCGCGCGCGTTGCGGTGACGAGCGGCGCGTCTTCGTCGGGAACGAAGTGGCGGTAGTGGCGGCTGCCCATCGACATGCGCAGCCCTTTGACGGGCAGCCCGAGATCCTTGACCAGATACGGGACGCCGGCGAGTGCACCGCCGCCCATCGCGTCACCATTGCCGTTCGCATGCTCTCGCGACGCGCGCTCACGCGCGGCGTCGTAGTCCTTCAGAACGATGGCGTTGATCGCGGGATTGGCGGCTTCGGCGCGCGCAATCGCTGTTTCCAGCAATTCGCGCGCGCTCACCTTGCGCTTGCGCACGAGATCGGCGAGGCCGATCGCGTCATGATCGAGGTAATCGGATTGCACGACGACGGCCCCCGCGGACAGGAATGGTGATGACGGCACGCGCGGGACGGCGTGCCCAGAATGGAAGCGCGGGGCACGACGCGGCCACGTCGCGCCTCTAGCGTAACTTACGCGTGGGTGCCGAGGAAAGTCAGCGTGCGGCCATGCGCAAGTGCTGCCGAATGCTGGTTATAGCTCGCGCGCTCGGTGCAGTTGAAGCCGTGATCGGCGTTCGGGTAGATATACAGCTCGACTTCGTCGCGGCCCGCGAAGCGCTCCTTCACTTCACCGACTGCCGACAGCGGAATGCCGTGGTCGAGTTCGCCGTAGTGGAACTGCATCGGCACCTTGATTTGCGGTGCTTTGTCGAGCTGGTTCTGGATGCCGCCGCCGTAGTACGACACGGCGATGTCGAGCAGCCCTTCAGCCGCGGCCAGATACGCGAGACGGCCGCCGAAGCAGTAGCCGATCCCCGCGATCTTGCCCGTCACTTCCGGCATCGCGCGCAGCGCGGCAGCCGTGGCGCCGATATCCGCGACGGCGAGATCGACGTTCGTCTTCTGCAGAATCTCGATGCCCTTGTCGCGATCCGCGCCGGCGTAGGTGAGTTCGACGCGCGGCTGCGTGCGCCAGAAGATATCCGGCGCGATCGCGATATAGCCGTCCTGCGCATATTGATCGACGACGTCGCGGATGTGGCCGTTCACGCCGAAGATTTCCTGGATGATGATGACGGCCGGACCCTTGCCGCTTTTCGGCGTCGACATGTACGCGCCGAACGAATCATTGCCGGTTTGAATGTCGATCCATCGGGAAGTCACGCTCACGTTGTTTCTCCTTGCATAAACGGTGAAGCCGCTATCGGGCGGGCAATCGTTTGCGGGCGTCTCGCCCGCAGCGGGCGCTCAGTGTGCCATCAAAAGAAGGCAATTGCAGCGAGACGCCCGGGCGACGGCCTTCTCGTAAGCGGATTGAAACAACGCCCCGTTCCGGCGGGCTGTGCGGCCCGGTTGCGGCGGTCAAAAAAACGGCGCTCGCACTCTATATATAGAGTGCATCGCTTAAGCGTGTTTGAGCACGATCTCAACGGCGCGTTATCACCATTGTGTTTACCCGTGATGACGCGTTCGACGCACATCCGGCGCATTAACGGACGATCCCGCCAAAGCTTTATACCGACACTATAGAAGCCCCCTCGTTTGCCCGAAACCCGCGCCAGCCGGTGCTTTCCGGGCACGTCACGCGTGCCTTTCACGACTAAGTGGGATAAACGCTATTGGTAGTGATCCCACTTACTCAAAAAACCCCCACAAATTAATTTGATGGCCTACACTTGCGCGCAAGCGCGGGGCGCCACCTGCCACAAACAGGCTGGAACGCGTGCTTGCCAAGTGCATGAACGATGCATCCGGCGGAGTCGTCCACGGGATTTGAGCGACACGTGAAGGAAGCGGGGCACAAGGGCGATTACGTTGATTTTGGGACCGAAATCGGAGACTTACATGAACATCAAAATCCAAAAGCTGTTGCCGATTAGCGCTGCGGCGATGCTGTTTGCAACGTTGGCGACGACGGCTTCGGCCGACACTGTTGTCAAGATCGGCCATGTTGCGCCTTTGACGGGTGGCATCGCTCACCTGGGCAAGGACAACGAAAATGGCGCACGTCTCGCAGTCGAAGAGATCAACGCGAAGGGTCTGACGATCGGCGGCCAGAAGATCACGCTGCAACTCGACGCACAAGACGACGCAGCTGACCCGCGTACTGCTACGCAGGTCGCGCAGAAGCTGGTCGACGACAAGGTCGCGGCAGTGGTTGGCCACCTGAACTCGGGTACGTCGATCCCGGCTTCGAAGATCTACAGCGATGCAGGCATCGTTCAGATCTCGCCGTCGGCAACGAACCCGGCTTACACGCAGCAGGGCTTCAAGACGACGTACCGCGTCGTGGCAACGGATGCGCAGCAAGGTCCGGCACTGGCCAACTACGCAGCGAAGGGCCTGAAGGTCAAGAGCGTCGCGATCGTCGACGACTCGACGGCATACGGCCAGGGTCTCGCAAACGAATTCGAAAAGACGGCGAAGTCGCTGGGCCTGAACGTGATGTCGCATGACGCGACGAACGACAAGGCTGTCGACTTCCGCGCGATTCTGACGAAGATCAAGGGCGAAAACCCGGACGCGATCATGTACGGCGGCATGGACGCCACGGGCGGCCCGTTCGCGAAGCAAGCCAAGCAGCTCGGCCTGCGTGCGAAGGTGCTGGCTGGCGACGGCGTGTGTACCGACAAGCTGTCTGACCTGGCTGGCGACGCAACCGACAACATCGTCTGCTCGGAAGCCGGTATGGCGCTCGAGAAGATGGAAGGCGGCGCAGCGTTCCAGGCGAAGTATCAGAAGCGTTTCGGCCAGCCGATCCAGATCTACGCTCCCTTCACGTATGACGCTGTGTACATCATCGTCGACGCAATGAAGCGCGCTGGCTCGACCGATCCGGCGAAGATCCTCGCAGCAATGCCGAACACCGACTACAAGGGTGTGATCGGCGAAACCACGTTCGACTCGAAGGGCGACCTGAAGCACGGCGTGATCTCGCTGTACAACTACAAGTCGGGCAAGAAGACGCTGCTCGACGTCGTGAAGATGTAAGAGCGCTTGGCGTAGCGGGCGGAAGCGCGGTTCGCCGCATTGCGCCCAACGCGAGCCGGCCCGAAAGGGCTTAGGAGGCACGCGGGTTTCGACCCGCGTGCCTTTTGTTTTTGCGAGCTTCTTTTGCGCATGCCTGTCCGCGCATTTCTTTTTGCGCACCGGAAGCGGTGCGGGCGATATTGTCGTATCGGCTACAACACGCGGGGGATGCAGTCGTGACACAGATGATCGATGACGAATGGCGGCGCTGGATCGCCGAGAACCTGTTGCTCGAAGCCTCGCCGGAAGCCGTGCATGCTGTGCTCGTCGAGCATGGGTTCGAACGCGAACACGCGTTATGCGAGATCGATAGCACGTTGCAAAGCCCTTATTTTCAAGCGGGTTCTCGCTTGCGCAATCGTTTGCGTAAGCGCGAATGGATGCTTTCCGTGTACGGCGAGCTGAATCGCATGCGATCGGGGGCGGCATGTGTCGAGCGCCGCGTGCGCCTGTCGCGCGATGCGTTTTACGAGCAGTTCTATTTTCAGAACCGGCCTGTGATCATCACGGGCATGTTCGACTCGTGGCCGGCGCGCAAGCTGTGGAATCTCGATTACTTTCGCGGGCGCTGCGGCCTCGCCGAAGTCGAAGTGCAGTTTGGGCGTGATGCGGATACGAACTACGAGATCAATCAGCCGGCGTTGAAGCGCACGATGCGCTTTGGCGATTACGTCGATCTCGTCGAAAGCGCGGGCGTGACGAATGATTTCTATATGACGGCGAACAACGCGTCGCACAACCGCAGGGCGCTCGCAGCGCTTTGGGCCGATGCACCAGCGATCGGCGAGTATCTGGATCCGGCGCCAACCGACGCAGGCTATTTCTGGTTCGGGCCGGCCGGTACGAAGACGCCGTTTCATCACGACCTGACCAATAATCTGATGGCGCAGGTGATCGGCCGCAAGCGTGTTCTGCTCGTGCCGTTCACGGACACCGCCCACATGTACAACCATCTGCATTGTTATTCGCAGCTCGACGGCGGCGCGATCGATGTCGGGCGGTTTCCGTCTTTCGAACATGCGCGGGTGATCGAGTGCACGATCGAACCCGGCGAACTGCTGTTTCTGCCGATCGGCTGGTGGCACTACGTCGAAGCGCTCGACGTCTCCGTCACGATGACCTACACGAACTTTATCGAGCGCAACGATTTCGGCCGCACGTACAGCACGTATTGCGAACTTTGAGCGGTGCCGCCGCGATAAAAAACGGCGGACCGATGCTCCGGTCCGCCGCCCTCCCTGACGCTTCGGTTGCCGTCGTTAGTTTTTCTGTGCGATGTGTTTCCGTACGGGATAAATCGTAAGGGTTATGCCATTGCGATCGCATGGCTACGCGTCGCGCAAAACTCAAACAGAATCAAGCGCTTCGGCGCGGCGTGTCGAAAGGACGGAGATTCGCTGGAGGATGATGTGTCGCGGAACATGCGGACATATGCGGCTCGCGTAACGTAACGCGAGCGTCGTGACCGCAGTGTTAAAGGCACGCCTTCAGATGCCGAGCCGGCGCAAAACCTTGGGCCCGATGAACGCGACGAGCGCCGCGCACAGCGCGACGACGGACAGCCCGATGGGAAGATTCGTCACCTGTGCCACGCCGCCGATGATCACCGGCCCGAGTAGCAGGCCGAAGTAGGCGAGCCCGGCCACGTGCGCGAGGCCTTCGGCCGCGTGGATGCCCTTAACACGCGCGGCTGCCGCGAACAGCACGGGCATCATGTTGGCGAGACCGAGGCCCATCAGCGTGAAGCCTGTCAGCGCCGCGATGGGATGCGGCAGCAGCAGCGCGCCGATCATGCCCGCGCAAGCCAGTGACGCGCTCGCGGCAATCAGCTGCGGCGCGCCGAATCGCGCGCGGACGGCATCGCCAGCGAAACGCGCGGCCGCCATGCCGCCCGAGAACGCCGCGTAGGCCGCGCTCGCGACGGCCGGCGTCGACGCGACGACATCGCGCATATAGACAGTCGCCCAGTCGTACATCGCGCCTTCCGCGATCAACGCGATCAGCGCGATGGCGCCGAGCGCCCACAACGCGGGCGAGCGCCAGCGGTTACCGCGCGGCGTGTGCGCGTCCGGGTGCTCGGAATGCGGGATGTGCGGCAGCACGGATGGGCACGCGGCCAGCAACACGGCCGCGCTGATCAGCGAGGCGAGCAGCAGATGCACGGCAGGCGCCATGCCGTGCGCGAGCGCCGCGCCGCCGACCGCCGCGCCCGTCATCCCGCCGACGCTGAACATGCCGTGCAGCGCCGACATGATCGGCCGGCCGAGGGTTTCTTCGACGGTGCTGGCTTCCGCGTTCATCGCGACGTCGAGCGTCGCCATGCCCGCGCCGAAGAGCGCGAGCAAGACGAGCAGCATCCAGTAATACGGCACGACGAGAATCAGCGCGCCAGCCGCCGACATCACGAGCCCGCCCGCGAGACACGCGCGCCGCGTGCCGACGCGCGCGATCCACGGCGCATTCGTCACCATCGCGCCGATCGAGCCGCCCGCCACCGCGAACAGCGCGAGCGACAGCATGGCCGGATTCAGCTGGAACCGGTCGCGGACGGTCGGCACGTGGACGCCCCAGGACGCATACATCATCCCCGCGATGAAGAAGAGCGCCATCGTCGCGTAACGGGCGCGGTTGCGCGCGCTCGTGGACAGATTGCGATGCGCGGCGGGCAAGGATGCGGACTCGGACGGACGATCGGACACAGAAAGCTCGGTGATTGAAAACTAAGACGAAGAGGAAACGCAGCTAGGAAGCGCAATGAAAGCGCTTCCACATTCTAACGAAGCATGATGGCTCATGCGGGCAAGTCCCTGAACTAATATCTCCTTTCCAGGCGCGTCGCGTTTAACGGCATCGCGTGGCGCATCAATCACCCGACGAGGACGCGCACTTGAACATTCCCGCTCACGCTCCGCTGCATTTGCTGCATCAGGCCGCCATCGGCACGCTCGCCACCCATGCGCGCCAGCCGCAAGGGTTTCCGTATCCGACGGTGCTGCCGTTCGCGCCGGATTCGCATCATCGCCCGACGATACTCGTGAGCCGGCTCGCCGAGCACACACGCAACCTGCACTCCGATCCGCGCGCCGGCTTCCTGATCGTTCACGCGCCGGACGGCGATGTGCTCAACGGGCAGCGCATCACGCTGGTCGGCACGTTCGAGCATGTCGAGCCGACGCCACCCGTGACTCAGCGGTATCTGCGCTATCACCCGGATGCCGAGCGCTATCTGGTGCTGGGGGATTTCTCGTTCTGGGTGATGTCGGTCGAGCGGATGCGTTACATAGGCGGGTTCGGCGCGATGGGATGGTTGACGCAGGCAGAACTCGATCCCCTCGACCCGGTTTCGTTCGACGAGGAAAACGCGCTCGTCGAATTCTTCGAACGTCACCCGCGACGGCCAGCGCGAGTGCAATTGATGGGCATAGACCGGTATGGCGCGGACCTGAATATTTCGGGCGCTCGCAGCCGCCTGGCCTTCGACACACCGGTGCCCGATGCCGAATGCTTGCACGCTGCTCTTGAAGATTGCATCGCGCGGCACGCCAATGCGTGACAGCTAATGTGGCGCGATTTTTACCGCAAAATCGGGCCGGCATTTTACATTTTGCCGGTTAAAACTCGCATGGCATGAAATGTTTCGGAATAAATTAACCATTGCTTTTCATGCTTTGCCAATTAAATATGAATGTATTCCTCAGATGAGCGTTATTCAGTGGGAGAATAATTGGGCTTCTGAGCCGGTTGATTGCCAGTCGCTTGAAAGTTTATGAAATTGAGATTAATTAATTTTCGCGGGTCTCTTTTCCGAAGTTTCTATTTTGTGTTAATCTCGCCAGCAAATTCCGAGGCATGATCACTTTCCGGACTAATCGGCATAGACCGTCCGTCCATTTATCGAACCACAAGGAAACTATGTCCTCCTACAGGGAACTACTCGCGCAGCGCGAAAAGCTCGAGAAACAGATCGAAGAGGCGAAAGCGCGCGAGTATGCGGAAGTGTTAAACGAGATCAAGCAGAAAATGTCTGATTACGGTATTACGCTGGCTGAACTCGGCGCTGGTGGACGTGCGAAAGCCGTAAAGGCAGCGGGCCGTCCCCGCGCCGGCGTCGCGCCTAAATATCGTGACCCCGCAAGCGGGAGCACCTGGTCGGGCCGCGGTAAGCCGCCGCGCTGGATTGCCGGTCAAGATCGCGAAAAATTTCTCATCGAGAAATAATATGACTTAATGCTTGCACCGCAAGCAACGGATTTAAGAAAAGCCGCGCTCCATTTGGAAGCGCGGCTTTTTATTGGGCCGAGTCTTTTCAATTCTTAGGAAGAACGGCTGCCGGTGATGTGCAGGTATCGATGCGAATGAGTCGCGTTATGATAAGCATATGATTTAAAAGATATTTTTTGTTCACTTAAGAGCGGTTTCACAAAGCGGCGGGTAGAATAAATAGTAACTAAACCCCTTGCCTTCAAATGCCTTCCAACTCGACCGCCCAATCCGCGGAGAAACGGCGCGTAGCCCGCAAAACCACTTTCGTCAGCATCGGACTCAATACGGTGTTGATGTCGGTGCAGATTGTCGTGGGCGTGATTGCGCATTCACAGGCGCTCGTCGCGGACGGCGTGCATTCGCTCGCCGATCTCATTTCCGACTTTGTGGTGCTGGTCGCCAATCGCCATAGCGGAGCCCAACCCGACGCCGACCACAACTACGGACATAGCCGTTATGAAACGGTCGCGTCGCTATTTCTGGGCGGCTTGCTGATCGCGGTCGGCGGCGGCATGTTGTGGCGCGCCGGCGCGCGGCTCACCGATCTGGACAATATTCCCGCTGTCCATATAAGCGCGCTCGCGGTTGCGGTCGTCGTGCTTGTTTCGAAGGAAGCGCTGTTTCGCTACATGCTGCGCGAGGCACAGCGGGTGCGTTCGGCGATGCTGATCGCGAACGCGTGGCATGCGCGCTCGGATGCGGCGTCGTCGCTGGTGGTTGCGTTGGGTATCGTCGGGAGCATTGCCGGCGTGCGGCTGCTCGATCCCGTTGCGGCGGCCGTTGTCGGCTTCATGGTCGCGCGCATGGGCTGGACGTTTGGTTGGGACGCGCTTCAGGATTTGTCCGATCGCGCACTCGACGAATCCGATACCGCCGATCTGCGCGCTCGGATTTTATCGACGCCCGGCGTGCGCGATGTCCACGAACTGCGTACGCGGAAGATGGGTGACTTCGCGCTCGTCGACGCGCATATTCTCGTCGATCCGATGATCTCCGTTTCCGAAGGTCACTACATTGCTGAGACGGCGCGTGCGCGTGTGCTGTCGGACAACCGCGTACTCGACGCGCTAATTCACGTCGATCCGGAAAACGATGCGATTGCGCGGCCACCCGTCAACCTGCCGCCGCGCGCAAAGATCGCGGCTGAAGTGGAATCGGCGCTTGCCGCGCAAGGACTCAAGGCGGCCAGTGTGAATCTGCATTATCTGAGCACGGGACTCGACGTCGAGGTGACGTTGCAACCGTCGAGGCTCGACGCGCTGGAAAGCGAAGTGCATCAACTCGCGCGGGTCGATGTGGAAGCGCTCAAGCACAAGCTGGGTGCGCGCCGCCTGAACGTGACACATGCAGTGGATGTGTCGACGGCTGGCGCGGAACTGGTGCGCGAGCCGCGCGGCGACGGCTGAGTGATTCCCGGCGTCTGAGCGAGCCGGGTTAGAGCGGCAGCTGCGTATCGAACTTGATCTCGCGCAGCACGACGCTCGTGCGCACCTGCGCGACGGCGGGAATCTTGAAAATGCGGTCGTGGAGGAAGGCGTCGTACGCCTTGATATCGGGCGCAACGATCTTGAGGATGTAGTCCGATTCACCCGTCGTGCTGTAGCACTCTGTCACTTCGGGGCAGGTGGCGATTTCCCGTTCGAACTGCTCGACGCCGCCTTCTGTATGCCGCGTCAGGTGAATATGGGCGAGTGCGCACACATGCAGGCCGAGCTTTTCCCGATCGAGCAACGCCGTGTAGCGCTGGATGATGCCCGATTGCTCCATGTCCTTGATGCGTCGCCAGCACGGTGTGCTGGAGAGCCCGACCTGATCGGAGATTTCTTGCACCGAACGTCGCGCGTCCAGCTGCAAAAGACGCAGGATTTTTTGAGAGAACGTATCGAGTGTCAACTGCGCCTCCGTTGTCGCGTCGCCTTTTCGTCAATGGTAGAGGTCGCGGAAACGAAACGCAATGCAAACCGCCCGTACTGAGGGAGATTCCCTAATTTGGCGCTTACTCGGCGGGTTTTTGTCCTGAGTCGTCCCCGTCAGCGCCGGCTGCCACGGCGCTCTGGCTGGCCCGCAGCTCCGCCAGCATGTTGCAGAAGAGCGCGCCTTGCTCGATAGCGTCATCGAGCGCGACGTGCGTGTGCGGATGGTCGTCGAACCAGTGTTTGGGGAAACGCGGCTTGATGCACTTTCGATACGGCAGTCCCGTCATCGCGAACGCGAGCGTCTTGATGTCGAGCGCCGACCACGAGAACGGGCAGCGGCCGGTAAAGCGCATCATGTACCAGAACATGAACGTGAAATCGAAGCCCGCCGGCATCGCGACGAAAACGGGTTTGCCCGGCAACGCCTCGACCCATTCGACATACGCCACGAGCGCCGCCGCCGGCTGCTGCAAGTCCTTGCGGCATGCAGCCCACGCTTCGGGTTGCGTCTTCCACCACGCCTCTTGCACGGGATGCGGCGCGGCGCCTTCGAGCAGCTCCAGGTTCGCCGAGAACGTGCCGATCAACTGCTTGTCGGCCGTGTAAGCGGCCGACGCGAAACTCAGCATCGAATGCGGACCGGGAATCGGGCCGTCCGCTTCGACGTCGGTGCTCACATAGATTTCCGCGCTCATGCACCGACTCCGTCCGCGACGTACGGATTCGTGCGGCGTTCGTCGCCGAATGTCGAGGTGGGGCCGTGGCCCGGAACGAACGTGACGTCGTCGCCGAGCGGCCAGAGCTTGGCGCGGATCGAGCGGATCAGGTCGCCGTGGTTGCCGCGCGGAAAGTCCGTGCGACCGATCGAGCCGGCGAACAGCACGTCACCGACCAGCGCGAGCCGATGCGCGCGGCTGAAGAAGATCACGTGACCGGGCGTGTGGCCGGGGCAGTGATAGACCTCAAGTGTTTCGTCGCCGAATGTCACAGTGTCGTTGTCATCGAGCCAGCGGGTCGGCTCGAACGCCTCAGCAGCGGGAAAGCCGAAGCGCACGCTCTGTTCGGGCAGCTTGTCGAGCCAGAAACGTTCATCGACATGCGGACCTTCGATCGGCACGCCGTAGTGCTCCGCGAGCGTCTTCGCACCGGCGCAATGATCAATGTGGCCGTGCGTCAGTAGCACCTTTTCGATCGACACGTTCTGGCGCTCCACCTCGCCCTTGATGATGTCGAGGTCACCGCCCGGATCGACGATGGCCGCGCGCCCCGTGTTCTCGCAAATGAGCAGGGAACTGTTCTGCTGGAACGGCGTGACGGGCATTAGTGTGACTTTCATGGCGGGGGCGCAAAGCTTGGAAAGCTCGATTGTACCGACCGCAGGGTCACGTGCCATCGGCCAGAAAGCCGAGTGGCGCATGCGCATTTTTGCAGTAATAGTGAGAATTCATCGGGCGGATGAAGCGCCGGGCAACACAGAATTGTGTTTTTGCTATAATGCACATAATGGGTGTGGGAAACCGCACTGTCTTTGGGTGAAAAAGCATTTCGTCCTATGAAACGGGAACGGGCGCTGCTGCTTCACCATCAAGCAAGTGTCGTCGGGTGAATCCGATGACAAATCCAGCATCGATCGCTTTTATCGATGCGCACGTCCTGTCTAGCCAGGTGCCACGCGCCTGCCACGGCCTAGCTGCCGTAACGCTGGATGGGGCCTACGCCGCCTTCCTGAGCGCTGTGAGTTTCCGGCGCTGAGCGTGTTTCACGTTCGATGGCGGCTTGTGGGGTCTGGCCAAAACTGCGGGGACAGTTCCGTCAGACGTGAAAACTAACCGTGCGGTTGCGGCTGAGTGTGCCGCGTCCGGGCTTTCGTCGTCCCGCGCCAGCGTTGCGCGGTGCGCGCTCGCTCATTGCCGCCGGAGTCGCATGCATAGACGCTGTTATTCGCGTGATGCGGCTCGCATTGGTAACAAATTGTCTTATGAAAACTCGGCTACCCCGACGTGTTGGGAGCGTTTTTGCCTTTTTGGCACTCGCCGGTTGCGCGGTGCCTCCGGGCGCGGGCACCCAGGTCAGCGGTGTGTCCGCAACGACCAAGGATGCGCACACTGCGGTCGCCCCGCAGTCGTATGGCTCCGGTCTGAACAATCTGCCTGACACGGCAGAGCAGAAGGGCAAGCTCGCTGACGCAGAGCCGTTGACCGACGGCCCGAATATCGGTGATTTCCATCAGATGGGACGCGCGTCGTGGTACGGACGCGGCTTCCACGGACGCAAGACGGCCAACGGCGAGCGTTTCGACATGCACGCGCTGACGGCTGCGCACCGCACGCTGCCGCTCGGCTCGTACGTGCGCGTGACCAATCCGGCGACGAACGATACCGTCGTCGTGAAGATCAACGACCGTGGTCCGTACGCGCGCGGTCGGGTGATCGATCTTTCTTACGCGGCTGCGAAAATTTTGCACTTGGCCTATATTGGTACGGCACGCGTGAAGATCGAAGGTCTGACGCAGCGTGAAGCGAAGGCCGAAATGAAGGAAATCCTGGCGTCGAATCAGAGCGATTCGAACGAGAAGTAAGAACGTTCTTGAACGATGGCCGTGGACATGAGATGTCCTCGGAAGAAAGGGCTGCGTGATGCAGCCCTTTTTGTTTTCAGTCGTCCTTTTTCAGGGCCAGCGCGCGCGTGTACAGCGCGTTGCGTGAAGCGCCCGTGAGCGTTGCCGCAACTTTCACGGCGCCGCTTACCGATAACTCTTCCAGCAGCATGCCGAGCAGCGCGTCGTGATCGTGCTCGCCTTCGGCATCGACGGGCGCGCCTTCGACGACCAGCACGAATTCGCCGCGTTGCCGGTTGGCATCTTCGGCGAGCCACTTAGGCCCTTCGGCCAGGGTGCAGCGATGCAACGCCTCATGTAATTTCGTCAACTCACGGGCAATCAACAGACGTCGATCGCCGCCGAACGCGTCGGCGAGTGCCTGCACGGTTTCGACGATGCGATGCGGCGCTTCGTAGAACACCATCGCATACGGATGCTTCGTCAGCGGCGCGAGTGCGGCGGCGCGCTGCTTCGCTTTGGGCGGCAGGAAGCCGACGAAAGAAAACGTCGATACCCAGTCGCCCGCGACGCTGAGCGCCGTGGCGAGCGCGCTTGCGCCCGGCAGCGGGACGACGGGGAAACCGGCTTCGCGCACGGCATCGACGAGTTTTGCGCCGGGGTCCGAAATGCCTGGCGTGCCCGCGTCGGAAACGTACGCGATGCGCTCGCCCGCCTGCAGATATTCGACGATGCGCTGCGCGGACTCGCGTTCGTTGTGCTGATGCACGGCGACGAGCGGCTTCGATATGCCGTAGCGCGACAGCAGTTGTCCTGTGTTGCGTGTGTCTTCGGCGGCGATGCGATCCACGAGGCCGAGCACATGCAGCGCGCGCAACGTGATGTCGGCGATGTTGCCGATCGGCGTGGCCACGACGTAAAGCGCGGAAGCGGGGTACTGCTGTCCCTGCGTGAGTTCGGAAAGAGGAGTCATGACACGGAAGACGCAGACAGACGAAACGAGGCCGACATTGTGCCACGCAGCCGAGCGCGCACGAGACCATGCGCGCGATGCCGCGCCGCGCTCGCACAACTTTTCCGGTGGCGCACGGTCCAAAAACGTCGGGGCAGCGTTCGAAGCGCACGCGTTGACGTTTCTTCAGCGGCAGCGTTTGCGGTTCGTCGCGCGTAACGTCGTGTGTCGCGGCGGCGAGATCGATCTGGTGATGCGAGAGCCGGACGGCGCGCTCGTGTTCGTCGAAGTGCGCGCGCGAGCGCACGGCGGATATGGCGGCGCGGCGGCGAGTGTCGTGTGGCAGAAGCAGCAGCGCATCGTGCGCGCCGCGCAGCACTTTTTGTTGGCGCATCATGGCGCGATGCCCGCGTGCCGCTTCGACGTGATCGCGTTCGAGCGCGGACGTCTGGTGTGGCTGCGCGACGCTTTTCGTGCGGACGACTGTTGAGCAGGCGGTTTCGCCGCGTGAGTACGATAAACTTGCGGACGCGAAAAGGGCGGCGCGTGGTGGGTGAATACGCGCCGAACGCTTTGCACGCAGGCGCTGCAGAACGGAACCGCTAAACGGCCTCGCATGTCGCGCCGATCGGAGCGGCTGCGGACCATCGCGCGGGGAAGGGCAACACGTCCAATTGAACCTGCGCTGCCAGGCGGGCAGCGCAAGCAGTACACGATAGAGAGTCGATGTCAGTCGAACGCATTCAACAACACTTCCGCGATAGCGCGGCAGTCACACTCGCAGCACTGGACGCTTTGTCGATGCCGATCGCGGCGGCCGTCGACACGATGTTTGCCGCGCTTGCAAACGGTAACAAGATTCTGGCGTGCGGCAACGGCGGGTCCGCTGCCGACGCGCAATACTTCGCTGCCGAACTGATCGGCGGCTTTGAGCGCGAGCGTCCTGCGTTGGCGGCTATTGCGCTGACGACGGATTCGTCGATCATCACGGGCATCGCCAACGATGCATCGCTCGACCAGATTTTCGCGACGCAGATTCGCGCGCTTGGTCAGCCTGGCGATGTGCTGCTCGCTATCTCGACGTCGGGCAATCCAGCCAATATTCTCGCTGCCGTCGAAGACGCGCACGACCGCGAGATGATCGTGATTGCGCTGTCGGGCAAGGGCGGCGGCAAGATGAACGACGTGCTGCACGATACCGATATCCATATTTGCGCACCGTCCGATCGCACGGCGCGCGTGCAGGAAGTGCATCTGTTGACGATCCATAGTCTGTGCGACGGCATCGATGCGATGTTGCTCGGCGAAGAATGATTCCGAAGGAGAGCGAGTTGATGAGCGCATATCGCGTGAAGAGTACGTTTGTGAGGACCACGCTGGTGGTTGGTCTCGTCGCCGGGTTGGCTGCGACGTTGCAGGGCTGCGTGCTGGCTGTCGGCGCGGCGGCGGGCGGCAGCGCGCTGGTCGCGACCGATCGGCGCACGCTCGGCGCGCAGACGGAAGACCGCGAGATTCAGGTGAAGGCGATGTCGTTGATTAGTCAGAATTTGCCGGACTCGGCTCACGTTAATGTGACGGTGTTTAATCGGCGGGTGCTGCTGACTGGGGAAGTGGCGGGTGAGGTTTCGAAGGCTCGGGCTGAATCGGTTTTGCGTAGCCTCAATAACGTGAATGCGATTATTAATGAGTTGACGGTAGCGCCCGCGAGTTCTTTTTCTTCGCGTAGTAACGATACTTATCTGGAAGGGCGCGTGAAGACGGCGCTGATCGCTGAGAAGGATATTTCGGCGAATAACTATAAGGTGGTTTGTGAGCGTGGTTCTATCTATCTGATGGGGCTCGTTACCGTTGATGAGGGGAATCGCGGGGCGGATGTGGCTAGTCGGGTGCCTGGGGTCACGCAGGTTGTGAAGGTGTTTCAGTATATTCAGCCGCAAGAGGCAGTTGCGGCGTCGGCGGCGGCTGCGTCCGCGGCTTCGGGGGCGCCGGCTGCGGCTGCGGCTCAGCCTGATGCTGAGGTGACGTCGGGCGCGGTGCCGGATTCGTCGGTTACTTCGAAGCCGTTGGAGCAGCAGGCTCCGGCGCCCGTGAGTAATTCGACGCAGGTGCATCCTGGGAATCCGAAGGCGGGGCAATGAGAGTGGGTTTTTGGGGTCTTGGTCTTCGGGCGGTTATGGGGTGCTTGGTTGTGGCTGCTGGGTTTGGGGTTGTTAGCGCCGCTCATGCTGCCGATGCGCCGTCGCGTGGGCTCGCGATCGCTCAGGCTAATGCTTGTATGGGATGCCATGCGGTTGATCGGAAGCTCGTTGGGCCTTCGTTTCAACAGGTGGCTGAGAAGTACAAGGGGAATGCTGGGGCTGCTGTTCTGCTTTCGAAGAAGGTTAAGGATGGTGGCTCCGGCGTCTGGGGCGCGATTCCTATGCCCGCTCATCCGGCGATGAACGATGCTGATATTCGCACTGTCGTCGATTGGGTTCTGGCTGGGGCGCCTTCGAAGTGACGCCGGCTTGTGCTCTGGCACAGTAATTTTTCGTCGTGCTAGAATCGGCAAATCGTGGGGCGGTAGCTCAGCTGGGAGAGCGTCGCGTTCGCAATGCGAAGGTCGGGAGTTCGATCCTCCTCCGCTCCACCAGGAATACGTCCGAAGAATACCTCAGCTCCCCCTGAAAACCCCGTAAGATCAAGGCTTACGGGGTTTTTTCTCGCCTATAATATTGAGATCAGCTCCGCACAAGATTGATCTAATCCGCTCGCAAGTTGGGGTACTTTCCGGGGTACAGCCAACTCGGCGAAAGGGCGATACCCCCAAATGGCTCTCACCGACATTCTCATCCGAAACGCCAAGCCTGGCGAGAGGCCCCAGAAGCTGTTCGACGGCGGCGGGCTCTTTCTGTTTGTTACTCCGGGCGGTGGCAAGCTTTGGCGGCTCAAGTACCGCTTCGAGGGCAAGGAGAGACTGCTGGCCCTTGGCGCTTACCCGGCTGTCAGCCTGAAGGACGCCAGGGAGTGCCGGGATAAGGCCCGAAAATTACTGGCGCAGGGCATCGATCCGAGCGAGCAGCGGAAGGCGGACAAGGCCGAGAAGCTGGCGCGCACCTCCAATTCATTTGAGATCATCGCCCGCGAGTGGTTCGCCAAGTTCGCACCCACCTGGGCTGAAAGCCACTCCAGCAAGATCATCCAGCGGCTGGAAAACGATGTCTTCCCGTGGCTGGGGGCGCGGCCCATCGCGGAGATCAAGGCGCCGGAGCTGCTGGCGGTTCTGCGCCGGATCGAGGAGCGCGGTGCGCTCGACACGGCCCTGCGGGCCAAGCAGAACTGCGGGCAGATCTTTCGTTACGCGGTGGCATCGGGGCGCGCGGAGCGCGATCCCTCGGGGGACCTGCGAGGGGCGCTCGCGCCGATCAGGCGCGAAAATTTCCCCGCCCTCACTGATCCCGTGCAAGTCGGCGAGTTGCTGCGCGCGATTGAGGCGTTCAGGGGCACGTTCGTCGTCAAATCCGCGCTGCAGCTGGCACCCATGCTTTTCGTGCGGCCCGGCGAACTGCGCAGGGCGGTCTGGTCTGGCTTTGATCTTGACAAGGCCGAATGGCGGTATCTTGTTACCAAGACGAGGACAGAACACCTGGTCCCACTGTCGAGCCAGGCGGTTGCCATCCTGCGCGAACTGCATGTCGTGACGGGCAAGCGGGAGCACGTGTTTCCTGGTCGCGACCCGCGCAAGCCAATGAGCGAGGCCGCAATCAATGCCGCCCTGCGGCGTCTGGGGTACGACACGAAGACGGAGATCACGGGGCACGGCTTCCGGGCGATGGCGCGCACGATCCTGCACGAGGAACTTCACGTGAAGCCGGAAGTGATCGAGCATCAGCTTGCGCACAAGGTACCCGATGCGCTGGGCACAGCCTACAATCGCACCCGATTCCTGGCTGAGCGCCGGATCATGATGCAGCAGTGGGCCGACTATCTTGACCGGTTGAAGGCGGGCGCCCAGATCATCCCCATCGGCATCAACGCGCAATAGGTCCAGGCGATAGCGGCGAAGCCAAAGTTGCGCTGCATCTGGTCCTCATAATATAGTTAGGAATCCGATCCATAAGCGTCCGATATGGGCCTGCAACCAGGCGTACGAGCTGACTGGATTGGACCCCGCTGGGAGACGGGCATTGTCACCTGCCAGCTCTCGACGTGGAGCCTTTCAATACTGCTGATCATCAGCAAACCAATCGGAAGAGAGTCGATGTTGTCACAACGTAAGGAGTACAAAGAGGCATGGAGTGCGGTGTTACGCATCGACTTCCTGCGCGCCGAACTGAGCAAGGAAGCAGTCAAGGGCAGGTATGCGCAAGCCAGACGCAAGCGGTTCAAGGAGGAACTGACTGCCAAGGAAAACTACCTGACGCCGCCTGCCAAGCGGGGCGCCCACACCTGGCAGAGACGCGCCATCAAAGAGGTGCGGGCCATCCAGGAGTCGCGGGCTGCGAAGGGCGAACCGCTGCTTTCGTTCAAGGAACTGGTTGAACATGTTCTGGCAATGCCCGCGATGCCGAAGGAGGACTCCGTGGCACGGTTCCTCACTGAAATGGGCCACCGCGGACGACGGGGGAGGCCGAAAAAATCCTAGTATTTCCAATGCGATAGCGCGCTCCCGTGTGCCCTGTTTTTCTCTGGTACCACCGCGTAACAATCACGGCACGCTCCGCAATAATCCTAACCGGTGCGAGCAGGACCGATCTGCGGAGCGGGTTCTGTTCGCCGAGGTGAAAAAGATGTCCTATCCGTCACGCAAGATCCCTCCGGGCGCCAACTGCCTGACGCCGAAACAGGCGTACACCAAGTTTTCCCGACAGAAGACCTGGCTCTGGGACCGCCTGAAGAACGATGCGACGTTCCCACGTCCAATCTATCTGGGGCCTCGTGCGCCGGTTTTCCTGGAGCACGAGCTCGACGCCTGGCTTGGCAGTCTATTTGACGCGGATGTTTAGGAATACTAGTCATATATCTCACTATTCTGGACATTGGAAAACGAAATCATGAAGAAGATTGAAGACGCGCTGAGTGTGTTGAGGCCGTGGTTTGACAACCCCGCGACGCAGGCGGTAACGGTGAGCTGCTTGGCTAGTGCAGCACACGCCGGGCACTTCCGGAGGTCGCAGAATGCGCAAACGCGCGCAAAGGGGGACGCGATGCTCGGGCAAATGAGCGAGGTGCTGCTGATTCCGCATTCGGTACTTGAAACCTACGCGGATGGCATGGCAGCGCTGAACACGTACGAGGGTTTCGAATGGCTGATGAGCAAGATTGGAGGCAAGCATGATCAGTAATGTTCGCCTGGAGACCGCGCTGACGGCGCTGTCGTTAGGCCTGTGCGCTATTCCGGCTGCGGGCCACACCAAGCCTGATAATCCCAAGCGCCCGTTCGGAAACTGGCGTGAATACCAGCGGAAACGCCCTTCATCCGATGATCTCCGGGATCTCTATACGCAGCATCATTTCACCACGGTTGGCCTGGTATGCGGCGACGTCAGTGGTTCCCTTGAGTGTTTGGACTTTGATGACCGGGACGGCTACCAGCTGTTTCGACAGACCGCGAGCGGATCCGAACTTGGCGAACTGATTGGCCGAATCGAAGCGGGATACTGCGAGCTTTCGCCGAAGGGCGTGCATCTGCTTTATTTCTGTGACCACGTCGGCCGCAACCAGAAGCTCAACGATGAGTTGAAGATCGAGACTAGGGGGCGGGGCGGCTTTGTGGTGGTCGCACCGAGTTGTTTTGCTGACCAGCAGGGGCAAAAGCATTACCAGGTGAGGTCGGGCGCGCTGGCATCCATAGTGCGCATCTTGCCCGCAGAGCGCGAACGCCTCCATTCGTATATCCGCGCACTCGGTGTTCGGAAACACTCGACCGAATCAAGCGCAGAGAAGACAGGGGCCGTCAAGATCGCCCAGGGAGGGCGGAACAGCGAGTTGACCTCTCTGGCCGGCTCGATGCGCAGTCGCGGTATGTCCTGCGAGGCTTTGGCAGCCGCTTTGCACGCGGAGAACAAGGCGCGGTGTCATCCGCCTCTGCCCGATCACGAGGTGGAGGCGATTGCGCGCAGCGTGAGCAGGTATCCGCATGGCCATCAACCCGGCGCAGCGGCGTCGATCATCTGGAAGGCGCCTGAACCGCTGCCGTCGGGCTTGCCCTCTGTTCCGCTCTTTGATGCGGCGACGCTGCTTCCGTCCGGGCTGGCGGAATGGGTTATTGACACGGCGTATCGTCTGCAGTGCCCGCCCGACTATGCGGCAGTTGGCCTCATGGTCGCACTTTCGTCGGTGATCGGGGGGCGCATTTGTATCCGTCCCAAGCAACTCGACACCTGGACGGTCACGCCGAACCTCTGGGGCATGATCATCGGGCGCCCGAGCACGCTGAAGTCCCCCGCGCTTGCAGCGGCGTTGGCCCCGCTGAAGGAACTCGACGCCTCCGCGCAGGCGGCTTACGAGGCGCAAATGCAGACATATCACGCGGCGCAAATGGCCCACGACCTTGCGCTCGGAAACGCCAAGAGACAGGTGACGAAAGGGAACGTCGCCCTCCAGCAGAACGGCCAGATTGTGTCCAGCATCGCATCGGTCTTGCAGCAACAGCCGGCGAAGCCGAAGCGCATGCGCTACATAGTCAATGACGCAACGGTCGAGAAGCTTGGCGAAATCCTGTCTGAGAACCCGAATGGAGTGCTCTTGTTTCGCGACGAGCTCAAGGGCTTTCTTGCTGAGCTTGACGGCGAGGATAACGCCGTAAGGCGCGCGTTCATCTTGCAGGCGTGGGAGGGAAACGGTGGCTACGATTTTGATCGCATCGGGCGCGGCCACATCCGCATTGAGCGCACGATCCTGTCGGTGCTGGGAAGCACGCAACCCGGCGTGATCGAGGCGTATCTCGCCAATGCGCTGCGCGGTGGGGTGGGCGATGATGGCCTGATGCAGCGGTTCCAACTCGCAGTCTATCCCGATGATCGCGACACCTCCACGCTGATTGACGCGCAGCCGAATCTTCAGGCGGCAGGCATGGTCGCGGCACTGTTCAAGCGCCTTGCTCACCTGGACCCGACCAGCATCGGTGCTCAACAGGCAAATATTGGTGGACACGAGGGCCGCTGGTATCTGCATTTCGCACCCGATGCTCAGGATATCTATAACGCCTGGTATCCGAAGCTCATGAGACAGACGAATCGTGCGTCGCATGCCGCCGTCGGGTCGCATTTCGGGAAGTATCGCAGTCTCGTTCCTTCGTTCGCGCTCATTATTCATTTGGCTGCGGGTGGCGTCGGGCCGGTTAGCAAGCCAGCGCTGCAACTCGCGATCGGATGGGCCGCCTACCTTAGGCTGCACGCCAAACGGATCTACAACTATTCGACTCGCGGCGATGCATTGGCCGCTTTGGCGCTGGGCGAGGCGATCCAGGCTGGCAAGCTGCGGGATGGTTTCTCGCTGCGCGATCTGCAGCGAAAGAACTGGTCTGGTCTGCCGACTCGCGAACGCTGTCAGCAGGCGATTGAGATTCTCGCTGAGCGAAACTGGCTGTGTATTGAGCGCGTCGAGAGTAACGGCAAAGTAACGGAGCGCTGCCGCATCAACCCCGCATTGTTCAAGGAGAAAAACTAGGAGCAAATCTGTCAGTGTTGTCAGTGAAGCCATGGATCAATCTGCAAATATATAGTGATGTAGGCCTAACTAAAATGCCGAAGTGCAAGGGAGCCCTAAATAGCACTGACAACACTGACGAGCCTATCGCCATACGCCGTGAGATAAGTCGGGCGCGTTGAAGCAGGAAATCACCCAACCAACATCGAGATAGCATATGAGTGCGTACATCAAGCAATTGAATCGCATGCTGCAGACCACATTGCCCACGCAGTCACCGCTCCGTCAGCAGTTTGAGAACTGGTACGGCTCGCTGCCGGAGATTGTTCGTAACCGCCCGTTTTCGATGGTCGAGTTCGAGGTGGCTCTCGACACACAAGGGAAGTACATCAGCGCCGTGTTGCTTGACCTCGGGTGGCGGCGCAAGCGCCGCTGGAATACCCGCGGTCAGTATCATCGCTATTGGGAGCCGCCCGCCCCGGCTTGCGAGGAGCATTCGCGTTGACGGATAGCGCGCATTCATTCGATCGAGAACTCACCGGAGGGCTGCCCTCCTGTAAAGACCTTCGCGGTCGCTTAAGCTTACTTGCGTTGTTTTGGGTAACAAGACGGACATTTCTTGTGGCCGTTGCAGCGCGAATCGACGCGCGCTCGCCAAACGTGCGAAGGATCAATCTTGCACTGCCACCAAGCGGTTCGGCCGCTTCCAGGCAGCACGGAGTCGGCGGCCCGGTTGTTCAGGTCGGGATGCCATTCACGGGCCAGATCCGGGCGCGTCGCAGCCAAGGACCTCTTGGGGTCGGTCTTCTTGCCATTGCAATACGGGCAGCCCGATCCCAACCGAGTACGATTCTTTACGGAAGCAGACCATTCATGGCTTGGATCTGCTGGGCATCGCCACCATACGACCTTGTGGCTCCCTTTTCCTACTTCCTCAGGGCAAAGCGGAAAGTTCTTTTCGTAATGCCATTGGCTGGCGACTTGGGGAGCCAGGCTGGCGAGGGAATTTTCCGGGGTGATCTTCCTGTTGCTGCATATGGGGCAGCCGCACCCGCTGACTCGGCTAAGAACGGTAGCCTCCCACTCGTGCTTTGAGTTATTCTTGCAGAGCCACCAATATTTCTTTGCAGTGCCAGGCGCAATCCGCAACGGATGCTTATCACCATTTTTGATTGGGTGGAACTCCCGTGCAAGCTGAGGATAAAGATGCCAGAGCGAGTCCCCTGGCAGGACAACGCGTCGGGCGCAATACGTACAGCCCTTTCCCTGAACACGACCTTTGACAGAGCCTAGGTAGGCGCCGTGACGCTCGCATCGCCAGAACACCTTTATGTCGCTATTTGGAGCGACGTTGGCCGGGGACAGGCGCCCATTCTTTTCGACATCCAAGATCGCAGCGATTTCGGGATACAGGTCCTGAAGGGACTTGCCGGGCAAAGGGCCGGGGAGAGCTGAACATAGGTCGACGTATGCTTGGTCGGCGGCAAACTGAACGCGATTAAGGTATTTTTCGATGGCTCGCTTGTGTTTGGTAGGTAGTGCGACAGTACGCAGCAGCGAGAGTAGCCGCTGGATATCTTGAACGGACAAGTCGCTCCTTTCGTCGATTGGTAAGCTTGTACCAATCTTGGGCAATGAACGATCCCGGATTCGCACCACGCGATAGCCGAGTTTTATAAAGGTTTTAGTGTTGGCGCGATCTTTCTCGACCTTGTTGGCGTGATACCGCTTTCCGTCGTATTGCACGGCGACACGTAGCGACGGGATCAGCAGATCTGCTTCCAAATGCGCTCCGATTTTTTCTCGGTGAAGGATGTCATGAAATATCGTACGGAGTTCGCAGAAGCACCGGATTTCGGCCCTGGACGACTGTCTCGTGCACTTCGGACAGCCGCTTCCCAGGTGGTGGCGGCTCTGGACAGTGGCTTGCCATTCGTGCCTGTACCGGCAGAGCCACCACACCATCGCGTCGCTGCCGAGCGTTACATCAGTTGGGCGGAGTGTTCCATTTTTCTCAGGGTGCCAATCTTCGGCTAGGTCAGGCCGCAATGCGGTCAGAGAACGTCCCGGTGAAATGTAATACCCCCTGCAATAAGGGCAGCCATTGCCTCGCGCGCGCGATTTCACCGTGGCCAGCCATTCGTGGTCTTGTTCACAAATCCAATAAACCTTTTTGTGACTACCGGACGTAACGTCTGTCGCGCACAGTTCGCCGTTCTTGGAAGGGTGCCATTGAGCCGCAAGACTAGGGTGAGTCGTAACAAGGCAGTTGCTCACATCGACCTTACGGCCCGCGCAGTACGGGCAACCGGTTTCCCCGTAGAAACGATTGGAAGGCGACGCCGGCCAGCAGTGCTTGGCGTTGTCCTTGCAGCGCCACCACACCTTACGATCAGAACCGAGCGTCAAGTCCGAAGGACAGAGATCCCCGTTGAGCTCGCGATCCCATTCGGGCAAGAAATCCGGATTGGCCGCAGCAAGAGTTGGCTGCGAGTAACGGATGCGACGCTTCTCGCTTTTCCTCGCGCCCATGACAGTTGCCCGACATTCCCAATAGCCAGCAGTGAACAGAGACAGTCCTGACCCGCGTCCGTGATCGGGCCCCTTCAATCCTATTTTGGGATTATCCCAAAACAGGTTTACTTACTCAAGGCTCCCGTTTCTTGGTCAGCCTTGGTGAAATCCACGAATACTCCGGAATACCGTGTGGTACTTGGTCGCCTCGTCACAGCAAGGAAAGCGAGCGGGCTCAGTCAAGCGGAATTGGCGTCGCGCCTCGGACGTCCGCAGTCGTACATTGCGAAAATCGAGATCGGTGAGCGCCGAATCGACGTGGTTGAATTTTTAGAACTTGCCCGAGTCTTGGGCGTTAGCCCGGCGAGCGTTCTGGAAAACCTCTGCTAGCGCGGGGACGAACAATCGGTCGTTCATTCAGTTGGCGAATTGTTCTGAGAGGTCGACGGTAGTCATGGTCGGCCAGCTGCTTCATCACGCGTACATCGTGCATTCAACGGGCAATTTGCTTGGGAAGGAGCGGTGAAACGCGGAATGGGTCGAGGACGGCAACCACACCGGATATACAGCCGTCCGTCTCGGCGTATATGAGGCTCGCTGTGCAGCCGTTGCCTCTGCGCTGCAGTAGGGATCGACACTGATCCGTGAGGCACACGCGATAGGTAGCCTGTGATCCCCCGAACTAAACCTTGCGAAAGCTCGCACTGCGCCGAGACGGCCAACTTAGGCCCTCGTGATGAAGGCACTGTACTGGTCTAAGTGCGATTGAGGATATTCGTCTCCGGTAGCAGAATGTAGCTTGAGGGAGTGATAGAAATGCATCCACGGACGTAAGACAGCCCGCCACCTTTGTTCGTAGCGTGGCAGGAGGAGGAAACGATGCCAAAGGTAGAACGAATCGACACTGCACGAATGGACCGCCTGGAGCGTGTCGAGCTGGACCGTCACGAGTCGGTGCTTGAGAGGCTGGACGAGATAGCAGACCGCATCGACAGATTGGAATCTGTCGCGTCGCTGGTGCTGGCGCATGTCAGCACGGCGCGGGTTGGGCGACTGGATTGAGCGAGCATTTGCTTACTGCAACGATCAATGTATTGGAGCGTGAGTTCCGCCGCCTGCGGGCATTCGTCGGCACTTAATAGTCTTGCGCTGATTGGGGACGAATATTCGCTCGTCTATGTGTCTGTGTTGTCAGTGCCACGAACGTGTTGAGGAATCTGGTACTGCAAGATCCTGGGACTGTTTTAATGCCCGAACATCCGAAAAGCGCTGACAACACTGACACACTCATGCGTGACCCGAGGTAGGTACGTTGACAGCCGTGTCGCAATCTAACCACCACCGAGTTAGCACACGAGCGCGTACGTCAAGCAACTCTATCTCATGATAGAAATCCGTCTTCCGGCCACATCGTGATTTCAGCAACATACATGCCTCAGAAGTTTCCGCCGCCTGAAAATGAACCGCTAGACGGTGTTGCCAATGCACTGACCGTGCAGTTTCGCCGGGCTTTAGAGTTACCGCGATTGAGGCGGTAGTCTGCTGCCGATTCTGTGGACAGCGGGTTCAGATTATCCGGATTGCTCCACACCGTAGCAACCATCGTCTCCGGCCCCACTGCACATTCGTTGCTCCGCATTCGATCCTACGAGTGCTTAGCCACAATATCGTGAATCTGACCAGGCGCAAACGCCACGTCCCAGCACCAAACGCCAAACCCACCCCGTTGATTCACTCCTGTCACCCACGCATCCAGCGCAGAGCGCTTTGCGCGGTTCTGCGCATCATCTTCGCCCTTGATTTCCAATACCAGCGTTTTACCATTGGCCAGCCGGATAAGAAAGTCGGGCAGATAGCGGCGGCGGGACCCGTTCCACATGTACCGGATCTGAAAACCCAAGTGATCGTTCTTGACGTAGGCAAATACCTGAGTTGACCCCTCGAACACGTTGGCAGCGTAGCCCTCCCAAGCGCTATCACCGACGATGCGGCTGACTTGGGATTTCCGCGTCGGCAAGTTCGGCTTGGTTGTGTACCAGGTCCGCATGTCTCGGGTCGAGCCGATGGGCGAATCCTCATCAAACACCAACTCCACACGCTCCACGTGGTTCTCGAACACATGCCGCAATAGGTGCTGGACAATCGTATCTACGTTCAACGTCATGAGGATACGCTTGCGAAGCGGTTCGGCGTGGAATTGGCTTGGAACTTGCAATTTAGCCGAGGCAATGAACTGCTCAACGATGCGTACCAGCTGGAACGTCAGGTATTCTGGTTGACCGCTGAAGTTCGACTTCATCTGCTCGAAAGCTTTTCGTGCGGCCAGGAACACTAGGCGTTGCAGGCGAAATTCTTCGTCCAATCTTTCGAGATTGATGCTATGGATCTGATCCCAGCCCGTTGCGCCGCTGAGTGCTGGTGCGATGTCGGCGGAGATAAGCGTTTCTTCCGGCTTCAAGATCAAGTCGTCCACGGAATCCCAGCGGATGTCTAACACCGGTTTCACCACTGGATCGACGCGCAGCACATTCGGCCAGCGGATTTCCAACGCATTACGCTCTGGTAGAGATTGGACCTCGAAACTCTGCTTCGGTGGGGGAGGCGAGACGCCTTCGCTATCGTCATTCTGGAAAATTGACAACGGCACACCGAATACGTTGACGTATTCCGGCATGAAGAGGCCGTTTTGGTCGGTCTCATAGCTGACGCGACGCAAACCACGCCCGATGACCTGCTCGCACAGGAGCTGGCTTGTGAAGGCCCGCAATCCCATAATATGGGTCACGTTTTTGGCGTCCCATCCCTCCGAGAGCATCGCCACCGAAATCACGGACTGTAGACGCTGCCCTACCTTGCCACGCTTACCGACGTTGTCCACAATTTCGCGCAGCAGTTCCTCCTTATTTAGGTCCAGCAACTGCGCCTCGACATCAGAGGATAGCCCTGCCGCACGGACAATTTCATGCAGGCGAACTTCATAGTCTTTTGCACTAGAGAAGTAATCACGCTGCTCTTTTAGAATCGAAACGTTGTTGAAGAGCCACTCTTCAATTTTCGCGTTTGGCCATTTCCGGATTTCAGAGAGCTCGCGAGCAGATTTGGCGCACAACTCGGCGAGAATTGAGAGTTTGTCAGCCACCCTCTTGGCGGCCTTGTAGCGAGCCTTCTGCGCATCAGTCTTGCATAGAGCATTTACGATCGCGGCCATCTTGTCTTTGGCCAACGAGTCAAGGGTGGCCGTTTCGCCTATCTCGGCCTTCTCCAGCACACGCGAATCTACCCGCAGTGTCTTATCGGGGGCCTTGAGCTCGGGCCACAGTACGTCACCCCGAGTAAAGTAGTACTCAATACGCGCGGCCGTTTCAGTACGGTTGCATACCGTCAGCATCACCGGTGGCGGCGCCGTCCGATCAGTTTCGGCCCACGCCTCAGCAGTTTTCCGCCAGTCTGCCCCAAGCAACGTGTAGGCATCCTGCACGAGCTTCGGCAATGCCTCGTGCGGCTGCGCTGCTTTTCGGTTCAAATCGTCCTGAACTTCGGGCTCGCGGTAGAGATGGTAGAGCTTAGGCTTCAAGTCCTGGGCATTGGGAACGCTGCTGTCTCGCACCACGATGCGTGGGGTTTTAACCAAGCCGCCTTCGATGGCATCGTTTAGGCCAAAGTCAGAAACAATCCAGCCGAAAAGCGCTGCATCGGTATTGGTACGCCCCGAAGGTACAAAAGGGGTCGCCGAAAGATCGAAACACCGAGCAATACCGCGGGTCTTGTGCAGCCTGTCTAGTCCCTCGACCCATCGCGTGGCCTCGTCTAGGTCTAGCCCAAACTCCTCAGCGTCCTTCTTGCTGATCTTGTTTTCTGGCCGCTGACGGTAAGCATGATGGGCCTCGTCGTTGATTATGGCGATGTTCTTATAGCTTGCGAGTTTGCCTAAGATTCGGCGGGTAAAAGCCTCGTCGCTTTCAACGCCTTTTTTGACCACCGATCGTTCGGGTTCCTTAAGGGGCATCAACGCATGCCAGTTCTCAATCAGCAACTCGACTTGATTGAGCTTGTGGCGTAATGCTGAGCTTGGGCACAGGCCGAAGGCATCGTAATAGTTTTCAGGGTGCGCAGGCTGCAGGACTTGCAGGCGCTCGCGTACGGTCAGGCCTGGAGCAACAATGAAGATGGCTCGGGAAAAATCCTTGTTGCGTTTGGGATAGGCCAACGCGTTTAATACCTGCCACGTAATGATCATGGCCATCACGGTGGTCTTTCCGCTGCCAGTGGCCATCTTGTTGCAGATGCGCTCCCACAGCCCCCCATCACTTTCAAGGTAAATGCCTTGTTTGAAATCTGCTGCCGCCTCCACCCACCAGATCAGTGTTTCGATGGCTTCTAGTTGGCAGAAGTAGAACGGCAAAGTGCGAGCGGCGCGGTCATGCCAATGCGCAAGAAGCTCTCGCGTCACGGTGGTAATGCCCGGGTACTCTGCCTCACGCCATGCGTCGACACGTTCACGCACGCGGTTGACGAAATCCAATGACACGCTGCGGCTGCGATTTTCTCGGGTATCAACTACTTCATAGGCGGCTGGACGGCGGCCGTCGATCAGTTCGAGTTGTGAGCCGTTTAGTTGACGCCAATAGCGCTGCGGGCGCTCGTAGGGTGAGTTAATAATGAGCGACATGACTTCAATCCAACTCGATTACTTTTAGTGACTCGATGCCCCGATCATCGACAAGCTTCACGGCAATCTTACGGTTTTCACCAGCCGCGAAGGGTAGGCTCACCGTGCCGTGCAGCTGGTCGAGCTTGGACTCGTCCAATTCCGCCTTGATGTCTTTCGTTAGCTTGTACCAACCATCCTTGGCACCGGCCATCGGGAAGAAAATCTGGCGCGGAAAAAGACTGCGCTCGTCGTAGTTCGTATCCAACGACCAAGCGGCGATCTTGCTCTTCCCGCCGCTGACCAGCTCTCCCTTGCTGGGATCGAAGTAGTCAAAGCCGTGAACTTCGACCTGGTAAAGGTCGTCCTTCCGCTTCTTTACAGTGATTTCAGGCTGACCCATCAACCAGAAGCTCTGATTGCTGCTGCGTGCCTTCTTCAAGTCCTCGGTAAGCAAATCGGTGTTCATGTATGCCTTTAGCGCAATGATGCCTTTAGTAGCATCAATGTCCTTGGATGCCTCAGGGTCAAAGGAGAAAGCACAGAACACTATCATCTTTGGACGGGGGAACAAGTCACCTGCCTCGCGCATGGCTAGTTCCACCTGCCGCTGCTCCAGTGCGGCGTACTCAGGGCCGAAGCTCACAACCACCCGTTCACCCGTGTCCTTGACATGACCACTGCAATGCAGATTGCGTGTGTCGGGCAAGGTCTCTAGCTCGGAAAACTCGAGCCGTTGTCCATGCTTCCCGCGTATGCCAGTTTTCAGCAATTCGTCGCGCCAACTATGTTGGCGTTGCGACTCGCCGCTGCGAGCGATGGCTGCGTCGGCCTCTTGCGCGGGTTGAGTTTCGTCCAGCGACAGTACAGTCGGGAATGGCACGGCTTCGATGGTGAAAGGGCCAGTGATGCGCAGCTTATCCCTCGAAATAGACGGCTGGTCGAATAGCACCTCCTGATCGGCATGGGCGTCGATGGAGTCATTCATTTTTTTCTGCATCAGCTGCCGCGCGGCGTGAAATGCGTCAAAGGGCTCACGCACAGATGCCCTCCAACCTACGGAAAAGTCAAATGGGACTTCCCACTCCTGCAACGTATCGCCCTTCGTAAAGTCAAGAGTTTCGCCCTTGCGACTACCTCCGTCTACCTTGAAGGTGCCGTTACCCTTTAGCGCAGCATTTAGTTTGGTCAACGCCTGCTCGATGGCTGGATGAAACTGTTCCCAGATTTCATCGATCTCGGGATTGTTGGCAATGGATTTTAGAGTGACGTGTGGAATGGTCTTGTAGATGAACTCGCCCCTCAACCCTTCATGGGGATACTTGAGCTCAAAGTAGTTGAAGCCGGCGGTCATCAGACGCTGCTTCGCTAGCGTGATAGCAACGCGCGAGGTGTCACAGGTGATCCACCGACGGCCCCATTTCTCGGCGACATGGGCGGTAGTTCCTGACCCGCAGGTTGGGTCAAGAACCAGGTCACCTGGCGCAGTGGTCATAAGCAAACAACGTTCGACGACCTTATCATTCGTCTGGACCACATATATTTTCCCCATGCCGCTTCCTGTAGCCGTGTCCGTCCACAGATTTGACAAGTACGAAGCAGGGAAATCATCCAGGTATCGAATGCTGTCAGTCCCGCTGGGTGCAATGCGACCCGCCTTGCGAAGACGTTCGAGATTTTCGGGCGGGAATCCCCACCAGCGGCCACCAGAGTCTACTGTCTTACCTTGAAACTCAAACGAATACTTCTGTCCTGGTCCAGGTTTCGTCATCAGAACATAGCGAAGCGGACGGACAACGTTCAAGTCATCTTCAGTACGGAGCGGTCGAATCCGACCAGTATCTTCCTCTGCTAACCGGTACGCCCCAATATCTTCTGTTGGGTTTTTCTCGAGGAATATCTGACGATACTTCGTCTTATCACGATTTTTTCCGTACCAAATTATGTAATCGTTCCGTCTCGGCAATCCGACGGAACCGAGTGCCCCGGCCTTAACAAAAATAATATCGGCCACGAAGTTTCCATCTCCGAATACTTCGGATAATAGCTCTCGGACGTGATGTACGTTTTCCTCGGAAATCTGCACAAATATGCTGCCAGTTTCATGTAGTAGCTCTCTCGCAAGTAGCAACCTATCCCGTAAATACGTGAGATATGAGTGAATGCCTAACTCCCAGGTATCACGGAACGCCTTGATCATCTCCGGTTCCTGGGTCAGGTCTTCGTCCTTCCTGTCCTTCACGTCGCGTTTGTTGACGAAGGGCTGAAAATTGCTGCCGTACTTGATGCCATATGGCGGGTCGATGTATATCGTCTGTACCTGCCCGGAGAGACTCTCTTTTTGCAGCAGCGAGTTCATTACTAGTAAAGAGTCGCCCGCTATCATTCGGTTCATCCAACCCCGGTCATGCTTGTAGAACTCGATCTCTTCACGCAACGGTAAAGGTTGCTCGAACCACGCACGAAACATGTCCTCTTGGGCGCTGACATTGCCCTTCTTCGCTGCCCGAACCTGTTTCTGAATCGCGGAAAGAATCGTTGCCGGATCGATGCGCTCATGTACATGCAGGCTGACAGTATCGACCTCGAAGCTGTTACGTTCTGCCTTGCCCGCCCAGTTCAGATAGGACGAGGTTTGGCGCTTTAACTGCTCCAGCGCGGCGCGCATGCGTTCTTCGTTACCGCTGGCCAGCGCCTCATCGATCAGTTTTTCAGTCTGGGCGCGGCCAGAGTCAAACTGAAGCGCTGGATCGATATGTGGGTCGTATGCCCAAGTGGTCTTAGGCTGCTCCGGGTCCGTTTCAGGGGTCACTACCCCTACGTCTGGGTTGTTCTTACGCTTTTGCTCGTGCTGGTAGGCGATGATCTTGGCGCCATCGTCTCCCTTTTTTGCCTTGATCTCAGACTTGGCTTGAATAGCCTGTGCAAGGGTGATTTCCCCTTGCTTGGATTTAGGCATTTCGACGGGCTTTTCTTGAGCGGACAAGGTGAAGGATTCGGCATCCTGCAACGCTCGGGCGACTGAGCCCCACGTCCCTTGCCCTTGACCAATTTGCCGGAGTCGACCAGCGCATCGCGAGCATTCGCGTAGTCGTCCTCGGTCACGGTTGTGCCAAGTTTTCCCTCAACATGCATTCGCAAGGCTAGGTTGCCAACGGTCTCACCGTTTTTCGGGACGAGTTTCAGAATGGCGGATTTGATCTCCGCAATGCGCGCTTGAGTTTTCGAGGCGGTGCTGGGGCGTTTGATAGCCAAGATGATCTCTTTCTTGGAGAAGTTCTATGAGAAGTGTACTGAATGCGTCGCGTATTCTAGCGAGGCCGCTCTGCTTGCGGGAGTGTAAGATTTTTGCTCTGTGGGCGTATTGGGGCCCCGATTCTGGATTCTATAAAAATCAAGCATTTAGGCCGATAGTGCGCCTCTGATGAGAGAGTTTGTGCGGTTGATCGGGGTCGAAGAGAAAGGGAAGAAAAATTCGCTACATAATCTACATTGGAACATGCAGCCCGCAGATGGCACATATTTGTGCCATCGCATGTAAGGGATCGAAAAAGCGTAAGGCCCAGTCGACAGACCGGGGCATGTGCTTGAATTTCTGACACGGTGAATGGTTCCCAATACTCGAACGGCAAACAATCTTCCACGTGCGTTCCTAATATTCCACGTCTGGATCTTTCCAGCCGTCGGGCATGACAATCCTTGCGACGATGCCCGCGTGCTGCTCAAGCAGGAAGAGCAAATTGCTGCCGCTCAGCAGCTCGATCGGCTTGTTGTTGGCGAAATCGAATGCAGCCTTGCCGTATCCACTTGTCGCGACAAGGATGCCTTTCGAGGCTCCTTCGTTCTGCATGGTGCCGAACAGGTCACGGACTGCGCTAACGCCGACCGTGTTCTTGTAGCGCTTTGCCTGTATGACGACCTTCCCGCCGAATATTGGACGCGGGTCATAGGCGACGCAGTCCACACCCCCATCCCGTGACGACTGGGTAAGTTTCGTTTCGAGGCCCATCTTTTCGAAGAGGTTCGTGATCAGAGCCTCAAAGTCGCCTGGTGTGAGATCCATCAGGTTGGCGCGTTGGTCGAGGGTCGAGATGACGTCGCGCTCCTCGATAAACCTGGGGTCGACCATGTTGAACTCGAGGATTGGCCTGACCGGCGCCAGCTCAGCAGGACTCTTCGACAGTGAGGCATTCAGTGTCTTGAGGCACGCGATCGGGTCGACCCGGGTGAGATCGAGCCCCTCGAAAACATCACGGGTCGTACGGACCGTAATGATGCACGGGCGGATATTGCGTCCCGATCCACGGTCGATCGTGCCGACAAAACCGTTGACCACGACTGACTCAAGATGGCGGTGATAGTCAACCGAAAACATCTCATGCAGCACGCGGAGCGTCATCTGCGCCACCACGGAAGCGTAGAGTGCCCTCCGCTGCGTTTCCGGGCGCGGTGATTCGGAGATTGTGTCAGTCGCCTTGACGTACTTGTAGGCTTTCACTGTAGGGATGGCGCTGTCGATGTCCGGAAGATCGAACTCGACGACGAGCTGTTTCGACTCAGCCACGTATGCAAGCTTGCCGTCGCGATTGAAGCCTTCTGGCAGGTGCTGGAACGATTCTTTTTGGATCCGTTCGAACAGTTCCTGCATCACCTCAGGAACGCCCTGTTCCAGCTCCGCCATCCACGCCTTCACCTTTGAGAGCCGCTCGGTCTCGGCGGCCTTCAGACCGGCAACCAGCGCCTCATGCCCAGCGCGCTTCTTCGCCACCTCGTCTAGACGCGCCTGCTCTTTCGTGGTGTAGTCGCTTTCCTCCTGCTGGAACCTGGCGCGGGCTGCCTCGAACTTCTTGCGATACCCGGATGCCACCCAAGGCAGCCAGCCGAGCAGAGGGTGGGGTCGATCCGGATGCCACATTTGCGGCTTGGCGATTTCCAGATCAAGCGAACCGAGCGACAACCGGGGGTACTCCCGCTCGGTCAGCATCTTCTTGAACTCCACCTTGATCGGCTGCTTGACTCTGGCAAGGAGGAGGTTTTCAAGTTCGGCAATGCGCCGGTCCAGGTCGTCAGTGAGTGAAGCGGCTTCCTGCGCCCTGTCTTCCAGGTAGTCCAGTCTTTCCTGCTTCTCCTGCCGTGCAGTCTCGCGTTCAAGCTCCCGCTCAAGCCGTCGCGCGTAGCGTTCGGCGTTATAGTTCTGTGCCATGGACCAGGTCCCCCGAGGCTGATAATTCGCTTCTTGTTGAAATGTCCTGCGTGTCAGCTGCAGCAATAGTTACAAGTACAGCCGGTACATAATAACAAGTGTAACTAAAGGCTATGGGTTGAAATTTTCTATGCGACTACATGGAGGCCTTCCGCCCCCCTCCCGCTGCTGGCCCCCCCTCGGGGGGCGACCTCTAGAAACGTTTTGGTCGATCAAAAGAATTCCCCCGCCCGACGATCGACGAGCCCGGACTGAACGAAACCAGCGTGCTGATTGCACGAAAATGAATTTCCTCGTTGGCAAAGAGGCGCGCTGACCGGCTGAAACAAGATCAGCAGACTGTAGTCCTCGGACCAATCATGTAGCCGATCAAGCTTGGGGGTAGATTTGGGGGTATGTCTTAAACGGCGGTTCGTTAATTGATTGTCCAATAAGGATAAAGGAGGCGAGTTGGGTTGTCCTCCGCTCCTGCACGTCCAGTGTGAGCCACGGTAGCTGGAAGGGCCACGAGGTCTCTGACCATCTCTTCCATACAATCCTCGAAGCTGCTTCCCCACCCCAACCATTTCATTTCCACAACATCATCTTTCACCGTGCGTAAGCATGGAACGTTCTCACTCGCAACGGTTCCTACACCACGTAAACCCCGACACCTTGCGACCCGCAGCGCTGCACAAACCGCGCTACCTGCTCCGCACTTTTCCAAAAGAGCCTTTCGAATGGACCCGCATCGCCCGCGTTCTATCGAAGTGGATTTTTTCCGTGGGATCGTGCTGATCGTGATCGTGCTCGACCACATCCCGGGCGGGGTGTTGCAGCACCTGATGTTGCACGCATACGCCCTATGTGACTCAGCAGAAGTCTTCGTATGCCTCGGGGGCTACGCCTCAGCCGCCGCCTACGGCGCGGTCCTAAGCAAGAAGGGCGAAAAGGCCGCCCACAACCGCTTCTACAGGCGCTGCTGGGAGATCTACCGCGCCTACCTTCTAACAGCGGTCCTCACGTTACTCTCAGGCGCAATCCTGCAGCTCCTGCAGCTAAACCGCCCAATGGTCGACCTGACAGGCTGGCCACTATTCGCGGCAGCCCCAATCCGAGAAGCATTCGACATAGCAATCCTCAGACGCCAGCCCTACCTATCAAGCGTCTTACCGATGTACGTAATCTTCGCGATCACCGTCCCCTTCATCGTCCCACTAGCCCGAAAAGCTCCACTCACCGCCCTAACAGCCAGCCTCACAACTTGGGCACTAGCAGTCCCCCTAGCCAAACTCTTCGCCATAGACGACGTCAGCGACTGGGCTTTCAACCCATTCGCCTGGCAACTGATGTTCGTGATCGGTATCCTGTGCCGTGAGCGTCCGGTTTCGGATCATTTCTTAGAATCAAAACCCGGCCGATGGTTTACAAAAACAGCCCTAACAGCCGTGCTAGCCTTCGCAGTGGTGAAGCTTTTCATCCTGACCCAACCACTCCCTGGCCACCTGAAACAGAACTTGTCGATTGAACGCGTGATCAACTTCCTCGCTATCGCCTGGCTTGCCGTCGTCCTTGTCCGCGCCGGCACCATTGCGAAACTCGCGCAAAAAGCGCCAGCCGTCATCAAGGTCGGGCAAACGGGCCTGGTATGCTTCGTCGGCGGCACGCTGATCTCGCTGATTGTCGACACAGCGACACCGCACAGCATCCACGGCCTGACCCACGGCCTGGCAGCGCTCGCCGGCGACCTCGTCGCGATCATCGCCGTGCTGCTGCTCGCGCGCTTCTGGAAAGACTGGAAGGGCCCGACGCAGCCACGCGCCGTCGTCAGCGGAGCCGACTGCCGATGAAGCGCGGTATCGCATGGCCGCGTGCAGCGCTCCGGCTCGCACGCACGGCGCTCCTATGCTGCGCCGCCAGCGCAGCAACGGCGGCAACACCCGAAACCCCAACCCCAACCGCCCCAAAACAACCCCCATTCGCCACCCGCTGCACAGACCTGAACGATCTCTGGCTAGACGCCGAAACCATCGCACTCCCGACCCACGGCGCCCACGTCGAATCCGCAACCGTAGTCACAGCCCAAACCCCCGGCAACGGCGCCGGCGAGTTCTGCCGCATCACGGGCGTCATCCGTGCAATAAAAGGCACCACACCCGACATCCGCTTCGACCTGAACCTGCCACGCCGCTGGAACGGCCGCGCATTGCAGGTCGGCGGCGGCGGATACAACGGCACAGTCGTAACCGGCATCGGCGTGATGCCGTTCTCACCGATCCGCGCACCGCTAGCCCAGGGCTACGTAACCTTTGGCGACGACTCCGGCCACGTCGGCAATTCCGCACTCGCGGTCTTCGGCCTGGTCGACGAAGCCGTCGTGAACTTCGGCTACGCGCATCTGAAGAAAACCCACGACGCGGCCCTAGCGCTAACCGTACGCATGTACGGTCATCCACCTGACCGCATGTACTTCGCGGGCGGCTCGACGGGGGGCCGCGAGGGCTACACGGTGATGCAGCGTTTCCCCGACGACTACGACGGCGTAATCGCCGATTCCCCCGCGCTCAATTTCTCTGGCGTAAGACTGATCGGCATCCGCCTCGGCCAGGCCGAATACGCAACCCCCGGCGGCTTCGTCCCACCCGCGCTACTCGAACGCGTCTACCAAAAGTCGCTCGAAGTCTGCGACAAGCTGGACGGCGCGGCTGACGGCATCATCAGCGACGTCGCCGCATGCCGCCAGCGCGAGCCCGAGATCATCGACGCGCTGCGCTGCCATCGCGGCACGTCGTACGCCCACGAAGGCGGCTGTCTGACCGATGCGCAACTATCGACACTTAACATCCTCCGCGACGGCCTCAAACTGCCGTACAAGTTCGCCTACGACGTCAGCGGTTACCACGGCTACAACGTCTTCCAGGGCACGCGCCTGAACGGCATGCTCGGACTCGGACGCGACCCTGCGCGTCAAACATCGCCGACCTTCACCGGCAACGGCTATCTGTTCTCTCAAGCCGACGGCTACATCCGCTACTTCGTCACCCAGGACCCCACCTTCGATTCAATCAAATTCGACGTACAGCACCCCGGCAAATACCAGAAGCAACTGATCACGCTATCGCAAGTCATCGGCGCAATGAATCCCGACCTTGGCCGCTTCATCGCAAAAGGCGGCAAGCTGATCACGATGCAAGGTCTCGCCGACGAAGTCATCAGCCCCAACCAGACGATCGCCTACTACGACCGCCTCGTCGACCTGTACGGCGACGAGCGCGTAAACGCCTTCATGCGTCTCTACATGGTGCCGGGCTTCCAGCATGGCGGCGGCGTGTTCATTCCATCTGTCGATCTGCTCGGCGCGCTCGACAACTGGGTCACGCGCGGCGTCTCTCCGGAAACGCTGCTCGCCACCGACATCTCCCCGCCGACGAACGGCCGCTCGCGTCCACTGTGCCGCTATCCGATGTACCCGCGCTACCTCGGCAAGGGCAATCTCAACGATGCAAACAACTTCGTCTGCAGCGAACCTTGAGCATTCGCTAGTCAGATGAAAGCGCGCAGCACGAAGCCATAAAAGCGCTGTCGCGCACCGTACATTTCGGCCCTCATTTCACCCGCAATCACGCAGCGGCCCTGTAGTATTGGGCGATCATCCCGCAAGGCGCTGCTATCTGCTGTCATCACACGCCTTCCGGTAATGTTTGCGCGCATCGAAAGCGTGCGAACAGTTTGCACGCAAACAATTGGGCAATATTTACCTGCACTCCCCCGGAGACCTTATGACCGCTTCTAAAAGCGCGGCCCTCGTCGAGGTGCTGACGCGTCATCGCGACACGCTGCTCACAGAATGGTTGAACCAGCATCTATCGATCTCGCTGCGGCGCGGGCTCGCCACAGAAGCGGAAATGAGCGACCAGTTCCGCAATTTCCTTAACATCTTCTCCGACACACTCGCCAAAGCCGATACGCTGGACGCGAGCCGTCCCGAATGGGAACCCGTGCGCGCGTTCCTCGCTGACATGTCCGCGCATCGTGCGCGCCAAGGCTTCACGCCTGTCGAAACTGCGACCTTCGTGTTCTCGCTGAAGCAGCCGCTCTATGCACGCCTGCGTGAGGAGTTCGCCAGCCAGCCGCAAGAACTCGCAGACATGAGCTGGACAGTGAACCTGATGCTCGACTCTCTCGGCCTCTACACGACGGAAGTGTTCCAGCGCAGCCGCGAAGCGATCATTGCGCGTCAGCAGGAAGAACTGCTCGAACTGTCGACGCCCGTCGTGCAGCTATGGGACGGCATCCTCGCATTGCCGCTGATCGGCACGCTCGATTCGGCGCGCACGCAAGTCGTGATGGAAAGCCTGCTGGAGAAAATCGTCGAAACAGGCGCAGCCATTTCGATCATCGACATCACAGGCGTTCCCACCGTCGACACCCTCGTCGCGCAACATCTGCTGAAGACCGTCGCAGCCGCGCGACTGATGGGCGCGGATTGCATCATCAGCGGCATTCGTCCGCAGATTGCGCAGACCATCGTGCATCTCGGCGTCGACCTGACCAACGTGATCACGAAGTCCACGCTGGCAGATGCGTTCATCATCGCGCTGCAAAAGAGCGGGTCGAGCATTCCGACGCGCGCCGCCGGTTAAGGTGACGCCATGGATCGCATTCCCATCCTGCGGTTGGGCGATTGCCTGATCGTCGCGATTCAGGTGGACATGCACGACCGCCTCGCCATCACGCTTCAGGACGACCTGACCGCGCGCATCGTGAAGGACAAGGCGAAGGGCGTGCTGATCGACATTTCCGCGCTCGATATCGTCGACTCGTTCATCGGCCGGATGATCAGCAACACGGCCGCCATGGCGACGGTGCTCGATGCGCAGACGGTCGTGGTCGGCATGCAGCCGTCCGTCGCGATCACGCTGGTCGAACTGGGACTCACGTTGACGGGTGTGCGCACGGCGCTCAACGTCGAACGAGGCATGGCGCTGCTCAAGCAGCGACAGCGCTGATTATTGGGGCGCTCACACATGAACTCATTCGGCGTAGTGGTGACATCGACTGTCGAAGTCGGTCTGCGCTCGGATCAGGAGATCGTCAAGCTTCGCCAGGTCGTGCGCGACGAAGCCATTGCACAAGGTTTCTCACTCGTCGATCAGACGAAGTTCGTCACGGCCGCGAGCGAACTGGCACGCAACACGCTTCTGTACGGTGGAGGTGGCGACGCGACGTTGAGCGTGCTGCTCAACGGTACGCGCAAGGGCCTGAAGCTGACGTTCGTCGACCAGGGCACGGGCATTCCGGATATCGAACGCGCAATGCAGGACGGCTTCACGAGCGGCTCGGGGCTTGGCCTCGGGCTCGGCGGCGCGCGGCGTCTGTGCGACGAGTTCGAAATCCAGTCGGAACCAGGGAAAGGCACGACAGTGTCGATCACAAAATGGAAACTTCGCTGAGCGGTCTGCGCGCCATGCACGCGTCGTTCGAAATCGCCGACGCGAGCAGCGTCGCGTTCGCGCGGCGCGGCGCCAATGACGCAGCGCAAAAGGGTGCGCTGAACGAAACGGACCTGGGCCGCGTCGCGCTGATCGTGACGGAGGCGGCGACCAACATTCTCAAACATGCGCAGCACGGCGAACTGCTCGTGCGCGTCCTGCCTTCGAATACGTCGGGCACGCTCGCCGACGGCGTCGAGATCATCGCAATCGACAAAGGCTCAGGCATGCAGGACGTGCAGCTCGCGTTCCGCGACGGCAGCTCGACGGCGGGTTCGCCGGGCACGGGTCTCGGCGCGATCCGGCGTTTGTCGGAAGAGCTGTCGGTGTATTCGCAGCCGAATCTCGGCACCGTGCTGCGCGTCGTGGTGCGCAGCCGCGGCGCGCACGAGCGCGCGGGACGCGCGGCGGCGGGCACCGACATCGGCGGCGTATGCGTGCCGTATCCGGGCGAATCCGTTTGCGGCGACGCGTGGGGCATCGAAGCGGATCAGGACGGCCTGACCATCACACTCGCCGATGGTCTCGGCCACGGCCCGGACGCGCATGTCGCGGCAGCGGGCGCCGTCGAGGTCGCGCGGCGGCGCGCGGGCCGTTCGCCCGCCGCACTGATGGAACTCGCGCACGCCGCGCTGCGCCCAACGCGTGGCGCCGCCGTCGCCATCGCGCGGCTCGATCTCGCGCGCTCGCAACTCGTCTTTACGGGCACGGGCAACATCGCGGCGTCGATCTTCAATACCGGCAAGCCGGCACTGATCGGCGGCGGCGCGAGCCACAACGCGAGCACGTCATCGGAGAGCGCGCGCAACACGTGGCAGCTCACGTCGCGCAACGGCATCGTCGGTCATACGATGCGCGACTCGCAGGAGTTCGAAGTGCCGTGGACGCGCGACGCACTGCTCATCCTGCATTCGGACGGCATCGGCACGCGTTGGGATCTGGCCGCGTATCCGGGCTTGCATCTGCAGCCGGCCGTGATGATCGCCGCCGTCCTGTACCGCGATTTCTCGCGCCGCCGCGACGACGCCACTGTGGTGGTTGTCAAGGCAGACCAGGGAGTACATTTCAGGAATGACGACCCCCATATTGCGCATCCGGCTTGAGGCTGAGGAAGACGTCGTCGCCGCGCGCCGCAAGGCCCGCGCGATCGCCGCGGGCTTCGGCTTCTCCACGCTCGACCAGACGCGCATCGCGAGCGCGGTCTCGGAGATCGCGCGCAATGCATTCGAATACGCGTTTGGCGGCGAGGTGACGTTCGCGTTCGACGGCGCGTCGAAGCCGCAAGCGCTGCTCATCGACGTGCGTGACCAGGGGCCCGGCATCCGCGACCTCGAATCGGTGCTCGACGGCACCTACCGGTCATCGACGGGCATGGGCCGCGGCATTGCCGGCAGCCGCCGGCTGATGGACCGGTGCGACATCGAATCGTCGGCGGAGCGCGGCACGGCTGTGGCGATGGCGCGCTTCCTGCCCCGGACCGCCCCGAAATGGCAGCGACGGGCATCGACGCGATCATGCGCAGCCTCGTCCAGCAAAACGCGCTGGGCAGACGCCCGGGCGGCGCGACGAGCGCCGAAGACGCGGCACGCCGCTCGTTCGACGAAGTGCTCGAACAGAACCGCGAACTCCTCTCCACGCTGACGGAACTGCGCGACCGTCAGGACGAGTTGACGCGCCTCACGCTGGAACTCGAAGCCACCAATCGCGGCGTGGTCGCGCTATACGCGGAGCTGGACGAACGCGCGGACGAACTGCGCCGCGCCGACACGATGAAGTCGCGCTTCCTCTCGAACATGAGCCACGAACTGCGTACGCCGCTCAGCTCGATCCGGGCGCTGTCGAATCTGCTGGTGAACCGGCTCGACGGCGATCTTTCCGCCGAGCAGGAACGCCAGGTGCTACTTATCCGCAAATCGGCCGAGGATCTAACCGAAATCGTCAACGATCTGCTCGATCTCGCCAAGATCGAAGCGGGCCGTACCGAGGTGACGCCCGTGTGGTTCAAGGCCACCGAGCTCTTTGCTGCGTTGCGCCCGATGCTGACGCCGCTGCAGACTGATCCGTCGGTGAAGCTGATCTTCGAGGACGCGTACGGTTTGCCACCCATCTTCACCGACGAAGCGAAGCTCACGCAGATACTGCGTAACTTTGTCTCCAACGCGCTCAAATTTACCGAGCGCGGGGAGATACGCGTTGGTGCGCGGCTGGAGCCGGATGGCGAGCACGTCACGTTTTTCGTGGCCGATACGGGAATTGGCATCGCCGAGGAGCACCAGCAAGTGATTTTTGAAGAGTTTGGCCAGGTGCAGAACCATCTGCAGCAGCGGGTCAAGGGAACAGGTCTCGGCTTGCCGTTGTGCCGCAAGCTCGCTGCGCTGCTCGGCGGCTATGCGGGCGTCGACAGCAAGCCGGGTGTCGGCTCGACCTTCTACGCGACGCTGCCGCTCACGATTGAAGCGGTAACCGGACCGGGCGCGGACGACGCAGCCGGCGGTCCGGCCATCGCGCACGGAGGCGCCTCATGACGGTTGCCGCTCCGCTGATCCTCAACGTCGACGACAACGACGGCGCGCGTTACGCGAAAACGCGCGTGCTCGTGCATGCCGGTTTCGAGGTGATCGAGGCGGCGACGGGCCAGGGCGCGCTCGATCAGGTGCGCGCGCACAGCCCGGCGCTCGTGCTGCTCGACGTGAAGCTGCCCGACATCAGCGGCATCGAGGTCTGCTCGATTCTCAAGCGCGATCCGCGCACGCGCTCGACGCTGATCCTGCAGACGTCGGCGGCCGCCGTGCAATCGTTCGACAAGGTCCGCGCGCTCGACGGCGGCGCGGACAGCTATCTGACCGAGCCGATCGAGCCGGCCGAACTCGCCGCCAACGTGCGCGCGCTATTGCGGCTGCATCGCGCGGAAGAGGCACTGCGCGACGCCGACCGCCGCAAGGACCAGTTCCTCGCGACTCTCGCGCACGAACTGCGCAATCCGCTCGCGCCGATCCGCAATGCCGTCGAGCTGATGGACCCGCGCCATCACGCGAACGACGACACCGTGCGCGACGCGCGCATGATCGCGCGCCGTCAGGTCGAGCATCTGAGCAGGCTCGTCGACGATCTGCTCGACGTGTCGCGCATCACGCACGGCAAGATCGCGCTGCAGATCGAATGCGTCGATATCGCCGCCGCTGTCGCGACGGCTGTCGAAGCGAACCAGCCGTCCATTCAGAAGAAGCAGCACACGTTGCACGTCAACGTGCCCGACGAGTCGTGCATGATCTACGGCGACCCGATCCGCGTCGCGCAGGTGATCAGCAATCTTCTGTCGAATGCGGCGAAGTACACGCCGGAAGGCGGCGTGATCGAACTCCATGCCAGCGCGGCCGAAGACATCATGACGATCCGCGTGCGCGACAACGGCATCGGCATTCCGCCGAACGAACTGGCCGACGTGTTCAATCTTTTCATGCAATCGGAAGATTCGCTTGCACGCTCGGAGGGCGGACTGGGCATCGGGCTTTCGCTCGCGAAGACGCTCACCGAACTGCATGGCGGCACTATCGAGGCATTTTCTGCGGGGCTTGGAATGGGCTCGGAATTCGTCGTGACATTGCCGATAGCGGCGTCACAAAACGTAGCGTCACCGTGTCCGGTAGAGTCCGCGGCGGTGACGTCCGGCGGCGACGCCGCCGCGACTAACCCGGCACCCGTCGCCGCCAATCCCGTCGGCGACACCCAAAGCGCGCCCGACGCGAAGCGCCGCGTGATGGTGGTCGACGACAGCGTCGACGGCGCCGAATCGATGTCGATCCTGCTCGAAATGCTCGGCCACGATGTTCGTGTGATGTACGACGGCGCGGCGGCGATCTCGACGGCAGGCGAATTCAAGCCGGAAGTGGTGCTGCTCGATATCGGCTTGCCGGGCATCGACGGCTATCAGGTCGCGCGCGCGTTGCGCGCCGAGCCGGCCACTGCGGGCGCATTGCTGATCGCGCTCACGGGCTATGGTCAGGACAGCGACCGGCAGCGCACGCGCGATGCGGGCTTCGATCATCACCTGGTGAAGCCCGCATCGCTCGACGACATCGAGCGCGTGATCGCGGCGGACGGCGCGAGCGGTATGCCGCGCAATCCGGGCACACCCGTGCAGTCGGACGCGACGGGGTGAAGGCGAATCGAACGGAAGGTGATGAAGCAAGGTAGCACGCGAAAGCGGCGAACATAGCAGCGGCGCACCGTGCGTGACCGCAGAGGCGACACGCACAAGGGCGATACGGCGGGACATTCGAGGTTGCGTCGATGAAACCGGACAACACGATGGCGGGCGCGTCCACTGAGGCGGACGCGGCGCTCGCAGGCAGCGCGTCTCCCAGCTTCCTCGCGGGCGGCGGCGAGATGGGCGGTCTGATACGCGCCTACGACTGGCGCGCGACGCCGCTCGGCGCGCCCGACGACTGGCCACAAAGCCTGAAGACGGCGATCCGCATCATGCTCACGTCGCGCCAGCCGATCTGGATCGGCTGGGGGCCGGACCTGATCTACTTCTACAACGATCCGTACAAGTCGATCATCGGCGGCAAGCATCCCATTGCGCTCGGACAGCCGACGTCGGTGGTGTGGCGCGAAATCTGGAGCGAGATCCAGCCGCTGCTGCAGACGGCGCTCACGGGTATCGAAGGCACGTTCACGGAACAGAAGCTCCTGATCATGGAGCGCAACGGCTACCCGGAAGAGACGTACTACACGTTTTCCTATAGCCCGATTCCCGACGATCACGGCGGCACGGGCGGCATCATCTGCGCGAACAGCGACGACACCGTGCGCGTGCTCGGCGAACGCCAGTTACGCCTGTTGCGCGAAATCGGCGCGGCGACGCGCGACGCGCTGTCGTGGCGCGACGTCTGCGAGCGCAGCGTGCGCGCGCTCGAAAGCGATCCTTACGATGTCACCTTCGCGCTGTTCTATCAGACCGAGCCGGGCGGCGCTTCGGCGTCGCTGGCGGGCGCATGCGGTATCGGCGCAGGACATCCCGCCGCGCCGCAATCTATCGATGCCGCGCCCAGCCCCTTGTGGCCGTTCGCAGAAGTGCTGCGCAGCCAGCGTCTCGCCATCGTGTCGGATCTCACGGAGCGGTTTGACGCGCCGTTGCCTTCGGGCGCATGGCAACGGCCGAGCGCGCAGGCGGCCGTGTTGCCTGTACAGCCATCGGGCGAAGCGGGGCGCGGCGGCGTGCTGGTCGTCGGGCTGAATCCGTACCGGCTCGTCGACGACAACTACCGCTCGTTTCTCACGCTGGTCGCGCGGCAGATGGGCGCGGCGCTCGGCTACGCGGACGCCTACGAAGAGGAGCGGCGGCGCGCGGAAGCGCTCGCGGAAATCGATCGCGCGAAAACGATGTTCTTCTCGAACATCAGTCACGAGTTCCGCACGCCGCTCACGCTGATGCTGGGCCCGCTCGAAGAGCTGCTCGCGAAACCCGATGCGGTCAACACGGCTGACCGGCCGCTGCTCGAAGTCACGCATCGCAATGGCTTGCGGCTGCTTAAGCTCGTGAATGCGCTGCTCGACTTCTCGCGCATCGAGGCAGGGCGCATCGAAACTCATCCGCAGCCTACCGATCTCGCGATGTTCACCGCAGATCTCGCGTCGCTGTTCCGCTCGGCGGTCGAGTCGGCGGGCATGACGCTCGAAGTTGATTGCGAACCGTTGCCGCATCCCGTGTCGATTGATCGCGAGATGTGGGAAAAAGTCGTGCTGAACCTGTTGTCGAATGCGTTCAAGTTCACGCTCACGGGAAACATCGCTGTGAGTCTGAAAATGACGCAGGGCGGCAGCATCGAAATGAGCGTCGCCGATTCGGGCATCGGCATCCCCGCGCATGAGATTCCGCGCCTGTTTGAACGTTTCCATCGCGTCGAAGGCGCGGTGGGGCGGTCGGTCGAAGGCAGCGGTATCGGGCTTGCGCTCGTCAGCGAGTTGGTGCGACTGCATGACGGCGCGATTCATGTCGAGAGCGAGCTTGGCGTCGGCACCCGGTTTACGGTCGTGCTGCCGGCTACGGTATCGATGGACCCTGCGTCGAGCGACGGCGCGCGCGCAACAACGAGCGCAAACGCGCATAGCTACGCCGACGCTGCGCTGCGCTGGCTACCCGATGCGTACGCGGCCGCGAGTGCCGACGACCTGAGCATGCTGCGCGGCGCCGGCGATGAGCCATCCACCAAGATGAAGGGCGTAGCGACGGGCAAGCTGCTCGTCGTCGACGACAACGCCGATCTGCGCGACTACATGCGGCGCATTCTGTCGGCGGCGGGACATGACGTGCATGTCGCCGGCGACGGTGAGGAAGCGCTCGCCACCGCGCGCAACCTGCAGCCCGATCTGATCGTGTCCGACGTGATGATGCCGAAGCTCGACGGCTTTGGCTTGTTGCACGCGTTACGCGACGACGCCGAGCTGCGCGAGACGCCCGTGCTGCTGCTGTCGGCGCGCGCGGGCGAAGAGGCGAAAGTGGGCGGCCTCGAATCGGGCGCGGACGACTATCTGATCAAGCCGTTTGCAGCGCGCGAACTGCTTGCGCGCGTCGCAGGCAATCTGCAACTCGCGCGCTTGCGGCGAGAGACGGGCAACCGTCTACGCGAGGAATCGCGCACGCTCGAAATCCTCAACCGCGTCGGCACCGCAGTCGCGGCGGAACTCGACCTGAACCGCGCGGTGCAGGTCGTCGTCGATGCCGCGACGGAACTGACAGGCGCCGCATTCGGCTCGTTCTTCTACAACGTGCAGGACGACATGGGCGGCAGCTACATGCTGTACACGCTGTCGGGCGTACCGAAAGACACCTTCGCGAAGTTTCCGATGCCGCGCAACACACCCGTGTTCGCGCCGACATTCATGGGCCACGGCATCGTGCGCTCCGACGACATCACGAAAGACCCGCGCTACGGCCGCAACCCGCCGCATCGCGGCATGCCCGAAGGCCATCTGAAGGTGCGCAGCTATCTCGCCGCGCCCGTCGTGTCGCGTACAGGTGAAGTGCTCGGCGGACTCTTCTTTGGGCATCCGACGCCGGGTGTGTTCACTGCCCGCGCGGAGCGCCTTGTCGAAGGCATCGCCGCGCAGGCCGCGACGGCCATCGACAACGCCCGGCTCTACCAGGCCGCGCAGCGTGAAATCGCCGAGCGAACCAAGGCCGAAGAAGCGCTGCGCGAGCTGAACGAAACGCTCGAAGCGCGCGTGATCGAAGCCGTTGCGGATCGCGACCGTCTATGGGACTTCAGTGAAGACCTGCTGGTGGTCGCGGGTTTCAATGGCGAGTTGCAGCGCATCAGTCCTTCGTGGACACGCTTGCTCGGTCACGACGCGCACTGGCTCGCGTTGCAGTCGTACTTCTCGTTGATTCATACCGACGACCATTCGATGGTCAAGGCGCATCTCGAAGAACTGCGCCGCGCAGGTGCGCCGATGCGCTTCGAGAACCGGCTGAGGCATATCGACGGCAGTTGGCGCTGGATCGCGTGGACGCTTTCGCTCGATCCCGACACGAAGCGCATTCACGGCGTCGGCCGCGACGTGACGAGCGACCGCGAAACGCAGGAAGCGCTGCGCCACGCGGAAGAAGCGTTGCGCGTCGCGCAGAAGATGGAAGCCATCGGCAAGCTGACGGGCGGCGTCGCGCATGACTTCAACAATCTGCTGCAGGTGATCGGCGGCAATCTGCAACTGCTAGCCGACGACGTCGTTGGCCAGGACCGGCCCGCGCAGCGCGTACGCAATGCGCTCGGAGGCGTCGCGCGCGGCGCGAAGCTCGCATCGCAACTGCTCGCGTTTGGCCGCCGTCAGCCGCTCGCGCCGAAGGTGGTGAACCTCGGGCGTTTCGTGCGCGGTCTCGACGACATGCTGCGTCGCGCGCTCGGCGACGGCATCGAGATCGAGACGATCGTGTCGGGCGGATTGTGGAATACGCTCGTCGATCCGTTCCAGGTGGAGAACGCGCTGCTCAATCTCGCGATCAACTCGCGCGATGCGATGGACGGCCATGGCAAGCTGACCATCGAAGCGGGCAATGCATCGCTCGACGATGCGTACGCGAAGCGCCACGCCGACGTCACACCAGGCCAGTACGTGATGGTCGCCGTCACCGATACGGGCTCGGGCATGTCGGCCGATGTGCAGGAGCATGTGTTCGAGCCGTTCTTCACGACCAAGCCCGAAGGGCAGGGCACGGGCCTTGGCCTGAGCATGGTGTATGGCTTCGTCAAGCAGTCGGGCGGCCATGTGAAGATCTACAGCGAGATGGGGCACGGCACGACGATGCGCCTGTATCTGCCGCGCGTGCGCGAGGAAGAGGATCTTGAAACGGATGTCGATGCGGGGCCGGCCAAAGGCGGCGCGGAAACGATTCTCGTCGTCGAGGATGATGAAGACGTACGCACCACAGTCGTCGAGATGCTGGCGTCGCTCGGCTATCGCGTGCTGAAGGCGAAGGATGCGCAAAGCGCGCTGGCGATCGTCGAAAGCGGCGTGCCGATCCATCTGCTATTTACGGACGTCGTGATGCCAGGGCCGCTGCGCAGCACGGAACTGGCGCGCAAGGCACGCGAGCGGCAGCCGGGCATCGCGGTGCTGTTCACGTCGGGCTACACGGACAATGCAATCGTGCATGGGGGGCGGCTGGACGAGGGCGTCGAGCTATTGAGCAAGCCGTATTCGCAGGAAGCGCTCGCGCGCAAGATCCAGCATGCGCTGCGCGTGCAGTACGCGCGGCCGGAAGACGCCGTCACGCTGCAGGCGGAGGACTCGCAAACCGTCAGGTACGTCGATCGGCACAACAACGAGACCTTCGACGCGATCCGTGATCTGCGCATTCTGTTCGTCGAAGATGACGAACTGGTTCGCGTCAGCACGGCGGAGTTGTTGCGCACCTTCGGGCTCGAGGTCGCCGAAGCGGAGAGCGCGACGCAAGCGTCGCAGATGCTGGGCGAGCGCGACTTCGACGTGCTGTTGACGGACATCGGACTGGCGGGTGCGTCGGGCGTCGATCTGGCAATCGGTGCCGCCGCGCGCCAGCCTGGTATGCGCGTGATTTTCGTGACGGGCTCGGACGCGGCGCTGTCGCCGCAGCAGCAGACGCAATTGCAGGGCGCCTCGCAATTGCGCAAGCCGTACGATCCGCTCGATCTCGTCAAGGCATTGCGCGCGTGCATCGAAGATGCTTCGCCGCGTCCGGCTCAGTAGGTGATCGTCGCGATCGGGCAGCGGTGGCAGCAGCTCCTCGCGAGAAGAACGAGCCATAGCGCGCGCTTCATGGTCAAGGCGTCTTGCAGGTGAACGGGCCGAGCGTCGGCATTCTTCGTTCTCGCGGCCTCAATTCAGCATAGCGGCAATGCGATGTAGACATGTCGGCTGGCAACGGGCGTTGTATTTTTATCCGGATGATATTGCGTTTTATATTTATACCCGGATAAAATGCGAGCATCGATTCCACACGATGCGAGGCTCGACATGACAACTCACGCAATAACCTGCACGGCCTTCGAAGGCGTTCGACGACTCGCGTCGGGCGCGTTGAAGGACGTTGCGCTGGCGGTCAAGGCTGCGACGGAGCGCGACGGCGGCGCTTCCGTGCTGATCTTCGACGACCAGACCAGCCGTCCCATCGAACTCGACCTGCGAGGTTCCGCAAGCGACGTGCTTGCAAGGCTCGCCGATCAGCAGCACGATGAAGCGCGCCAAACCGAACCGGCGAGCGACGAACCTGCGGCCTCGCGCGGTCGCGGCCGGCCGAAGCTCGGTGTCGTCGCGCGTGAGGTCACGCTGCTGCCGAGGCATTGGGAATGGCTGAACGGGCAGCCGGGCGGCGCATCGGTTGCGCTGCGCAAGCTGGTCGACGCGGCGCGGAGCGCGAGCGAAGGCAAGGACCGCATGCGTCAGGCGCAGGAAGCGGCGTATCGGTTCATGACGGCGATGGCGGGCGATCTCGCCGGTTACGAAGAAGCGACGCGCGCGCTGTATGCGAACGACGCCGCCCGCTTCGATGCCATGACAGCCGCATGGCCCGTCGACGTGCGCGATCACACGCGTGCGTTGGCGAAACGCGCGCTCGATGTTGATGTTTCGGGGAATCCTTGAAGCCTGAGCGCGAAAGGCCGAAAAGCAGCAGGCGAAAAAAAACCGCTCATGCCGGGGAGCATGAGCGGAAAGTCGGAGAGTTACAACATCGCTTGCGCTACTCAATCGGGGTCACGCAGCCTGTGCAGTGTAGGGAACGGGGCATGCGTTCCGATATCAGATAACTCCCAAAGCGTGGCTCAACAACTCGGCTCCGTCCGATAGCGCGCAAACCACTTCGCGCAAACCCTCATGCCGGCTTTCTTATGCCGTGCATCCGTTCATCAAGTCCGCATAACGGGCGCCGTAAAAGCATTGCAGCCCGCCGGCCCGCGTTGCCTGCGACTCAATCCGTCAAAGCACGGCTGATGAACTGTCGAGGATCTCACGATGAAGTGGTTTGACCGCATGACTGTCTGGAAGAAGCTGTTGATCGCGTTTGCGACCGTGATCGGTTTTGGTGTGGCGGTTGGCGTGGCGGGATTGTCGGCGCTGGCGTCGATGCACGGCATCACGGAAGAAATATCGAGCCGCCATATGGACGGTCTCTACTGGATGGAAGAGGCGAACCGCTACAAGATCGACACCGATCTCGACGCCGCCAACCTCGGCTACGCGCCCGACGACGCCGCGCGTCAGAAGTTGAAGGACGACATCGTCGCGTCGCTGAAGCACATGCACGACGCGTACGGGCGTTATCGCGAGACGATTGCGGGCGACGGCGGGCAATCGCAGTACGACGACGTGCTGCGCAAGACCGAGACGTGGGAAGCGATCGTGCATCAGCAGATCGGACTGCAGCCGATACCGCAAGGCATCGATAACGCCGAACTGGTACGGCGCGCGATCGCCGCGAGTGAGGCGCTGCGTGACAAGATCGTCGCGCTGATCGACTACCGCCGCCAGCAGGCGAACGCCGCGCAGCACAAGGCGAGCGCGGAATACGCGAGCATGCGCGTGGTGCTGTCGCTGCTGGTGCTGGCGTCGATGCTGGTGGGCGCGGGGTTCGCGTGGCTGATCGCGCGACGTCTGACGCGCCAGCTTGGCGGCGAGCCTGATTACGCGGCGCAGATCGCGAGCCGGATTGCGGCGGGCGATCTGGGTGTGCGCGTCGACACGAAACCCGGCGACACCGCGAGCCTGCTCTACGCGCTCGCCAACATGCGCGAGCAACTGGCCGCGATCGTCGGCAAGATTCGCGAGTCGAGCGAATCGATCCTGCTTGCTTCGGGCGAAATCGCGCAGGGTAATACCGATCTGTCGCAACGTACCGAGGAGCAGGCCGCGTCGTTGGAAGAAACGGCGTCGAGCATGGAGCAACTGACGGCGACCGTCCGCCAGAACGCCGACAACGCCCAGCAGGCGGGCGGCGTCGCGGCCGGCGCGTCGGAAGTCGCCGTGCGCGGCAGCGGCCTGGTCGGCGATGTGGTCGAGACGATACGCGAGCTCGCAGCCGGCTCGAAACGGATGACGGACATCATTGGCGTGATCGAGAGCATCGCGTTCCAGACGAATATTCTTGCGCTGAACGCCGCCGTCGAAGCGGCGCGCGCAGGCGAACAGGGGCGCGGCTTCGCGGTCGTCGCGGGCGAAGTGCGCGCGCTCGCGCAACGCAGCGCGGTATCGGCGAAAGAGATCAAGGAACTGATCGAAAGCTCGACGTCGCGTGTGGACAGCGGCGCCGTGCTCGCCGAGCGCGCGGGCCGGACCATGACGGAAGTCACGCAGGCCGTGCAGCGGATGACGGACATCATGGGCGAGATTTCGGCGGCATCGGGCGAACAGAGCACGGGCATCGAGCAGGTGAACCGCGCGGTCGCGCAGATGGACGAGGTCACGCAGCAGAACGCGGCGCTCGTCGAGCAGGCGGCGGCTGCGGCGGGCGCGATGGCCGACCAGGCAAGGCATCTGAAGACAGCCGTTTCCGTGTTTTCGCTTTGATACGGCATGGACGCAACATCGGGACGCAACACCGCCGCGCGTACGCATTTCACGCGGCTTGTCAGCGCCAGGCGCTCTCCGTACACTCGCGCGTAGTTCAAGAATCCCATCCTGGACCGCGCTGCGACATCACGCAAAAAGGCGGCGCTTCCATACAAGATCTACGCCAATAGAGGAGAACCCCCGCGATGGCCGATTCCTATTTTCCGCGCTGGCGTGTCCAGTCGAGAGGCGTCGAAGGGCGCGTCGTCAATACAGACGAGCGTCTGCCCGGGCCGCAAATGCTGGCGATGGGCATCCAGCACGTCGTCGCGATGTTCGGTTCGACGGTGCTCGCGCCGCTCCTGATGGGCTTCGATCCCAATCTTTGCATCTTCATGTCGGGGATCGGCACGTTGCTGTTCTTCGTGCTGGTCGGTGGGCGCGTGCCGAGCTATCTCGGTTCGAGCTTCGCGTTCATCGGTCTGGTGATCGCGATCACCGGCTACACCGGTCACGGCCCGAACCTGAACATACCCGTCGCGCTTGGCGGGATCATCGCGTGCGGGGTGGTGTACGTCATCATCGGATTGATCGTGTCGGCTGTCGGCACTGCGTGGATCGAGACGCTGATGCCGCCCGTCGTGACGGGCTCGATCGTCGCGGTGATCGGCCTGAATCTCGCGCCGATCGCCGTCAAGGGCGTGAGCGGCAGCGCGTTCGATTCCTACATGGCGCTCGTCACCGTGCTGTGCGTCGGCGCCGTGGCGGTGTTCACGCGCGGCATGTTGCAGCGTCTGCTGATTCTCGTCGGCTTGCTGATCGCTTACGTGATCTACGCGATCGTCACGAACGGCATGGGCATGGGCAAGCCGATCGACTTTTCGATCGTCGCGAATGCCGCGTGGTTCGGCATGCCGCATTTCACGGCGCCCGTCTTCAGCGGTCAGGCGATGGCGCTGCTCGCGCCCGTCGCGGTGATCCTCGTTGCCGAGAACCTCGGCCACATCAAGGCGGTCAGCGCGATGACGGGACAGAATCTCGACGGCTACATCGGCCGCGCGTTCATCGGCGATGGTCTCGCGACGGTCGTGTCCGGCTTCGCGGGCGGCACGGGCGTCACGACGTACGCGGAAAACATCGGCGTGATGGCCGTTACGAAGATTTACTCGACGCTCGTGTTCGTGATCGCTGCGGTGATCGCGCTGGTGCTCGGTTTCTCGCCGAAGTTCGGCGCGGTGATCCAGACCATTCCCGGCCCGGTGCTGGGCGGCGTGTCGATCGTCGTGTTCGGGCTGATTGCGGTGACGGGCGCGCGAATCTGGGTCGTCAACAAGGTCGACTTCTCCGACAACCGCAATCTGATCGTCGCCGCCGTGACGCTGGTGCTCGGCGCGGGTGACTTCTCGCTGAAGTTCGGCGGCTTTGCGCTCGGCGGCATCGGTACTGCGACGTTCGGCGCGATCATTCTGTACGCGCTGCTGCGTCGCAAAGGTCCGCAAGAACCGGCTGTCTGATACAGACATCTGCTTGAGTACAACGGGCGCCCGCAGTTCTGCGAGGCGCCCGTTTTCTTTACTTCTTTCCTTTTCCGCGCGTCAGCAATGCGGTCTCCGACAGATCCACTTCGCGCATCAGCTTGTTCATCGTGTCGTCGTTGATCAACTGACTGCCGCGCAGGTCGAGCAGCGTCACGCGTTCGGCGCGCATCGCTGCGAGCTTCATCTGGAACTCGAATGCCTCCGAGCGACGTGCGCTTTCGGCGGGTTCCATGTCGTCGTCGAGCGTTGCGAGACGGCGGCGGTAAATGTCCATCACGCGCGCCGTCACATCGGCGGCATGTGCGGATGAGGCTTCGTCGAGATCGGCGGTCGCGGTTTCCTGATAGCGGTCGATTGCGCGGATCGCCGCCTGCGCCGCCTGAATGCGCGCCATGCGTTCCTCGGCGGCATGCGGATCGGGCCGGCGGCGCGCGCCGTTCATCAATAGCGGCAAGCCGATCACGGCGACGAACAGCGACACGAGAATCACGCCCGACGCGATGAAGATCGCGGTATCGCGTCCAGGCAGCGGCTGTCCATTCGACAACGCGACGGGCAGCGACAACACGCCCGCGAGCGTCACGGCGCCACGCACGCCCGCGATGGTCGTCATCGATACGGTGCGCAGGCCGGGCACTGCATTCGCGACGCCTTGCTTCGCCGCGCCCCGGCTCGCGAACCAGCGCAGCAGCCAGACCCACACGAAGCGCAACGCGTACAGCGCCACCGCGACGGCTGTGACATAGAAGATCAGCCGCAACTCGGAGCCGCTCGCTTCTTCATGCGCGTCGAGCAGCGCGCGGCCGATGATGTGCGGAAACTGCAGGCCGAGCAGGATAAAGACCATGCCATTGAAGACGAATTCGATCATCGTCCACGTGACGCTCGCCCGCACGCGCGCCGACGCGGGGCTCGCGGTCGTGAACGTCGAGTAGTTCATCGTCATGCCGGCGGCGACGGCGGCGAGAATGCCAGAAAACTCGAAGTGCTCAGCGAACAGATACGCGGCGAACGGAATCAGCATCGTCATCACGACGCCGGGCGCAGGGTCGCCTTCTTCGGTGAGATTGAGAAAGTGCGTCGATGCATAGCTGAAGAGCCACGCGACGGCCGCGCCTGTCGCCAGCCCGCCGAGCGCGATGATCACAAAACTCACCGATGCGTCGCGCAGCGAGAACACGCCCGTCAACGCGGCGGCGATCGCGAACTTCAGCGCGACGAGACCGGACGCGTCGTTCATCAACGCTTCGCCTTCGAGGATATGCATCAGATGCTCGGGCAAGCGGTTGCGCCCGGCGATGCCCGACAGCGCGACGGCGTCCGTCGGCGACAGCACGGCGGCGAGCGCGAAGGCGATGGGCAGCGAGATCGACGGCACCATCGCGTGAATGAAGTAGCCGACGGCGACCACCGTCATGAACACGAGACCGAGCGCGAGCATCAGGATCGCGCGACGCTGCATGAAGAACTCGCGTTTGGGGATGCGCCAGCCGTCCGCGAACAGCAGCGGCGGAATGAAGAGCATCATGAAGAGTTCGGGATCGAACGTCACGTGCAGGCCGAGACGCGGCCACGCGAGCAGCGCACCGAACGCGATCTGCACGAGCGGCAGCGGCAGCTTGAGCGGCACCAGCCGCACCACGACGCCCGAAGCGGCGACGGCGAGCAGCAGGATCAAAACGGTGAAGACGATATCCATCGGAAACGGGTGTGAGGAAACAGGCAGTGGCGCGCGACGGGAAGAGCAGCACTCGGACGACCCATCGCGACATGAAACGCCGCGTCTGGAAAGACGATGCGGCGCTCGGTCAGCCCGAAGTGTAGCCCGACCGAATGACATCGCGCTTCAAAGGCTGCAAGTCGTCCGAAAGCAAGTGCACCGTCACGGTGCATTGCACGCCCTCGTGCGACGCATGTGCGCTTCGCGCGGTGCAGCCTTCGATGCAAATTTCGTTTGTAGGTGCGCCACCGTGCGCATGGAGCTTGCTTAATAGGAACCGATAACGCACATTTCGAGGACGGCGGCGGCCCTTCGCCTTTGCGACGCGCCCGCCGTGCTTTTGCGTGAGAGGACTGCATGACGATTGCGCAACAGGAAAGAACAGCGGTGCCGCACGGCTTCGAGCTCAGCATGACCTCGGGCCTGCAGCGCTATTCGGTACAACACGGCGACCTGACGCTGACGAGCGTCTTTCAGCCGATATTCAGCCTGTCGCACATGCGTGCCGTGGGCTATGAGGGCTTGCTGCGCGCGCATGATCCATTCGACCGCGCGGTGTCGCCCGTCGATGTGTTCGGCCAGGCGGCGCGCGTCGGCGACGTGTTGCATGTCGACCGGCTCGCACAGTCGCTGCATCTCGAGAACTTCAAGGTGCTCGGCGCGGAGCGCGAGTGGCTATTTCTCAACGTGCATCCGGGCGTGCTGATCGACTCGTATCATTCGGCGGCGCTGCTGGCGAATCTGCGGCGGCTGAACCTGTCGCCGCGGCGCATCGTGCTCGAAGTGCTCGAACAGAGCGCGGAAGACCTCGAGCGACTCGCCGAAGCCGTGCGCCAGTTTCGCGAGCGCGGCTTCCTGATCGCGCTCGACGACTTTGGCGCCGGGCATTCGAACATCGAGCGCATCTGGCAGCTGAACCCCGATATCGTGAAGCTCGATCGCATCATGCTGTCGCATGCGGCGCATCGCGCGGATGTTGCATCGATACTGCCTGGGCTCGTCGCTCTGCTGCATGAGGCGGGCAAGCTGGTGCTGATCGAAGGTGTCGAGACGGAGCACGAGGCGCATATGGCGATGGAGTGCAACGTCGATTTCGTGCAGGGCTTTTACTTTGGACGCCCGCATCCGGGTCTTGCCGACGCGACGCATGCGGCAGCGTGCATTGGCGAGTTGACCGAGCGTTATCAGACGCAGACGGAGGAGCGAGAGCGGCGCAACGCATCGCGGCTTGCGCCATACATTCGCGCGTTCGAGCGCGCGGCCGAGCGGCTTGCCGCAGGCGAACTGCTCGACGAAGTGTGCTGGAATTTTCTTGCGCTCGATCACGCGGCGCGTTGCTATCTGCTCGACGACAAAGGACGGCAGGCCGGACGCAATGTCGTGCTGCGTGCCGACCGTGCTTCGCACGAAACGCGCTTCTTGCCGCTATCCGATGCGCAAGGCGCGAACTGGCTGCGCCGCCCGTATTTTCGTACGGCGATGGAGGCGCCTGAGCGCGTGCATGTGACGCGGCCCTATCTGTCGATCAACGAGGCGATGCCGTGCGTGACGTTGTCGGTGGCGACGCAGATTGGCGCGCGCACTTCCGTGTTGTGCGGCGATATCGACTGGTTCGAGGAGCCGCACTTCTGAGATCATGTGGGTTTCGTTTTCACGACGTGACTCTCTGATATGCGAAGCGAACGGGTATTGCTCGAAGTCATCGCGACGACGGTTGCCGATGCGATGGCCGCTGCGCGCGGCGGTGCGGATCGGCTCGAACTGATTACAGCGATGGGCGAGGGTGGGTTGACGCCGAGCATCGGGATGATCGAGGCCGTGGTCGCGGCGGTGTCGATTCCCGTTAATGTGATTGTGCGGCCGCATAGCCGGTCGTTTGTCTACGATGTGGATGACTTCGCGGTTATGTTGCGCGATGTGCGCGCGGCTAAGGTGGCGGGGGCCAATGCTGTTGTGATTGGGATGTTGACTGCGTCGCGTGAGGTTGATCGCGATGCGTTGTTGCGGGTCGTTGATGCTGCGGATGGGATGCCCATCACGTTTCATCGTGCGTTTGATGATGCGCGTGATTTGCATGAGGCGCTTGATGTGCTGCTTGGGTTCGATACTGTTACGAATGTGTTGACTTCAGGTGGGAAGGGTTCGGTGCTCGATGCGGTGAGTGAGGTTAGCGCGCTCGTTGCGCGGGCTGATCAATCGCATTGCACCGTGCTCGCGGGGGCTGGGCTTACCGTTGATCGTGTTGCCGGTTTTGTTCGCGCTACGCGCGTCGAAGCTGTGCATTTTGGGTCAGGGGTTAGGAGTGCTGCACCTGGTTCGGTTTGTGAGGAGAAGGTGAGGGAGGTTCGGGGTTTGTTGGGCGGGTGATGTTGTTCGGGCTGTGGGTTTGCGTTTGCGCTGGCATCCGCGCTTTGCCTTCGTGCTTCACGCGTCGCCCCTGTGCGGGGCGGCACCTACTTTTCTTTGCCGCCGCAAAGAAAAGTAGGCAAAAGAAAGCGGCTCACACCGCCAACATTTCTTCTTGCCTGAGGGCCCCCAAAGGGTCTTGCGCTTCACACGGTAACGTCTTTGTTCGCCTGCGTTGCCAACGCTTCGAACAGATGCCTCACCCGCTTCAGACACCCACACAAGAGCAGGCGGCAGCGAATGGTATGTGCCGCCCAGGTGGCAAACTGTGTGTAGGTTGTGGTGCCACACAGGTTAGCGCTCTTACCAGAAACACGAACCCTGCTTCGCGGTCCGGAGTGGTGCGTGTATGGCGCGAAAGCCTACACACAGTTTGCCACCTGGGCGGCCGAGGACTATCTGGCGCGGCGTGCTGCGACGCGGGCGCATGAAGCGGGTGAGGCGAACAGAGAGAACGTTGGCAACGCACGCGAACTGGCGCGTTGCCGTGTGAAGCGTAAGACCCTTTGGGGGCCCTCAGGCAAGAACAAGGACTGGCGGTGTTAGCCGCTTTCTTTTGCCTGCTTTTCTTTGCGGCGGCAAAGAAAAGTAGGTGCCGCCCCGCACAGGGGCGACGCGTGAAGCACGAAGGCAAATCGCGGATGCCAGCGAAAACACAAACGCGCAAAACGAACCCATCGCGAATGCCAGCGAAAAAACAAGCAAACCCCAACCAGCGTCGCAGACAAAAAAACCTACTTCGCTACAACAACAGGAATCCCCCGCAACACCCCAAAACCTTTAGCTTCCCGAAGCGCCTCCTCCACAGCCGCCCCTGTCGCGGCCTCCACACGCAACTGCGCCGCCAGCGCGCGCTCACTGCGCTTAACAGCTGCCAGATTAGCGAGCTTCACATGTCCATACCCGCGCACACGCGCATGCAACCCAGCGAGCTTGATGACATCATCCGCCGTGACGGCATCAAAAATCACAAACGCCCGCTGCATCGTTGCTTCATAGTCCGTGGACAACTCGCGCTCCATACGCCGCTCGACAGTGCGCCCAAACGGATCGAGCATCGTGCCGCGCAGCCCGCGCCACTTCGCCATAACACCGAACACGGGCCACATCCATTGACCAAACGTCTTCTTCTGCGGCGTCGCGCCGTGTTTAGTGCGTGAAATAGTCGGCGGCGCAAGATTGAACTTCACGCCGAAGTCCTTCCCGGCAACGCCTTCGAATTGCGCTTCGAGCGCAGCACGGAAAGCCGGATCGCTATGCAGGCGCGCGACTTCGTATTCATCCTTCACCGCGAGCAGTCGATAAAACGTCGTAGCAACAGCGCGGCTCAAGCGCTCTTCAACCTCATCTGCGCCTCCGAGCTTGTGCTCAGCCTGACGCGCCGCATCGACCAGCGCACGATAGCGCTTCACATAAGCCGCGCCACCATACGCCAGCAAACGCGCTTCGCGATCCGCGACCAATGCGTCGAGTGTCTCCAGCGAATCAGCAGCCTGCACCGCATGACGCTGCGTCCACAGCGCCTCCAGTCCGGCAGGATCAGCGGCAGCCATACGGCCAATCGAAAACGCCAACTGGTTCATCTGCACCGCGACATTGTTCAACTCGATTGCCCGCATCATCGCGGCGAACGACACAGGCACGAGCCCCAGTTGCCACGCAAAGCCAAGCATCAGAATGTTCGCGCCGATCGTGTCGCCAAGGAAACGCGTCGCGAGCGCCTGTGCATCACACGACGACATGCGCTCTTCACCCGCCGCGTGACGCATCTTGTCGATCAGCGCATCCGCATGCAGATTCGCATCCGGATTCTGCACGAACGAAGCATTCGGAATCGCATGCGTGTTCACGACGATGCGCGTGCGGCCGTGACGCACCGTTTGCAACGCATCCGCGCCCGCGCCGACCACCATGTCGCAGGCGAGCAGCACGTCGGCCTGTTGCGTGTCGATGCGCACCTGGTTCAGCCATTCGTCGCGCGCGGCGAAGCGCACGAACGACAGCACCGAACCGCCTTTCTGCGCGAAGCCCATGAAATCGAGCACCGAAGCGCTCTTGCCTTCCAGATGCGCGGCCATGCTGATCAGCGCGCCGACCGTCACGACGCCCGTGCCGCCGACACCCGTCACGAGGATGTCGTAGGGCGCGGCGTCGAGGTGCGTCGCAGGCGTAGGCAATGCGTCGACGCGCGCGGCGAGCGCGGCTGCATCGAATGCGACGCCTGCCGCCTTCTTCAGCTTGCCGCCTTCGATCGTTACGAAGCTCGGGCAGAAGCCGTTCACGCACGAGTAGTCCTTGTTGCACGATGACTGATCGATGCGACGCTTGCGACCCAAAGGCGTTTCAACGGGTTCGACGGACAGGCAGTTCGACTGCACGCCGCAATCGCCGCAGCCTTCGCAGACTTCTTCGTTGATGAAGAGGCGCTTGTCCGGATCGGGAAACTCGCCTTTTTTGCGGCGGCGGCGCTTCTCGGCGGCACACGTCTGGTCGTAGATCAGCACCGTCACGCCGTCGATATCGCGCAGTTCGCGTTGCACCTTGTCGAGTTCGCTGCGGTGATGGAACGTCGTACCCTTCGGGAACTGGTCATGATGGCCGTCGTACTTCTCCGGCTCGTCGCTGACCACGACAAAGTGCGACACGCCTTCCGCTTCGACCTGACGCGCGATCTGCGGCACCGAGATGCTGCCGTCGACCGGTTGGCCACCCGTCATCGCGACGGCGTCGTTGTAGAGAATCTTGTAGGTGATCGTCGCTTTCGCTGCGACCGCCTGGCGGATTGCGAGAATGCCCGAGTGGAAGTACGTGCCGTCGCCGAGATTCTGGAATACGTGGCGCGTCTTCGTGAACATCGAATGCGAGGCCCAGTCGACGCCTTCGCCGCCCATCTGGATCAAACCCGTCGTGTCACGCTCCATCCACGACGCCATGAAGTGGCAGCCAATGCCCGCCTGCGCAATCGAACCTTCAGGCACTTTCGTCGATGTGTTGTGCGGGCAGCCCGAACAGAAGTAGGGCGTGCGCTTCACGGCATCGGCGGCATTCGACAGAATTTGCGGCGCGACGAGATCGACCACGCGCTCGCGGCGGTCGAGCGCGGGCTTGTGCTTCGCGAGCCAGTTCGCGAACACGGGCAGAATGCGCGACGGCCGCAGTTCACCGAGCGACGACAGCAGCATCGAGCCATCTTCCGCATGCTTGCCGACGATCACGGGGCGCGCGCCTTCTGTGCGGTTGTACAGATAGTCCTTGATCTGCTGCTCGATCACGGGTCCCTTCTCTTCGATCACGAGCACTTCCGACAGACCGGAAACGAACGCGTCGATGCGTGTCATTTCGAGCGGGAACGACAGGCCGACCTTGTAGATGCGCACGCCCGCCTGCTCCAGATCGGCGACGGTGAGATCGAGCCGGCGCAACGCTTCCATCAGATCGAGATGCGCCTTGCCGCACGTGATGATGCCGACGTTCGCGTGCGGGCTCGGCGCGATCCACTTGTCGATGCTGTTGAAGCGCGCGAAGTGCCGCACGGCGTCGAGCTTCGCGTGCAGACGCTGTTCGATCGTGAGACTCGGCAAGTCGGGCCAGCGGTTGTGCAGGCCGCCCGCGGGCGCCTGAAAGCCTTCGGGCGTGGGCCAATCCATCTGCAACGCGTCGAGATCGACGGTCGAGCCCGATTCGACCGTTTCCGAAATCGCCTTGTAGCCGACCCACGCACCCGAGTAGCGCGACAGCGCCCAGCCGTAGATGCCGAACTCCAGCATGTCCGCGATGTTCGACGGGTTCACGACGGGCATGTGCCACGCGATCATCGCGAAGTCGCTCTGATGCGGCATCGACGATGACACGCAGCCGTGGTCGTCGCCCGCGACGACCAGCACGCCGCCATGCTGAGACGAGCCGTAGGCGTTGCCGTGCTTGAGCGCGTCACCCGCGCGATCGACGCCTGGGCCTTTGCCGTACCACATCGCATACACGCCATCGACTGTGCGTTCCGGGTCCGCCTCGACGCGCTGTGTGCCGAGCACGGCCGTGCCGCCGAGTTCCTCGTTGATCGCGGGCAGGAAGCGGACGTCGTTCGCTTCGAGCAGTTTCGTCGCTTTCCACAACTGCTGGTCGACCATGCCGAGCGGCGAGCCGCGATAGCCACTGATAAAGCCGGCCGTGTTCAGGCCGCTTGCCTTGTCGAGCTGGCGCTGCATCAGCGCGAGACGCACGAGCGCCTGCGTGCCTGTCAGGAAGATGCGGCCGCGCGTGGCGGTCAGATTGTCCGAGAGGTGGTAGTCGGCGAGTGCGGGGGTGCCGTCGATGGGTAGACGAGCGGTCATTGTGGAGTCTCCGTTTTATGCTTTTCGCTAGCGGCATCGTGTTGTGCTTGCCGTCGCAGCGAAAGAGACTCCATTCTTTCGCGTCAATTGGAGAAGTTTTTTGCTACTTTTTGTCGCTGATCCATTTACTGCGACATGATTCCAGCCATTCGGGCTCGTATTGAGATAGATCCACCGCCTTCGGATCGCGGCCTGTCGGAAGGGCGATTGAGAGCGTTACCTGGAATGGCTATGGATACATGCCTATGCCATCCAGGCGAGGTTCGTGAAGCCCGCCCTTGGGTTACGCTATGCCAAGAGCTTTGCAACCCACAGGAGACGGACAATGAAACTGTACTACTGGCCGAAAACGCGGGCTTTCCGCGCGCTGTGGATGCTCGAAGAAATCGGTGAGTCCTATGAACTCGCGCGCGTGAATCTGCGCGCAGGCGAGCAGGACACCACCGATTTCCACCACGTCAATCCAATGTGCAAGCTGCCGGCGCTCGACGACGGCGGCGTGCAGGTCGCCGAATCGGGCGCGGTGCTGCTGTATCTGGCCGACCGTTTTCCCGAAGCGAATCTCGGCGCGCCCGTCGGCGATCCGTTGCGCGGGCGTTTCCTGCAGTGGCTTTTCTTCACGCCAGGCTGTCTCGAACCGGCAATGGCGGAAAAGATGACGGGCGCGTCGGGCAATTCGTTCAGCTTCGGCTGGGGCAGCCTGGAGCGCGTGAAGGCGGCCATCGATATGGCGCTCGATGAAGGCGACTGGCTGCTCGGCGAGCGCTTTTCCGCCGCCGACCTGCTGCTGGCGAGCACGCTGCAGATCGCATTCGTCGCGAAGCTGCTCGAGCCGTCCGGGCGCATCGGCGGGTACGTCGAGCGGGCGATTGCGCGCGAAGGGCACGTGCGGGCAATGGCGATCGAGCAACGTGAAATCGACGCGTTGAAGGCGAAGCAATAGCCGCCGCGTGGAAAAGCCAGGCGCTCAGCCCGTCGGCGCCTGCTGCAGTTCGTGCGGCTGGAGTGGCTCCACATCGTCGAAATGTGTGTAGTCGATATGGCTCACCCCGTTCACTTCGCGGATCAGATCGACGAAGCGATGCTGCCAGCGTATGTCGTCGCTGAGCCACGAATAGCGCGCCTGCATCGTCTGCGCGGTGTTTTCGTCGGAACCTTCTATCGTGATCAGCAGCGACGCGTCCTGCTCGGCGAGGCTCTCCGGCGTCTGACCGAAAAGCGGGCTGGCTTCGTCGATGATGTGCATCAGGTTCCAGCCAAGGTAGAACATCGGCTGTTGATCGCGCACCAGCCGCAGGTCGTAGATTTTGCGCAGCACGTAGCCTTCCGACGAGCGCTCGACGCGCATCAGCCGCAGCCGCGCACGAGCCTCGACGATCACGTTTTGCCGCGCGTTCGCGGTACGCACCATCAGCGTGGTGCGTCCGTCGATGGGGCGTACAACCGCGTATTGCGAGAACATGATCTTCGCGCGCGGCCGCGAAAAGCGCGCGAAGATCAGCCCCGTGGCCAGCGCAATGCCCGACATGCCGACGAAAATCTCAAGCGTCGCGACGAGATGCCCGTAAAGCGTGCGCGGATGCATGTCGCCGTAGCCGACCGTCGCGAGCGTCTCGACGCTGAAGAAGAAGGCGCCCGCAAAGCCCTGCGGATTCTGATTGGCGATGGCGCCACCGCCGAGTTCGTACAGCGACGCGAAGACCGAATTCAGCACGAGAAACAGTAACGCGAGCGAGATGAAGAACACCGGCCAGCTGATCGTCAGCGCGCGGTGATAGAGGTCCTGCCAGACGCGCAGCGGCAAGCCATGCGCGATCACAGTGTGCGAACGCACGCGAATTTTCCGGTCGAGTATCCGGCCTTTGCGCGCGCGGTGAGAGTTGGATTCGGGCGGGGTCGCGCTCATTCTTTTTCTGTTCTGCTAACGGGTGTATTGCGCAGCGTCGCGGCGCGGCCGTGATGCCGGTTGCGCGCTGCGGCGTGTAGTGTAGCCCGTCCGCCAGGTTACGGGCGGCAATGCGTGACTTCAGGCGACGCGACCGTCGTCCGCTCAGGGAAAGGCGCGCGGCTTCGGTACGCCCGCGCCGTGCTCGATATCGGCAACGGCCTGCTGATGCGCCGTTTCGACAGCTTCGGCTTCCGTCGCGAAGCCCGTGTCGCCGCCTACCGTGGTCCAGCGTTGCACGGGATGATCGCGATGCCGGATTTCGTACTCCGCGTCCCAGCGCGCGCCCTGTAGTTCGAGTGGCCGCACGTGTATCGCGTACACGCCGTAAAGAAAGAGCGGTTCTGCCATGATCGCCTCCGCCTGTTCAACGAAGAAAACGTCGTAGGCGCGGCGCGCGGCTGACGCGCCACGTATCGTTCAATGCGAAAGCCCCGTGCCTATAGTTCGAGTTCGCCGAGGATTCTGTGGGCCAGCGCCTTCGCGTCTTCGAGTGCTTCGTCGGCTGTCGGCGACGTGGCTTCGACTTCGTAGAGCGTGTCTTCTGTCTCGTCGCCTTCGTCGCGCGACAGCGCAACGACGCCCTGGTATTGCCCGCCATCTACCGGGCGAACGCTCGCCGTCGCCGTATAGAGACCTTTGGTGTAGGTGACGTCCTCCATGATGCATCTCCTGCAAGGGGGAGATTCCATCCTAGCACGCGATTTCGACGCTCACATGTCGGCGCCCAACGGCGTGCTCACCGGGTCTTCCAGCGCGTTTGCATGCCGCCGCGCAGCGGACGGAGTTGCCGGCCAGGCGCTTGCACCGGCAGCTTCTTCCGACAGCATCGGCGCATCAATCCTGCAGCAGCGATACCACTTCATCGAGCGTCGGCGAATGCGCGCCCGAATGGCGGCAAGCCGCCGCGCCTGCCGCGAGCGAGAACGCCAGATGCTCTTCCCACTTGCGTTGCGGCGCCGTCATCAAACTGAACAGCAGTCCGCCGATCGACGCATCGCCCGCGCCGACCGTATCGGCGACGGCCACGCGCGGCGGCTTCGCTTCGACGATCCGGTCGCCGTCGACCAGCGTCGCCGTCTCCGAGCCGCGCGTGACGAGCACGATCGCTTTCGGGTTCATCGCGCGTAGTTGCGTGAGGGCGGCCGCTTCGTCGTCGGTCTTGAACAGCAGCCGCAGGTCTTCGTCCGATACCTTGATCAGATCGGCGAGCGACGCCATCTGGCGTAGCGTCGGCTCGTAGCCGTGCTCCATCAGGTTGCGGTAGTTCGGATCGAAGCTGATCTTCACGCCGCGCTCGCGCAGGTCGGCGGCGAGCTTCGCGAGTGTCGCGCCGAGCGGCTGGCGCACAAGGCTGATGCAGCCGAAATGCGCCCACTTCACGTGCGACATCCAGCCCTCGGGCAGCTTCGACGGATCGAAAGCGAGGTCCGCGCTGTTGTCGCCCATGAAGAAATACGCGGGCGGATGCGTCTGATGCACGACGGCAAGCAGCGGCGCGCGCTCGACACGCTGCATGAAGCGCATGTCGAGGCCCGCGGCGACGCTCGCGTTCCACAGGTCGTCGGAAAAATTATCGACGCCGAGCGATCCGGCGCAGGCCGTCGGCAGACCCAGCCGCGCAACCGCGCGAGCGACGTTCCAGCCCGCGCCGCCGGGAACCGACAGCCAGCTTGCAGGACCCGTGCGCACGAGATCGGTGAGGATGTCGCCGGCGGAAACGAATTCGGGAAACTCAGCGTGAAATTCAGGGCTCGCGCTCATGTTGCTCACCGTACGAGGTTATTCGGACGCGCTGGAAGGCTGCACTGCGGGTTGCAGTGCGTGCAGCAGCACTTCGTAGCATGCGCCCATCGTGTGATAGTCGGTCTTGCCGGCCGGGCTCTTCTCGTCGCTGTATTTGCGGTTGTCGCACGTGAGAATGCGGTACCACGCGCCATAACGATGATCGACGAAATGCGCCCAGCTGTAGCGCCAGATCTCGTCGTACCAGTCCCAGAAGCGCTCATTGCCCGTGCGCTGGCCGAGCAGCGCGGCAGTCGCGAACGTTTCTGCCTGCACCCAGAAGTACTTGTCGTGATCGCAGACGGTGTAGTCCGGGCCGAAGCCGTAGTAGAGGCCGCCGTGATCGTTGTCCCACGCGTGCGTCATCGCGGCGTCGAACAGTTCGATCGCGCGCGGCAGCAGCCACGGCAGCGGACGGTGGCGCTCCAGGATCAGCAGCAGCTTCGCCCACTCGGTCTGATGGCCGGGCTGGAAACCCCACGGACGGAAGATGTTCGAGCTGTCTTCCTCGTTGTAGTGCCAATCCACCGACCAGTCCGCGTGAAAGTGCTCCCACACCAGACCTTGCGACAGCTTCGCCTGACGCAGCGTGATGTTCGTCGCAACGCGCTCGGCGCGGTCGAGGTACACGAGATGGCCCGTCGCCTCGTACGCGGCGAGCAGCGCCTCTGTGGTGTGCATGTTCGCGTTCTGGCCGCGATACGAGTTCACGCTCCAGTCGGGCGTGGCTTCGTCCGCGTACAGGCCGGCTGCCGGGTCCCAGAAGCGGTGCTCCATCAGCTCGAAGGTCGCGGCGATCATCGGCTTCGCTTCTTCGATGCCCGCCATCGCCGCGTGCGCGTACGCGAGCAGCACGAACGCAAGGCCGTAGCAGTGGCGCGTCGCGTCGAGCGTGCGCCTGTGGCCGTCGCGCCAGTCGATCTCCCAGTCGTAGCCCTGGTGATGCGGGTCCCAATGGGCATCGCGCAGAAACTTCAGGCCGTGCTGCGCGTACTCCAGATGCTGCGGGTCGCCGAACTGCCGGTACGCCATCGCGTAGTTGAATACGTAGCGGCAACTGCTGACGAGGTGACGCGTCGCGCGGTTGTAGATCGTGCCGTCGTCGCGGAAGAAGTGGAAGAAGCCGCCGCTCGGATCGAGCACGTTCGGCGCGTAGAAGCGCAGCGTGTCCTCGACGTGCGACAGCAGGAAAGCGCCGTCGCGGAAGCTCGCGACAGGCGGCACCTTGTGATTGGCGGTGTTGTTCGAAAGAGTCGTGTCGGGTTGTTTCATGGCATGTTCACCGAGGTACTGGCACGGACAACGAGTTGGACCGGAATACGAATGTCGAGTGCGGACGGCGTGTCTTCGAGCAGCAGTTCGACGCCGCGCCGGCCGAGCGCTTCTTTATCGACGGCGATCGTCGTGAGCGGCGGGCGCGCGTGCGCGGCGGCGGGAATGTCGTCGAAACCGACGATCGCGATGTCTTCGGGCACGCGCAGGCCGCGCGCGAGACACACGCGCAGCGCGGCGAGCGCGGCGAGGTCGTTGTATGCGAAGACGGCGTCGGGACGCGGGCCGGGGCGGTCGAGCAGTTGCTCCATCGCGAGTGCGGCGCCGGCGTCGGGGTCGAGGCCGGCGTCGATCGTCACTTCCAGCGACGGATCGAACAGCAGTCCGGCTTCGAAAAATGCGCGACGGTAGCCGAGCGCGCGCTGCGCGATGCTGTAGTGCGCAAGCGAGCCACCGATGAACGCGACGCGCGTGCGCTTCTGTGCAAACAGATGCTGCATCGCGAGCGCGGCGCCCGCCTGGTTGTCGAGATTCACGGTGCGCAGGTTGGGCGCCCACAGGTCGATCAGCACGAGCGGGCGCTTCATCGCGACGAGCGTCGTGAGCGTTTCCGGCTCGACGAACCCTGCGACGGCGATCGCGTCGGGCGCATGCAGGCGCATCTGCTGGACGACGTCCTCGGTGGGGCCGGCTGTCAGCACGGACGGCACGATGCCCCGCTCGCGGCACGCGTCTTCGACGCCGTGCAGCACGTGCGAGAAGAACGGGCTGACAGCGAAGTTGTTGTGATGACGATGCAGCAGGAACGTGAGCCGGCGTATGCGTGGGCGCAGTTGCGCGGAATCGTAGCCGAGCCGGCGGGCCGTTTCGACGACGCGCTCGCGCGTCGTTTCCGACAAACCGGGCTGATTCTTCAGAGCGCGTGAGACGGTGCCGATCGACACGCTGGCCGCGCGAGCGACGTCGCGGATCGTTGTAGCCATCGAAAAAAGCGGCGGCGCGAGAGACGCGCAGCGGCGGAGTTCAAGTTCGGCTGATTGTATAGTAAAACGATCGCACGAAACCCTCGCTCAGAGGCTTTCGATACGCGTAGATACCCGTATACAGGCGCAGTGAAGGTGAATTGTTTGTTTAGTAAAATGCACTAAACGGCGCGTTGGATTCATCAATCGATACGGACGCCAGCGAGGTCGTGGCCGCAGGCGAGTGCGTGCCGCGTTGCTCGGGAATGGGAAACACGAATGGTGAACGCGCAGTCCGAACCTTGCTACCAAGGTGACTGTCCGTCGTGACAGGGGAATGTCGTTGCGGCGTGCTTTGCCGCTGGAGATGACGGCGTAGGCCGGACCTGGGCGAAGAACTTCAGTCGACGGTGGCCGCCGTGCGCCCTTGCAGCAACATCTGGCTTTCTTTGAACCCGATCACCACGAGACCGGACGCGTCGCTTTTCGCGCGCCGCTTCGCGAGCGCCGCCACCGATGCAATGTCTTCGCTGCTATACACCGCTTCGCCCGATTGCGGCTGAACCAGCACGCAGCCGATCGCCATCGTCACGAAGCCGAAGAACGTCGGATTGCCGCGCCGGTCCTCGCCGTGGATGCCGCCCGCGAGGCGGTCGCCCGGCGCGTAGTAGCGCTGCGCGCCTTCGTTGAACACGTGAATGGCGCGCTCCGCGCGCTCGCGCCAGTCCTCGCTCTGGAACAGGATCAGAAAATCGTCGCCGCCGACGTGGCCGAGAAAATCGCGCGTCGGATCGCAGACTTCCGCGAGCACGTGCGCAGCGAACTTCAGCACTTCGTCGCCTTGCCAGTAGCCGTACTGGTCGTTGAACGGCTTGAAGTGATTCAGGTCGACGTAGCACGCATAAAAGCCCGCTTCGTGGCCGAGCAACCGCGTGATGTGCGAGCTGATCGGAATGTTGCCCGGCAGGAAAGTCAGCGGATTCGCGTAACGGGCCGCCTCGATGCGCACTTCGGTTACCGCGCGCACGAGGCTTTCACCCGTGCCGAGGCCGACGTACTTGCCGTTCTCGGTGATGACGAAGCCGTCTGCGAGGTAGCGCTGGTCGTCGCTGGCGAGCAGCTTGGCCATGTCTTCGACCGTCATCGATTTTTCGATGACGACGGGCGACGCATTCGCAAACAGCAGGCATGGCCGCTTGCCGAACAGCTCGCGGTGGTAAGGCAGCGCATAGCGGTCCATGAACGCGCGCCGGTTGATCAGCGCGACAGGCTCGTTCTGCTCGACGACGGCGACGGCATGCAGATTCGGCAGACGGTTGAAGAGTTCGAGCACGTCATTGTTGGTCGCGTTGCGCGGCAGGGCGGGCGCATGCACCACCATCTTCGCCGATGCCATCCCGCCCGACGGCGACGCGCTCACCGCGCGCGTCGCCTCGGGGAACACGGCGATATGACCGGCGCGCAACGCCTCGCGCGCGTCGTCGGAGACCTTGCGCGGCGGGTGTGCATTTGGCTTGCCGAAGAAATAGCCCTGGCCGCAGGCGATCCCCATGTCGCGCACGACGATCAGATCCGCCTCGTTTTCGATCCCCTCGGCGACGAGCTTCGCGCCGCTCGCGGCCGCGAAGTGCTGCATCGCCTTGACGGCTTCGAACTTGAGCGCGTCGCTGGCAATGTCGTGAATGAAAAACCGGTCGATCTTCACGACGTCCGGCTGCAGGCGCACCCACAGATTCATGCTGGCGTTCGCGGTGCCGTAGTCGTCGAGCGCGAACTGGGCGCCGGCCATGCGCAGCATGGTGATGGCGGGCAGGAAACTCGCGACGTCGGGAATCGCGCTCTGCTCGGTCAGTTCGATCACGATGCGCTCGGCATCGACGCCCATGGCACGGAGCATCACGAAGGTGTCTTCGCGGTTGTCGGCGAGTTGACGGATCGCACCGGCGCTGAAATTCAGGAACAGCTTGCCCTCGTACTTGAGCTTCGCGAATGCCTCGATGCAGGTATGCGCAGCGGCGCGCTCCAGTGCGATCACGCTGCCTTCGGCCGCTGCCTGCGCGAACAGCGCGTACGGCGCTTCGAGCGCGGAACCGGCCGGTCCGCGGATCAGCCCTTCGTAGCCGAGAATCGCGCCGTCGTCGAAATCGACGATCGGCTGGAACACGGCGGACAGGTCACGCTGCGCAATCAGATCGACGATGCGCGGCGCTGCGATGGTGGAGAACGAGCGTTGAGGCATGACAGACGGCCGGAGCATTGGACCGTCGGCTTATCGGCAGCAAGTGGCTGAAATTAAATGAATTTTTAATGACGCCGCGCACCGTTCTGGTGCTCGGCGGAAGCGTTTCCATTATTTGGGAAGAGAGGCGTGCGTTTGTCCTATGCCGTCGTGCCGAGGCGACAGCGGCGACCGGGCCGGGTGAAATAACGAAAAAGCCGCCCGCAGGCGGCTTTCACGACATGCACTCAGGGAGAGCGCTTATGGATCTCGACTCATTCGAAATCGGCCTAGCGGCGCGCAACAGCGGCCGTCGTGCTCTTTTGCGCGGCGCGCTTCTCGGCGCTGACGTCGCGTGCGCCCCAGCGTTGCGCGAGCGCGGCGCAGACCATCAACTGAATCTGATGGAACAGCATCAGCGGCAGCACGACGGCGCCTACCGCATGCGTGGCGAAAATCACTTTCGCCATCGGCACACCGGCGGCGAGGCTCTTCTTCGAACCGCAGAAGATGATCGTGATCTGGTCGGCGCGGCTGAAGCCGAGGCGCTTGCTGACGAACATCGTCAAGAGCAGTGCGAGCGCCAGCAGCACCGCGCACACCACGAGCAGTCCGCCCAGCGCGACGAGCGGAATCTGATGCCACAGGCCTTCGTTGACGGCCTCGCTGAACGCGGCGTAGACCACCAGCAGGATCGAGCCCTGGTCGACGAACTTCAGCACGCCACGATTGCTGTCGATCCATCCGCCAATCATCGGCCGCAGCAACTGCCCGGCGACGAACGGCACCAGCAGCTGCAGCACGATGTTCCACACCGTATGCCACGGCGACGTGCCGCTCGCGGCCTGGCTCGTGACGATCACGCTGACGAGCGCGGGCGTGATGAAGATGCCGAGCAGGCTGGATGCAGACGCGCTGCACACGGCGGCGGGCACATTGCCTTTCGCAATCGACGTGAACGCGATCGACGACTGAACCGTCGACGGCAGCGTACAGAGGAAGAGGATGCCGGCGTAGAGCGCAGGCGTCACGAGGGGCGAAAGAAGCGGTTTGAGTACGAGCCCGAGTATCGGAAAGAGCGCGAACGTGCTTAGCAGCACGACGAGGTGCAGCCGCCAGTGCGTGGCGCCGGCAATGATCGCTTCGCGCGAGAGCTTGGCGCCATGCAGGAAGAACAGCAGTCCGACCGCGAAATCCGTTACCCAGTTGAACGCCGTCGCCGCGTGGCCGTGCACGGGCAGCAGGCTCGCGAAAATCACCGTGCCGATCAGGCAGAGCGTGAAATTGTCGGGCAGGAGTTTCGGACGGGCCATCTTTTCAAATCTCGATGCAGGTGTAGCGTCGCCTTGATGTCGCCGGCGGGCGGGCGCCAAAGGGCTATTGTCCGCGCAAAGTGATTGAAAAAGCAAATTCATTTGCCGAATTGATTAATTACCTGAACGCATGAAACGCCCGTTCGCGTGCATGGTTGCGTTCGCATCGAGTCTGCTGGTCATAACGACCGTTTCGAGCGTCAAAAATCGGTCGAAACGACACGTCAAAACGAGCGTTTCGAAGCGCCTCTGTTCATACGAATTCAGGTGTTCGAACGACCCCGTTTCAGCGCTTTTTCCCCTCGCGCCGCAAGAGGTTTGTGGCGAAAAAACGTCGCAGTAACAATGCGTTACAAGAGTGCCGCAGACCTAACATATTTTGGCTCGACTCACTGGGAGGACGCCAATAAATTACTGTTCGAAGGCCGATGGGGCATCGCGCGAGACAGCTAGTCATGCAAGTCGCGCTGCCCCGGAACCAGCCAAGCCGTAGCTCGAACGGCGGGCTCTCAGGCGGGTCGTCGGGCAGGTGAAACATGGTGCTTGTAGGGCTGTCGAGGATCAAATGGTGGATGACGGGCGCGCTGATCGTCGCGCTGACCTCGCTCGCCTATGCGAAGCCGTCATTTGTCAGCCATGACGGACACGGGCTGTTCGGCGGCGGATCGAGTTTTCACGGTTCGTCGTTTGGTGGCCCTGTCCATGGAAACGCTGCGCCGCGCGCCAACGTTTCGCGTGACATGCCGCGCGGTATGGCAATGCCAGGCTACACCGGCCGATATGCGCGAAATGAAGCACCGCGCACGCGCGGCAATGCGTCGAACTACACCGCACAACGCATGAAGCTTCCCGCCGACGTCTATCACAACCGCCCCGCCGCGCAATATGTCGGCACGCAGTATGCCGGCGCGATCACGCCTATCAGCACCGAGTCACATAACGCGCCGCGACCGCCCGCAACCGCGCAATCGGCGCACGTCGGTTCGATCCGCGACGACGTCACACGTTACAACGAAGAGCGCGGCGCATCGCGCCCGATTCCGCGCCCGCCTGGCGACTCATCGCGCATCCCGTCTCCGTCGCCTTACCGTAATTGACCTCTCCTTTGCCGGACGTGACGGTTCGGTCCAGTCTGCTGTCCATCCACCTCGCTCTGAGATTGGATCGGTCTTTTCCCAAGTTCAGCTACCCAATCTATTCGGTCTCCGCACGTCCGACAAAATACCCCGTCTGATCTGACGTAAGCACGCCACACATTTTTGAAAACGCTCGTCAGTCTCCAGCGTTTGTCATCAAATCCCCTCTTCGTTGCGGCGGCGCGTCAATCCATCGTTGATGCGCTTCGCATCACACGCTGTGCGGTAGAATTCGCGCCCTTCGAAGGGCCTGCGGGTGCTTGCGGCACTGCGGAAACAAGGTGCATCGGCAACCAGTATCAGGCCGAAAGTTCACCAAACTATTCAGTCCCATATACCCGCAATAACCGCAGATATTTTTGTCCATAAAAATGGTCCGCAAAGATTTGTCCCAGCCCAGATTGGCTCGACGATCAAACGGATAACAAACACGGATCCGGCGAGCGCCCCGCCGAACAGCCACACCTTTTGACAAAGACAGGAGAACCCATGAATACCACCGTCAGCCGTGCGCTGAGAACAACCCTGAAGGCGAGCGTCATCGGCGCCATGCTGGCCGTCGCATCGACGTCGTCGTTCGCGCAGTCGAGCGTGCAGCTTTATGGTCAGGTCGACGAATGGGTCGGCGTCACGAAGTTCCCGGGCAGCCAGAGCGCATGGAACGTGTCGGGCGGCGGTATGTCGACGTCGTACTGGGGCATCAAGGGCGCCGAAGATCTGGGCAACGGCTACAAGGCGATCTTCACATTGGAAGACTTCTTCCGCGCGCAGAACGGCAAGTTCGGCCGCTTCGATGGCGACACGTTCTTCGGGCGTAACGCGTATGTCGGTATCGAGTCGCCGTACGGCACGGTGACGGCAGGCCGTCTGACCACGCAACTGTTCGTGTCGACGATTCTGTTCAATCCATTCATCGACTCGTATGTGTTCTCGCCGATGGTCTATCACGTGTTCCTTGGGCTGGGCACGTTCCCGACCTACACGACGGATATGGGCGTGGTCGGCGATTCTGGCTGGAACAACGCAGTCCAGTATTCGTCGCCGGACTTCAGCGGCCTGTCGGGCAGCGCAATGTATGCACTGGGCAATTCGGCGGATCACAACGGCTCGAAGAAATACAGCGCGCAGTTTCTGTATTTCCACGGTCCGTTCGCGGCGACGGGCGTGTTCCAGTACGTGAACTTCAACAACTCGCCGACCGACCTCGGCTCGCTGGTCTCGGGCCTGAAGAGCCAGTCGGTTGGCCAGGTGGGCGTGTCGTACGACCTGAAGTTCGTGAAGTTCTACGGTCAGTACATGTACACGAAGAACGACCAGGACGTCGGCAGCTGGCACGTGAACACGGCGCAGGGCGGCGTGTCGGTGCCGCTCGGTACGGGCACGGTGATGGCGTCGTACGCTTACTCGCGCGACACGGGCGGTCTGGACCAGATGCACCAGTCGGCGGCGATCGGCTACGACTATCCGCTGTCCAAACGCACCGACGTCTACGCGGCGTATCTCTACGACAAGTACACGAGCCTGGCGTCGGGCTATACGGCTGGCGTCGGCCTTCGCGCGAAGTTCTGATCGCGACCGACGCACGGCGGCGTGCACGGCGCGCCGTTGCGTTGTTCACCGCAAGGCCCTGCCTTCTTCACGGAAGGCGGGGCTTTTTCTTTCCGATGCTCGCGTGTGCCGCACATTGGCGATCGCTACTTGATAAAGTCCCGGAAATCAGCCTGATTCATTCCTATTCCGAGCGATCGCCATGGATACCCTCGTCAGCATGAAAGTGTTTCGCCACGTGGTCGAAGTCGGCAGCTTCGTCGGCGCGGCGGAAAAGATGGACATGTCGGCGGCGATGGCGAGCAAGCACGTGATGCATCTGGAGCAGCAACTCGGCGCGCGGCTTCTGAACCGGACCACGCGCCGCGTCGCGCCCACGGAAGCGGGCCGCGAGTACTACGAGCGCCTGAGTCAGGTGCTGAGCGAACTCGACGAAGCCGAGCAGGCGGTCGGCGCCGCGAGCATCGTGCCGCAAGGGCGCTTGCGCGTGTCGACGTTGTCGGCGTTCGGTCTGCGGCACGTGATGAGCGCCGTCGCCGATTACGCGACGCAGCATCCGCAAGTCACCGTCGATATCACGCTGTCGGACCGCGTCGTCGAACTGATCGACGAGGGCTACGACGTTGCGATCCGCGCATCGCCGTTGGGGCTGAAGTCGTCGTCGCTGATCGCGCGCCAGGTGGCGACCGCGCATCTCGTGTTGTGCGCGTCGCCGGACTATATCGAGCTGCACGGCGCGCCCAGAAACACCGCCGATCTCGCGCGCCACAACTTCATCCAGTACGCGGGCGTGTCGGCGCTCGAACTGGTCGCGGGCGCGAACGCGGAAAGTGGGCGCGTCAAGCTGTCGGGCAATCTGATCGTCAATCATCTGGAGGCTCAGCGCGTCGTCGTGTTGCAGGGCGCGGCGCTCGCGCTGCTCGGCACCGAAGTGATCGGCGACGATCTCGCTGCCGGCCGCCTCGTGCCGCTGCTCGTCGATGAACTGCCGCCGCGCGAACTGCCCATCCACGTCGTCTACGCGAGCCGCCGGCATCTGTCGGCGAAGGTGCGCTCGTTCGTCGATTTCATCGCGGAGCGCTTTTCGAGCGAGACGCTGTGGCCGACGCTCGAGCAGATCAGGGCGCTCGCTGTGCGCTGAGATTCAAGGCGCAGTGCCCGTCAACTCGCGCCTGCTGAACGCCGCGCGGACGATCGGGTCGTATCGTTATACTGGTTGCAGCACCCGCGAAGTAGAGACGAACGAACCTGACGATTCGATCCGGGGGAGACATGACTGATCTTTCCACGCCGCAGCGCGTCGGTGACGACGCGCCCGCTTCCCGACCTTCCGCGCCGCGCCCGCCGCACGAGACGTCCTCGCGACGTCTGCGTTTCGTTACGGCCGCCGCGCTGTTCGACGGCCACGACGCGTCGATCAACATCATGAGGCGCATCCTGCAGGCGAGCGGCGTCGAAGTGATCCACCTCGGCCACAACCGCTCCGTCGAAGAAATCGCGACGGCGGCGCTGCACGAAGACGCGGACGGCATCGCGGTGTCGAGCTATCAGGGCGGGCACGTCGAATACTTCCGCTATCTGGTCGATCTGTTACGCGAGCGCGGCGGCGAGCGGATCAAGGTGTTCGGCGGCGGTGGCGGCGTGATCGTCCCCGATGAAATCGCGGCGTTGCAGCGCTATGGTGTCGTGCGTATTTACTCGCCGCACGACGGGCAGCGGCTCGGGCTGCAAGGGATGATCGACGACATGATCGCGCGTTGCCGCGACGCGACGCGAGCGGACGTTCAGCCTGCTCAACTGGCTCTCGATCTGAAGGACGCGATGCGCCGGGACACGGATCGCGCCGGGCATGTCGTCGCGTTCCGCAAGCTCGCGCAGCTGATTACCTCGCTTGAAACGGGCGACGTCGATCCCGCCACGCGCGCGGCACTCGCCACGCAAGCCAAACAGACACGCGTGCCCGTGCTCGGCATCACAGGGACGGGTGGCGCTGGCAAGTCGTCGTTGACCGATGAACTGATCCGGCGTTTCCGTCTCGACTACGGCGACGCGTTGACCATCGCCGTGATCGCGATCGATCCTTCTCGCCGCAAATCAGGCGGCGCGCTGCTCGGCGACCGCATCCGCATGAATGCGATCGGCGACTGGGGCAGCGGCGCACGCGTCTTCATGCGCTCGCTGGCGACGCGCGAGGCGTCGAGCGAAATCTCCGACGCGCTGCCCGACGCAATCGACGCCTGCAAGATGGCGGGCTTCGATCTGATCGTGGTGGAGACATCAGGCATCGGGCAGGGCGATGCCGCGATCGTGCCGCATGCCGACAAGTCGCTGTATGTGATGACGCCGGAGTTCGGCGCGGCAAGCCAGCTCGAAAAGATCGACATGCTCGATTTCGCGGACGTTGTCGCGATCAACAAGTTCGACCGCAAAGGCGCCGCCGACGCCTTGCGCGACGTCGCAAAACAGGTTCAGCGTAACCAACAAAAGTTTGGATCGAAGATCGAGGAGATGCCCGTATTCGGTACGATTGCGTCGCGTTTCAATGACGACGGCGTAACCGCTGTGTACCAAAATATCGCGAAGACTCTACGCGATCACGGACTGCAAGAAAGCGACGGGCGATTGCCGACACTGCAAGGCGTCAGGCATTCGACGGGCCGCAACGCCATCGTGCCGCCCGCGCGCGTGCGCTATCTGTCGGATGTGGCGCTCACGGTGCGCGGTTATCGCGAGCGCGTCGAAGCGCAATCGCAACTCGCGCGCGAGCGTTGGCAGCTCGACGAAGCGCGCCGGATGCTGAGCGAAGCGAACGGCAGTGTGCAAGATGCCGCTGCGTTCGATTCGCTCATCGACGCCCGCACGTCGCAAATGGGCGAGCGCGAAAAGGCGCTGCTCGATGCGTGGCCGGACACGGTCGCCGCCTATTCCGGCGACGAACATGTTGTGAAGATTCGCGACAAGGAAATCCGCACGGCGCTCACCGTCGAAACGCTGTCGGGATCGAAGATCCGCAAGGTCGCGCTGCCGGCATTCAAAGATCCCGGCGAAATCCTGCGCTGGCTGATGCTCGACAATTTGCCTGGCTATTTCCCGTTCACGGCGGGCGTGTTTCCGTTCCGCCGCGAGAACGAAGACCCGACACGCATGTTCGCAGGCGAGGGCGATCCGTTCCGCACCAACCGGCGTTTCAAGCTGCTGTCCGAAGGGATGCCCGCCAAGCGCCTGTCGACGGCGTTCGATTCCGTCACGCTCTACGGAGAAGAACCGCACGAAAGGCCCGATATCTACGGCAAGGTCGGGAACTCGGGTGTGTCCGTGGCGACGCTCGACGACATGAAAGCGCTCTACGACGGCTTCGATCTGTGCGCGCCCGAAACGTCGGTGTCGATGACGATCAACGGACCCGCGCCGACGATTCTCGCGATGTTCTTCAATGTCGCGATCGATCAGCAGATCGCGCTCGCACGCGCGAAAGCGCAGCAGGAAAACCGCGAGCCTTCGCAGGACGAACTCGACGCCGCGCGCCGTTTCGCGCTGGAAAACGTGCGCGGCACGGTGCAGGCCGACATCCTGAAGGAAGATCAAGGGCAGAACACCTGCATCTTCTCGACGGAATTCAGCCTGAAAGTAATGGGCGACATTCAGGCGTACTTCGTCGAGCACGGCGTGCGCAATTTCTATTCGGTATCGATCTCCGGCTATCACATCGCCGAGGCGGGTGCGAACCCGATCTCGCAACTGGCGTACACGCTCGCCAACGGCTTCACCTACGTCGAGGCATATCTCGCGCGCGGCATGGATATCGACGATTTCGCGCCGAACCTGTCGTTCTTCTTCTCGAACGGGATGGACCCGGAATATACGGTGCTCGGTCGTGTCGCGCGGCGCATCTGGGCCGTTGCGATGCGCGACCGCTATGGCGCGAACGAACGCAGCCAGAAGCTGAAGTATCACGTGCAGACATCAGGCCGCAGCCTGCACGCGCAGGAAATCGACTTCAACGATATCCGCACGACGTTGCAGGCGCTGATCGCGATCTACGACAACTGCAACTCGCTGCACACAAACGCGTTCGACGAAGCGATTACCACGCCGACGGAAGATTCGGTGCGTCGCGCGGTCGCGATCCAGTTGATCATCAATCGCGAATGGGGACTCGCGAAGAACCAGAATCCGAATCAGGGCAGTTTCATCATCGACGAACTGACGGATCTCGTCGAAGCGGCCGTGCTCGCGGAGTTCGACCGGCTCACCGAGCGCGGCGGCGTGCTGGGCGCGATGGAGACGGGGTATCAGCGTGGCCGGATTCAGGACGAATCGATGCTGTACGAGCATCGCAAGCATGACGGCTCGTATCCGATCGTCGGCGTGAATACGTTCCTCGGCGCGCATGCGCACGATGCGCCGCCGCCGATTGCGCTCGCGCGCTCGACGGAAGAAGAAAAGCAGGGGCAACTGAAGCGCCTGCGCGCGTTCCAGTCATCGCATGAAAGCGACACGCCGGCGATGCTGGAGCGTCTGAAGCAGGCCGTCATCGACGATGAAAACGTTTTTGCCGTGCTGATGGAGGCAGTGCGCGTGTGTTCGCTGGGACATATCACGCATGCGCTGTTCGAAGTGGGCGGACAGTATCGGCGCAACATGTGACGCCATCCTGAAACGAAAAGGCCGCGTCTGCGGCCTTTTCATGTCTTCACTGCCTTACGGTTCAGCGCCCCATCCCGAGCCGCGTCTTCGCCGCCTGATACTCGTCCTTCAGACGCGCAACAAGCTCACCGACGCTCGGCACATCGTGCATCAGACCCACGCCCTGGCCCGCGCCCCAGATGTCTTTCCACGCCTTCGCCTTGTCACCGCCGAAGTTCATCGCGGTCTTGTCCGACTCGGGCAGCGCATCGGGATCGAGCCCCGCATTCTGGATGCTCTCGCGGATGTAGTTGCCGTGCACGCCCGTGAAGAGGTTCGTATAGACGATGTCGGCGGCATTCGCGTTGATGATCGCCTGCTTGTAGCCTTCGACGGCGTGCGCTTCCTTCGTCGCGATGAAGCGCGTGCCCATGTACGCGAGATCGGCGCCCATCGCCTGCGCGGCGAGAATCGAGCCGCCGTTCGCAATCGAGCCCGACAGCACGATCGGACCGTCGAACATGCGCCGCACTTCGCCGACCAGCGCGAACGGCGACGTCGTGCCCGCGTGGCCACCCGCGCCCGCCGCGACAAGAATCAGACCGTCGACGCCCGCATCCAGCGCCTTCTGCGCGTGACGCAGATTGATCACGTCGTGCAGCACGATGCCGCCGTAGCTGTGCACGGCATCGACGATCTCCTTCGCGGGCGCGCGCAGGCTCGTGATGAAAATCGGTACCTTGTGTTCGACGCACACGCGGACGTCGTGCTCCAATCGCGCATTCGACTGATGCACGATCTGGTTCACGGCAATCGGCCCGATGACGGCGTCCGGGTTCGCCGCCTTGTGTTCGGCGAGCGAAGCCTGAATCTGCGTGAGCCATTCGTCGAGCAGTTCGGCCGGGCGGGCGTTGAGCGCGGGGAACGAACCGACGATCCCCGCCTTGCATTGCGCAAGCACGAGCTCGGGGTAGCTGACGATGAACATCGGCGAGGCGACGACGGGCAGAGTAAGGTTCTGCAGGACGGCGGGCAAGGCCATGGTGCGAGTCTCCAGATCGACTGCCGGTGCATCGGGTGCCCGGCGATATGAGTGTAGCGGCTGCCGTCCGCGTTTCGCTTCAAACAGCCGTCGAGTGTCAAATTTAAGAACGGTCGTTCGATTATAGGCGAGTCTGGGCCGCGCTGCTCGTTCGGTGTCGTTTGAAGGAGAGTTCAGGTTCTACGAAAGCGTGGGCTATCCCACTCGCCGCGACACACTCGCCTTCTACAATGCCCAGACTTACAACGACAACGAGATCCGACATGCCCTTCGCGGACTTCACACCTTTTCGGGTCACGGCCGGCGGCGTCGATATTCATGGAGTCAAAGGCGGAAACGGGCCGCCCTTGCTGCTGCTGCACGGTCATCCGCAGAGCCATCTGATCTGGCATCGGTGCGTGGCGCAACTCGCCGAGCATTTCACGGTGATCGCGACCGACCTGCGCGGCTACGGCGCGTCGGCGAAACCGCCCAGCGACCCGACGCACGCACCGTATTCGAAGCGCGCGATGGCGGCAGACCAGGTCGACGTGATGCGCCACTTCGGCTACGAGCGCTTTCTCGTGTGCGCGCACGACCGCGGCGCGCGGGTCGCGCACCGGATGGCGCTCGACTTCCCCGACTCCGTCGAACGCCTGATGCTGCTCGACATCGCGCCGACGCTCGCGATGTACGAAGCCACCGACCGCACCTTCGCGACGCTCTATTTCCACTGGTTCTTCCTGATCCAGCCGGAGCCGCTGCCCGAGACGCTGATCGAAGGCAATCCCGATGTCTACGTCGACCGCGTGATGGGCAGCCGTCACGCGGGCCTCGCGCCGTTTGCGCCCGAGGTGCTGGCCGAGTATCGCAAGGCCCTGAGGCAGCCGGGCGCCGTGCATGCGATGTGCGAGGACTACCGCGCATCGGCGACGATCGATCTCGAGCACGATCGCGCCGATATCGAACGCGGACACAAGATTGCATGTCCGCTGCGCGTGCTGTGGGGCGCGGAAGGCGTGGTCGAAAAATGCTTCGAGCCCATCGCCGAATGGCGTAAGGTTGCGCGCGACGTCAGCGGTCGTTCGCTGCCGTGTGGCCACTACATTCCCGAAGAGGCGCCCGTCGACCTCGTGGCGGAGATGTTGTCCTTCTTCGAAGCCGTCGAGCTTTGATTGCCGCGTGCTTCTACGCCGCTCGCTTCCTTAGGCGAGCGGCGGCAAGCGCCGCGGCACCGGCGTCGACTTGACGATGGCGGTGCTCGTTTCCGCACGCTCGGTCACTTTCGACAGAATCTCGTCGAGTTGATCGATCGAGCGCAGATACAGGCGGCAGATGAAGCAATCGTCGCCCGTCACCTTGTCGCATTCGACAAACTCCGGAATACGGCGAATCACGTCCTCCACCAGATGCAACTGACCGGGCAGCGGCTTCACGCGCACGATCGCCTGCAGCGTGTAGCCGAGCGCGCGCGGATCGATCTGCACGGTGAAGCGCTCGATCACGCCTTGCGCGTCGAGGCGCCGCAAGCGGTCGGCCGTCGCGGGCGCCGACAGTCCGACGCTTCGCGCGAGTTCGCTGACGGGCTGACGTGCGTCGTCGGCGAGACTCGCGAGCAGCATGCGGTCGGTGTCGTCGAGTGTCGCGGGCGCGGGATCTTGCTTGATGTCGGGATTAAGGCGCCTGGTCATTTTGGCCTTCGCATTTAAGGTTGATTCGCTCGATCGCCTGATTTTAGATATGTATTGGCAACTTCGGATTAATTACACTGATCGCAAGATGTGATTCTTCTGGAGAGTTTCAGATGGCTGCAAACAACGAAGTGCGGCGCGGCGCGTTCGAGATGACACTCGCGATGCTGATGTCGGGGACGATTGGCTGGCTGGTCGTTTCATCGCAGCAATCGGCACTGAACGTCGCGTTCTTCCGATGCCTGTTCGGCGGCGCGACGCTCCTGCTGATCTGCGCCGTGCTTGGACTGCTCAAACGCAAGCTGTTTTCCTGGAAGATGATCGCGCTCGCCACGCTCAGCAGCGCGGCCATCGTCGTGAACTGGGTGTTGCTGTTCGCCGCTTACTCGCGGGCCTCGATTTCGATGGCGACCACCGTCTACAGCACGCAGCCTTTCATGCTCGTCGCACTCGGGGCGCTGGTGTTCCGCGAGCGCGTGACGGCATCGACGGTCGCCTGGCTGCTGATTGCGTTCGTCGGACTCGTGTTCGTCGTGAAAGTGGAGCCGGCTGTGCTCGCGGTGCCGGGACAATATCTGCAAGGCGTTGCGTATGCCGTCGGCGCGGCTTTCCTGTACGCGGTTTCGTCGATCATCACAAAGCACTTGAAGAACACGCCGCCGCACCTTATCGCGCTGATCACGGTGACGACAGGCGTCGCCATGCTCGCACCGTTCATGCAATACGACACGTTACCTACGACGGGCGTGCACTGGCTGCAACTCGTCACGCTCGGCATCGTGAACACGGGATCATGTATGTGCTGCTGTACGGCGCCATCCAGAAGCTGCCGACGGCGATGACGGGCGCGCTGTCTTTCATCTATCCGGTTGTGGCGATCGTTGTCGACCGGATCGCGTTCGGACAGAAGCTCGCGTGGATTCAGGTGCTTGGCGCCGTGTTGATCCTGCTTGCGGCGGCCGGCGTGAATCTCGGCTGGCGCATCGTGCCGACGCGCCGCTACTCCATATAACGGTACTTCATACCGATAGTACGGAATCCGAATAAGGTGTCGGGCCGGCGTTAACAATTCTGTAGGGAAATCACCGATGCGTTCGAAAGCTACGCACAGGTATCATTTCTTCGACGCTGATCACGTCAACAGTAATTACGCCGCTCGAACCGAAAGCCGAGCGGCTTTCTTTTTATACGGCCGTTCGCGCGGCTTCGGCTCACGAATCAACCCGCGCGCGCAGTGATCTGCTCGCCGTCGAATCGCAGCGGCCCATTCTCCGCCGCCAATCCCTCTATCAGTTCACGCAGCAGCGAGGGCCATGCGCTGCGCGGCTTCAGCATCGATGCTGAAGCCCGCATCACGCTCGCGTCGTCGAGCATGCGCAGCAAGGCTTCGAAAGATAGCGAGCGTGCGTCGAGCAGCTTGAACACGATTAACACCTTCAGCGCATTTTTCGCGTTACGTGCCGGATCGGCGCGCAGCCACGCGACACGCGACAACGCGCGATCGAGTGCCGCATGGACCTCGGAAAACGGCGCGCCGTGGCCGGGTATCACAGTCTTGACATCGAGCGTGCCGATCAGTTCGAGCACGGCCTGTTGCTCTGCGAAACCGCTGTCGCCTTCGAGTTCCGGAAAGATCACACCGAAGCCGTTTTCCCACAGCGCGTCGGCGCTGATCAACAGCTTTTGCTCGGCGCAATAGAGCATCAGCGAATGCGGATCGTGGCCGGGCGCGCCGAGCACGTCCCAGTCCAGCGCGCCGAGCGTCAGGCGCATGCCTGGTTCGATCGTGTCCGAGAATGCGAAACGTTCGCAGAATTGACCGGTTGCGCGAAACGTCAGACGCGACTCGTCCCATTCGCGCACGGCGTCCGCTTCCGTCGATGGAATCAGCGTCCGGCACGGCCACGTTGCCTGCAATTGCGCGTTGCCGCCGCAGTGATCCGAATGCAGATGCGTGTTGACGATCAGGTCGAGCGGCCGCGTGCCGAGCGCATGTCTGACAAGCGCCGCCGTTTGCGCCGCGTGCGACGCGTAGCCGGTATCGACCAGCGCCGCGCTCGCATCGTCGACGAGCAGCACGTTGTTCGACGACAGCCAGCCACGTTCGAACACGCGTATGGACGCCGGCAGCGCGATCATGCGCCGCTTTCCTGTGTGGCGGGTTTCGGCATCACGAGTATCGTCGACTTGCCGATCAGCACCGTTTCGCTGCGCTGGTTCACGACGCTGCCTTCGAGCTGTGTCAGATCGCCGTTGAGGCTCGCTTTCCAGAATGCGCCGACGACGCGCCACGTCATCGTCAGCGTGTCGCCGCAATGCGCGGCCTTCTTTAGCTTGATATCGAACTCGAGCCCAAGCGGCTGTGCGTAGGTCGAGAAGTGCGTGGCGAGCAGCGCCATGAAATGCGCGGTGGGCTGCGTGCCGGAGGCGATCAGGCCGCCGAAGCGGCTTTGCGCCGCGTACGCGTCATCGTGATGGAGCGGGTTGAGGTCGTTCACGAGCGTGGCGAACGATTTGATCGATTCCGCCACGAGGCTCAGCGTCGCGCTGAATGTCTCGCCAACCGTGACGACGCGCGGCGGCGTGTTCATTTCTTTGTCTCGCATTTCGGAGACTGCTTCGCCATGAAGTCGACGTGGCGCCTGTCGATCTCAACCCACACCGCGCGCTTTGCCGCGTCATCGAACGAAGACCAGTTCGCGATTTCGTCGATCGTGCGCAGGCAACCTTCGCACAGGCCCGTAGACCGATTCATCCGGCACACGTTGATGCATGGCGAAGGAACGGGCGCGATGGTTTGCGCCGTCTCGTGAGCGCGAGCGGTGTCGGCTGTCATGCCGTCTCGCGCAACGCCACATCGACGACGGGCGCGCCCGTCAGCGTGGCCAGTTCCTGCGGCGTCAGGTTGAACACCGCATGCGGATGACCGGCGGCTGCCCACAGGCTGTCGAGCGTGAAGAGATCGGCGTCGATCAGCGTGACGGGCGTCGTTGCGTGACCGATCGGACACACGCCGCCAATCGCATAACCCGTTTTTTCACGTACGAACTTCGCGTCCGCTCGCGCAATCTCGCCGACCTGCGCCGTCACCTTTTTTTCATCGACGCGATTCGCGCCGCTCGCGATGATCAGCACGGGCGCATCGTCTTCACGGCGGCGAAACAGGATCGACTTGGCGATCTGCGCGATCGAGCAGCCGAGACCCGCCGCCGCTTCCGCTGAGGTCTTGCCCGTTTCCGGCAGCATCACGACCTGTCCGGCGTGGCCGCGCTCGCGCAGCAAAAGCGCGACGCGTCGTGCCGACTCGGGCAGCGAATCCAGCTCGGGCGTGTGAGGTGTCTGTACCGTTGCGTTATCCGACATGTGTTGTGTTCCTGTGATGGGTCATACGCAGGTGGACTTTTCGCTGCGCGCCTTCGCCAGCAGCGCTTTGCCCGCGCGCGACACGTTCGGCTTGCCGATCGACGTCGAAATGAAATCACCGATCTCGACGACCTTCGCGAGGTCGATGCCTGTCTCGATGCCGAGTCCGTTCATCAGATACAGCACGTCTTCCGTGGCGACGTTGCCCGTTGCGCCTTTCGCGTACGGACATCCGCCGAGCCCTGCGACCGACGCATGAAAAATCTCGATGCCTTCCTGCAGCGAGGCGTAGATGTTCGCGAGTGCCTGGCCGTAAGTATCGTGGAAATGCCCCGACAGGCGCTCGCGCGGAAACACCTGCGTGACGGCGGTGAACACTTCGCGCGTGCGCTTCGGTGTACCGACGCCGATCGTGTCGGCGATATCGATCTCGTCGCAGCCCAGCGCCGCGAAACGCTCAACGACATCGACTACCGACGCGACGGGCACGTCGCCCTGATACGGACAACCCAGCGAGCACGACACGCTGCCGCGAATGCGGAGGCCCTTGTCTTTTGCAGCCTGCGCGACAGGCACGAAGCGCTCGATGCTTTCCGCAATGCTGCAATTGATGTTCTTTTGCGAGAACGCCTCGCTGGCTGCGCCGAAGATCACGATCTCGTCCGCCTGAGCGGCGACAGCGCCTTCGAAGCCGCGAAGGTTCGGCGTCAGCACCGAATAGATCGTGCCCGCGCGACGCTCGATGGCCGCCATCACGTCGGCGCCGTCGGCCATCTGCGGCACCCATTTGGGCGACACGAACGAAGCCGCTTCCACATTCCTGAACCCGGCCGCCGACAGGCGATTGATCAACTCGATCTTGACTTCGGTGGGTACGAATTCCTTCTCGTTCTGCAGCCCGTCGCGCGGACCGACTTCGACGATTTTCACTGCTTGTGGCATGGCCATGTTTGTCTCCTGTGTCGACGGGGGCCAGCGCTTTGGCGCTTGCTCCCGTCCCTGCGAGTAACCCGCTGCCGCGAGATTGGTGTGCTGCCAACGCGCTCAATAGCCGCGCCCGATATCAACGATTCCGCCGATCGGCTCGCCACGCATCAACGCGCCGATTTTTTGCGCGATCTGCGCGATGCTTTCTTCGCGCAGCGTCAACGCCGAGATATGCGGCGTGATCGAGATGCGCGGGTGCTTCCAGAACGGATGCTGGGGCGGCAACGGTTCTTCCACGAATACATCGAGCGTGGCTGCGGCGATCTGGCCTTGCTCCAGCGCAACGAGCAAATCCTGTTCGACCAGATGCGCGCCGCGCGCGATGTTGACGAGGTATGCGCCGAGCGCGAGCTTCGACAAGTTGCGCTGGTTCAGCACGCCGTGCGTGTCGGGCGTGTGCGGCAGCAGATTGACGAGCACTTTGACGCCATCGAGGAACGCGTCGAACTGCGCTTCGCCCGCAAAGGTCGCGACGCCTTCGATCTCTCGCGCGCTGCGGCTAAAGCCGCGCACCGGGAAACCTGCCGCGGCGAGTGTCGTTGCCACATGCGAGCCGAGCACGCCCAGACCGAGCACGCCGACTGTGAACGTTTCGCGCGCGTGCGGTTCCAGCACATGCCAGCGCTGTTCTGCCTGCAGCCGGTCGTATTCGTCGAAGCGTCGCATGTAGCGTAGCACTGCGTACATCACGTACTCGGCCATCTGCTGCGCCATTCCTGTGTCTTCCAGCCGCACAAGTTGCGCGTCGCGCGGCAGCGTGCCGGGATGCTCGCGCTCCAGCTTCAGGATCGCGTCGACGCCGGCCCCCAGGTTGAAGATCGCGCGCAAGTCGTCGCGGCCGGCGAGCATTTCGCGCGGCGGCTTCCAGACGACGGCGACATCGGCGGGGGCGTTGTCCCCCGGTTGCCATTCGCGCAGGTCGACACCCGGCAGTGCACGCGACAGGTCGCGCAGCCAGACGTCGGCATCGGATTGCGGTGTATAGAACAGGACTTTCATGCGTAGCCGGTTGAGCGTTGCTGTCGCCAGAAGCGGGGTGCTTTTATGGATAGGCTTCATTCTACTTTTTCGCCGACCTTCGCGCGCATTCCGCCGGACGCGAGGCGCACGATACCGGCGCGAGCCAGCATGCGCAGCGGCACGGCGATATGCAAAGCACGAAAAATTGGTTCAAGCCACGTGCCGCCCACGCGACAATGATTTCAAGATTCCCGCTACGAGGAAAGAATCATGTTTTCGTGCACCCGATCGATCTGGCCGCCACGGCTCGTGACCGTGCCGGGTTTGCACGGCAGCGAAGGCGCACACTGGCAAACCTGGCTGGAGCGCCAATTTCCGCGCGCCTTGCGAGTCGAGCAGGCTGATTGGGACGCGCCCGATCTCGCACGATGGGCGCAGGCCGTGCGCGATGTACTGGCTAAGGAGCGTGGGCCGTTCGTGCTCGCAGCGCACAGCTTCGGATGCCTCGCCGCCGCGCATGCGTTGCAACACGGCGTGCCGGTTGCTGATATAGCAGGCGTACTATTCGTCGCGCCAGCCAGCCCGAAGAAGTTCGAGTTTGCGGGCGCTTTCGACGCACGCCGTCTAGGCGTGCCGTCCATTCTGATCGGCAGCGAGACCGACCCATGGATGACACTTGCCGACGCGCGCGAGCTGGCAAGGCATCTGGGCAGCGCGTTCGTCAATCTGGGCGACGCAGGCCATATCAATACCGCCGCGGGCTTTGGCCCCTGGCCGCGCGCGAAATACTTCGTGGAGACGCTCGCGCATTGCGCCGCGCCGCTGCGGTTTCACGATGAGGACGAGGCGCTCGCCACGCAGGTATTCAACTAGCCGCTGCGGCTACGCAACGCCCTATGCATCAGATCCAGTGGAAGCCCTTCGCCAGCAGGCCGGCGAGCGCGAAGTTGGCCGCCCATAGCAGGCGGAATTCAGTGCGCATGACACTTTCCAGCGCGCTGAAGCGCTGGTCGACATAGGTCCTCAACTCACGCACTTCACGTTTGAGATCTTCGAGGTCCTGGAGAATATGTTCGATCGTGGTTTCGGCTCGGGTCATGCGTGCCTCCATATTGAGACCACCGTGAATCAATCGAAGCGTGTGAAAGCGGCGCTTCACAAGGGGTTTTTCTAGCGTTTCCATTCGTACAATCCTAAGCAAAATCTTTCTTAAGCAGGGTTCTCGATGATCAGAAACCCAACGGACGAACAACGTTAAATTGCGCTGCAACGCGACGATCCGCGATTCGCGAGCACCGTCACGAACCAATCGTACTCGCGACTATGAGGTCGAGAAACCTGGCCGGACGACGTAGGAATTAATCCATGCTTTCCCAGGAACCGCGCGAATCGATCCGCTAGAATCCCTGCTCCAGCCGCAGCGTCGCGGCGACGTGCTTCATCATTGACAAGCGGGGAATAAATGGCAGGCAGAGGAGATCAAACGCGCAGGCTCGCGGCTGGCTTCATGACGTTGGCGCTTTCGATCGGCGCCGCGCAGAGCGCGCATGCGGATGCATCGCTGCTCAACGTGTCGTATGACGTGACGCGCGAGCTATACAAGGACATCAATCCGGGCTTCATCGCGGCGTACAAGCAGAAGAGCGGCGAGACAGTATCGGTCAGGCAATCGCACGGCGCGTCGAGCGCGCAGGCGTTGTCGGTGCTGCAAGGGTTGCAGGCCGACGTCGTGACGATGAACCAGCCGAACGACATCGACCTGCTCGCCGAGCGTGGCCAGCTCGTGCCCGCGAACTGGCGCGCGCGCCTGCCGAACAACAGTGCGCCGTACACGACGACGATGGTGTTCCTCGTGCGCAAGGGGAATCCGAAGCACATCAAGGACTGGGACGATCTGGCGAAGCCCGGCGTGCAGGTCGTGATTCCGAATCCGAAGACGGCGGGCAATGGCCGCTACACGTACCTGGCCGCGTGGGGTTACAAGAAGCAGAACGGCGCAACGGATGCGCAGGCGCTCGACTTCGAAAAGGCGATCTTCCGCAACGTTCCCGTGCTCGATACGGGCGGGCGCGGCGCGACCACGACGTTCACGCAGCGTGATATCGGCGACGTGCTGGTGACGTTCGAAAACGAAGTGTCGCTGATCGACACGGGCGTGGGTGCGGGCAGCTTCGAGGCCGTGTATCCGTCGATGAGCATTCTCGCCGAGCCGCCCGTGACGATCGTCGACAAGGTGGTCGACAAGCGCGGCACGCGGAAGGAAGCGCAGGCTTATCTCGACTATCTGTACACTGCGCCCGCGCAGGAGATCATCGCGCAGCATCACTTGCGTCCGCGTGATCCCGCTGTGCTCGCGAAGCATGCGAGTGAGTTCAAGCCGTTGAAGACATTCACTGTTGAGCAGGTGTTCGGGAGCTGGCGGAAGGCGCAGCAAACTCACTTCGCTGATGGCGGCACGTTTGATCAGATCATCGTAGATAGGAAGTAGGCGCTGCGCGGCTGTTTGGTTTGCTTGTGTTTGTGCTGGCATCCGCGATTCGTTAGCGTGCTTCAGGCGTCGCCCCTGTGCGGGGCGGCACCTACTTTTCTTTGCCGCCGCAAAGAAAAGTAGGCAAAAGAAAGCGGCTAACACCGCTAGTTCTAGTTCTTGCCTGAGGGCCCCCAACTGGTCCCACGCTTCACACGGCAACACCCTTGTTCGCCTGCGTTGCCAACGCGATGAATGAGCGCCTCACCCACTTCAGACACTCGCACAAGGGCTCGCGGCAGCGAATGGTATGTGCGGCCCAGGTGGCAAACTGTGTGTAGGTTGTCGCGGCATACGCGTTAGCGCTCTTACATGGTGGGGCGCGTGCGTTACCGGGTCCGAAGTGAGGCGTGTGCAGTGCTACGGCCTACACACAGTTTGCCACCTGGGCGGCCGTGGAATATCTGGCATGGCGTGCTCCGACGCGGGTGCGTGAAGCGGGTGAGGCGTCAATTCGGAGCGTTGGCAACGAACATGGGTCACGTGATTGCCGTGTGGAGCGTAAGAACCTTTGGGGCCCTCAGGCAGGAAGAAGAATTGGCGGTGTTAGCCGCTTTCTTTTGCCTACTTTTCTTTGCGGCGGCAAAGAAAAGTAGGTGCCGCCCCGCACAGGGGCGACGCCTGAAGCACGCTAACAAATCGCGGATGCCAGCAAAAGCAAAAAGCAAAAGCAAAAGCCCGCGTCGATCAACCCAGACGCCGCACGGCAAAAAACAACATCAATGCCCGTCGCATCCACTACGCTCAACCGGCATCTGCTGCGCCGCCTCCGCGCGAATCCCTAGCCGCTCGAGCAGCTTGCGGTCGGCTTCCGCCTGCGGATTGCTCGTAGTCAGCAACTGGTCACCATAGAAGATCGAGTTCGCGCCAGCGAGAAAGCACATCGCCTGCAGCGCTTCGTTCATCTGTTCGCGGCCTGCCGACAGCCGCACCATGGCGCGCGGCATCGTGATGCGCGCAACGGCGATCGAGCGCACGAACTCGAACGGGTCGAGCGCTTCCGTGCCCGTGAGCGGCGTGCCTTCGACCTGCACGAGATTGTTGATGGGCACTGACTCCGGATACGGCTCCATGTTCGCGAGCTGCGCGATCAGACCCGCGCGCTCGCGGCGCGACTCACCCATGCCGACGATGCCGCCGCAGCATACATTGATACCCGCGTCGCGCACGCGTTCGAGCGTTTCGAGCCGGTCTTGATAGGTACGCGTCGAAATGATCTGGCCATAGAACTCGGGCGACGTGTCGAGGTTGTGGTTGTAGTAGTCGAGACCCGCGTCGCGCAGACTCTGCGCCTGATGCGTTTCGAGCATGCCGAGCGTCACGCAGGTTTCGAGACCCATCGCCTTCACGCCGCGAATCATGTCCTTGATGGGTTCGAGATGGCGGTCTTTCGGATTGCGCCATGCGGCGCCCATGCAGAAACGCGTCGCACCGTTTTGTTTTGCCACTTGCGCGGCGGCCAGCACGTCTTCGACATCCATCAGCTTTTCGGCCTTCAGCCCCGTGTCGTGATGCACGGATTGCGGACAGTACGCGCAGTCTTCCTCGCAGCCGCCCGTCTTGATCGACAGCAGCGTGGACAGTTGCACCGTGTTCGCGTCGTAATGCTCACGATGCACCTGTTGCGCGCGGAACAGCAGGTCGTTGAACGGCAGTTCATACAGCGCGACGACGTCGGCGACGCGCCAGCGCGTGGCGGTGGCATCGGCAGCGGCGGCCGCCTGCGAAGGCGTGACGGGCAGTGCAGCAGTGGTGACATGGCTCATGGGATCGATCCTTGATGATTTGATTTTTTGAAGGCTTTCAGCGCCTAGCGCTGCGCGGCACGCAGCGTCTGCAGCAACCGGTTGGTGTCGAGATGCGTCGCGGCGACATCCGCCGACGCGGGGCTCAGATGCGGCACGATGCCGAGCAACGGCGCGCCATACTGGCGGTCGAGGCGGTCGCGCAGCGCCGCGATGTTTTCGTCGGGAAACAGCATCTCCGGGTCGACGCGGTTCGCGACCCAGCCGGCAATCGCCAGGCCGCGCGCGGCGATCGCTTCCGCCGTCAACAGCGCGTGGCTGATGCAGCCCAGCCGCATGCCCACGACGAGCACCACAGGCAGATTCAATGCGAACGCGAGATCGGCGGTGTCGTGCGCGTCGGTGAGCGGCACTCGAAAGCCACCGACACCTTCCACCACGACGACATCGGCCATTTGCAGCGCCGCGTTGTGCGAGTCGACGATGCGCGTCATGTCGAGCATGACGTTTTCGAGCGCGGCGGCGATATGCGGCGCTGCCGGTTCCCTGAGCATGAACGGCGTGCGAATCTCAGGCGGCAGCAGCACATTGGCGGCAGCGTCGAGCTGATCGGCGTCTTCGTTGTGCAGCACGCCATCCACCAGCGACGCGCCCGCCGCGATCGGCTTCATCGCGGCTGCGCGCAGTCCTTCGCGCGCGAAGCCGCGCAGCAGCGCTGCCGAAACCAGGGTCTTGCCGATTTCCGTATCGGTGCCCGTGACGAAGAGGGACAGTGCGTTGCTCATGCCGCTGCCTCCGCCGTCTTCATCAGCGCGCTTTCGAGCAGGTCGAGATCGTTGTGCGAATGTGCGGCCGACAGCGAAATGCGCAAACGCGACGTGCCTTCGGGCACGGTCGGCGGACGGATCGCGGGCACCCACAGATTCGCGCGATCAAGCGTGGCGGCAATGTCGAGCGTCGCGTCGTTCGCGCCGATTATGAGCGGCTGCACGGCAGTGTGCGAATCGACGGGCAGCCACGGCGTGCGCTTCATCATCTCGCGCGTGCGCCCGATCAGCGCGCGCAGATGCGTGCGCCGGTGCTCGCCCTCGTCGCCGCCGATGATGCGCAGGCTCGCGGATACCGCATGCGCCGCCGATGGCACCGACGCCGTCGTGAAAATATACGGACGCGCGCGCTGCACGAGCCATTCGATCACGGTCTCGTGCGCGACGACGAACGCGCCGGACACGCCCGCCGCCTTGCCGAGCGTGCCAATCGAAATCAGATGCGGCGAGCGCAACGCGGCCTCGGCAATCGCGCCGCGGCCTTGCGGGCCGAGCACGCCGAAGCCGTGCGCATCGTCGACGACGAGCCACGCGCCGTGTCGTTCCGCGAGTTCGACGAGACGCGCGAGCGGCGCGATATCGCCGTCCATGCTGAACACGGTGTCGGTGACGATCAGCTTCACGGCAGCGTCCGACGCTTCGAGCATTGCGCTTAACGCTTCGGCATCCGCGTGCGGATAGATCTGGATGTCGGCACGCGAAAGGCGCGCGCCGTCGATCAGCGATGCGTGATTGAGGGCATCGGAGAACAGCGTCGTGCCACGGCCCGCGAGCGCCGTGAGCGTCGCGAGATTGGCCATATAGCCGGTGCTGAAATACAGCGCGCGCGGATTGTCGACGAAGCCGCCTGCGAATTCGGCGAGGTCGTCTTCGAGTTGCGCGTGCGCGCGCGAATGGCCGCCGAGCAGATGCGAGCCGCCGCTGCCCGCCCCATAGCGGCGCGCGCCTTCCGCGATCGCCGCGACGAGTAGCGGGTGCGCGGCGAGGCCAAGATAGTCGTTGCTCGCAAAGCCGATGATGTTGCGGCCGTCGACGGTCATATGCGCGGAGCACGGCGAGTCGACGGTGCGGCGACGGCGGCGCAGGCCGCGTGCGTCGATGTCCTGCAAGCCTTGTTCGAGCGTTTCAAGCAACTGCATCAGCGCGCCTCCGTCAATGTCGCATCGAAGGTGGCGCGTGTGCGTTCTGCGAGCAGCGCGATTTCTTCGTCGTCGAGAATGTACGGCGGCATCAGGTAGACCGTCGTGCCGATCGGGCGCAGCAGCAGTTCGCGCTGCAATGCGTTTTCGAAGAAGCGGCGCGAGAAGGTCTTCGCGGCGTTGGCGTCGTCGATGACGGCATCGAATGCGATGATCGTGCCGCGCTGGCGCAGGTTGCGCACCTGCGCATGTTGCGCGAGCGGTTCGAGTGCGGCGCGCAGTGCCGCCGATTTCTTTTCGTTTGCAGCGAGCACGTTGTCGCTCGCGAACAGGTCGAGCGTCGCGAGCGCCGCGCGGCAGGCGAGCGGATTGCCCGTGTACGAATGGGAATGCAAAAAGCCGCGTGTGGTGTCGTCGTCGTAGAAGGCGGCGAAGATTTCATCACGGGACAGCACGATCGACAACGGCAAATAGCCGCCGCTGATGCCTTTCGACAGACACAGGAAGTCCGGCCACACGCCCGCCTGTTCGCACGCGAAGAACGTGCCGGTGCGTCCGCAGCCGACGGCGATCTCGTCGGCGATCAGATGGACGCCATAGCGGTCGCACAGCGCGCGTAAGCCTCCTATATACGACGCGTCGTGCATCGCCATGCCCGCCGCGCATTGCACGAGCGGCTCGACGATCAACGCGGCGATGTTGTCGGCGCGCGATTCGAACAGCGAGCGCACATCGGCGAGCGCGCGCTGCGCGACGTCGGCGGCCGTTTCGCCTTCACGCGCAAAACGCGCGTCGGGCGACGCGACGACATGCGCGTTGCGAATCAGCGGATCGTAGGCGTCCTTGAAAAGCGCGACATCGGTGACGCCGAGCGCGCCGATCGTCTCGCCGTGGTAGCTGTTCGCGACGCAGACGAACTCGCGCTTGTAGTCGTAGCCGCGGTTGCGCCACGAATGGAAGCTCATCTTCAAGGCGATTTCGACGGCCGATGCGCCGTCCGACGCGAAGAACGCGTGACCGAGCGTGTTCTGCGTGAGCGCGCTCAGACGCTCGGCGAGTTCGATTGCCGGCTCGTGCGTGCAGCCGGCGAGCATTGCGTGCTCCAGCGTGTCGAGCTGATCCTTCAGCGCCGCGTTGATGCGCGGGTTCGCGTGGCCGAACAGATTTACCCACCACGAACTGATCGCGTCGAGATAACGGTGTCCGGCGCGATCGTAGAGCCACGCGCCGGCGCCGCGCGATACGGGCACGAGCGGAAAGCGCTCGTGATGCTTCATCTGTGTACAGGGATGCCACACAGCGCGCAGGCTGCGGGCGATCCAGTCTTCGTTTGCCTGTGTATTCAAAACTGCTCCGGGCATGAACCAAGCTGGGCGCGGGCGTTGGGGGCGCGGCGCGTCTTGCGGGTCGGTCATGCAAATGCTGCTGGCGAATCGGGACGGTTGGCGTCCACCTGGAATCCGGCGACGGGAAGCGTGATTGGCAGCGCGTCGGTGACGGTGGCTGCGGGCGTTTTCCGTGGCGTCGGATTGGCTGCCGCGACGATGCGCTGCAAAGGCTCGCAGTGCCTCCGCAGCACACTTTTTTGCGACAGCGGAGGTGAGATTAGCGCGAACTCCGCTGCGATGCACTACCTGAAAATGCCGTGTTTTCAAGGGCCTGCGTGCAATTTTTGGTGGTTCGCGACAGCTCGCGCCCGTTCGATTTCAAAGACGGCAGATGGCCGTAGATGACGACGGCAAAGTCAGGGGCCCCCTGTGAAAAAAATCTGGTCGTATGTCGGCGTTTTCAGGGCTGTATCGGGGAACGTGTGCGGCGGCGGCTGCGTCAGCCGTTCTGGCGAGTGCGTACTGGGCGTGCGGACGCGGGCAAGCGAAGGACGCAGCCTGGAACGCAAGGATGTGCAGAGGGCGCGCGTCTGCGGCGCGATGGATGCGCGGGGTCGACAAGCTCGCGCGCTATCTGGCGACCCGTGCAGGGCGGGCTGACACAGATCGCGTACGCCAGCGTGACGGCCGGTCGAAAGGCTTGATCACGGCTCGTCTCGACGTCCGGGGCACGAAGCCGCGATGCGATGAAGTGCTTCACGCAGTTCATGCGTGAACGGAGTCAGGCGCGGACGGTTGTGCGAGCACGCCGTACGCAACTGGGCGCGCGTGCCCGAAAAGCGGTGGAGATCAGGAGGTTTTGCCCGTCGCGCTATACGCAACGGGCGGCGAGAGACTCAGCGGCTAGCCAGCGCGGGCTTGCTGTCGTCGTTCGAAGGTGCGTCGGCGTCGGCCGTTCGAGTGGCACCGTCTTTCCATACGACGGCGTTGTTGACCGCGTACAGGTGGCACGGGTCCGCGCTCTGCTTCTGGCAGTTGGCGACGGCCACCGACATCGGATCGTCGCCGCCTTCCGCCCACGACCACGCGCCCGAATCGGATACGGCGAACGCGCGGCTCGGATACTGATGCAGGAAGTTGCGGTAGCCGGCGCGGCCAGCTTCGTCGACGAAGGGCACGGAGTCAACGGCGTCGATCGACGCGAAATGCGTCGCCTTCGGCTGCGTCGGCTCGGCGACGCGGTACTGGACACCCGTCGGCATGCCGACGCGCGCAAGGAACGCTTCGACGGACGGCCACCAGACCTGCACGCCGTCGCGATCGCCGACCAGACGGTGGGCGTCATTCTTGTACGAGCCGAAATCGACCATTTTCGCGGTCGCGCCCGTGCCCTGCGCGTTATTGATGTACGCGGTGTACATCTGCGAAACGAGCGTGGACGGCCAGATCGAGTCGTTGTCGCCGTACAGCCACAGCGACGGCACATGCGTCTTTTCGCCGTACGTGCCAAAGGCGTGCGTCAGATTGCCTTGCCAGTCGGTGCAGGCGTCCTGGCGCAGGCCGCCGGAGAAATTGATCAGCCCGCGCACGCCGGACGCGGCGTTCGTGCCGTAGGCAATCGTCGCGAGGCCGCCGTGCGAGGTGCCCGCCACGACGATGTGCTTCGCGTCCACGTAGCTTTGCTTCGACATGTAGTCGACCGTCGTCGCGACGTCGGCGGCCTGGCTCATGCCGTTGCGCGTCACGTCGCAGCCATCCTGCACATACGTGCCGCCCGAATCGGCGAAGCCCTGGCGGTTCGGCGCGACCACGACGTAGCCGCGGCGCACAAATTCGCGCGCCAGCGAGACGGGATCGCTGCGCGTCTGCATGCGCGGATCGCCGTGAATCTTGCCGTGGTTGAACACGACCATCGGGAACGGGCCCGGACCTTCGGGCTTGTAGATGGTGGTTTCGAGGGTGACATTGCCGTCGGTGCCGACAGGAATGCGGACGATCTGTTCGCTCAGCTTGACGACGGGCAGGTAGCCATCTTCATCGAGCGCGAGGCGCTGCACTTGCGCGCGGCCGAGCGGGCCGGCCTCGACGTCCGTGATCGGGTCCGCGTGCGCGGTCGTCACGGCGCTGGCCACGATGGCCGCCGAGATCGCACATACCGTCAGAACTTTGCTGAACACCATCCGCAACACCTGCTCTCAAAAGCGCCTGAACCTTCCCTACGGTTGCCCGCAGAACTGATTTCGGTACGGTGACACGCCAAAACAAGGTCAAAAAATCACGTACGGTGCGTTGTTCACGCACTCAGACAGATCAAGACCGCATTGGAATGAACCGAAGCCGGTCGACGCGACCCCACGCGTCGAAATGAGCGCCTCGCGATGCCCCTGATCGCGTGCCCGCTGAATAGTCAGCAGGCGGTGCGTCTGGACATCCTGCGGGAGCGGTGGACCGCCACCTCGCTACGGAGCGCTGCAACATCTGTAGGCTCATCCTGGCACGACAATTTATATTTGTGCAATTCAGTACAAACCCCTTGCGGCACGAATTTCCTTTCGTCTGATGTGCGCGAAGCCGTTTGGGGCGGGTATCGGCGGCGATTCGGAAAGAACGGGTAATTGAGGGACGTGTCGCTCGCCCAACACGTTGATTCTCTTACAGAAATGGCCCTTATTTGAGATTTGTAAGGGATGCTTGATACGTTGTTGCAGCGCAACCGGAATGCGAGCGTCAGCGATCGCTTACATCGCCATCGACGTAGCGCCAATGCCCATCTTCCCCTCGGATAAAGCGGCTGGATTCATGCAGCCGATGCGCCCGTCCGCCCACCTTGTAGCGCGCGACGAATTCCACTTCGGCGTGCGTAGCGTCGAGCGGCGTGAAGCGTTTGATCTGCAGACCTAGCCAGCGGGGCGCGTCGGCCGCGCTCGGGTCGGCGTCCAGATTGGCGGGGCAGGTTTGGGGCGCCCATGTTTCGCGCAAATATTGGGATTCGCCGAGCACGTAGGCGCTATAGCGGGAGCGCATCAGTTCGAGCGCGGTCGGCGCGGCCGCGCCGCCGTCGATGAAACGGCCGCAGCAATCCGCGAAACGCGGCGGCTTGTCCGAATCGCGCCGGTTCGGCGCGGCGCCGCCGCAAGGGCAATCGATGGGACGTTGTTTTGATGCAGTCATGAATGATTGAGTTGGGGTTCAGCTCAGTCCGCGTGCGATGAGAATCTTTTGGATATCGCTGGTGCCTTCGTAAATCTGGCAGACGCGAACATCGCGATAAATGCGTTCGACGGGAAAGTCGCTCAGATAGCCGTAGCCGCCGTGAATCTGCAGTGCGGCCGAACAGATGCGCTCCGCAGCCTCGGAGGCGAACAGTTTGGCCATGGCCGCTTCCGTCAGACACGGCTGGCCCGCGTCCTTCAGCGACGCCGCGTGCCAGATCAACTGCCGCGCCGCTTCGAGTTGCGTCGCCATGTCGGCGAGACGGAATTGCACGGCCTGGTGCGCGAAGAGCGGCTCGCCGAAGCTTTCGCGCTCCTTTGCATAGGCGAGGGCCGCTTCGAACGCTGCGCGCGCCATGCCGACGCTCTGCGCGGCAATGCCGATGCGCCCGCCTTCGAGCCCCGACAGCGCGATCCGGTAGCCTTCGCCTTCCGCGCCGATCAGGTTGGCGGCGGGAACGCGGCAGTTGTCGAAGACGATCTGCGCGGTATCGGACGAATGCTGGCCGAGCTTTTCTTCGAGACGCGCGACGACGTAACCGGGCGTGTCCGTCGGCACGATGAACGCGCTGATGCCGCGCTTGCCGGCGCTTTTGTCCGTGACGGCCATGACGATCGCGACATTGCCGTTCTTGCCGCTCGTGATGAACTGCTTGACGCCGTTGAGCACGTAAAAGTCGCCATCGCGCGTGGCCGTGGTGCGCAACGCCGAGGCATCCGACCCCGCCTGCGGTTCGGTGAGGCAGAACGAGCCGAGCATCTCGCCGCGCGCGAGCGGCGTGAGCCAGTCGCGTTTCTGCTGCTCGTTGCCATACGTCAGAAGAATGCTGCAGACGGGGCAGTTGTTGACCGAGATCGCCGTCGACGTGCCACCGTCGCCCGCCGCGATCTCTTCGAGGATCAGCGCGAGCGCGAGCGCATCGAGCCCGGCGCCGCCGTATTCCTCCGGCACGAGCACGCCGTACGCGCCGAGTTCGGCGAGCTGGCGATGCACGTCGGCGGGAAACTGACGGTCGCGGTCCCATTGCGCCGCATTCGGCGTCACGGCCTCGCGCACGAAAGTGCGCACCGCGTCGCGGATCATCAGGTGGTCCTGATCGAGCAACATGCGGGTGTCTCCTGATTATTTGTGTGTTGTTTGCCGTTACCAGTCGATCGCTGTGCCGTCGTACTGGAAGAACCGGCCGTGAAAGAGATGCGGCGTGCTCGCCGCCTGCGCCAGCACTTCGCGCATGCCGCGCACGCTATGGGCGGGATCGACGGCAGCCGATGCGCCGCCCATGTCGGTGCGCACCCAGCCCGGATGCAGCGACACGCAGGTGGCGTGGCGCGTTTGCAGCGAGGTCACTTTCAGCACGTCGTTGAGCGCCGCCTTGCTCGCGCGATACAGCCAGCCCGTCGTGCCCGCCGCCTCGCTGATGCTGCCCATGCGGCTAGACAGCACGGCGAGTACGCCGCGCGCGTCTTCGACGAGCGGCAGCAGAACCGGGATCAGCTGCATCGGCCCGCGCACGTTGGTCGTCATCACGAAGTCGAAGTCGTCGGCGGTGACGGTTTCTACGCCTTCCGTCTGCGGGCCATACACGCCCGACACGATTACGGCCGCGTCGAGCCGCTCGCCGTCCAGCTTCCAGCCGAGCGCGGCGATGTCCTCGGGCGCGGCGACATCGAGCGAAAACGCTTCGGCACCGAGCGCGACGAGTTCGCCGAGCGACGCCTCGTCGCGCGCGGTGGCGAGCACACGCCAGCCATCGTGCCGATACTGCTTCACGAACTCGCGTCCTATGCCGCGCGACGCGCCTACGATCAACACTGTCTTCATGAGATGTCCTGTCGTGTCTCGATGCGCGCAGGCCGTCGCGCGCCGCCGTTCAAACGATGCGTCAGACCAGCTCGACGCCCATCGCCGTCGCTTCGCCGCCGCCGATGCACAGGCTCGCGACGCCGCGTTTCAGCCCACGCTTTTTCAGCGCGCCGATCAGCGTGACGAGAATGCGCGCGCCCGATGCGCCGATCGGGTGGCCGAGCGCGCACGCGCCGCCGTTCACGTTGACCTTGTCGTGCGGCAGGTCATGCTCTTTCATCGCGGCCATCGTGACGACGGCGAACGCTTCGTTGATCTCGTACAGATCGACGTCTTGCGCTTTCCAGCCGTTCTTGTCGAACAGCTTCCGGATCGCGCCGACGGGCGCTGTCGTGAACTTCGCCGGTTCCTGCGCAAACGTGGCATGGCCGACGACGCGCGCGAGCGGCGTCACGCCGAGCTTCTTCGCCGTCGATTCCCGCATCATCACGAGCGCCGCTGCGCCGTCGCTGATCGACGACGAGTTCGCGGCCGTCACCGTGCCCGTTTTGCTGAATGCGGGCTTGAGCGTCGGAATCTTGTCGAGGTTCGCCTTGAACGGCTGCTCGTCGCGCTCGACCGTCACGCTGCCTTTCTTGCCTTCGAGGGTGACGGGTGCGATTTCCCATGCAAACGAGCCGTCTTCATTGGCGCGCTTTGCGCGCGTCAGCGATTCGATGGCGAACTTGTCCTGCGACTCACGCGTGAAATCGTACGAGCCTGCGCACTCTTCGGCGAACGTGCCCATCAGACGGCCTTTCTCGTAGGCGTCTTCGAGGCCGTCGAGGAACATGTGGTCCATCACCTGACCGTGGCCCATGCGCATGCCGCCGCGCGCCTTCGGCAGCAGGTACGGCGCGTTCGTCATGCTCTCCATGCCGCCCGCGACGATCACGTCGACGGAACCGGCCGTGAGCATGTCGTGCGCGAACATCGCCGCGCGCATGCCGGAGCCGCACATCTTGTTGACGGTCGTCGAGCCCGTCGATAGCGGCAGCCCCGCGCCGAGCGCCGCCTGGCGCGCGGGCGCCTGGCCCTGGCCGGCGGGCAGCACGCAGCCCATCACGGCTTCTTCGACCTGTTCCGGCTTGAGGCCCGCGCGTTCGACGGCCGCCTTGATCGCGATTGCGCCGAGCTGCGGTGCCGTCAGCGATGCGAACTCGCCCTGGAACGCGGCCATCGGCGTACGCGCGACGGATACGATGACGATCGGGTCCTTGCTTGTCTCACTCATGTTTCATCTCCTTGATAACACCGTGAACGACCGCGGCCACACCGCCGAGCTTTTCGGCGTCGGCGGCGACCATGTCGTTGTCAGCCGAGTGTGCGCGGCTCGCGGAAACGGCCGCGACGCAACTGGTGTAGGTCTCCTCCAGCTTCGACGGATCTTTGACCGTCATGCCGAGATCGCGCACGCGACCGTCGTGCACGCCATACACCCAACCGTGAATGGTGAGGTCCTGGCCACGCGCCCATGCGTCGTTGACGATCGTCGTGCGGCACACGTTGACGACCTGCTCGATCGTATTCAGTTCGACGAGGCGGCGATGCCGTGCTTCGCCCATCGGCCATTGTTCGAGCATCGCGGCGTGCTTCGAGCGCACGTCCTGCACGTGATGCAGCCAGTTGTCGGCGAGACCGACGCGACGGCCGTGCAGCGCGGCACCGACGCCCGAGCAGCCGTAGTGGCCGACGACCATGATGTGCTTGATCTTCAGCAGATCGACGGCGAACTGGACCACGGACAGACAGTTCAGGTCCGAGTGCACGACGACGTTCGCGATATTGCGGTGAACGAACACTTCGCCCGGCGGCAGGCCGATGATCTCGTTGGCAGGCACGCGCGAATCCGCGCAGCCGATCCACAGATACTCGGGCGCCTGCTGATGCGCGAGCCGTGAGAAAAACTCGGGGTCTTCCTCGAGCTTGTGCGAGACCCATGCATCGTTGTTCGCGAACAGATGGGCGAGGGATGTTCAGTAGCAGAAGCGTTCGTAGTCATGATTCGTTCCGACGTAATCTGGTTGTTTGATGTTGTTCAATCGAGGACGGCATGCGCTTTCATGCTAAGCGCACCGTCGGCTTGGTCGATGCATTGGCCGCGTGATCCTGATCCCGATCTGCTGGGAACCGTTCCGGATAACGCACGGAAAAGCGCAGGTTGCCGTCATACGGATAGAAGTCGGGCAACTCGCCGCGGAGAATGTGATTCTTGTGCTTTTGCCACAGCGCGGGATCGAAGAAATCCGCGTGATGCTTGAGGAAATATTCGCGTACGCGCGTGTCGCCGAGCAAAAACGTGTTGTACGTCTCCGGAAAAATGTCATGCGGACCGACCGTGTACCACGGCTCGCCCGACATCTCATCTTCCTCGTTGCGCGGCGGCGGCACCGCGCGCACGTTGCAATCGGTGAGGTATTCAATCTCGTCGTAGTCGTAGAACACGACACGTCCGTGCCGCGTGACGCCGAAGTTCTTGTACAGCATGTCGCCGGGAAAGATGTTGGCCTGCATCAGTTCTTTCACCGCGTTGCCGTACTCGCGGATGCCGTGCTCGACGTCGGCGTCCGTGCCGTTCTGCAGGAAAATGTTGAGCGGCACCATGCGCCGTTCGATATACAGATGCCTGATGACGAGATTATCGCCTTCGTATTCGAGCATCGACGGCGCTTCCTTTTCGAGCTCGCGAATGAGCGCGTGATCGAGGCGCGACAGCGGCAATGCGACGCTCGAATATTCGAGTGTGTCGGCCATGCGGCCCAGACGGTCATGTCGTTTGACGAGCTGATACTTGCCCACCACCTGTTCGCGCGTCGTTTCTTTCGGCGGCGGGAATGAGTCTTTGATCAGCTTGAACACGTACGGAAACGACGGCAGCGTGAACACCAGCATCACCATGCCCTTGATGCCGGGCGCGATGATGAACCGGTCGCTCGAATGCCTCAGATGCTGCAGCAGATCGCGATAGAAAAGATTCTTGCCCTGCTTCTGCAAGCCCACCGACGTATAGATTTCCGCCTTCGGCTTGCCCAGCAGAATGCTGCCGAGAAATTCGACGTACGCGGACGGCACTTCCATATCGACGAGAAAGTACGAATGCGCGAAGCTGAAAATGATCAGCAACTGGTCGCGCTTGCAAAGCAGCGCATCGAGTGCGAGCAGGCCCGGCTTCACGTGATGGATCGGCAATGCGAACGGCACCATCGTGTCGCCGTTGATGATGCGCCCGATGATGTACGCCGCCTTGTTGCGGAAGAACAGCGACGACAGCACGTGAATCTGGAAATTGGGCGCTTCGTTGAAGGTGCCGAAGTTGTCGTGCAGCGCCTGAATCACGCATTCGACGTCGCGAGTCAGGTTTTCGAACGGCGGGTTCAGCTGGAAGTTCGTGACGACCCGCTCCAGCGTGACGGCGAGACCATCCCGGCCCGGGTAATATGCGCGATACGTCGGCTTCGCTGCCGGCTCGTCGTTCTCGATGTATTCGGTCGAAATCGCGGGCCGCACGAAGATGAAATCATTGTTGAAGTACGAGCGATGCAGGATCTGGCAGCACACCGAATTGAAGAACGTCTCCGCGCATTCGGGCTGGCGGTGCGTCGTCAACAGACCGATGTAATGCAGCTTGATCTGCTGCCAGACTTCGTCGTCGATGCTCTCGGCGTCGAATTCGTCCTCGAGCTTTTCGATGCACTCGTGCACGCGTTCGTCATACGACGTGATCCGGTCGCGCGCGAGTTTTTGCAGGCCGTGCCAGTCGGCGGCTTCGAACAGATCTTTCGCGTGGATCGCTGCTTCGCGGAAGATCCGGTAATGCCGGTCGAACCCCGCGAGCAGCGTCTCCGCGACGTCGAAGCCGATCTGTGACGACAGCAGTTTGGGAAAGTGATTCATGTCGACCGTGCATTCGTTCAATGTCGCGAAGACCCCTGCGATTGTATCGTCCGGGTGAGCTTGCGAGACGCCTTCAGGCCTTTTGGGCGCGGCGTCGACGCATTGCTGTTTGAAGCGTGTTGCATGGCGTTCGGCGCATCTTCACGCAACGCCGCGCCAATTGTCGTGTTTGGCGCCCGATCTTCCGATCAGGATTTTTCTTTCAATCCGCCTTGGTGCTTTCGTGTGCGAGTTTGTCAGCCTCGCTGTAGCCGTCGCCGCGCGTGCCGCTTTCGAGCAACGCGCGCGCCTGCGCTTCGTATTGCGCGAGATCTTCGAGCGTCGCGTTGAGGTCCTCGCGCTGGCGCTCCAGCACTTCGCGATGCCGAACCACCGTTGCGAGGAACGCCTGCAACTGCGGTTGGGTATCCGTCGGCGAATCGTACAGATCGAGCAGGTCGCGAATCTCCGACAACGTGAAACCCAGACGCTTGCCGCGCAGCGTCAGCCGCAGCCGCGTGCGGTCGCGGCCCGAGTACACGCGGCGCAATCCGCTGGAACCTTCGCGGCTTGGTGAGAGTAAACCCTGGTCCTCGTAGAAGCGGATCGCGCGCGGCGTCACGTCGAATTCGCGGGCCAGTTCGGTAATCGTGTATTGGGTGTTCATCGTTGGGTCTGGGGCGTGCGGTCCCGTCTGTCCGATTTGTCCAGACGGCCGGGCACAAAAACGGATTGAACGCTAGAATCGACGTTTACGTTATCGTCAACCTGAACAAAGCGCAACCACGCGCACGGCTGGTTCATGCGACTGACCATGCAACCGACCGTGCCGCCGACGAAGGAAACCCCACGATGAATGCTCTCGAACACCAACTCGACTATCCATTCGCCGACCAGATGCCAGCCGCCGGCACGACGCAGGAAGTCGCGCCGGGCGTCTACTGGCTGCGCATGCCGTTGCCGTTCGCGCTCAATCACATCAACCTCTGGCTGCTGCGCGACGAGATCGACGGGCAGAAGGGCTGGACGATCGTCGATTGCGGGATCGCTTCGGACGAGATCAAGGCGAACTGGGAAAGGCTGTTTGACACGGCGCTCGAAGGCTTGCCGGTGCTGCGCGTGATCGTCACGCATTGTCATCCGGACCACCTCGGGCTCGCGAACTGGTTGTGCGAGGGCGGCGAGAAGAAGCGCTGGAATGTGCGTCTGTGGATCACGCTCGGCGAGTACATGCTGGGCCGCGTGATGGCGGCCGGCGATGGCTCGAATGCGGGCGGCGAGGGCGCGGCGCGGCACTTTGCGCGGCATGGACTAAGCGACGAGGCGTCGCTCGACAAGCTTCGCAACCGCAAGAGCTATTACGCGAACCTCGTCCCTTCGGTGCCGGGGCAATACCGGCGCATGCGCGAGGGCGATGCGCTGTCGATCGGCGGGCGCACGTGGCGAGTCGTGACGGGCTTCGGTCATTCGCCGGAGCATTGCGCGCTGCACGCGGAAGCGGATGGCGTGCTGATTTCCGGCGATATGGTGTTGCCGCGCATTTCGACGAACGTATCGGTGTTCGACATCGAGCCGGAAGGCAATCCGCTGGCGCTGTATCTCGGTTCGCTTGGCCGTTATGAAACGATGGCGCCGGATACGCTCGTGCTGCCTTCGCATGGCAAGCCGTTTCGGGGCCTGCATACGCGTATCGGGCAACTGCGGGATCACCACGCGGCGCGGCTGGCGGAAGTGCGTGAGGCCTGCGCCCAGAAGCCGTGCAGCGCGGCGGATATCGTCCCCATCATGTTCAAACGGGAACTCGATATTCACCAGATGACGTTTGCGATGGGTGAAGCGCTCGCGCATTTGCATCTGCTGTGGCTTCAGGGAGAGTTGAAGCGGGTGCAGGGTGGGGATGGGGTGATTCGGTTTGAGAACGAGGCTAGGTAGTCCGCCCTGAATAAAGCGTTTTGGTCGTCGCCGGCGTCAGACGACGGCCGTTGACTGATCGACAGAAACGAACAGCGCCACAAGAACGAGGGCGCAAAAAAGCCGCAGTTTCCTGAGGATCATGCGCAGGTTGTGGCCAGTGCCGCACAGCACCGCGTGCATCGCGTCGCCGAGCGTCCCCTTAAGCCAGTTCCGATCGAGCTTTCCATCCGTCTTCATGTGGCCGATCGCTGGCTCGATCGCACTGCGCCGCCTGATCATCGCCCGTAATCCCCTTGTAATGCCTCGCCGCAGCCCCGGGTGGTAGATCTTCACCCCTTCGATGTCTACGCCCTTGTAGCCGCGGTCGACGACGGCGATTTCCGGCGTGATGTCGCTCAGGATTGCCGCCTGCTCCAGCGCTTCTGCAAGGGTGTGGCCGTCGTAAGGGTTGCCCGGCATCGAGCGCATGCCAACGACCAGGCCTTCCTTGTGCGTCGTTGTGATCGACACCTTCACACCAAACTCATACGGCGTGCGCGCCTTGCCTTTGGCCAGACACTCCACCTCTGGCGCATGCAGTGCGTAGAGCTTGTTTTTGTCTTTTGTCTTTTGCGACAGGATCCGTTTCGTGCGCCCAATCAGTTCCTGCAAGGCCACGCGGCTTCCTTCGGATACCGAATCGACCTGCCGCTCCACGTCACGCATCACCCGACCCACACGCGAGCGCAGCGTACGCAACGCCTTCTTCATGCGTTTGTACTGCTTCGCATGGGCGTAGCGGCCAATCTGACGCTCCAGGTGCGGCGCCTCGCGGTTGTAGTTCTGCCGCAGCTTCAGGCTATGCCGCGCAGCCGCCTTTACCAGATGTTCGCGACACCGCTCAAGCAAGCGGGAATCGGTTGGATGGGCAATCGCCTTCTCCATGACCGTCGTGTCTACAATCACGCGCTTCACGCTTGCAGCCTTGATCACGCCAGCACGTTTTGCTGCCTCGATCGTTTCGGCCAGCAACTCTTCGACGCCGGCTTCGCCCAGCCGCTTGCGCCAGCGCGTCAGGCTCGATGGATCGATTGGCGGTTCGGTCTGCAGGTAGGTCTCGCCAGTGAAAACCTGCCAATACGGGTTTTCCACCCATTGCCAGACGACCTCTTCGTCGGACAGGTCAAACCCGTGCTGCAGATACAGCAGACCGGCGATCAGCCTGGGCGATGTAGCCGGTCGCCCCTTGCGCGACACGAAGCTTTCGCTCATCGCGACACCCAGCCGATCCCAGTTGATGAGGTCGGCCAGCCGTACCAGCGGATGTTTCAGATTGATCTGTTCACGCAGCGGCTGCCGGAAGAAATCTCCTTCTTTCACAGGCGTCTTCGGACCCATCCGTACCTCGCCAGAATTTGCAGGATTCTCACGTCAATTTGCCAGGTTCCTGCAAATCTCACAACACAATTTTGGCCTCAAAGCTCCGCTGCACGAGGCTCGCCGATTTGTTCAGGCTCGACTAGGTAGGGCGTTTCCGTCGTGCGTCGAAGGACCTGGAAAATCACCCCGTTCGCAATAAGGTCAAAGTGAAGCCGCTTAAATTTGATTTTATGGTGAAGAAGCGCGGCGCAATCGACTGACCGACTTCGTCGCCTCAAACAAAAAGCCCGGCCGCATCTCGCAGGCCGGGCTTTTTCCGTAGCGCGAAGCGCAGCTTACTGCACCACCACCGCCCCAAAATTCTGCCGCCCAAACGGACTGACGTGATACCCGCTCACGTTCGTCCGCGTGATAGCGGCCGCCGTCGGATACCCAAGCGGAATCCACAGCGCAGCATCGTGAATGATCTGCTGCGCGGCTTCATACGCTTTCGTGCGCTTGCCTTGATCCGCTGTCTCCTTGCCCTGCGCAATCAGCTTGTCGAGTTCCGGGTCGCAATACCGCGCGAAGTTGATCCCCGACTTCACCGCATTGCAGCTAAAGAGCGGCGACAGATAGTTGTCCGGGTCGCCGTTGTCGCCAGCCCAGCCCATGAACAGCGTATCGTGCTGTCCCTGCTTGGCCTGCTTGATCAACTCACCCCATTCGATCACCTTCACCTCGGCCTTCACGCCGATCTTTGCGAAGTCCGCTTGCAGCATTTCCGCGCCCGCCTTCGGATTCGGATTCAGCACGCTGCCGTTCGGACGCACCCAGATCGTCGTTTCGAAGCCGTTCGGGTAGCCCGCTTCGGCGAGCAGTTTCTTGGCCTTCTCCGCGTCGTACGGCCACGGCTTGACGGCCTTGTCGTAGCTCCACGTATTCGGCGGATACGGATTGTTCGCAGGCGTCGCCGTGTTGTCGAACACGGCTTTCAGGTACGACGTGCGGTCGAACGCCATGTTCAGCGCCGCGCGCACCTTTTGATTGTCGAGCGGCTTCTTCTGCGTGTTCAGCGCGACGAACGCCGTCATGAACGCGGGCGTCTGCACGACGGCGAGCGACTTGTCCTGCTTCGCGTCGGCGATATCCTGCGGCTTCGGCGACAGCGCGATCTGGCATTCGCCCGCCTTCACCTTTTGCGCGCGCACGGCAGCGTCGGGCGTGATCGCGTAGATCAGACGGTCGATCTTCGGCTTCGCGCCCCAGTAGCTCGGGTTCACGTCATAGCGGATGATCGAATCCTTCGTGTAGCCCTTCAGCACGAACGGACCCGTGCCGATTGGCTTCGCGTTCAGGTCGGCCTGTTTGCCCGCCTTCAGCAACTGGTCCGCGTATTCAGCCGAATAGATCGACGCGAAGCCCATCGTCAGGATCGACACGAAGGTCGCGTTCGGCTCGTTCAGCTCGAACTTCACCGTGTTGTCGTCGACCTTCGACACCGACTTGATCAGCTTTACGAGACCCATCGACTGCGCGTGCGGAAAGCCGCTCGCGCCTGCGACCTTGTGCCACGGGTTGTTGTCGTCGAGCATGCGGTTGAACGTGAAGACGACGTCGTCGGCGTTCAGCGCGCGCGTGGGCTTGAAATAGTCGGTGGTCTGGAACTGCACGTTCGGGCGAAGATGGAACGTGTACGTGAGGCCGTCGGTGCTGACGTCCCACTTGTCGGCGAGCGACGGCACGACTTTCTTCGCCGCTTCGTCGTACGACACGAGCGAATTAAAGATCACATCCGCCGATGCATTGGTCGTGACGAGCGAGTTGTACTGGACGACGTCGAAGCCGTCCGGGCTCGATTCCGTGCAGACGGTGAGCGGCTTCGCGACGGCCAGTGCGGGCGCGCTGGCGAACGCCGTCAGGGTCGCGGCGGCGGCAAGCAACTTGAAACGCATAAGATCTCCCGGGATTTCGAATTGTTCGTGGCGGGGCCGCGCATCTGTCACGCGCGCCCCGGGCGGGTGCTTTCACGCAAACTGATTCTGATACGGTTTCGGTGCAGGCGCAGTGCGTCAACTCAATGGGTCACCTCGGTGCGTCACGCGTCGCCGGCTCTGGCGCAAGCTTATCGAACGCTTTCAGCAGCGACAACAATTGAATCCGCATATCCATATGGCGGCGGATACGCGCTAACGGCTGGCGTAGTCCAGAAGATACGCGATGCCGTCGATCGCACGCGAGCCGTACCACGACACCATCTCGCCGTCGACCAGCCCGATTCGTTTGCCCGCGAGGCGCGCGTCCCGTCCAAGCGCGTCGCAATGCTGCTGGGTGAAGCGATACGGCTCGCTCGACAGCAGGACGCGGTCGGTCTGGGCAAGCCACGCGGCATCCAGATCGAACGAAGGATAACGCGCCGCGCCTGTTTCGCCGCCGCGCACATCGGGCAGTGTCTGCCAGTTCACGAGGCGCAGCATCGCTGAAATATAGGTGTCACGCGCGACGGTCATCCACGGCTCGCGCCAGATCGCATAGAGCACGTTTTGCCGTGGCCATTCGCGGGAAGCGCATGCGTCCAGTTGCGTCTGAAGCTCGACGCCCAACGCGCGAGCTTCGTCGTGGCGATCGAAAATCGCGCCGAGCAGCGCGTACAGCGCCAAGTTGTCCTCGGGCGTCAAAGGGTGAGTGACGACGACATGCGGCACGAACGCGCGCAATTGCTCGACGGTCTCGCGCTCGTTCTCGTCGATATTGACGACGACATGTGTGGGTTGCAGCGCGCGCAAGGCGTCGATCTTCACGGCTTTCGTGCCGCCGACTTTCGGCACACGGCGCACCTTGTCGCGCGGATGCACGCAAAACCCCGTGCGCCCGACGATCTGCGCGTCCAGCTTCAAGGCAAAGAGAAGTTCGGTGATGCTCGGCACCAGCGACACGATGCGCGCGCCGCGTTCCGCTTTCGCGTGCTCGACACCGGCTGCATCGACGACACGCGCGCGCATGATCTACTGCGCGGCGCGCGGCTTGCGCGGAGCCTTTTCGAAGACGGCGTCGTAGAGCCAGCGAGGCGCGACGTGCAGCACCATCGACACAAGGCGCATTTGCCACGGGAAGGTCGCGAAGCGTTTCTTGCGCGCGATCGCGTCGGCGACTTTCGCGGCGAAGCGGTCCGCATCCATCAGGAAGGGCATCGCGTACGGATTGTGCGCCGTCATCGGCGTGCGGATATAGCCCGGCGCGATCGTCACGACCGACACGCCGAACGGCCGCATCTCGACGCGCAGCGCCTCCAGATACTTCGCCGCCGCCGATTTCGACGCGCTATACGCGCCCGAACCCGGCAGACCGCGCACGCCGGCGACGCTCGCAATGCCGACGAGGGCGCCCTTGCGCGCGTCGATCATTGCTTGCGCGAACGGCTCGAAGGTCGCGACCATGCCGAAGTAGTTGACGTCCATCACGTCGCGGAACGTTTGCAGATCGCCGTGACCTGTCACGGCGCCGCGGCTGATACCCGCGTTGGCGATCACGATGTCGGGGCAGCCGTGCTCCGCGATGAACTGCTGCGCGGCCTGCGCGAGCGCCTCCGCATCCCGTACGTCGACGGAATACACGGAGATTGCGTTCTGGGAATGGGACTGCTGGAAGGCGGCGAGTGCGTCGCCGCGGCGGGCGACGAGGCCGAGAATCGCGCCGCGCCGCGCATAGTCGGCGGCGAGCGCTTCACCTATGCCACTGGACGCGCCGGTGATGAAAACCTTCAGGGGTGAACTCATGCGGCGCGTGCGAACGGATTTACATCTTCTTGGCGCGAACCTGCGCGACCAGATAGTCGAGCACCTGAATCGTGCCCGGCAGGCTGTTGGTCTGCGCAGGGCCCGTTTCGTACTTGCCCTGCACGGCGAGCGTCGGCACGCCGTCGATCTTGAAGTCTTCGATCAGCTTCTTGTCGCGCTGGATCGCGCTCTGCGTCGAGAACGAGTTGTACGCGTCCATGAACTTCTTCGGATCGATACCGTTCTTCGCGAGGAATTTAGCCTGATCTTCCGGCGTCAGCAGATAGTTCTTGTTGACGTGGATCTCGTGGAAGATGGTCGGCGTGAGCTGATTGGCGAGGCCGAGCGCGTCGACCGCGTGATAGAGCTTCGAATGCGGGATGAAGTCGTCGCGGAACGCAACGGGCACGCGCTTGAACACGACGTCCGGGCCCTGCTTCTTGACCCACGCTTCGAGATACGGGTCGAACTCGTTGCAGTGCGGGCAGCCGTACCACATGAACTCGATGACTTCGATCTTGCCGGCAGCCGCTTCGACGGGCTGGGGCGTGGACAGCACGGTGTAGTCCTTGCCGGCGACGGGCGCGGCGGGCGCCGCTTGTACCGCGCTCGCGACGAGACCGATCGAGAGGAAAAGAATGCTGAGCAGTTTTTTCATGTCTTGTGAACCCAATCAGGGAAAGTAACGGTGGCCGGCTGTTGCGCGCCGCGACCGCTACGGTTTCGACGGCAGGCTGCCGCACCTGAGACTTGCGCCGCGCGTTGAAGGTTCAGCGGCGGCGCGTGACAACGCATTACCGAATGTGAATCACTGCTTGGTGAAGCGGATCACGGCCGTATCGACGCCCGCATCCGAAAGACGCTGACGCGTGGTGTTCATGTCCTCGAACTTCGAGAACGGGCCGATACGCACGCGATAGTACGTCACACCGCCCGCATCGCGCTGCGTGACCTTCGATTCGAAGCCCTGGAACGCGAGGCGCGCGCGCTGCTGTTCGGCGTCGGCGGACGTCTTGTAGGCGCCGACCTGCAGCAGATAGCCGGTGTTCGCGTCGTTAGCGGCGGGCGGCGTGCCGTTGGCGTTCGGCGTCGAGCCGGCCTTGGGCGGCTGCGTCGGCGCGTTGTTGGCGGTCGTGACGGGCGCGCTGGTCGGGTTCGGCGCCTTCTTCGGCGGAACGTTCGCGGTGGTCGTGCCGTTGTTAGCGCCGTTGTCCTGCGCGGGCTTCGGCGCGACGGCGACACCGTTGTTCGACGGCGGCACTTCGACGATCTGCGGTTCTTCGAGCATGCCCGACGTCTGCGTCTGGTTCGTCGTCTGGCCCGGCGCCGTGTTGGGCGGCGCGGGTTGCGCGGCTTGCGGCACCGGTTGGCCAGGCGTCTTGCCTTGCAGCGGACGGTTCGGGTCGTATTGCGGCTGGCTTGCGCCGCTATCGGACGCAGCGGGCGGCGCGACCTTCGCGACGAACGGCGTAGGCGCGCGCGTGATGTAGAGCGCCACCACCACCGCGATGGCCAGGCCGACGATCAGGCCCAGCACGATACCGAGAAAAGTGCCCCCGGTTTGTTTCGACTGCTTTGTAGTGCGGCGTGGTTTTGCCATCGTCTAATTCACCTGCAAAAGGAAATCTGGAATGACCGTCGATTATAACGACGGTCATCTTTGTATCGTCCCAATTAAGTTCAATTGAACCGCGCGGAGATTACATTTTTGCGGGTGCCGACACACCGATCACAGCGAGGCCGTTGGCCAGCACCTGGCGCGTCGCCGCGAGCAGCGCGATGCGCGCATTGCGCGGCGCTTCGTCGTCGACGAGAACGCGTTCGGCATTGTAGAACGAGTGAAATTCGCCTGCGAGGTCGCGCAGATAGAACGCGACGGCATGCGGCGCGAGTTCGTCGGCGGCGTGCGTGAGCATGTCGGGGTATTCGGCGAGCTTCTGCAGTAGCGCCATCGCGCGTTCGCTGTCGAGCGGCGACAGATCGACGGACGGCAGCACGGCTTCATCGGCGCCGTAGCGCGACTTCCATTCGTTGATCACCGAGCAGATGCGTGCGTGCGCGTACTGCACGTAGTACACCGGGTTCTCGTCGTTCTGCTTGAGCGCGAGATCGACGTCGAACACGAATTCCGTGTCGGCCTTGCGCGAGATCAAAAAGAAGCGCACGGCGTCGCGGCCGCGGCGGATCGTCTCTTCGTCGAGCAGATCGGGCGAGGCTTCCTGGCCCGGCAGCGCGCCGCCCGACCATTCGATCAGATCGCGCACCGTCACATAGCTGCCCGCGCGCTTCGAGATCTTCACTTCCTGACCGTCGCGCATCACGGTGACCATCTTGTGCAGCACGTAGTCGGGATAGCCCTTCGGAATGCCGACGCCAAGACCCTGCAGCCCGGCGCGCACGCGCGCGATCGTGCCGTGGTGGTCCGAACCCTGGATGTTGATGACCTTCGTGAAGCCGCGCTCCCACTTCGTCTCGTGATACGCGACGTCGGGCACGAAGTACGTGTACGTGCCGTCGGACTTGCGCATCACGCGGTCCTTGTCGTCGCCGTCGTCGGTGGTGCGCAGCCACAGCGCGCCTTCCTGCTCGTAGGTCTTGCCGGCCGCGATCAGTTCGTCCACCGTCTTCTCGACGCGGCCTTCCTTGTACAGCGACGATTCGAGGTAGTACTGGTCGAACTTCACGCCGAACGCCTGCAGGTCCATATCCTGCTCGTGACGCAGATAGGCGACGGCGAAACGGCGAATTGCTTCAAGGTCTTCGACGTCGCCCGTGCCCTTGACGGGTTCGCCGTCGCTGGCCGACACGGTCTCGCCGTTCAGATAGTCGCGCGCGATGTCGGCGATGTATTCGCCGTTGTAGGCGGCTTCCGGCCAGCCTGCATCGCCCGGCTTCAGGCCACGGGCGCGCGCCTGCGTCGAGATGGCGAGATTGCCGATCTGCACGCCGGCGTCGTTGTAGTAGAACTCGCGGTGCACGTCGTAGCCTTGCGACGCGAGCACGTTCGACGTCGCATCGCCGAGCGCGGCCTGGCGGCCGTGGCCGACGTGCAGCGGGCCCGTCGGATTGGCGGAAACGAACTCGACCAGCACGCGCTTGCCCGCGTCGCGCTGCGAGCGGCCGAACGTTTCGCGTTGCTCGAACACGGCGGCGATCACAGCCTGCTTGGAGGCCGCCGACAGACGCAGGTTGATGAAGCCCGGACCCGCCACTTCGGCGCTATCGACGAGGCCTTTGGCGAGCGGATGCGCGAGCAGCGCGTCGACGATCTGCTGCGCGAGCTGGCGCGGATTCGCACGCAGCGGCTTGGCAAGCTGCATGGCGACGTTGCACGCCACGTCGCCGTGCGCGGCAACCTTCGGGCGTTCGAGCGTGATGGCGGGCGCGATGAACGCGGCTTCGGATTCACCTTGGGTCGCCTGGGCGACCTGCTTGACCACGTCGGTCAACAGGGTTTCGAGAGTGTGTTTGTGTGCAGGCAGCATGCTTGTTGCGAGTCCAGTGAGGCAGTCCGATGAAGCGGGGCAGCGCCGCGAACGGCGTGATGCAAGGCCGTCGACGGCGTGGAAAGCGCTTGAGCGCCCCGATGCGCGGCGCCCGCGTGACGCTGCGGCGGCGCGGCAAGGCGGCTAACGTTTCGTGGCGCGGGCCGTGGCGACAGTCTGCAACACGCGCAGCTGCGACGCAGCGCAGCGTGCCCGGCCGCACGGCAGCGAGCTTTTTCCGTCAATGTCGGATTTTAGCAGGTGCTAATATGTCCAATGAGATGCCCAGCAAGGGCCGTGGCCGCCAGCCTGTCGTCGACTGACAGGCTGGCGCGTCAACGGAACCCGTGCGGCTGGCCGTTGCGATGTCGCGAGTATTCTGCGGCTGGGCGCGCGAGAAGCCAACATAACGAAAAGGGAACCGTCATCATGCTGATTACTTTCAAATGCCGCTCCGCGCCCGATGTGGTGATGCTGGAGAATCTCGCCCAATATTTGTTGGGCATTATCGGCAAGCGGCTCGGCGCGCGCGGTGTGATCAATCACGACGAACTTGGCGTGGCGATCTCGAAGCTCGAAGCTGCCATCGTCACCGACAAGCAGGAGCGCGCCGAGCATGAAGGCCACTTCCATGAAGGGGAAGAAGGTCACGAGCGTCACGAGGTTCCGATTGGTCTCGCGCAACGGTCGTATCCGTTCCTCGACATGCTGCGCGCGGCGCAGAAGGAAAATACGGATATCGTCTGGGGCCTCTGAACGCTGAAGCGAGCCGCCAGCGTGCGTTGAGCGGCGCTCGTTCAGACGCCCCCGTCGGGTTTGATGGCCGCCGCGTTCGTGGTGGTGGCGCAGACCGCGCATCGCGTTCGGTCACGCCGGGCGTGTCGAGCCCAGAAACACAAAAGCCCGTCGAACGACGGGCTTTTGCTTTTGCAGCGCCGCGAGCCTTACTGACTCGCGCCTTGCGGCGCAGTCGCGGGAGCGGATGCGCCGTTCTTCTTCTTTTTCGGCTTTTTCACATGCTTGACGGTGGGCGGGGAGTACGAGCTCACCGCACTCGATCCGCCCGGCGCCTGAGGCTGAGCCTCGGTGATCGGTGCAATGGCGGCAAGCGATAACGCGGTCAACATCAGCGTCAGCTTCTTCATACGATTTTTCTCCGTTGACGGTTGCAAGTCGTTGAGCCGACGCGTTTTTTCGGTCGCGTCTGGCGGGTCGGCAAGTAATGCCCGCTCAGTCTACAAAGCCGAAAATATTCGCTGTGCTTTCAACTGAAAATATTCAGCCTACGGCCAGCGATATAGTCCTGCCGCCGGCCGTCCCCGTCTTACAGCAACGGCGCGAGCGCGCGTTGGGCATCCGCCTTCGACAGCGACATGCGTTGCGCGTAGTCCTCCAGCTGATCCTGGCCGATCTTGCCCACCGAGAAATACGTGCTGTCGGGATGCGCGAGATAGAAACCGGAGACGCTCGCCGCAGGCAGCATCGCGAGCGATTCCGTGACGGTCATGCCGATTTCGCCCGCTTGCAGGACGTCGAACATGTCGCGCTTGACGAGGTGATCCGGGCACGCCGGATAGCCCGGCGCGGGACGGATACCGCGATACTTCTCGCCGATCAGTTCTTCGTTCGATAGGGTTTCGCTCTGCGCGTAACCCCACAGGTCCCGGCGCACGCGTGCGTGCATCGCTTCGGCGAACGCTTCCGCGAAACGGTCGGCGAGCGCCTTCAGCATGATCGCGCTGTAGTCGTCGTGATCCTGCTCGAACTGCTTTTCCTTCACGTCGACGCCGAGACCCGCCGTGACCGCGAACATGCCGATGTAGTCGGCCACGCCCGAGTCCTTCGGCGCGATGAAGTCGGCAAGCGAGCGGTTCGGGCGCATCACGCCGTCCACCACGGGGCGCACGCTTTGCTGACGCACGTTGCGCCACGTCAGCGCGACTTCGGTGCGCGACTCGTCCGTGTAGATTTCGATGTCGTCGTCGTTGACCGTGTTGGCGGGCAACAGCGCGATCACGCCGTTCGCCGTCAGCCAGCGGCCCTGGATCAGGCGCGCGAGCATCGACTTCGCATCCGAGAACACGCGCCGCGCCGATTCGCCGACGATCTCGTCGTTCAGAATCGCGGGATACGGACCTGCGAGATCCCACGTCTGGAAGAACGGGCCCCAGTCGATATAGTTCGCGAGTTCGTTCAGATCGAAGTTCTTGAACACGCGGCGGCCGATGAACTTCGGTTTCACCGGCTGATAGGCGCTCCAGTCGATCTTCGCCTTGTTCGCGCGCGCTTCTGCGAGCGTGACGAGCGGCAGCGCCTTCTTGTTAGCGTGCTGATCGCGGATGCGGTCGTAGTCGGACTTCAGTTCGTCGAGATACTTCGTCGCGCCTTCGTCGGACAACAGGTTCGACGCGACCGACACCGAGCGCGACGCATCCGGCACGTACACGACAGGGCCTTCGTAATGCGGCGCGATCTTCACGGCGGTATGCACGCGCGAAGTCGTCGCGCCACCGATCAGCAGCGGAATCTTCTTCACGCGGAAGTAGTCGTCGCGCTGCATTTCCGACGCGACGTAGGCCATTTCTTCGAGCGACGGCGTGATCAGACCCGACAGCCCGATGATGTCCGCGCCTTCGACCTTCGCCTTCGCGAGAATCTCGTTGCACGGGACCATCACGCCCATGTTGACCACTTCGAAGTTATTGCACTGAAGCACCACGGAGACGATGTTCTTGCCGATATCGTGCACGTCGCCCTTCACGGTCGCGATGACGATCTTGCCTTTCGCGCGCACGTCGCCGCCCGCTTCGGCGAGCTGGCGCTTCTCTTCTTCGATGAACGGAATCAGGTGAGCCACGGCCTGCTTCATCACGCGTGCCGACTTCACGACTTGCGGCAGAAACATTTTCCCCTGGCCGAACAGATCGCCGACGACGTTCATGCCGTCCATCAGCGGGCCTTCGATCACGTTGATCGGACGGCCGCCGCCGTCCATGATCTTCGCGCGCGCTTCTTCCGTGTCTTCGACGATGAAGTTCGTGATGCCATGCACGAGCGCATGCGCGAGACGCTTCTCGACGGGCTGATTGCGCCACTCGAGGTTCTCTTCTTTCTTCGCTGCGCCCGTCTTGAACTTGTCGGCGCTTTCGAGCAGACGGTCGGTGCCGTCGTCGCGGCGATTCAGCACGACGTCTTCGACGCGCTCGCGCAGTTCGGCGTCGAGGTCCGCGTACACGCCCAGCTGACCGGCGTTGACGATGCCCATGTCCATGCCTGCCTGAATGGCGTGGTAGAGGAACACGGTATGGATCGCTTCGCGCACCGGGTCATTGCCGCGGAACGAGAACGACACGTTCGACACGCCGCCGCTCACCTTCGCATACGGCAGGTTCTGCTTGATCCAGCGCGTCGCTTCGATGAAGTCGACGGCGTAGTTGTTGTGCTCTTCGATACCCGTCGCGATCGCGAAGATGTTCGGATCGAAGATGATGTCTTCAGGCGGGAAGCCGACTTCATTGACGAGAATGTCGTACGAGCGCTTGCAGATTTCCGTCTTGCGCTTGAACGTGTCGGCCTGGCCCTGCTCGTCGAACGCCATCACGACGGCTGCCGCGCCATAGCGGCGAATCAGGTTCGCGTGATGGCGGAAGCTCTCTTCGCCTTCCTTCAGCGAGATCGAGTTGACGATCGCCTTGCCCTGCACGCACTTCAGGCCCGCTTCGATCACTTCCCACTTCGACGAGTCGATCATGATCGGCACGCGCGCGATGTCCGGCTCCGACGCGATCAGATTCATGAAGCGCACCATCGCCGCTTTCGAATCGAGCATCGCTTCGTCCATGTTGACGTCGATGACCTGCGCGCCGTTCTCGACCTGCTGGCGCGCGACGGCCAGCGCCTCGTCGAACTGGCCGTTCAGAATCATCCGCGCGAATGCCTTCGAGCCCGTCACGTTGGTGCGTTCGCCAACGTTGATGAAGAGCGTCCCCGAAGTGACGTTGAACGGCTCGAGGCCGGAAAGGCGCATCGTGTGATCGGTCATGTTGGTGTGCGTGTTTCGTCAGTGCGTCAATGCGTCGGTGTGCGCGTGCTCTAAAGCGTGCGTTGAATGTTTCACGCGGCGTCGCGATACTGGTTCGGCCATTTGCGTGGCTTCACGTCGTTCAGTGCTTTCGCAATTGCGGCGATGTGCTCCGGCGTCGTGCCGCAGCAGCCGCCCGCGATGTTCACGAGGCCCGCTTGGGCGAATTCCTTCAGGAGGCCCGAGGTATCAGCGGGCCGTTCGTCGAAGCCCGTATCGCTCATCGGATTCGGCAAACCGGCGTTGGGATAGCACGACACATACGTGTCGCACAGTTTCGCCAGCTCCGCGATGTACGGGCGCATCAGCGCCGCGCCGAGCGCGCAGTTCAGGCCGAACGTCAGCGGCTTCGCGTGACGCAGCGAGTTCCAGAAAGCCTCGACCGTCTGTCCCGACAGAATCCGGCCCGATGCGTCCGTCACCGTGCCCGAAATCATGATGGGCAAACGCTCGCCCGTGTCTTCGAAGAGTTCATCCAGCGCGAACAGCGCGGCCTTCGCATTCAGCGTGTCGAAGATCGTTTCGACGAGGAACAGGTCGGCGCCGCCTTCCAGCAGCGCTTTTGCCTGTTCGTAGTACGCCGTGCGCAGTTCGTCGAATGTGACGTTGCGCGCGCCCGGATCGTTGACGTCGGGCGAGATGCTCGCCGTTTTCGGCGTCGGTCCGATTGCGCCCGCGACGAAGCGCGGCTTGTCGGGCGTCGAGTATTTGTCGCATGCGGCGCGTGCGAGCTTCGCCGACTCGCGGTTCATTTCGACGGCGAGATCTTCCATGCCGTAGTCGGCCTGCGCGACGGTCGTCGCGCCGAACGTGTTCGTCTCGATGATGTCCGCGCCCGCCGCCAGATACTGCTCGTGAATCTCGCTGATGATCTGCGGCTGCGTGATCGACAACAGTTCGTTGTTGCCCTTGATGTCGCGCGCATAGTCCTTGAAGCGCTCGCCACGATAGGCGGCTTCGTCGAGCTTGTAGCGCTGGATCATCGTGCCCATCGCGCCGTCCAGAATCAGGATGCGCGATTCGAGCAACGCGGGCAAGGTCGCGCCGCGCGTGTACGCGGCACGGGGGCTGGCGGCTGACGGGGCTGACGTGACGGGCTGGTTCATGGTCTGATCGGGCTCGTGCCGGACGGGCCGGCTTTTTTCAGGAAACTCATTATTGTAGCCGCATGGTCGGGGGACTGCCCGCGCATGGCGGACTTGCACGGGGTGTGGCGGGTGCCGGCAGGGTAGCGCGAAGCGCTTTTCTTACGCTGGCTGCTGCTTTCGCAACGGAGCACCTCGGCGTTTCGCGCCGCGATATCCACACAAAGCGCCACACAGAGCGCCACATAAAGCGCCACCACATAAAGCGCCACATTCAACGCCAGCCGGCCGTATAAAACGAAAAACCCCGCCCGGCGCGGGGCCGGACGGGGTCGATGAGGACGTGTCGCCAGGAGGATGGCGCCTGTCGATCAGTGAAGAATGACCGGCTGGTTCATCAGGCTGTCGAATTGACCGAGAAACTCGTCAACTTCGTCGAGCGTCGGTTCGTCTTCGATCAGTTTCTGCACGTGTTCGCGAAAACTGGCTGCCATCGCACCGTCGATGTAAATCTCGCGCTGCGTGTTCTTGTCGACGATCTCATACCCGCCGGATAGCATCGAGAGATGGCCGTCTTGCGGCGGGAACTCGACGACACAGTAGTTGGGGCTGTTGTAGATCATTTGCATGGCGACACTCCTTATTTCCGATGGCTCCGGGCCAGTGTTGCACCGTAGATGGAGCCCTTGGTTTGGAATTCAAGGGGTGGGTCCGGCCTGACGCTTTGAATTCTCCGGACCTATCGGTTAGACCCGTTTTTGCAAAAACGATTCCAGCAAAGCGGTGAAACGTTGCGACTGTTCGATCGGTGCGAGGTGAGCTGCGTCCAGCAACTCGAACTGCGCGTTCCGGATGGCATTCGCAATTTCATGTGTAGCAGCAGGTGGCGTGCCTGCGTCGTGGCGTCCAGCCACAGTCAGAGTAGGAAGAGCAATCTCGCTCAGTCTACTGCGCACATCGAAATCGCGCAGCGCAATGCACGCTTGTGCGTAACCTTCAGACGAAGTGTTCTCGAATACCTCCCGAATCGGTTCGACCACCTCCGGTTGCGCGTCGCGAAAACCCGCCGTCAGCCAGCGTTCCATCGTTCCCTCGGCCAGCGCCGCGACACCTTCGTTGCGCGCCTTCGCCGCGCGCTGCTCCCATACGGCACGGCCGTCCGAAGGCGTGGCGGCGTGCGTGTCGGCGAGCGTCAATGTTTCGATGCGTGCCGGGTTGTCCAGCGCGAACTGTTGCGCAATCATCCCGCCCATCGACATACCGACAATATGCGTTTTCTCAACGCCAAGCGCATCTAGCAGCATGTGTAGATCCTGCGACAAATCTGCAACAAGGAACGGTCTGTCTGATACGGCCGTTTGACCGTGACCGCGCACGTCGTAGCGCAAGACTGTGTAGTCATCCCGAAAATAGCCGGCGAGCTGATCCCAGATCGACAGATCGCCACCAAGCTGATGAATGAACGTGATCCATGGGCCACCGCCCTCATTGCTCAGGACGTAGCGCGTATCGATGCCATTCACATTGATTTGCATGCGGACTCCATAAGTGATGTCGCAATGAAAGAACGAACGGGTCGACAGTTCATCCGTCGAGTTCATCGGATTCGCATGAACCGCCGGCGCGCATCAGCGCGCATCGTCGTGCGATTCATGCAAACGACGGAAGTTTCGGATGCGCAGTGTGTGTAGTCCCGGTTTCAAAGTGTCCTCCATAACGAAGGACCAGTTTGTGTCAGGGCTTTTCCGGCCCTGCGCCGGGATCGGTGACGGACGGTTGGGAAGGGGCTGGTGGCGTGTCATCGGATGAAGCGGCGTTGTTGCCGTTCGCATCCGGCCGCGCGTTCTTGCCGCGCCAGACAAGTTCGATCTGCGTGCCGTTCGGCTCGGTTTGCACGAGACGCGCTGGCAGCCAGCCGAGCGACGGCGCCAGCCACACGTCGATGCGCCGCCGGTCGCCTTCGCGGCGGGGCAGGCGCATGAAATGGCGCGCATCGATGATGCCCTGATCGGTGCGCACGCCTTCGTCGCCTATCGTCTCGATCGGCCAGATTTCGCCGCTGTCGTTGTCGGTGACGAAGAACTGGCGCGTTACGCCTGGCTGATATGCGTCGGGGTCGCCGCGCACGAGGCTGGCGAGTTGCATCACCATGCTGAAGCGGTCTTGCGCGCCGTCCTGCAGCGGCAGCGTATTCGGCGTACGCGTAAAGCCGATCTGCTTCGTGTCGCGATGGAAGGTGGTTATGTCCTCGCCGCGCCGGCCGCGTTTTTCGATGTACTGATCAGGCGCGAGGCCGAATGCATCGACATGTCCGTGGCTCGAATAGCTGAACGTGCCGATGAACGGCAAGGGCACCGACACGATCATGTCGTACGAGCGGCCATCGCTCGACCAATGGATCGTGCCAGGCTGATTGCGCACGCCGTTGTAGAACGTGTCGTATTGCAACTCGCCCGAAGGCGGCACCGAGAATTTCACGCCGGGCGCAGCAAGCGGCGCGTTGCCTTGACCGGCACCATTCGCGCTGGAATTGGCGGCTCCCGTTGCGGACGACGCAACGCCTGGCGCTGAAGCGGCAGACGAAGCCTCCGCGGGCGCGCTCGCGGTTTCAGTTGCAGGCGCTGTTTGAAGCGGTTGATGAGCGGGTTGCGTGGCCGTCAACACATGTTCACGCGGCGCTCGCGCGACGCGTTTCGGTGCGGCAGGCCTTGCCTTCGCGGGCGGCGGCGAACCGGCCGCCTGCGTTTCGATGCGCTCGGGCTTGAGCAGTGAGACCTGCACGGGAACATGCTCGGGCGACACCGGTTTGAAGGTGTCGTGGTGCCGTTCGAACCACTGCGCCGCGATGAAATGCGCGCCGACGACAGCCGTCAGCACGCCCGCCCAACGCCAGCGCGACGAGCGGCGCTGCGCGGCGGCGAGGCGAGCCTGCGTGACGGAACGGAGAGCGGCTGGAGACGACATCGGAAGAAGCAAAATCCTGAAGGCGGAACGCTATGAACGTCTGAACACGATTCGACCACGCACGGCCATCACGCGTTCCTCACGCTCATCGCGGCGTCGGACTATACCCGAGTTCATACGACAGCTTCTGCGCGCACTCGCGCAGCGCCGTGTCGACTTCGCCGCCCCACGCGATATCGAACGCACCCTCGTGACCCAGCGCGATCAATCCGAGCGCGAGATCGCCATTTGAATCGAACACGGGTGTGCAGAACGCGTGAATGGTCGGCAGCAACATGCCTTCGACGCGCGCCGAGCCATGTGCCCGCACGTCCTCCAGCACGCGTTCGACATCTTCCGGCGTGCGCGGACTGTTGGCGGCGGCCCAACGCTTCGTATCGGCGAGTTCGCGCGAGATCATCGCGGTCGTCTTGCTGCGCGGCAGATACGCGGCGAACAGCAGACCCGTCGCCGAACTGAGCATCGGCATCACATCGCCGAGTTTCAGCGATGCCTTTGCGGGATAGCTCGATTCCATCCAATGCACGACGGTCGGCCCCTGATTGCCCCACACCGCGATGCCGACCGTCAGGTCGAGCCGGTCGCGCAATTCGGCGAGCGCGATGCGCGCAAGTTTCACACCGTCGACGCGCGCGAGCCGCGCCAGCCCTAGCTGCAACGCGAAACCGCCAAGCTCGTAGCGGCCCGTCAGCGGGTCCTGCGCGACGACGCCCAGGCGCTGAAAACTCACCAGATAGCGGTGCGCTTTCGCCGGGCTCATGCCCGCGCGCTGCGCGAGATCGCGCAGCATCATCGCGCGTGGCTCGTGCGTGAGCACATCGAGCAAACGGAACCCGACTTCGATCGACTGGATGCCCGAGCGCAGTTTTTCCTCGCCACCGTCGTGCTCGTCAGCGGCATCGTCGTCGGCGGGATCGAGCGGTTCGGCGGCATCGGCGTCCTTGCGGATCGAACTGGAGCGGGCGGTCGGAGACATAGGCAGTGGTTGAACGGTGAGCGTTGAAGCGGCGAAAACAGCGCGGACGATGCAATGGCCATCGCCTGTTTGAGGCGTCCGTTTGGGCCGCGCCGATTCACCATCGTAGAATAGATTCCTCTTATCGTCATCCACATGCCTTTTCTGCCATGAAACTTGCCTCGCTGAAGGACGGCACGCGCGACGGTCAACTGATCGTCGTTTCCCGTGACCTGCATACGGCCGCCATCGCCGACGCCATTGCGCCGACGATGCAGCGCGTCCTCGACGACTGGATTTTCTACGCGCCGCAACTGCGCGACCTGTACGACGAGCTGAATCAGGGCCGCGCGCGCAACACGTTTTCGTTCGATGCGAAGGAATGCATGGCGCCGCTGCCGCGCGCGTTCCAGTGGGCCGACGGCTCCGCGTACGTGAACCACGTCGAACTGGTGCGCCGCGCGCGCGGCGCGGAAATGCCGCCCGAGTTCTGGACCGATCCGCTGATGTACCAGGGCGGCAGCGACGACTTCATCGGCGCGAAGGACGACATCGTGTGCGCGTCGGAATCGTTCGGCATCGACTTCGAGGCGGAAGTCGCCGTCATCACGGGCGATGTGCCGATGGGCGTGAAGCCCGAGCAGGCGCTGAAGAGCATTCGCCTCGTCACGCTCGTCAACGACGTGTCGCTGCGCAACCTGATTCCCGCCGAACTCGCGAAGGGCTTCGGCTTTTTCCAGAGCAAGCCGGCGACGTCGTTCGCGCCCGTTGCCGTCACGCTCGACGAACTCGGCGACGCATGGCGCGAAGGCCGCGTGCATCGTCCGATGATCGTGCATTGGAACAGCAAGAAGGTCGGCCAGCCGGACGCGGGCACCGACATGGTGTTCCACTTCGGCCAGCTCATTGCGCATGCCGCGAAAACGCGCAACCTGCGCGCGGGCGCGATTGTCGGTTCGGGCACGGTGTCGAACAAGGACGCGAAGCGTGGCTACTGCTGTATCGCCGAGAAACGCTGCCTCGAAACGATCGAGCACGGCAGCGCGCAGACGGAATTCATGAAGTTCGGCGACACGGTGAAGATCGAAATGTTCGACGAAGCGGGCAAGTCGATTTTCGGTTCGATCGATCAGGCCGTCGAGCCGCTCGAAGGCGAGCTTTGATCGTTTAGGCGGCGTGAGGCACCGGGCGAACCGAAAGGGTTTCGCCCGATGCCGGCAGCGCCACGCGCGCCGCTACACTGACGCTCGCGCGAGGTCATCGGGTCTCGCACGCTGGACCGCGTGAATAGCAACACACAGCAACGCGCGCGGACAGCAACATGCAACACGCAGCATCGCAGAACGCACAAAAACCAAAGGAGACAACGCATGCCGCGATACGGGACGTTTGCATCTTCAACTCTGCGCAACTGCGCTCGCAAGCGCACTTTCAAGCGACGCACGACGCTCGCTGCCACGCTCTCCCTCTTACCCGGACTTGCGCTCGCGCAGGTGAAGATTGGCCTCGTTCTATCGCTAACGGGGCCGGCTGCATCACTGGGCATTCCCGCGCGCGATACGGCGACGCTCTTCCCGAAAGAGATCGCCGGGCAGAAAGTCGAATACATCGTGCTCGACGATGCCTCCGATACGACGCAAGCCGTGCAGGACACTAAAAAGCTGATCTCCGAAAATCACGTCGACGCGATCATCGGTTCGTCGATCACGCCGAACTCGCTGGCGATGATCGACGTGGTCGCCGAAGGTGAAACGCCGGCGATTTCACTGGCGTCGTCGGCGAAGATCATCGAGCCCGTCGATGCAAAGCGGCACTGGATGTTCAAGACCCCGCAAACGGACGCGATGATGGCATCCGCGATCACCGAGCACGCGAGCCAGCACGGCGTGAAGACCATCGCGTACATCGGCCAGGCGGATGCACTGGGCGAAACGTTTTACGCGGAGGTCGCGAAGTTCGCGCAGATTCACAAGATCAACGTGGTAGCCAACGAGCGTTTCAATCGCACCGATCCGAGCGTCACCGGCCAGATCCTGAAGATCATGGCGGCGAATCCCGATGCCGTCGTCGTGGGCGCAGCGGGCACGCCCGCCGCGCTGCCGCCGAAGACGCTGATCGGACGCGGCTACAAGGGCAAGATCTATCACAACCATGGCGTCGGCAATAACGACTTCCTGCGCGTGTGCGGCGCCGACTGCAACGGCACGTTCCTGCCCGCGAGCCCGGTGCTGGTCGCCTCGCAATTGCCTACGGACTACGCTTCGAAGCGTCTCGCGCTCGATTACATTGCTCGCTTCGAAAAGCTGCGCGGGCCGGGCAGCGTGTCGGCGTTCGGCTCATATGCGTGGGACGCGAGCATGCTGTTGAACAGCGCGATTCCCGTTGCGCTGAAAACAGCCGCGCCCGGCACCGTCGAGTTTCGCCGCGCGCTGCGCGATGCGCTCGAAGCGACGAAGGGACTCGCCGATACCAACGGCGTCGTCAACATGAGCGCGACCGATCACCTCGGCCTCGATCAGCGCGCGCGCGTGATGGTCGAGATCAGCAACGGAAAGTGGGTGTATCAGCCGCGTTAGGCGAAGTGGTTTGCGTGGCGCAGCGTCGGCTCCGTTACGCGCATGATGTGGGTATCGACGCCGACGCGTCGCTCTTAGGGATGTGTGCCATGTCTCACGAATCGGAATCGCAATCGGTCGAACCCGCGTTTTACGCGCACTACAGGTCGCTGCGCGTGCGGCGTCATGCGCACGGCATCCTTGAAATCGTGATGAGCGGCGAAGGCGCGAACCGCAGCGCGCTCGCCACCGCCGATGCAAACATGCATCGCGAACTGGCCGATATCTGGCGCGATGTCGACCGCGACCCGGAGACGCGCGTCGCGGTGATTCGCGGCGAGGGCAAGGGCTTTTCGGCAGGCGGCGATCTCGGCCTCGTCGAAGAGATGGCGAACGACTTCGACGTGCGCACGCGCGTATGGCGCGAGGCGCGCGATCTCGTCTACAACGTGATCAACTGCAGCAAGCCGATCGTCTCGGCGATGCATGGGCCGGCTGTGGGCGCGGGTCTCGTCGCGGGATTGCTCGCGGATATTTCGATTGCGACGAAGTCGGCGCGCATCATTGACGGTCATACGCGTCTCGGCGTCGCGGCGGGCGACCACGCGGCGATCGTGTGGCCGCTGTTGTGCGGGATGGCGAAGGCGAAGTACTACCTGATGTTGTGCGAGCCGGTGAGCGGCGAAGAGGCGGAGCGCATCGGCCTCGTCTCGCTGGCCGTCGACGACAACGATCTGCTGCCGAAGACCTTCGAAGTCGCGCGCAAGCTCGCGCAGGGTTCGCAGACGGCGATCCGCTGGACCAAGTATGCGTTGAACAACTGGCTGCGTTCGGCGGGACCGACCTTCGATACATCGCTTGCGCTCGAATTCATGGGTTTCGCGGGCCCGGACGTGAAGGAAGGCGTGGCGTCGCTGCGCGAGCGGCGCGCGCCGGATTTTCCGGGCAAGGAGCCGTTCTAGCGGAACGCGCCTTTCGTCAGGCCGACGCAAAACCGTCATGGCGACAGGCGCACGATAATCGCGTCCGCGAACGCGGCGCATTGCGAAAAATTCACGCGGTATGATCGAGCCGCGAATGTCGAACGTCGCTTCGAACGCTGGATCGAAGGACAATAAGCGAACCACAATAAGCGCACGGCAACAGGCGCAACAGGCCCAGAACCGAACACAGGAGCTCCGCAATGACCGACAACACCGGCTCGACGCCACCTTTCCCCGGATTTCCAGGTTTCCCGCCCGCTGAAATGCTCGACCGCATGTGGGGCATGATGCGCCTCACGCCGTTTGGCGCGGCATTTCCGGGCACTAGTCCGGCTTCGGCACAGGGGTTCGTGCCGTCGCTGTCGATGATGTCCGACATGATGGCGCCGCTCACGAACGTCGAGGAACTCGACAAGCGCATCACCGACATGCGCGCCGTCGAGCAATGGCTAAAGCTGAATCTGAACATGCTTCAGTCGGCGATCCAGGCGCTCGAAGTGCAGCGCGCGACGCTCTCGACGTTGCGCGCGTTCGGCGCATTCGCGCAGCAATCGATGACGCAGCCCGCGCCTGAAGCGCCGCCGAGGCACGAGCCTCAGCCCGCTGCGAGCGCGGCGGAAGCAGGTGAAGCCGGCGAGTCGGCGGGCTCGCCCGCGTTCGACGCGTCCGGCTGGTGGAATCTGCTGCAGGCGCAGTTCAACCAGATCGCGCAGTTCGCGATGGCGCAGCCGCCGGCCACGACGGCGACGGGCGCATCGGAAGCGGGCGCGGGGATCGAACCGAGCGATCTCGAACCCGACGACGCACCCGAGCCCGACACGGAAAGCACTGCGCAGGCGAAGTCCGATGACACGCCGCGTCCCGCCGCAAAGCGCGCGGCCAGCACGAAACGGGCGGGCGCATCGTCTGCGAAGAAGACCTCGTCGGCGTCCGAATGAACGCCTGATTTTTGCGATAAACGGGCGCGCGCGGCCGAAACGGCCAGCGCGCCTCGATCTGCGACGGAATGTCGCCGTGCTAGCACATTCCTTTGACACCGTGCGGTCAACGAGCGCGCACGTTGTTTTGCGTCAATGCCAAAGCGGGTTTCGACGGTCCGAAAATGGGGCGTGTAAGGGCCGCATGCTATTATTGTGTAAGCTTTTTCTGGCCCGCGGACGCGTGCGAAGATCGCGAGATTCGCCGTTTTACACGGTGCCATACGGTGCCGGTTCGTCCGCTGCGGACCCTAATGCCGTCGTTCGGCGGCAGGCTGGCACGACCCCAGGCAAAGGTTCTCCCTCACCCACGGTTGGCCGCGCACGCGAGGCACGAAAATCGCGTACGTATCACGAGCCGCAGTATTTCTTTTGCCAAACACTTGCATCTTGGCAACCGATTACCGCGTAAAATTGAATGCTGCGCTGACGACGGAGAAAGTCTCCGAAAGTTCCCGTTCGTTGGCCGCAAATGTAGCAACAGATAACAGACGTCGCCTTGCGCAGAACAGGGGTGGAATCATGAACACCATGCTTTATCCGGAACTTTATAAATCGCTCGAGTCTGTTCGATGGGATATGGAGAAGGACATTCCCTGGGACAAATTCGACGCGTCGCTGCTCACCGATGAGCAGGCGGCGACCATCAAGATGAACGCGATTACCGAATGGTCGGCGCTGCCCGCCACGGAAATGTTCCTGCGTGATAACCACCATGACAGCGACTTCTCGGCATTCATGAGCGTGTGGTTTTTCGAAGAGCAGAAGCATTCGCTGGTGCTGATGGAATATCTGCGCCGCTTCAAGCCGGAGATGTGCCCGACGGAAGAAGAACTGCACGCGGTGCGCTTCGAATTCGATCCGGCGCCGCCGCTCGAAACGCTGATGCTGCACTTCTGCGGCGAAATCCGCCTGAATCACTGGTATCGCCGCGCAGCTGAATGGCACACCGAGCCCGTCATCAAGGCGATCTACGAAACCATTTCGCGCGACGAAGCGCGTCACGGCGGCGCGTATCTGCGCTACATGAAGAAGGCGCTGACGACCTTCGGCGACGGCGCACGCGCTGCGTTCGCGAAGATCGGTGTGCTGATGGCCTCCGCGCGCCGCACGGAAAAGCCGCTGCACCCCACCAACCTGCACGTGAACCAGTCGCTGTTCCCGCGCGACACCGTTCAGTCGCGCCTGCCCGATCCCGAGTGGCTCGAGCGCTGGCTCGACGAGCAGATCCGTTTCGACGACGGCTGGGAAAAGAAGGTGGTCGAACGCATTCTGCATAACCTGTCCATTCTGTTCGAGCGCTCGTTCACGACGGCTCAGGAACTGAACCGCTATCGCAAGGAAGTCGTGACGCGTCTGCAGGCTGACCAGCAGACAGCGCAACAACCGGCCTGATAACGGCCGCGCGCCAGCCGGGCCGACCGCCCGGTGTGTCGCACAGGCATGCAACGGCCCGGCAGGTGAGAACCGCCGGGCCGTTTTCTTTTTTATCTTGTCGCGGGCGTGCGTCTTCTATCATCGGAGCCACGCCTCGGCTCTCAAACCCGCTCAACGATTGCTCTCATGGCCGCTACCTTCGAACGCAAGCTCACGACCCGCGACGCCCTCGCTCAACTTCGCCCGTCGCTGACGGGCCCCGTGGTGTTCACGAACGGCGTCTTCGATATCCTGCATCGCGGGCACGTCACGTATCTTGCGGACGCGAAGGCACTGGGCGCGACGCTGATCGTAGGCGTGAATAGCGACGCGTCGGTGCGCATGCTCGGCAAAGGCGACGACCGGCCGATCAACAATGAAGCCGACCGGATGGCGCTGCTGGCGGCACTGGAGAGTGTCGACTGGGTGGTGTGCTTCGGGGAGCAGACGCCTGTTGCGCTGATCGACGCACTGCGTCCGGACGTGCTCGTGAAGGGCGGCGATTACGACATGGACACGTTGCCGGAATCCGCGCTGGTGCGCGGCTGGGGTGGCAAGGCGCTCGCGATTCCGTTCGAGCATGACCGCTCGACGACGGCGCTTCTGAAGAAGGTGCGCGCTCAGGACTGAGCACAATGTGACGCGGGTTTCGCGCCCGCGTCGTAGAACGCTTCCGCGCTACTGCGACAGCGCCGAAGCCGCGATTGGCGCAACGGGCGCCGGACCGCCGACCACAGCCAGATCCGCAGCATCGGCGGACGACATGGGCTGCACGCGCAATTGGTCCGGACGGACCTGGCGGTTCAGGTGATTCGGCTCGCGCGGCCCGGCGGCCGGCGAAGGGCCGAACAACCCGCGCATCGTGACGAACGCGAGGACGTTGGCGAGAAAGAGCAGGGCGAGTAGCCAGCGCAGCATCGTTGAAATTCTCCAGCTTGCTTGTTCAGTTGCCCGGCGTTCAGGCCGGGTGAGCGTCCGTCGACGGATTGGCCGATGCCTGCGCGGCGATCAGCGCGAGTCCCGCCAGCACGAGCGAGTCGTGACGCGTGTACGGCACGCCGAGCGCCCGCACCAGTTCGCCGGCGGCGCCGCCGCTCACGACGAGCCGCACGGACACTTTCCATTCGTCCTGCAGATCGCGCCACATCCGCTCGATCAGCCCGATCTGCGCCAGCGCGCACCCCGACGACAACGAACGCGGCGTATCCGTGGCGAACCACGCTGCGCGCGCGAGCGGCGCGCTTTGACTCGCGCCGGCGGATTCGCCGTCGAGCAGGCCGCGCGCGGCCGTGGCGTCGAGTGTCGGCAATTGCGCCGTGTGCTCGCCGAGCGAGCGCATCATCAGCGACCAGCCCGGCGCGATCAATCCGCCGACGAACACGCCGTCGGCGTTCAATGCTTCGAGCGTCGTCGCCGTGCCGAAGGTCGCGATCAGCAGCGGCTCGCCCGGGAACGCGGCGCGCGCGCCGATCATGCCCGCCCAGCGGTCGCTCCCAAGCTGCGTCGGCGTGGTGTACGCGTTCGTGACGCCGCATTGCTGCGCGGCCGAGCGGATCGTCGTGCGCGGGAGACCGGGCCAGTGCCCGTCGATGAACGCATCGATTCGGCGCGCCGCCGCTTCCCCGGCTACATTCGATAACCATGCCGAACCGGGTGCGGGCAACGTCGACCAGTCAGGCGCGTGTCTAGATTGCAACGGATCGCCGGTGCCCTTCACCAGTTGGCCGCCGTGCGAAAACGCGCCCGCGTGCGTCTGTGTACCATCCACGTGAACCAGCGCCCATTTGACGCGGCTATTACCCGCATCGATCAGCAGATACGGCGCGCTCATGCAGCGCCGCTTTCGTCGTCCGCGAGACGCAGCGACACGTCTCCCGTCGCGATGGCTTGCTGGCCGGACGGCGTATCGAGCAGCAGTTGCCCGAGATCGTCGACGCCCGCCGCCACGCCGCGCGCGACTTCGACGCCTTGCTCGAACAGCACGACGTCGCGTCCCGCATACGCATGGCAGCCGTTCCAGCGTTGCCGGAACGGCGCGAAGCCTTCCGCGCCGAAGCGTTGCAGCGCCGGGTCCAGCGCGTTTAGTTCGGCGGCGAGGGTGTCAGTGAGATTCGCGCTCGGCAGAGCACGCGACAGCGCCGTCGGCGCCGCGCCGCGCGCCTGCGCAGGCACGCCTGCATTGAGCGCGCCGACCTTCGCGGCGAGTTCCTCGGCGCCCTTCACATTTGTGCCGATGCCGATCACGACGGCGCTCGCGTCCGGCGTGCTCCATGCCGTTTCGATCAGGATGCCGGCGAGCTTGTCGCCTTCGAGCAGCACGTCGTTCGGCCATTTCAGCGCGATCTGGCCGGGACCGGACACGGGCAGCGAGCGCAGGCCGTCGACCAGTGCTACGCCGACCGCGAGGCTCAGTCCCGCGAGTCCTTCGAGCGGTCTCGGCAGCACGCAAGCCACCGAGAACAGCAGCGCATTGCCCGGTTCCGCATACCAGGGGCGGCCACGCCGGCCGCGTCCTGCCGTCTGAAGATAGGCGACGCGCACGATTGGCCGCGCGAGCGCGCCGGGCTCGCGCGGCAGCGCCTTCACACGGGCCATCAGGTCGGCGTTGGTCGAGCCGGTTTCTTCGACGATTTCGATCGGCCAGTCATTGGCGGCCGGGCCGAACAGCGCGACGGCGCGCTGCCGGTCGATTCGCCAGTCGCCCGAAGGGCTGGGGGAGAGTGGAGTATTCATGAGGGTATTTTAGCCACTGCGCCTGTCATCGTGATCGATAGATGCGCTGGCCCCGCTTTGTTCACAAGATGCGCGCGGCATGCCGCACGGGCGGGCATCCCACCAGGGCCCAATCTCGAACGCTTCGTTACAATGCCCGTTAATCCGATAACCACATCCAGCGATCCTTGAACTACGACACTCCTCCCGGCCTCGAAGTCGCGGCAGGCAGCCAGGGCAAGATCGTCCGCCTGTCCGGCCAGTGGACGGCGCTCGCGCTGGCGCGCGACCGCCTGCACGGAAAGGCGCTGCCGCGTTTGCGTGAACTGATCGACAGCCGCGCGCACGTTGCGCAATGGGATCTGTCGCGAGTCGAGCGGATGGACCACGTGGGCGGCCAGGCGCTGTGGCGCGTGTGGGGCTACAAGCTGCCCGTCGATCTCGTCGCGCTCAACGATACGCAGCGCGACATCTTCGACCGCATCGCGCTGCTCGACACCGCACGCGAGAACCCGGAACCCGTGCATCGCTTCGATCCGTTCACGAAGCTCGGCATGGGCATTTTCGCGCTGTTCGAGCATCTGTATGGCGGCGTCGCGATGTTCGGCCGCGTGATCATCGACCTGGTGGCGATCGCGCGCAATCCGAAGCTCGCGCCCTGGAAGGAGATTTCGGCGAACGTCTACAGCGCGGGCACGCAGGCGCTGCCTATCACGGCGCTCGTCGCGTTTCTGATCGGCATCGTGCTGAGCTATCTGTCCGCGCAACAGTTGCGGTTGTTCGGCGCGAACCAGTTCATCGTGAATATTCTGGGGATGTCAGTGCTGCGCGAGCTCGGGCCCGTGCTGTCGGCGATTCTCGTCGCGGGGCGCTCCGGCTCGGCGATCACCGCGCAGATCGGCGTGATGCGCGTGACGGAAGAACTCGACGCAATGCGCGTGATGGGCATTCCGCACGGCCTGCGTCTGATCCTGCCACGCGTGATCGCGCTGTCGCTCGCAATGCCGCTGCTCGTGATGTGGACCAACATCGTCTCGCTGATCGGCGGCGCGCTCGCCGCGAAGCTCGTGCTGCAGATCGACATGTCGTACTTCGCGCGCGCGTTGCCGACCGTCGTGCCCGTCGCCAACCTGTGGATCGGGCTTGGCAAGGGCACGGTGTTCGGCATGCTGATCGCGATCGTCGGCTGTCACTTCGGCTTTCGCATCAAGGCCAATTCGCAGAGCCTCGGCGAGGGCACGACGACTTCGGTCGTCACGTCGATCACGGTCGTCATCCTCGCCGACGCCGTGTTCGCGATTCTCTTTCAGAACGTGGGGCTGTCATGATCGCGCCGCTCACTACCGCCGTACGGGACCAGCCGCTGCCGGAAATCGCGGAAACCGTGATCGAGGTGCGCAACCTCACCAAACGCTATGGACGCAACATCGTCCATCAGCATCTGGATTTTGACGTGCGGCGCGGCGAGATCGTGTCGATCGTCGGCGGCTCGGGTTCGGGCAAGACGACGCTGATGCGTCAGATTCTCGGGCTGGAGCGGCCCACCTCAGGCAGCATCAAGGTGTTCGGCGAGGACATGGCCGCGCTCGACAAGGACGAAGCCCGCCTGATGCGCGTGCGCTCGGGCATGCTGTTCCAGCACGGCGCGCTGTTTTCGTCGTTGTCGGTGTTCGACAACATCGCGCAGCCGCTGCGCGAACTCGGCAAGGTGCCCGAAGACCTGCTGCGCGACATCGTGATGCTGAAGCTCGAAATGGTCGGGCTGCCGTGCAAGCACGCGTCGAAGATGCCGGCGGCGCTGTCGGGCGGGATGGTCAAGCGAGTGGGCATCGCGCGCGCGATCGCGCTGGAACCGGAACTGCTGTTCCTCGACGAACCGACGGCGGGCCTCGATCCGCAGGCCTCCGACGAGTTCGTCGAACTGATCAGCGCACTGCATCGCGCGCTCGGCCTGACCGTGGTGATGGTGACGCACGATCTCGACACGATGGTCGCGCTATCGACGCGCGTCGCGGTGATCGCGGACCGCAAGGTCGTCGTCGCGGCGCCCGTCGAGCAAGTGGCGGGCTACGATCATCCGTTCATCCGCGAGTATTTTCTCGGGCTGCGCGGGCGGCTCGCGTTGCAGGGATTGTCGCCGGAGCGGCGCGCGAAGCTGCCGCCCGAAGCGCTGGAGCCCGCGTCCGAAGCGATTCCGCTGCGTACCGCGCCATGAACGCCGAAGGAACCTGACAATGGAAAACAAATCACACGCCTTCTGGGCCGGGCTCTTCACCGTCGTGATGGTGGTCGCGATCGCTGCGGCGGCGTTTCTGTTCAATGTCGACAGGTCGGTGCGCATACCTTTCGATCTGATTGCGCGGACCAATGTCACAGGTTTGTACCCGGATGCTGCGGTACGATATCGCGGCCTCGACGTCGGCAAGGTGCAGTCGATCAAGTTCGACCGGACGCACCCGGGGCAGATCCTGATCCGCATTCTCGTCGACAAGAACGCGCCGATCACCCATTCGACGTTCGGCACGCTCGGGCTGCAGGGCGTCACGGGCCTCGCGTTCATCCAGCTCGACGACACGGGGAAGGATCTCGCGCCGCTCGTGTCGTCGGCCAAGGAAGTCGCGCAGCTGCCCATGCGTCCGGGCCTGTTCGATCAGTTGCAGGCGCGCGGCGACGTACTGCTGCGGCAGATCGAAAAGACCGTGCGCGATGTCGATTTGCTGCTGTCGCCGGAAATGCGCGACCAGTTGATGGCGACAGCGGCGAGCCTGCAGCACGCCGCCGACGGCGTCACCACGCTCACCGCGCAGATGGGCCCCGCCGTCGGCAAGCTGCCGGGCACGCTCAATCAGCTGGATCAGACGCTCGCGTCGACGAACCGGATGATCACCGGCCTGAACCGTCCGGACGGTCCGCTGCAAGGCACGCTGAACAAGGTCGGCACGGCCGCGCAGCAGGCGGGCGATGCGCTGACGGCGATGAACGCGACGCTGCAGGACATCTCGGCGCGCGTCGGCTACGACACGCTGCCGCGCGTGAATTCGCTGGCGGAAGACGTTCGCTCCGCCGTGCGCGCCGTCGACCGCGCCGCGAGCACGTTCGACGAAGCGCCCAACAGCCTGCTGTTCGGTGCGCCGCGCGCCGCGCCCGGTCCCGGCGAACCGGGCTTCGTGTGGCCCGCGGGCCACGCGGCCAAATGAATTTCAAAGGAAACACAGCATGTCACGCTCGATTAACCGTCTCTTCACCTCGCGCGCCGCGCTCGCTGCGCTGCTGCTCGCGCTCGGCGCGTTGGCCGGCTGCGCGGGCAATCCCGCCGCGCTCTCCGATATCCGATACGACCTCGGCCCGGCGCCGCTGCCCGGCAGCACGGGCACGATGCCTGCCATCAAGGTGCTCGAAGTCACGGCGCCGGCCACGCTCGATTCCGACAAGCTCATCTATCGCATGACGTATTCGGACTCGCAGCAGACGGCCTCGTACGCGAACAGCCACTGGACGATGCCGCCCGCGCAACTCGTCACGCAGCGCCTGCGCAATGCGCTGTCGTCGCGCGGCACGGTGCTCACGGGTGGCGACGGCGTGCGTGCGCCCGTGCTGAAGGTGGACCTCGACGAGTTCGAGCAGGACTTCGACGGCCAGTCCGAGAGTCACGGCTCCGTGACCGCGCGCACGACGTTGTTCGTCGACGGCAAGGTGGTCGGGCAGCGTACTTTCATCGCTCGCGCACCCGCGAGTTCAGCCGATGCCGCCGGCGGCGCGCGCGCGATCGCCGCGGCCACCGACGACCTCGTCGCGCAGATTTCCGCCTGGCTCGGCGTGCAGGCGCTCGTCGCGCAGCAATGACGCGTTGTCGCGCAGTCCCGGGAGCGCTGGATGGCTGACAAGCCGTGGCAGCGGCGGCCGTCGGCGTTTGCGAGGCAGGCGCTGGTGCTGTATGCGGCGCTGATCGTCTACGGGTCGTGGTATCCGTTCTTTGGCTGGCGCTCGCTCGGCATCGGTCCGCTCGACTATCTGTTCGATCCTTTCCCGCAGTATCTGACGGCTTTCGATGTCGTCACGAACGTGCTCGGCTATATGCCGTTCGGCGCGCTGGTCGTGCTCGCCGTGTATCCGCGCTGGCGCGGCGCGATTGCCGTCGCCTTCGCATTCGGGCTCGGCACGTTGCTGTCGGGCTTGATGGAAGCCGTGCAAACCTATCTGCCGACGCGCGTCGCGTCGAATCTCGATCTCGCCGCGAACGCGCTGGGCGCGCTGCTCGGCGCGACGCTGATGTCGCCGTTGACAGGCGCGCTGCTCGATCGCGGCATGCTGCGGCGGATGCGCTTCCTGTGGTTCGAGCGCGATAGCACGGCCGTGATCGGGCTGGCGGCGCTTTGGCCGTTCGCGACGATGTATCCGGCGCCGCTGTTGCTCGGCCTGGGCTCATGGCCGCGCGAGCTGTGGCTGCGCTCGGACGCGTCGATGCAGGATGCGTTGCTCGCCTGGGCGCCCGCCGCGTGGCATGTGCCGGCTTGGCCTGCGCTCGTCGCCGCGTGGATGCCCGACGATGCATGGGAAGCCGTGATCACTGCGCTCAATCTGCTGGCGGCAGGCGCGCTCGCCTCGCTGCCGATGCGCGAGCGCGCGCCGCGCGTGCGCCTTCTGATCGCGTTCGTCGTGGCGACGCTCGCCGTCAAGGCGGGCGCGACGTTTCTGCAATCGCAATCGGGCCTCGCGTTCAACTGGGCGACGCCTGGCGCGCTGATCGGTCTCGCCGGCGGTTTCATCGCGATGCTGCTGACGCTGAAGCTGCCGCGCAGTTCGCGCGTTGCGCTCGCGGCGATCGCGCTGGTCGTTTCGCTGGTGTTCGTCAATCTGCTGCCTGTGAATCCGTATTTCGACGTCGTGCTCGCCGACTGGCGGCAAGGCCGCTATCTGCATTTCAACGGCCTTGCGCGCTGGCTCGCGTGGATGTGGCCGTATGCGGCGCTCGTGTGGGTCGGGTTGTCGGCGGAACGCGCATTGCTGTCGAAGCGGCGCGGGTCGCGTGCGTAGCGGGCATGCATGCTGGGTCGATGCCGTTGCAGCGACGCCATCGACGCCAGCAGCGATCTGCGATGTTCGATCCCCGTCGTTATAATCGACGGGACCTCTTATCCCCGCTTGCGGCGAGCCGCGTCATGCATGCGCAGCGCTTCGCCCACGCACCTCACACGTCGGCCATCATGGATTCCTTCTTCAAGTATCACGTCTTTTTCTGTCTGAATCAGCGCGAAGAGGGCGCAACGCGTCCGAGTTGCGCGAACTGCGGCGCGCAGGAAATGCAGGAATACGCGAAGAAACGCGTGAAAGAACTCGGACTCGCCGGTCCCGGCCAGGTGCGCATCAACAAATCGGGGTGTCTCGACCGCTGCGAGGAAGGGCCGACTGTCGTCGTGTATCCAGAAGGCGTCTGGTACACATACGTCGACAAGAGCGATATCGACGAGATCGTCGATTCGCATCTCGCCAACGGCAAGATCGTCGAGCGCCTGCTGATCGACCGCTGATCCGTACCGTTTCAACCGCGTCACTCGTCCATACAAGATGAACGTACACACGAAGAAATATCTGATCGACGGCCCGGTGGGCAAGATCGAAGTCGCCGTCGACGTGCCCGACGCCAGCCGCGACGGCGGCGCCGCGCCGCGCGGCATCGCGCTGGTCGCGCATCCGCATCCGCTGTTTGGCGGCACGATGGACAACAAGGTCGCGCAGACGCTCGCGCGCACGCTGGTCCAGCTGAACTACATCACGTATCGCTCGAATTTTCGCGGTGTCGGTGAAACGCAAGGCACGCATGACGCGGGCGTCGGCGAGCGCGACGATTTGCGCGCCGTGCTCGACCACATGCGTGAACAGCCGGGCCACGCCGACCTGCCGCTCGTGCTCGCGGGCTTTTCGTTCGGCACGTTCGTGCTGTCGCATGTCGCCGCGCGGCTGCGTGAAGAAGGGCAGGAGATCGAGCGGATGGTGTTCGTGGGCACGGCGGCGAGCCGCTGGGAAGTCGCGCCCGTGCCGGAAAACACGCTCGTGATTCACGGCGAAACCGACGATACCGTGCCCATCCAGTCGGTTTTCGACTGGGCGCAGCCGCAGGAACTGCCCGTCGTCGTGATTCCGGGCGCCGAGCATTTCCTGCATCGCAAGCTGCATATCCTCAAGCGCATCATCGTCGACGCGTGGCGCTGATTTCACGGCGCCGGCGCATCGCGAAAACATGAGCGGCCGCGTGCCGCTCATGTTGTAAAAAGCCCTCGAAAAATGCGGGAAAACTCCATGACGTACGGCAAATTGTCAGGCGGCAGCACGTATAATGAGCGCTCTTTTTTGGGCGCAGCATTGCCCGTCTGGTGGATCGAATCGCCTCGCTCGTGAGTTCATGGCAGCGGATTCGGCGCGAGATGCGAGGCGCGCTGCGCGAACCGACCGCGTGACAGACAGTCTGACAAGCAGTCAAAAACATGCCGTGCCGCGCTTTTGTCACTTTTTCACCTGTACCGCCTGTGACATTCGCGCGCGGCGTCGACTGCCAGTCCGGCATCACGCGAAACATCCGAACTGCGCATCCTGCGCATCAGCCCATTTCTGCCCGAATCGATCCTATGCGCTTTTCGAATCCCGGCTCTGTCAGCCTTCCCAGCCTCGCTTCTTTCGTTCCGCAATCCGTCGCCAGCAAGCTGGCGCTGGGCCTTGCGCTGCCCGCCGCGCTGATCGCCGGCACGGCGTTTGCGCAGGTGCCGCCCCCGGGCGTGAACGCGCGCTCGTGGGTGCTCGTCGATGCCACCAGCAACCAGGTGCTCGCATCGGGCAATCCGGATGAACGCGTCGAACCGGCGTCGCTGACCAAGCTGATGACGGCTTACCTCACGTTCGAGGCGCTGCAGACCAAGAAGATCACGATGGATCAGTCGATCAATCCGAGCGAGGCCGTGCGCCGCGTGAAGAACGACGAATCGCGCATGTTCATCGAGGCGAACAAGCCTGTCACGGTGCACGATCTCGTCTACGGGATGATCATCCAGTCGGGCAACGACGCCGCTATCGCGCTGGCTGAACTGGTGGGCGGCAGCGAGGCGCAGTTCGTCAACATGATGAACGTGGAAGCGCAGAAGCTCGGCATGAAGAACACGCACTTCGCCGACGTGAACGGCATGCCCGACGCGCAGCACTACACGACGGCGGGCGACCTCGCCATCCTGTCCGCGCGTCTGATCCGCGACTTCCCTGACTACTACAACATCTTCTCGGTCAAGGAATTCACGTATAACAAGATCAAGCAGCCGAACCGCAACCGTCTGCTGTGGATCGACCCGACCGTCGACGGCCTCAAGACAGGTCATACGCAAGCGGCTGGCTACTGCCTGATCGCGAGCGCGAAGCGTCCGCTGCCGGGCGCGCCCGATGCGTCGCGTCGTCTGGTGACGGTGATGATGGGCGAGCAGAAAGAACACGACCGCGTGCAGGACAGCCTGAAGATGCTGAACTACGGCTATTCCGCGTACGACGCGGTGCGTCTGTACAAGGCGAATCAGGTGGTCGAGACGCCGCGTGTCTACAAGGGCTCGCAGGATACCGTGAAGCTCGGCGTCAAGACGGACCAGTACATCACGCTGCCGAAGGGCATGGCCGACAAGGCCAAGCCGCAGGTCGAGCACGTCGATCCGCTGATCGCGCCGATCGCCGAAGGTCAGCAGGTCGGCACCGTGAAGTTCGTCGCCGACGGCAAGACGCTCGCGCAGGTGCCGCTCGTCGCGCTGCAGGCGGTGCCGCAGGCGGGCATTGTCGGCCGCGTGTGGGATTCGATGATGCTGATGTTCAACAAGAAGAAGTAAGCCGGTAAAAGGTAGAAAACCTGCGGCTTGCTTTTTCGCCGCTCGCAGTCATATAGGGTGATTGCGAGCGGTGAGTAAAGGAGTCGAGCATGAATGCCGTGAATGAGTCATTGATAGATTTTCCGTGTGATTTCCCCATCAAGGTGATGGGCAAGTCGCACCCCGAGTTCCAGACGACGATCGTCGAGGTGATCCGCCAGTTTGACGGTGGTTTCGACGCGGAACGTATCGAAGTGCGGCCGTCGAGCGGCGGCAACTACACCGGTTTGACGGTGACGGTGCGCGCGCTGAATCGCGAGCATCTGGATGATATTTACCGGGCGTTGACCGGGCACCCGATGGTGAAGGTGGTGCTGTAAATGATGTTCCGGCGAGCGGACGCGGGCGCGCTCAGCGCTCCGTCTGCGCCGCCGCTTTCCGGACGTGCAATGCGTCCTGCTCAGCTTGTGTCTCTTTCTTTCCCTGCGTTTTATCGATCGTCGAGCGCTTCGCGCTCTCGCTACACGCGCTCTCGAACAACATCCGAAACCGCCCGACTTCGTCGAACACCCAGTCGCGGAACGCCTTCACGCGCGCTGTCTGCATGAGTTGCGGCGTGCAGATGAAGTAGTACTGCCACGGGCTCGGTCCATCGATATTGAACAGCCGCACTAGCCGGCCCGCTGCGACTTCGTGCATCGCGAGCGAGCGGCGGGTCAGCGCGACTCCCTGGCCGTCGATGGCCGCCTGCAGCAGATTCGACGAATCCTGATACAGCACGCCGCGCTTAGGCTCGGGCCAGTCCGTGAGTCCGGCCGCGTCGAACCACGGACGCCATAGCTCGTCGTCGGAGCGCAGGAGCGGAACGTTGGCGAGATCGGTGGGCACTTTCGGCAGATTGCCGCCGTTGAAAGTCGGCGAGCACGCCGGGAAGAACATCTCTTCGAGCAGCAGTTCGGCGTGCAGCCCCGGATAGGGGCCATTGCCGAAACGAATCGCGCAATCGACGTCGTCGCGGGCGAAATCAGTGAGCGCGTTGGTCGACAGCAGTTCGAGATCCCACTGCGGATTCGCCTCGATGAACCGGCCGATGCGCGGCGTCACCCAGCGCGCCGCGAACGACGACAGCATCGACACGACCAGCCGCCGGTCGCGGTCGCCGGCGCGAATCTCGCGCGTCGCTTCCGCCAGCGAGATCAACGCCGTGCGCACCTGCGCGGCATAGCGGCGGCCGATATCAGTTAGCCGCACGCGCTTGCCATCGCGGGCGAAGAGCTTCACGCCCAGCTCTTCTTCGAGCGCGCGAATCTGATGGCTGACGGCGCCGTGCGTGACGTACAACTCGTCGGCGGCGCGCGAAAAGCTCTCATGGCGGGCGGCGGCCTCGAAGGCCTTGATCGCGTTCAATGCAGGTAGCTGGCGGAGGTCCATCGCAATTTTTCTCACATACGGGTGAAAATAGATCGTTTGGCGTAAACCCTTGTCGCATATAGGATTGTAGCCATGAAACGATTTTTGGCGAGGCCATCATGCGAGAAATTTCCTCTAGCATCACGTTTGAAATCGTAGCTGGTGAAACCGTTCCGATGAAGATCACGCGCAGCACGCGCCTGGCTGTTTCTGGCGGCGCGGTGTGGGCGACCCGCAGCGACGACGTCGAAGATTACTGGCTCGAGCCGGGCAAGACGCTGCGTCTGCGGCGCGGCGAGCGGCTGTGGCTGTCCGTCGAGCGCGGCACGCAGGCGCGGGTTGCGTTTTACGTGCCGACGCGGCCGGAGCAAAAGGCGCTCAACTGGGCCGCGCGCGTCAGCGAACGCCTTGGCGCATGGCTGCGCGCCGGATGGCGCACCGTCTGATCACGGTTTCTGATCCCAGTTATTGCCCGCGTGGCCGGCGAGGCGCGCGGGATTTCGGTAAACTGCCGGAATCATGTGTGCCACGCCGGTTTCACCGTCCCCCGAGTCTTCGAGTTCCATCCAGCCTGACGCCGTTGCGTCCGACGCCGCAGCGCAAAGCCATTCAGCGCAGCCGGTGATCGTGCGCTGGCGCGGCTCGGAAGACTATCAGGCCAGCTTTGACGCGATGCGCGCGTTCACCGATTCGCGCACCGCCGAAACATCTGACGAAATCTGGCTCGTCGAACATCCTCCCGTTTTCACGCTCGGCCAGGCGGGCGATCCCGCGCATCTGCTCACTGCCGACAGCAGCATTCCGCTCGTCAAGGTCGATCGTGGGGGCCAGATCACGTACCACGGCCCCGGCCAGGTGGTCGCCTATCTGCTGCTCGATTTACGCCGACGAAAGCTGATGGTGCGTGAACTGGTGACGCGGATCGAGCAGGCCGTAATTGACACACTCGCGGCGTATAATCTGGCCGGTGAACGCAAGGCGGGTGCGCCGGGCATCTATGTCGCGCCTGAGCAGCCGAACGCCGGATTGCACGTTGGCGCGAAGATCGCCGCGCTGGGCCTGAAAATCCGTAGCGGGTGCAGTTATCACGGCGTCAGCCTCAACGTGAAAATGGACCTGCAGCCGTTTCTCGCCATCAACCCATGTGGTTACGCGGGGCTCGAAACAGTCGACATGGCGACGCTAGGCGTCGCAGCCGGCTGGGACGACGTAGCCCGAACCCTTGCAGCAAGCCTCATCGCCAACATCGACGGCATCCCCGCAGCCGTCGGCCTACCGCAGGCCGGTGCCATCACCGCCTGACTGGAACGAACGAATGACTGACGTTACCGCGAATCCCGCAGCCTCGAGTCCTGTCAACGCCGCCGCTCCGGCGCCCTACGACGCGACCGCCAAGCAGAAGGCGCAAGCCAAGACCGCGCGCATTCCGATCAAGATCGTTCCGATCGAAAAACTGAAGAAGCCCGACTGGATTCGCGTGAAGGCGGCGACGGGCAGTTCGCGTTTCTATGAGATCAAGCAGATTTTGCGTGAGCACAATTTGCATACGGTGTGCGAGGAAGCGAGCTGTCCGAACATCGGCGAGTGCTTCGGCAAGGGCACCGCGACGTTCATGATCATGGGCGACAAGTGCACGCGCCGCTGCCCGTTCTGCGACGTCGGCCACGGCCGTCCCGACCCGCTCGATCCGGAAGAGCCGCTGAACCTCGCGCGCACGATCGCCGCGCTGAAGTTGAAGTACGTGGTGATTACGAGCGTCGATCGCGACGATCTGCGCGACGGTGGTGCGGCGCACTTCGTCGAGTGCATCGCGAAGACGCGTGAGCTGTCGCCGGAAACGCGCATCGAAATCCTGACGCCGGACTTCCGTGGCCGTCTCGATCGTGCAATCGGCATCCTGAACGCAGCGCCGCCCGATGTGATGAACCACAACCTCGAAACGGTGCCGCGTCTGTACAAGGAAGCGCGCCCGGGTTCAGATTATGCGCATTCGCTTAAACTGCTGAAGGACTTCAAGGCGCTGCATCCGGACGTCGCGACGAAATCTGGTTTGATGGTTGGGCTCGGCGAAACGGAGGAAGAAATCCTTCAGGTGATGCGTGATCTGCGCGAGCACAACGTCGATATGCTGACGATTGGGCAGTACTTGCAGCCTTCGGAGCACCATCTGCCTGTGCGTGCCTATGTGCACCCGGACACGTTCAAGATGTACGAGGAAGAAGCGTACAAGATGGGGTTCACGCATGCGGCGGTTGGCGCGATGGTGCGGTCGAGTTATCACGCTGATGTGCAGGCGCACGATGCCGGCGTGGTGTGAGGTTTGTCTTTGTCTATTGGCTGATGCCGTCTGACTGAAAATGCCCGCGCAAGCGGGCTTTTTTTTGGTGTGCCGAGCATGCCCAACAGCTTGGGGGTGAAAGTCCCCTGCCCAGCCTGATGGTGGCGAAGGGCTAGCGAAACGCAAGGGCGTCGTCGCGAGGCGGGGTCTGAAGGAAGCGCGTAGCAAAGCCACGACCTGACGAACAGAAACCAGATACGAGGCCTACCCGGCCGGACGAGCGAGCCAATGATCGCGAAGTCCACAACCATCAAGGGCTGGGGTGGTAAATCTGGCGGGTGTGTGGCGAAGGCGGTTGTGCTTACCCCGGGAGGCCTGCCTGGTGTCCTGGAATCAGGACTGAACGGCTCGTAAGGGCTATTGATCGCCGAGCAGGAGTCAGCAGCGGGCATATTAGGGCGGCGACGCCTGAAGGCCCAAACGGAGAGGAGCGGCGAATAAGCCGGAGAACTCGACATGGGAACGCAGCAGGCATCGCGTCCTTGATAGCAGAGGAAGGGGTGAAGCCCCGGTGGTTGCTGATCGAGGGGCTGAACCTATGGCGGCGGACCCCGAGCCTGAAAGCCCGTCGGCTTGTGACCGACTGATGGAAGAAGTCTGCGAGAGGGAGAACCTGCAGCAGGCGTTGAAGCGTGTGAAAGCGAACAAGGGTGCACCGGGCGTGGACGGCATGACGGTTCAGGCATTACCGGCGTACCTGCGTGAGCATTGGCCGTCGATAAAGGACGCGCTGCTGAACGGCACGTACAAGCCCCAACCTGTGAGACGAGTCGAGATACCCAAGCCGGACGGAGGTGGCGTGCGCAAGCTCGGCATTCCTTCTGCGCTCAACCGGCTCGTCCAGCAGGCGGTATTGCAGGTGCTGCAAAGACAGTGGGACCCGACGTTCTCGGACTCCAGTTATGGCTTCCGTCCGGGACGCTCGGCGCATCAGGCCGTGGCGCGCGCGCAGGGCTACATCCAGGCAGGACATGGCTGGGTGGTAGACCTGGATTTGGCGCAGTTCTTTGACCGCGTGAACCACGATATCCTGATGAGCCGGGTGGCAAGCCGGATCAGCGACAAGCGTATGCTGAAGCTGATCCGTGCGTTCCTGACGGCAGGCGTGATGGAACACGGGCTGGTTGGTGCAACGGACGAAGGCACGCCACAAGGCGGTCCCCTGTCGCCGCTGTTATCCAACCTGATGCTCGACGATCTTGACAAGCTGCTTGAGCAACGCGGACTGCGGTTCGTGAGGTACGCCGACGATTGTAACGTCTACGTACGTAGCGAACGCGCCGGCCAGCGAGTGATGATGGGCCTTAAAGCCTTCCTCACTGGCAAGCTCAAGCTGACGGTCAACGAAGCGAAGAGCGCAGTCGCGCCACCACACACGCGGAAGTTTCTGGGTTTTACCTTCTCGAGCCGGGAACAGGTCAAACGGCGCATTGCGCCCAAGGCACTGACCCGCTTCAAGGAGAGGATAAGGGAACTGACACAGCGCACACGAGGCATCAGCGTCGACCAGATGATTGGTACGCTGAAGCGGTATCTCACTGGCTGGCGTGGCTACTTTGGTTTCTGCGAAACCCCAAGCGTGTTGAAGCGCCTCGATGAATGGATTCGTCGCCGCATCCGCTGCTTCTTCTGGAAGCAATGGAAGCGTGGCCGGACCCGTTTCAAGGAGCTGACTGCCCGCGGGGTTAGCCGTGATCTAGCCGCTCGGACCGTTGGATCGCCGCACAATGCATGGCGCCTTAGTTGTAGCCCCGCGCTGGGTCTCGCACTGCCAAACCGGTATCTACGTTCTCTTGGACTTCCCTCGGTCGGTCCAGCCGGCTAACCGATCCGAGCCGCCGTGTACGGACCCGTACGCACGGTGGCGTGGGAGGGGTCGGGCCGCGAGGCCTGCCCCTATCCCGATTGGTTCATCGCACGTTGCTGGTGGTGTTTTTGCTTTTGCGCTGGCATCCGCGTTATGCCTTCGTGCTTCAAGCGTCGCCCCGCACAGGGGCAACGCTTGAAGCAAGCTAACAAATCACGGATGCCAGCGCAAAAGCAAAAACCCCAAAACCGCACGCGCACCGCCAAAACACACCCCAGCATGCGCAGCCCTCCACACATTTTGTTGCAAATGCCACAAAAAACCAAAACACACAAAACTACAACAACGCAAAACTATGCAACACTAGCCATCAAGAGATCCGGACGCCCGCGTCCCGCAACAACGACGCAGGCTTTCCGGGCGATCGCGGAAGTCCTGAAGCGTCGTGCCTATGTTGATCCTGTTGAACTTGCTGTCGGGTGTCGCGTTGCTGGTGTGGGGCACGCATATCGTGCGCACCGGTATTCTGCGCGTATGGGGCGCCGATCTGCGACGCGCGCTGGCGCGCAGCACGAATAGCCGTGCAAAGGCATTCGCCGCAGGTGTCGGCGTCACGAGCCTCGTGCAGAGCAGCAATGCCACGGCGATGATCGTCACGTCGTTCGCAGCCCAAGGCATGCTGCCGCTCGCAAGCGGCCTCGCCATCATGCTCGGCGCGGATGTCGGCACGGCGCTGATGGCGCGCATTCTCACACTCGATCTGTCGTGGCTGTCGCCGTTTCTGATCGTCTTCGGCGTGCCGCTTTTTCTCTCTCGCAAACAGAACCGCCTGGGCCAGGTCGGCCGCACGGCAATCGGGCTGGGGCTGATTCTGCTGGCGCTGCATCTGATCGTCGAAACCGCGCAGCCGATGATGCACGGCGCCGGCGTGCGCGTCATGTTCGGCGCATTGACGGGCGACACGATGCTCGATGCGCTGGTCGGCGCGACCTTCGCCGTCATTTCGTATTCGAGTCTCGCAGCCGTGCTGTTGACGGCGACGCTCGCGTCGTCGGGCGTGATCTCGCTGAAGGTGGCGCTGTGTCTCGTGATCGGCGCGAACCTCGGCAGCGGACTGCTGGCGCTGGCGGGCACGGTCGCGCAGAACACGGCGGCGCGTCGGCTTGCGCTCGGCAGCCTCGCGTTCAAGCTCGCGGGCGCGTTGCTGATCCTGCCGTTCACGTCGTTGCTCGCGCGTGGCTTGCCTGTCCTGATCAACAATCCACGCGAATCCGTAGTCGGCTTCCATGTGATCTACAACACGCTGCGCTGCTGCGCATGCATGCCGCTGATCGACACCGTCGCGCGTGCGTGCTGCCGCGTGCTACCCGAGCGGCCGGACCCGAACGGCCAGCTTCGTCCGATTCATCTCGACACCGCGTCACTTGCCACGCCTGCACTCGCGCTGTCGAACGCCGCGCGTGAGGTGCTGCGCATCGGCGATATCGTGCGCGCGATGCTCGACAACGTCTCGCATCTGATCCATCACAACGATCTGACCAAGGCCCGCGACACGATCCGCATGGACGATGACGTCGACCATCTGTATGCCGAGGTCAAAACCTATCTCGCGCGCATTTCACGCGAGCAACTTGACGACACCGACAGCCGCCGCTGGACCGATATCATCGCGCTGACGATCAACCTCGAACATGCGGGAGACATCATCGAGCGCATCGTCACCGATATCGAAGAGAAGAAGATTGCGCACCGCCTCTCGTTTTCGGAAGAGGGCTTGAGCGAACTCGATGATTTGCATACGCGTCTGGTCGGTAATCTGCAACTGGGCATGTCGGTGTTCCTGAACAACGATCTGCGTTGCGCGGAGTTGCTGCTCGCGGAGAAGGAACGCTTCCGCGATCTCGAGCGCGCGTATTCGTACAAGCATCTCGACCGCCTCGCGGGTCAGACGTTGCGCAGCGTCGAAACGAGCGCGCTGCATCTTGATGTGATCAGCGACATGAAGCGGCTCAACTCGCTGTTCTGTTCGACCGCTTACCCGGTACTCGACGCGGCAGGCGCGCTGCACGATACGCGTTTGCGCAAACGCATGCATGAAGAGGTGCCGGGCGTCACGGTACCCCAACAAATGTGACGCACCGCACACACGACATCACGCAAGTATCACTTTCCCCACTTTGCGCTTCAGTTGCGCGAACGTCGCGACTTCCGTCGCCTTGGGATTGGTGATCAGCAGATCGATCTTTTCGGGCGGGCAATATGCGATGCGGCTGCGCTGGCCAATCTTGCTGTAGTCCGCGAGTATCACGACGCTATCCGCATTGGCGACCATCGCGCGCGCGACTTCCGTTTCCGCGCGATCGTAATTGCTCGCGCCGTGCTTCGGATCGACGCCAACAGGCGACAGCAGCGCAATATCCGCGCGATAGCGCTGGATATCGAGAATCGTCGTCTCGCCCGTGGTGGACAACGCGCGGTCGCTGATCGAGCCGCCTAGCAGAATGACTTCATTTGCTGACGCCTCGCGTTTGTCGGGCGCGCCGCGCATCTTCATCGCGACATCGATCGAATTGGTGATGATGGTGAGATTGGCAAGCTTCGCGAGTTCATCGGCGAGTGCCGCCGTGGTCGTGCCAGCATCGATGAAAAGCGTTTGTCCGCTCGCGACCACTCCCGTCGCCGCCTTCGCGATGGCCTTCTTCGACTTCACATGCGTCTGCGCGCGTTCGGAGATGGGCGCCTCGTCGGCGGGCTTGATCGCGCCGCCATGCACGCGGCGCAACTCGCCGAGCGCTTCGAGATCGAGCAGGTCGCGCCGCACGGTTTCGCGCGATACGCCCAGGTCCGCCATGATGCGCTCGGTCGACACGCGTTTGAGTGTCGAGAGCAGCGCGCGTATTCGTTGATGACGGTCTTCCTGCCACATACGTATCGTTCCTCGCCTGGTCGTATTTAACGTTTTGCGTGCTGCTCACGCTTTGCTCTTTGCACCGTTGCCATGCGCGCGTTTCGGTATAAACCACTACCAACGGATTATGTCGATGCGATGTCAAAATGCATGACAGATGGGTTGCCTGTGTCCTTTGCGGTTGTATTTTTTTGGGAGCTTGCAACTTTGGGTATTTGTATTTAGCCTTCGCATTTTGAGACATTCGCGCCCGATTTGAAACATCGCGAACAGCGCATTTTCGAAAACGAAATGAAATATCCGCTGGGTAATGTTCCTGGCAAGCGGGATGTCGTGCATTGACAGGCTTGCGTCGCTTCGCGGATGGAAGAGCATCCATTCGCGATCCTCAGAATAAGATACATCGGCGCACGCAGGCCGCAGTTCCATCAGATCTTTGTGAAGGCAAGCACGATGGGCAACGGGATCGATCAGGCATTAATCGCAGACTGGCCGTATCCACGGCTCGTCGCGCATCGCATCGGCGGCAAGCTCGCGCCGGAGAACACGCTCGCGGGCTTCGAGATGTGCGCGCGTTTCGGCTACAAGATGATCGAGTTCGACGCGAAGCTCTCTTCCGACGACCAGACCTTCCTGCTGCACGACGACGACCTCGACCGCACGACCAACGGCCACGGCCCGGCCGCGCAGCATACGTGGCATCAACTGGCATCGCTCGATGCCGGCGGGTGGTTCGATTCGCGCTTCGCAGACGAACGCCTGCCCACACTCTCACAGGTGGCGGCGCGCTGCGCGACTGAAGCGATTGCAGCGAACATTGAAATCAAGCCTTGTCCTGGCCGCGACGAAATCACGGGGCGCCTTGTCGCGCTCGCGGCCAAAGACCTGTGGCGCGCGCAAAAGCCGCTCCTGTCGTCGTTTTCGTTCGAAGCGCTAAAGGCCGCGCGCGACGCCGCGCCTTCGCTGCCGCGCGGCATGTTGTTCGAGGCGCTGCCCGACGACTGGCTCGCCATCGTGCGCGAGCTGGGCTGCGTATCGCTGCATGCGAACCACAAGCATCTGACGCAACAGAACATCCGCGCGATCCGCGATGCCGGCCTGCGCGTACTCGCATACACGGTGAACGATCCGGCGCGCGCGCGTGAACTGGCGAAGTGGGGCGTTGACATGATTTGTACCGATCGCCTCGATATGATCGGCGCGGACGTCGTGAACTAGACAAAGAAGCGTGCGTAAGTGCACATCGAAAGACGTCGACATGCAGTTTTCCTAACGTAGCAATTTTCGGCAGAGGATGAGAAAACTATGAAACCGACCACGTTGCGTTGTTTCATTTCGGCGTCGGCGCTGGCCGGCGTGGCAGCCGCGGGGAATGCCGTTGCAGCGCCGCCCGATGCGCTCGTCGCAGCGGCGAAGCAGGAAGGACAGTTGACGGTGATCGCGCTGCCGCACGACTGGTGCGGCTATGGCCCGATGATCGCGGACTTCCAGAAGAAGTACGGCATCAAGGTCAACGAACTGAATCCCGATGCCGGGTCCGGCGATGAAATCGAAGCGATCAAGGCGAACAAGGGCAACAAGGGTCCGCAGGCGCCCGATGTAATCGACGTCGGTCTGTCGTTCGGTCCGGCGGCGAAGGCGCAAGGTCTGCTGCAGCCGTACAAGGTGGCGACGTGGAAGTCGATCGCGAATGAGAACAAGGACCCTGAAGGCTACTGGACGGGCGACTATTACGGCGTGCTGTCGTTCGAAGTGAACGCCGACATGATCGACAAGGTCCCGACTGACTGGGCCGATCTGCAAAAGTCCGACTACAAGAACGCCGTGTCGCTCGCGGGCGATCCGCGCTCGGCGAACCAGGCAATCCAGGGCGTGTACGCGGCCGGTCTTTCCGCCGCCAAGGGCGATGCGAGCAAGGCGGCGCAAGCCGGCCTCAAGTACTTCGCCGATCTGAACAAGAACGGCAACTTCGTACCGGTGATCGGCAAGGCCGCATCGCTCGCGCAAGGCACGACGCCGATCATCGTGCGCTGGGACTACAACGCGCTCGCCGATCGCGACACGCTGAAGGGCAACCCGAAGGTGCAGGTGGTCGTGCCGAAGACGGGTGTCGTCGCGGGCGTCTACGTGCAGGCGATCAGCGCCTACGCGCCGCATCCGAACGCCGCGAAGCTGTGGCTGGAATACCTGTACTCGGACGAAGGCCAGATCGGCTGGCTGACGGGCTATTGCCACCCGATCCGCTACAACGAGCTCGTGTCGCAGAAGAAGGTGCCGCAGGCGCTGCTCGACAAGCTGCCGCCCGCATCGGCGTACAAGAACGCCGTGTTCCCGACGCTGCAGCAGCAGGACGCGACAAAGGAAGTCGTGACGAAGCAGTGGGACTCCGTGGTCGGCGCAAACGTCAAGTAAGCGCTGCATGATGCGATGCGGGCCAGGCTTTCGGTCCGCATCGCGCGCCGGATGGAACGGCGAGACGAAGCGGTTGAGTTTGTTCGAGGGTGAGTTATGAGCGCTTCATCGGGAGCCGGGCCGGGCGGTCAGGCGGACCTGCTGGTTCCGTCCGTGCCGCAACCTGCGCCGAAGGTCGACGGCCCGGGCCGGACGTCGCCTGTCTGGACATGGATCGGCGTGCTGCCCTTCTTTATTTTCGCGCTGCTGTTCCTGATTCTGCCGACGGGCTTCCTGATGGTCGGCGCGTTCCAGGACGCGCAAGGCCACTTCACGTTCGCCAACATGCGCGAGCTGTTCCAGGAAGGCGTGATGGACGCCTACTGGATCAGCTTCAAGGTCAGCGCGGCTTCGGCATTCGGCGGCGCGGTGCTCGGTTCGCTGCTCGCGTGGGCGGCCGTGCACGGCAAGCTGCCAGGCTGGATTCGTCCGACGCTGTTGACGTTCTCCGGCGTCGCCTCGAACTTCGCGGGCGTGCCGCTCGCGTTTGCGTTCATCTGCACCTTGGGACGCGTCGGGCTCGTGACGGTGCTGCTGAAGAAGTACGCGGACATCAATCTCTATTCGACGGGCTTCAGCATCCTGAGCTTCTGGGGCCTGACGATCACCTACCTGTATTTCCAGATTCCGTTGATGGTGCTGATCATCACGCCCGCGCTCGACGGCCTGAAGCGCGAATGGCGCGAGGCGTGCGATTGCCTCGGCGGCACGGCTTACCAGTATTGGCGTCATGTCGCGTTGCCCGTGCTGTGGCCGAGCGTGCTCGGCGCGACGCTGCTGCTGTTCGCGAACTCGTTCGGCGCGGTGGCGACGGCGTATGCGTTGACGGGCAGCTCGCTGAACATCGTGACCATCCTGCTCTATGCGCAGATTCGCGGCGACGTGCTGCACAACCAGAATCTCGGCTATGCGCTCGCGCTCGGCATGATTCTCGTGACGGGGCTGTCGAACGGCGGCTATATCTGGCTGCGTTCGCGCGTCGAAAGGGGCCGTCGATGAACAAACAATCGCGCGTGGGCGCATGGACGGCGATGATCGTCGGTTCCCTGTACTTTCTGATTCCGCTGATCGCGACCTTCGAATTCAGCCTGCGCATGCGCCGCGGCACGTACAGCTTCGATGCGTACAAGGTCGTGCTCGGCGACCCGCATTTTCAGGCGTCGTTCGGTTATTCGATTTTGATGGCGCTGCTGACGATCGTTGTCGGCGTGCTACTCGTCGTGCCGACGGCATACTGGGTGCAACTGCGCCTGCCGAAGCTGCGCGGCATTGTCGAGTTCATCACGCTGCTGCCGCTCGTCGTGCCCGCCATCGTGATCGTGTTCGGCTATCTGCGCATCTACAACAGCAGTTCGATTCTGCCGCTCACCGCGAACGAACGCGCGACTGATCTGCTGCTCGTGTTCGGCTACGTGACGCTGTCGCTGCCGTACATGTACCGCGCGGTCGATGCCGGCCTGCGCGCCGTCGACATTCGCTCGCTGACGGAAGCGGCCGAATGTCTCGGCGCGAACTGGCCGACCATTCTCTTCAAGGTGATCTTTCCGAATATCCGCTCGGGCATTCTGTCGGGCGCGTTTCTCACCTTTGCGGTCGTGATCGGCGAGTTCACGCTCGCGAGCCTGCTGGACCGGCCGGCGTTCGGCCCGTATCTGCAGCTGATCGGCGCTAACCGCGCGTACGAACCGTCGGCGCTCGCGATCATCGCGTTCGCGGTCACGTGGGCGTCGATGGGACTGATCCAGGTGTTCGGCTCCGCGCGCACGCTCGCCGCGCAAAAACCCTGATGTTGAATTGAGGCACCGTCATGGCATTTCTTGAGATCGAAAACCTGCACAAGACGTTCGGCGCGAACACGGCGCTGCATCACTTCGACATGAAGATCGAGCGCGGCGAGTTCATCACGTTTCTCGGACCGTCGGGCTGCGGCAAGACAACGGTGCTGCGCATGATCGCGGGCTTCGAATCGCCGACGCGCGGCACGATCCGCCTCGACGGCCGCGACGTGACGCATCTGCGCACGCGCCAACGCAAGGTCGGCATGGTGTTTCAGTCGTATGCGCTGTTTCCGAACATGACAGTCGCGGACAACATCGGCTTCGGGCTGAAGATCGCGCATCGTCCGCAAAGCGAGATCAAGCAGCGCGTCGATGAGATGCTGCAACTGATCAAGCTGCCGCATCTGGGCGAGCGGTATCCATGGCAACTGTCGGGCGGCCAGCAGCAGCGCGTCGCGCTGGCGCGTGCGCTCGCGGGCAAGCCGCAAGTGCTGTTGCTCGACGAGCCGCTGTCGGCGCTCGACGCGAAGATCCGCATTTCACTGCGCCAGGATATTCGCGCGCTGCAGCGCGAACTCGGCATCACGTCGATCTTCGTCACGCACGATCAGGAAGAAGCGCTGTCGATTTCCGACCGCATCGTCGTGATGAACGAAGGCCGCGTCGAGCAGGTCGGCACGCCGCTCGAGATCTACAACTATCCGCGCACGCGGTTCGTTGCGTCGTTCGTCGGCACGTTGAATATTCTGTCTGGGCATGTGGTCGATCCGTCGACGGGCCGGATGGCTGTCGACGGCCAGGAACTCCACACCACGCAGGCGCTTGCCGCCGACGACGCCGGCAAGAAACGGATGCTCGCGCTGCGCCCGGAGGCGATCGTGCTGGAACCGCCCGCCGCGGGCCGCAACACGCTGACGGCGACCGTCGAAGACGTGAGCTTTCTCGGCGCGATCGTGCGCATCCGGACACGCGTCAAAGACGAAGTGATTTCGCTCGATGTCTTCAACGATCCGAACCGCCGTTTGCCCGAACGCGGTCAGCCGGTGGCGCTCGGTTTTTCGCACGAAAACCTCCTCGTGCTCGAAGAAGGCGCCAAGGGTTAACCCTAACCTTGCTGGATACGGGCGTTCGGGTTTCCGGACGCCCGGATTCCGGATTTCCGGAAACCCGGAAGTCTGCGCCTATCGACGCTTCAGAATAGTCTTAAAAATCAGCGCACTAGCTCTATTTTGCGCGCTGGCATCGACCTTGCAAAAAGAAAGCGAGGCCGCAAAGGCCCGTCAACTACAACGCATGGAGACAACGATGCTCAAGTTCCCGTTCTGGTCCCTCTGATTTCGTCGTCTGTTCGCGGCTCTGTCTGCGCGCACGACGCACGTCAATTCGTTCGTCCATGCGATGCGTGGCCAGCCTCCGGTCCACCCAAGCTTTACTCCATTGCAGGAACACCATCGTGAAGAAACCTATTTATAAAGTCCTCTACGTGCAGGTGATCGTCGCGATCATCATCGGTATTGCGCTGGGGCACTTCTATCCCGCGCTCGCCACCGACATGAAGCCGCTCGGCGATGCGTTCATCAAGCTCATCAAGATGGTGATCGGCCCGATCATCTTCTGTACCGTGGTGACGGGCATCGCGGGCATGGAAGACATGAAGAAGGTCGGGCGCGTCGGCGGCAAGGCTCTGCTGTACTTCGAAATCGTCTCGACATTCGCACTCGTGCTCGGTCTCGCGGCAACGCACCTGCTGAAACCGGGCGCCGGCTTCAACGTCGATCCCGCCTCGCTGAACGGCAAGGAAGTCGCCTCGTATGCGGCGAAGGCGCATGGCCAGTCGACGGTCGACTTCTTCATGCACATCATCCCGGACACGCTGTCGTCGGCATTTTCGCAAGGTGAGATCCTGCAGATTCTGCTGATCGCGCTGCTGTTCGGCGCGGTGCTCACGCATGTCGGCGAGCGCGGCAAGCCGGTGACGAGCTTCATTGAAAGTCTGTCGAGCATTCTGTTCGGCATGGTCGGCATCATCACGAAGCTCGCGCCGATCGGTGCATTCGGCGCGATGGCGTTCACCATCGGCAAGTACGGCATCGGCTCGCTGGTGCCGATGCTCAAGCTGATCGGCACGTTCTATCTGACCTCGGTCGTGTTCGTGGTCGTGGTGCTCGGCATCATCGCGCGCATGGTCGGCTTCAACATCCTGCGCTTCGTCGCCTACATCAAGGAAGAGATGCTGATCGTGCTGGGCACCAGCTCGTCGGAAGCGGCGCTGCCGCAACTGATGCTGAAGCTCGAAAAGCTCGGCTGCTCGCGCTCGGTGGTGGGTCTCGTCGTGCCGACCGGTTACTCGTTCAACCTCGACGGCACCAACATCTACATGACGATGGCCGTGCTGTTCATCGCGCAGGCGACCAACACCGACCTGACGTGGGGCCAGCAGCTGACGCTGCTCGCGGTGACGATGCTGACGTCGAAGGGCGCCAGCGGCGTAACGGGCGCAGGCTTCATCACGCTGGCTGCAACGCTCGCCGTCGTGCCGACCATTCCGCTGTCGGGCATGGTGCTGATTCTCGGTATCGACCGCTTCATGAGCGAATGCCGCGCGCTGACGAACATCGTCGGCAACGGCGTGGCGACGGTTGTCGTGTCGGCATGGGAAAAAGAACTTGATCGCTCGAAGCTGCGCGCTGCATTGCGCCGCGATGTCGCGGTCACCGAATCGGCCGAGGTCTGAGCCATGAAAGCGGCGCCGCGGCAACACGGCGCGGCGCCGCATGCAACGCAGGCGCCGTCCGCGCAGACGCAAGCGCGTGCGGCAGCCGAAGCGCTCGACGAGTTCGACGCGCCCGGCGATGAGGACGGGTATGACACAATAGGCGATCCTCATCGAACGACTCCCGCCATCGTGACGCGCCGCCTGTTGATCCTGTTCGCGCTCGTCGCCGGGCTCGTGGCGGCCTGCGGACTCACGTGGACCATCACGTGGCAGCACGGCATCGATACGCTGCGGCGCAACGCCGCCGTGCGCGCCGACCGAACCACAGCCGCCCTCAAGAGCACGCTCGAACGCTACGAGTCGCTTCCCTATCTGCTCGGCGAACATCCCATCGTGCAGGACGCGCTCGCGTCGCCGGATGCGGACAACGTCGCGCGCGCCAATCAATATCTCGAAGACCTCAATCGCCGTGCCCGTGCGAATGTCGCGTACATCGTCACAGCATCGGGCCGCTGCGTGGCGGCGAGCAACTGGAATCAGCCCGACAGCTTCGTCGGCCAGGAGTATCTGTTCCGGCCGTATTTCGTCGAAGCGGTGAAGGGCAAGGTCGGGCGCTTCTTCGGCATCGGCACGACTTCGCTCGATCCCGGCTACTACATTTCGCAACCGGTGCGCCGCGACGGCAAGATCGTCGGCGTTGCCGTGGTCAAGCTGAATCTCGAATGGTTCCAGGGCGCGGACGCGTCGGAGCCGCTCATCGTCACCGACGATCACGGTGTGATCTTTCTGTCGTCGGTGCCTGCGTGGAAGTACCACACGGTCAAGCCGCTAACCAGCGACGTGATCGCGTCGATCTTCGACACGCGCCAGTACGCGCGGCAGCCGATCGCGCCGCTGCCGATGTCGGTGGTGCGCACGCTCGAAGGCGGCGCGCAGATCGTGCGGATCGGCGGTGGGCGCAGCGGGAACTATGCGGCGCCGCGTTTTCTGGCGTCGCAACGCACGCTCGGCGAGCCGGACTGGCGTCTCATCACGATGGCGCCCATCGATCCCGTCAACGCCGACGCGCGTTACGCGACGATCGTGACGGGCTTCGGCTATGTCTCGCTGTGTCTGCTGCTGTTCTACTGGCGCATGCGCCGCGCGCGCGTGCGCGAAGTGATGCGCAGCCGCGCGCTGTTGCAGAAGGCGTATGCAGAACTCAACCAGCGCGTCGCCGAGCGCACGGCCGACCTGTCGCAGGCGAACGAGCAACTGACGAAGGAAGTGAGCGAGCGCACGCGCGCCGAACAGGAACTACGCGCCGCGCACGACGAACTGATTCAGGCGAGCAAGCTTGCCGCGCTCGGCCAGATGGCGGCGGGCATCACGCACGAGTTGAACCAGCCGCTTGCCGCATTGCGCGGCTTCTCTGACAACACACGTGTGTTTCTCGAACGCGGCGATCATGAATCCGCCAAGGAAAACCTCGAAGCGATCGCCGCGCTCACCGAGCGCATGGGCAAGATCACGAATCAGTTGAAGCTGTTCGTCGGCCGAGCGCGGCCTCGCAATGCGCGCGCAGGCGTGGCGCGTGCGCTGCGTAATGTGTTGGCGCTGCTGCAGAAACGCTTGCAGGGCGTGACGGTCGACGTATCGTTGGTCGACGAGGGCGCGGCGCCCGTTCGCTTCAATCTCGACAGCGACGATCCGAGGTTCGTCGCGCATTGCGATGATCTGCGGCTCGAACAGGTGCTGATCAATCTGCTCGGCAACGCGCTCGATGCGGTGGCGGGCACGCCCGCGCCGCGTATCGCGATCGACGTGCAAACGTCGCAGGAATCGCTCGCGATCATCGTGAGCGACAATGGTCCAGGCATTCCCGACGACGTGTTGCCGCGTCTGTTCGAGCCGTTCTTCACGACGAAGGAAATGGGCCAGGGACTGGGGCTGGGTTTGGCGATCTGTTCTTCGATTGCACGCGATTGCGGCGGCTCGCTCGTCGCGCGCAACAACGCGCAAGGCGGCGCCGAGTTCATGCTGACGCTGCGCCGCGCGCAGGCGCAGGCAACCGATATCGCGGGCTCCGTCACGACGGGCTCGTGATTCAAAGCGTATTCAAGGTGTGGGAAACACAATGATCAAGGGCTTGCAGGTCCTCTATATCGAAGACGACGAACTCGTGCGGCGCGCGAGCGTGCAAAGCCTGCAACTGGCAGGGTTCGAAGTGGTTGGGCATGCGTCGGTGGAATCGGCGGGGAAGCTGATCAACGCGGAGTTTTCCGGCGTGATCGTCAGCGATATCCGCCTGCCGGGCGCAAGCGGCCTCGATCTGCTCGCGCAATGCCGCGAGCGCGCGCCCGACGTGCCCATCATTCTCGTCACGGGTCACGGCGATATCACGATGGCCGTGCAGGCGATGCGCGACGGTGCGTACGACTTCATCGAAAAGCCGTTCCCTTCCGAGCGGCTGATCGAAACCGTGCGCCGCGCGTTGGAGCGCCGCACGCTGGTTCTCGAAAACCTCGCGCTGCGCCGCGAACTGGCGGAGCAGGGGACGCTCGCGCCGCGCATCATCGGGCGCAGTCTCGCCATCGAGCAGGTGCGTAAGCTGATCGCGAACGTCGCGCCGACGGATGCGTCGGTGCTGATCAACGGCGATACGGGCGCGGGCAAGGAACTGATCGCGCGCAGTCTGCACGAACTGTCGCCGCGCCGGGACAAGCCGTTTCTCGCGGTGAACTGCGGCGCGCTGCCGGAGCCGATGTTCGAGTCGGAGATGTTCGGCTACGAGCCGGGCGCGTTTACGGGCGCGGCGAAGCGGCGCATCGGCAAGCTCGAGCATGCTTCGGGCGGCACGCTCTTTCTCGATGAGATCGAAAGCATGCCGCTCGCGCTGCAGGTCAAGCTGCTGCGCGTGCTGCAGGATGGCGTGCTGGAGCGGCTCGGATCGAACCAGCCGATACGCGTCGATTGCCGCATCGTCGCGGCAGCGAAGGGCGACATGACGGACCATGTCGCGTCGGGCACGTTCCGGCGCGATCTGCTGTACCGGCTCAACGTGGTGACGATCGCGTTGCCACCGCTGTCGGAGCGGCGCGAAGACATCGTGCCGCTGTTCGAGCATTTTCTTCTGGATGCGGCCGTGCGCTATCAGCGTCCCGCGCCGATTCTCACCGACCGTCAGCGCACGAACCTGATGCAGCGTGAATGGCCCGGCAACGTGCGCGAGTTGCGCAACGCGGCGGATCGCTTCGTGCTGGGCGTCGGCGACGATACGGTCGCGGCTCCCGCCGACGATGCACTGACGTCGATCACACAGCCTTTGAAGGAGCGCGTCGAGCAGTTCGAGCGGGCGGTGATCGCGGAGGCGCTGGAGCAGACGGGCGGTGCTGTCGCAGTGGCGGCAGACAGATTGCAGGTCGGCAAGGCGACTCTCTACGAGAAGATCAAGCGGTATGGCCTGGCGGCCCGTGGGGAAAGCGAGAGGTGAAGCTGGGAAGTGAAAATAGTTTGAGGTGCTGCTGACGGCGGGTGCGCTGCGAAGATTTCAGCGCGACGCCCGCCGTAGAAGAGAGACGTCCAGGCGATCAGCTCGTGCCGAGCGCCTTGGCCAGCAACTGATCGAGTTCCGCGAACTGCGGCTCGCCGACATAGCGCTTCAGCACCTTGCCGTTGCGGTCGATCACGAACGTGGTCGGCGTGAGCTGAACGTTGCCGAATTGCTTCGCGGCCGTTCCGTCGTCCATCGCGACCTTGAATGGCAGGCGGCGTGTTTCCGTGTAGTTGGTCACGTACATCGGCGCGTCGTAGCTCATCGCGACCGCGACGAACTCGAGCCCTTTGTCCTTGAAGCGGTTGTACGTCTGGACCATCTGCGGCATTTCCTTCATGCAGGTGTCGCAACTCGTCGCCCAGAAGTTGACGAGATACACCTTGCCTTTCAGATCGGCCGTCGACACTTTCTGGCCGGACAGCAGGGTGAACGTCGCGTCGGGCACGTGCTGCTGGCTGCCGAACGCGAAGTAGCCCGCAACGGCGATCGCGCCGGCGACGACGGCGGCAGCGATGTAGCGGATCGGGCCCGAACGCCGGGAAACGTTGGTTTGGCTCATGAAAAGACCTCGGGGAACGCGTGGAACACACGTCGTGAGGCGCTTGACGGCTGCGAGAACAACAGCGGAAACGGGCGCCCCGGATACTGTCTCATATTGTACCGGCAATCTTGTGACGCAGTTGGCGGCGCGGTTAAGCCGCGAATAACGTCCGATAATGATGCTTTCCGTTACGCACATTCCATTCGCCGCGTCATGCTCCGCTCCGCTCTCCCTTCGTTCGTCCGCCGTCGTGATGTGTTGTCCGTCCCCTTCCGTTCGCTGATAACAAAGGCCGTCGTCGTTCTGTCGGCCGGCTGGCTGCTGGCCGCCTGCTCGCCGACCTATGACTGGCGCACGATCATGAACAACGACAACGGCTACACGGTCGATCTGCCCGCCAAGCCGACCACCGACCAGCGGCAGATCGATATCGGCGGCACGCCGATGAATATGTCGATGCAGATTGCCGAAGCGGACCACGCGGTATTCGCCGTCGGCACCGTGATGCTGCCGAGCGACGATCCACAGGTGCAGCGCAGTGCGCTTGACTATCTGCGCTCGGGGCTCGCGCACAACCTCGGCTCGGCGCCCGATGCCCACGTGGCGGCGATTCCGCTCGCGGCAGGGGGCCAGGTGCAGGGACTGGAAATGACCTTCAGCGGCAAAGCGGGGCCGAAACAGGAAACGCGGATCATGCACGCGCGCCTGGTGGCGAAGGGGCGGCATGTGTATCAGGCGGCCGTGATTGCGAGCAAGGAACCGCCGCCGGAACAAGTCGAGCAATTCTTCGGATCGTTCAAACTTTACTGATTTGGGGTCATACGGTTCGCTGCAGCGCACCGTCCCAAGTGAATGTTCCTTCGCAAAAATCTTCGCTAATCTCGCGTTTACAAGGGACTTTTTTTGTTACCCACAGGATCTGTGGATAACTTTGTTAGTAACTCTGTGCGGTAGGCCGCAAAAGCCCATCGGACGGGCCGGTTGCCACTTTGCCCTGAATCTTGGCATTTTGAAAAAGCCAATAAAATCAAAGGCATTTGCGAGATGGCTCACAACAGGCTTTCAGTTGTATCAAAATCTATCGCGCAGTCGTAAATGTGCATAAGTCAAGTCTTGACATGCATTTTTTGTCATCTGCAGCATTTACTGGGCGCCGAACGCCCGCCGATACTGAACCGCTTCGGAGACCTGCACGGCGTTCGGCACATCTTTACCAGCCAGATCGGCGATGGTTCTCGCCACTTTCAGCACGCGGTAGTAAGCGCGCGCTGACCAGCCAAAGCGCTCGCCCGCTTCGCGCAGCAGACGCTCGCCATCGTCGTCGGGCCGGCAGACGGCGTCGACTTCCCGACCGCTGAGCTCGCGGTTCGTCTTGCCTTGCCGATGGAGCTGGCGCTCGCGGGCGGCCTCGACCCGTTGCGCGATCGGCGCGCTTGGTTCGCCGGAAGCCGTCGAGCGGGCCGACAGTTCCGCCGGCGACAGTGCGGGAATCTCGATCTGAATATCGATGCGATCTAGCAGCGGCCCCGACAGCTTGCGCATGTAGCGCGCGGCCACTTCCGGCGTGCACCGGCAGCGCCCGCCCGGATCGCCGCGCCAGCCGCACGGACACGGGTTCATCGCGGCGATGAGTTGGCATGCGGCTGGAAAGTCGGCCTGGAGCGCGGCGCGCGAAATCGTGATGCGGCCGTTCTCCAGCGGCTCGCGCAGATTTTCGAGTACGTGCCGGTCGAATTCCGGGAGTTCATCAAGAAACAGCACGCCGAGATGCGCGAGCGTGATCTCGCCCGGCTGCGGCGGATTGCGCCCGCCCACCAGCGCCGCAGCGCTCGACGAATGGTGAGGTGCGCGAAACGGCCGTTGCCGCCACTGCGCAGGCGTGAAGCCAATCGCGCTCGCCGAGAGCAGCGCGGCGGATCTCAGCGCTTCGTCGTCGGTCATTGACGGCAAGACGCTGGGCAGGCGCGCCGCAAGCATCGACTTGCCCGCGCCTGGCGGGCCGATCATCAGCATGTGGTGGCCGCCCGCCGCCGCCACTTCGAGCGCGCGCCGGGCGCCGCGCTGGCCGATGACGTCGGCCATATCGGGCGGCGCGACCCGCGCGGCGTCCGATAAGGTCGCGGCCTCGACGGGGTAAAGCCGCGCGTCCGCTTCGCCCGCCAGATGCGCGCACAGCGACGGCAGATCCGCCGCGCCATACACGGCGACACCGGGCACGAGCGCCGCCTCTTTTGCGCTGGCAAGCGGCAGGTAGAGCTCCGGCGTGCGGCCGCTCGCGGGATCTTCTTCTGGTCCAGAGGAAGTAGCTTCGGGATAGGACTGATGGCCGCGCGCCGTGCCGCACGCCATCGCGAACGCGCCGCGCATCGGACGCAGCGCGCCCGTCAGCGAGAGTTCGCCCGCAAATTCCCGATTCGCAAGCGACTCAACTGGAATCTGCCCGCTCGCGGCGAGAATGCCGAGCGCGATTGGCAAATCGAAACGGCCGGATTCCTTCGGAAGATCGGCGGGCGCCAGATCCCTATAATCCGGCGCACGGGAAAGTCGAGGCCGCAATTGAGCAGCGCGGCGCGCACGCGCTCGCGGCTCTCGCGCACTTCGAGATCGGGCAGTCCGACGATGGAGATGGTAGGTCCGTATGTGCGTTTGGCTGGCTATAATTACACCCTGTCTAACAGGGGACAAAAAATGTCGAACGCTGACGCCGCCAAGCCCGTGGCATACAGCTACATAAGATTCAGTACGGCCCAGCAGGCGCTGGGAGATAGCCTGCGTAGGCAAGTTGAATTAACCGAGCAGTATTGTGAAGAGCACGGACTTGCGCTGGCTCGCGCGTCCGCGTATCGCGACCTCGGAGTTTCAGCTTTTCGAAAGAAGAACATCGAAGCCGGCAAGCTGGCCGAGTTCATCAGTGCAGTGAAATCCGGCAAAGTCGCATCGGGAAGCTATCTCATCATTGAGCAATTCGACCGGCTGTCGCGAGCAGAGATTAACGTTGCCCTACGGCTATTTTTGGACTTGGTTGATGCCGGCATCGTGGTTGTCACACTAGCAGATAGGAAAGTTTGGAATAAAGATTCTGTCGCTGACGTCGGAGACCTCATCACCGCAATCATCTACATGTCGCGGGCGAACGATGAAAGTGAGCGCAAGTCCGACCGTCTATCCGCAGTGTGGGCGCAGAAGAAAAAACGGGCGGCGGATGGTACTGCAACACGCATTGTGACTAGCGAGGCACCCCGATGGCTGCGCGCTAACGCAGATAAGACAGGCTTCGCCATAGTCCCAGAGCTGGCTGAGAGCGTTAAACGAGTCTTCGAGATGCGCATCAACGGTGCGGGGGTCGTCGCGATTTGCCGTCGCGCGAATCAGGAGCGCTGGCCACTACCCGGAAAGATGCCAGTGCAGAAGGCGGCAGAGTCAGACTCAGACTTTGCAGAACGTCGTAAGGCGAGCGGACAATGGCACCAATCATTGGTGTCGCGCATTCTTAAAAACCGAGCGGTCTTGGGTGAATATCAACCGCGTCGCCTCGACGCCGAGAATACGGGAAATCGAGTCGCAGTAGGAGAGCCTATTCGCGGTTACTTTCCGGCCGTCATTGATGAGACAACGTTTCTTCGTGCGCAGGCTACATCCTTGCGGCGTGGCGTTCGGCCAGGTCGACGCGACCCGCACGCTCGCAATTGGCTGTACGGGCTCGTGAAATGCGGTCAATGTGGGAATTCGCTTGTTCGGAAGAATAAAACATCTACCAAGCAGCCTGGTTACTCCCGCTATTACTGCGTCGCTCGCGTCAGAGGTGTAACGAAGTGCCCCAGCGTAAACTCCGCGCAATTAGAGGCTCTGGTCAATTTCGTCACCGCCAGTTGGCTTCCGAATAACTGGGCGGTGGACACGTCGCTCGAAGCATTGAAGGCGCGCGCCGATGTTCTTGAGGTCGCGATTGCTGCCTCCAAAAAGAACATCGATGGTCTAGCAGACCTCGCCGGAAGCGTCACTGCGGCGTCCGCGCGGAAAGCCCTCATTGAGAAGTTGGATACGGAAGGTGACGCGCTTGGCGTGAAAGAGCAAGAACTAGCTCGCGTTCGCGCCGAGCTGGCCGATAGCACATCTGTCAATAATAGTGAAGACGTGCATGACAGACTCCTGAAAATCGCGCGTGAGATAGATGAGATTGCCTCCGGTCACGCAGGAGTCGATGGCTCGCTACGTCTGCGCGAAGAGCTTGCGCGACTCTTCCAAAAAGTTGTTGTGTATCAAGAGGGCGGCTACATCGAGTTCTTCATTAAAGGTCGTACTGAGCCGGTTTGGCTCCCGCTCGATTTTGTTAGTCTGGAACCGCCTTCCGAACCGAGTGCCGAGCAGTTGGAAGCAGCAGAGCGAGATATAGACGCTGTGCGGCATGCCATGGGCGCCTGACTAGGCGGCGCACGGGTCTGCGTGAGTGATGCCGTTCTCCGGCGTATTCTCGGGCATTTGCCAAAGACGGATGAGGTTTTGCACAAAAGTGGCGGAAGACGGAAATTTCTCAAGTTCTTGCAGCGCGCGTCGTTAGAATAGCCACGGGCCGGCACCTTGCCGCCAGGGGGGCTTAACTAGCGTGGCGGCGTAGGCAGTCATGGGGAAGTTTCGTGCGAGGGAACAGTGAGTGAAGAGGTAAGCCGCGCGGACGGCGGTCGATTTGTTAGCTTGTGGGAACTGTTTGCCCAAATTGGGAAAGCTGAGGCGATATATGCCTACGAGGCTGCACGTGATTTAGCTTCGTACCTGTCCGATGAACCCGCAGGCGTTAACTACCTCCGTCGTCGTGACCAGCTAGGCATCCTTTGTCCGATGGACATAGATGGCCGTTTGCGTCTGTTGCGGTTGCTCGGTATTTTCGGAAGCCATGCCACGCTGTTCGATGACGACGACAGACCAAACGACGAAGCCCAGCCGACTTTTGAGCGCTTCGGTTTCTACGCGTCGGACATCTACCCATTCCTTGCTCGCCACGACGTTGCCATTTCGCGCCCGGGTGATGAGGACGCAGTGCGCCGACTTTTTCCGGATGGGCGACGCATCCCTGACTGGGTACTGTCCTACGACGGCCAGGTGTGGATTCCGTACGGCAGGGCGGTCGGAATTCTCACGGCCAGCACAGTTGCCGCCGAACGCCACTCTCCCGACCACGACGACGTATTTGGTCGATGGGACCAGGCGCTGTCTGACTCAGTCGAGCGCGGCGCTATCCGAGAGACGACGGTTTCCGGGAAGCGGATGCTGGCCCACGCGGACCTGCGCGCTTGGTTCGTGCAGCAGGGCCAGGTGTGGCCGCTCGAAGCACCAAAAGCACAACCAGAAAGCGAAGCGAATGCTGTACCGCCACAATGCCACCAAGTGCAGCGGGCCATATCGCCTTCAGGGCAGCCGCTCGAGCATGATGGCGGGATGACACGGCGAGAGCAGCAGATTCGAGCCATCGAAGCGATGGCTGACAAACAGAAGTATCCGCGCCAGCAAATCCCCGATGGCGGCAAAACAAAGCTTCGTGACCTCTGCAAAGCTGAGCACTCGGGTCTGTTCGGCGCGGGTGATTCGCCGTTTGACGATGCCTGGAAAGCTGCGAGCAAAGCCAACCGAATCGCGATGGCGAACCGAAACAAGTTCGCCGGTCGTTAATTTCATCGCCAGATGCAATCCCGGCCATCGCAGTTTGCGGTGCCGTTTTATGTGCCTGTGCGCTCCCCGCTGCAACGGTAATCCACTTCAAGGCTTCCTGCCAAAGCCGCTCATTCTGGTCACCACGGTTGCGCGGCGAAAACGCGGACACCGTCCCGACTGGAGTGGGGCGCAAGTACCCCACCACGCGAGTCTTGCGCCTCCACCATCCCCCGACTTGATAGTTCGTCAACGCCGAAGACAACAGCCGCACACAGCGGAATGTTCGGACGACCGTTGAAACGAATTCGGCGCGTTATCAACGTGTGTTCGAGCCCCGCTGTGCACGGCAAGATGCAATCGTTGACATGAACACGACCAACCATTCTTCCTTTAGCTTCAAACGTGACGCCGTTCGGGCTGTCGTTTCGACCCATGTGGCCGTAGCCGCGCCGAACCGACGCCCGCAGACCCTTTGCAAATGGGCCTGTCTTGAAAATGGTCCCATCCGCCTGTTTCGTATCAATGGCCGCCTGGCATCGCTTGTAGCCGATATTCAGGCGCTGCTTGGCGGGGGGGTAGCATGAGCGCGAAGACCAACGTGAAAGACCAACCGGCTCGCGCCGCTACGCCAGAACTTTCATCTGTGACGAAAGCTGCAAGACGCTCGCTCAACGTCGTGTCTGCGGCTGACTTGCCCACCACCTATGCCGCCCCAGATGAACTGGTGCAAGGCTTACTCACTACCGGCGGAAGCAGCATGCTGTACGGCGACTCGCATAGCGGCAAGACGTTCTTTGCCATTGACCTCGCTTGCGCTATCGCCAAGGGCAGCGACTGGATGGGGCGACGTGTCGAACAGGGACTGGTGCTTTATCTGGCTGCAGAGTCTCCGGAATCGGTGCGCTGTCGCCTTCAGGCATATCAGAAGCATCACGGTGTTCGCGTGCCTAACTTCTTCATCGCACAGAAAGCGATAAACCTGTTTGCAGACGATGTCGATACGAAGGCCATCATCGAAGAAGTCCGGGCGCTGGAGGCTGAATACGGCCAATCGGTGCGCATGATTGTCGGTGATACGCTGGCACGCCTGAGTGTCGGCGCAAACGAGAATATGGGCCAGGATATGGGGCGTGTCATCGAACGCATCGACCGAATCCGCAGCGCGTGCGGCAAAGCGCATTTCATGCTCATTCATCACACCGGTAGAAATGCTGCTGCTGGGGCGCGCGGATGGACTGGTATGCGCGCTGCCGTCGATACAGAAATCGAGGTGACCGAGCAGGCTACGGGGCGATGTGCAAAAGTGACGAAGAATCGCGACCTCGGCTCAAAAGGGGAGCTTATCGGCTTCACGCTGGAGCGGGTCGAGGCCGGAACGACGAAGTGGGGAGCAGTGGCGACAAGCTGTGTTGTTGTTCCTGCTGACGCACCCGAGTGCCGCAGTGGCTCGAAACGCGGAAACGGTTTCAAACCCGGCACAATCAAGAGCAGAGTCATGGCGTTGCTGCGCGAGCAGAAGGACGGGGTGCAGAAAGCAGATGTCGTCGCTCACGTCGTCAAGGGTGGTGGTGCGGAATCATCCGTATATCGCGACATCAAGGACCTGCTGGCAACGGGGCATCTTCGCGAGGTCGATAATGTTCTGTCTGCCGCGGATAGTGCGACGTAAAGCAGGTACATGAAGGTACGTGCAGGTACCAACGCCGAGCGCGTCTTCGGCGTACATCTAGGTACGTAGGTACCCATCTATATATAGATGGGTACCTACGTACCTAGACCTTGTATGCGCAATGAGCGATGCAAGACCGTTGTGAAGAACCGGCTGACCAGGCGTGCGAGAGACGGCACCTCACCGATAGCCGCTTCCTGGCTGCTTGCCTTTCCATCAACAAATGAAAGCTCCTAGCGATTTCTCTCTCTGAAAGCAGGATTTGCGCGCGTAGAAGTATTTTTTCGCCCACTTTGCGTGGGCGATGGCAACCAGGAAAAGCAGTGAGCGGAGGCTAGCCATCGCGCTACCAGATGCATCCAGCGCAGTGGCTTCGCGGGCGTAGCCCGCAGGCTTACCCATTCTTCCAACCGCGCCAGCAAATCCGCGGACCGGTCATGCGCCCCATCGCGGGCGGGTGGCCTGCAAGCGGATTGCGGACGCGCGATAACATCACAAACAAGAAGCCGGGTAAGCCTATGCTCACATTGAGCGACGACGCGCTCATGACCGCGCCGACCAGAGTGACCGGTTTTGCGCAGCAACTGTGCGCGCAAAAACAACGCCCCGCCAGATGCCTCCGGCGGGGACGCTGCCCAATCCAGTTTTTCCATGCAGAGACCGGGATGCATTCTGCACGGCGGAGTCCTTCGAATTAGAAGGTTTCCGCGATGGAGTTCACGAGTACAAGCGGTGGGTCAATACCGCAGGCCGGGGACGAGTCTCCCCTCGTCGATTGCCTTGTCTGATGGCCGGGACATGAACGCCCAGGCCATCAGGCAAAAACGATGTCCTCGAATTTGTATAGCTCCGTGGAGAACGCGACGAGCGCATCGAGCGCACTCTTTTTCCAGCCCTTCGCAATCAGGTCGCGCGCGAGCTTCGCACGGAACGCACGCGTGCAGATGAAGATGACTTTTCCCCATTTCAGACCCTTGCCCAGCAGCTTCGAGCCCGAGGCATCCGCCGCGTCGGCGGCAACAGCATCGAGCCATTTCAGCAGCTTGGCATATTCCTTTGCGTTCTTCCGGCTTCTCTCGACTTCCACGAGCCATACCTTGCCATCATCGCCGCGCAGCAGAACGTCAGGTTTCTTGCCCGCGATGCCCTCGACGCCGCCAAGCCACTTATCCTGCGCAATCTCACGCTCGGTCGAGACGCGATAGCCGTCGAGAAGGCCGCGAATGGCAATCTCGTTGGCAATCGTGCGGTGCCGGAAATGTGCCGAGCTAAACGCCCGCACCAAATCCTTTCCCGTTGTTGCCGCAATCCCTGCGTGTTGCAACCGGCGCGCGCCCGCTTCTGACAGCGCGTAAATCACGCTGCCGTCCGGTCCCTGCCCGCGCAGTACCTGGCGGGCATCGGCCAGCCGCCGCACCGTGCGTTGCGCCATCCGCACATCGGACGCGGTGGCGACGGGCCCTTCTAGCCTAGGCTCGCCGGTCGCGCCGCTGGACCAGACCGCGCGCAAAGCGGCGCAATCTCTGGTCCTCAGGAAACCAAAGCGAGATAGCGAGTGCAAAAGTCGTTGCTCCTGCTCTCTGGCGATGATGCGTCCGTCGCGCGATTTCACGAAGTATCTCCAAAAAAAGTGTCGATATTTCGTATAGCGCGAAAGTCGCAGCATCCCGTGTTCGCCCTCCCGGACGGCGGAGGACGAACACGGAAGGCGTAGCCGCTTACGCGGCGAGCCACCATGCCCTCTGCGCAAAACTGGACGTTTTGCCGGGCATTTTCGCTACTGGACGTAGCTCATGTCTCCAAAAGCGGCGCCCCACGCTTCGCGCGGGCAAGCTGCTCACTCTGGCCCGCTGGACGCGTTCCAGGCATCGGCTCCGCCTTGGTCGGCGCGGTGCTTGACTGACCAACTTGCCCGCGCGCTGCTCGGGGCGCGGGGCATTGCTGCCCCCATCGCTCTGCCGGTCGGTAGGCCGACCTCTCGTGTCTGGGGACATGAGCGAGCGACGGCTCCCCCAAGCGCACATCCGGCTCGCGTGGGCGCGACCGCGGCTGCGCGGACAGCGGGCTGGACGCCCTTGTCCCACGCCAACCCTTCGGGCTGTCGCGGCTCCCTACCTCTACGCGCTTTCGCGCTCCGACTACGCGCCTCTGGCTTGCAGGCCACGCGCGGCAAGCGCGCATAGGTCGCGGCCTGTGGCCGCGACAGCGTCTGCGTCGTGAAGTTGGTGCTTGCACAGTCCTTCCTGATTTCGCCGCCACCCGTTGGCGACCGTACCCCGGGCGGTCCGCATGGCAAGGGCCTGCGGCGCTCCGCGCACGTCCTCACCCGGTCCCCTGCGGGGCTGCGGCTTCCGGGCGGTGCCCTTGCCATGCAGCCTTCTCGCCCGGTGTCGCGGCACGCCAGGGCGACGAACTCAGGAAGAACGGTAGCAAAACGGCAGCACCACCCCCACGCCGCATCCGGGAAAGTGAGGGGGCTCGGAATCTTGGAACCCGGTCACCTTTGGAGAAGGCATTTTGGAAAAACGAGAGGGCCTACAAGACATCTTTGGCGAAGCCATTTCGGTGTACACACGCGCGCAGGCAATTGCGGACGGCGTGTTGATTGATGTCTCGGCAGACGCAAACGAGGCGGGCTTCAAAGTCCCGGTCGCAATCACCGCAGCGGCCTGGGCGGAGGTGGTTGCATGGTCAGCCGAGGACAGCGCTCGACAAATCCACCAGGACGAACATGAGCGCCTAAATGACCTGTTGTGGGCTGCCGCCACCTTGGCTCGCCATCACACGGGCAACCGCATGCCCTTTCAGCATCATCGCGTGCCGCGCGGTCGGGATGAGGTCCGTCGCATACCGATAACGCTCGTGATGGTCATTGGACCGGGAGATAACGCCGCGCCGGTCGTGACTTTCATGCTTCCGACCGACGACTGATTTTTTTGGCCCCGCTGATTGCGGGGATTCACCCACTGCTCGATATAAAGGAGCGCAAGTATGGCAATGCACCCTATCAACCCTGCGACTGGCCTGCCGATGACCAGTGACGACTACGGTGGCTTCGATGTGGGCGGTAGCCCATACGGCACTGATGTCCATTCGCAACATCACCCCTGGTCGGCGTCGTACCCGACTTGGGACAGCGGGGGCTGGAACAGCTTCTGACGCGTTGCGGCGACGCGGGATACCTCAACTCCCCGGTATTCGATGACCATCTTGGCGGTTGCATTATCATTGCGGTTTTTGCTTCCAACTGGTTGTTTCCCGCGCTGCATGAGCCAGAACATCAAGAACGCACTCCGGGGCGCAGCAAAGCAGCTGCCGCCCCTCTTGGGCCGACTGTCCTCAGGGACATTCGGACTCCCCGCCCCGTGCTCGGAGCCGCGTTTGCCGATTACGGCACATTCTGTACCTTGAGCAGGCATCAACCACATACCCCATGTCGAAATCAATTTCCTCGTTGGAAGAGCAGTACGCTCACCTCAATGCAGCACAACTGCGCCGGATTCTCATTGAGCACTTGACCAAGCAGAAGCTAGGGCTCTATTGGGAGCATGACTCTCTGGAACGCGACACAAAGCTCAACGGTGACGTCGTACTTCCGGTACTTGATGAACAGGCATCGCTTCCTTCCGCTGACGGCAGCTACCGCAACTTGGTTATCGAGGGCGACAATTTCGATTCATTGCGCCTTTTGCGCGCGACCCATGCGGGCAAGATAAGGGTTATTTACATTGACCCTCCATATAACACCGGCAACAAGGACTGGGTTTACAACGACCGGTTTGTGGGAAAGAACGACCGGTGGCGTCATTCCCAGTGGCTAGAATTTCTTTATCAGCGCCTGCGGCTCGCTCGGGACCTGCTTACGCCGGATGGCGTCATCATGGTCTCCATCAATGACGAGAACCGGGCAAAGCTAGAGCTATTGATGGACGATGTGTTCGGCGGGATGCGCGTCGGTAGCTTAGCTTGGAGAACACGGGATACGACGAGCGCGAAAGGGCAGAATTTCAGTGACGTGCACGAGCACATCCTCGTCTATGCTGCGGAAGGCTTCGCGTTCAACGGGCGCGAGAAGACGCAGAAGAAGTACAAAAATCCAGACAAGGACCCCCGAGGCGCTTGGAATGGCGACCCTCTGACGCTGGCGTTCGACCGATTCGACCGGGAAAACCTCTTCTATCCGCTGCACAATCCCGACACAGACCGATGGTATCCGTGCGACGAGAACCGTGTCTGGGCCTACGCCACGGAAAAGCGGGTAACGGACGGGCAAGAGCTCCAAGCTGAGACGATGGAGGAATTCATTCGCCGAAAGCAAATCTTGTTTCCGGCTGAGGAAAAAGTTGTTATCTGGAACAGTCTGGACGAAATCTATGCGGCTATCGAAGCCGGCGATGTACCTGTCACGCCCAAGCGGAAACGTCCATTAATCACGAAGACGACGCCCGATTTGGAGTTTTGGGTGGGCAAGCAGATTGGCTTCGGACGCCCTCTCTTCAAAAAGTTTTGGAAGGACTTGCGCAGTCACGTCAATCCTCTTAGCTCTTGGATTTTTCGCATCAACGAAGTCTACGACGACGAAGATTTTGCAGCCATGACGTCCCCTCAGGCTGGCGAGGGGACGGAGGTAATCCAGGCGATTTTCGGCCGAAAGGTATTTCAGTATCCCAAACCTCCAGCTCTCATCAAAGAGCTTTTGCGGCAGGCTTCCAAGCCGGGCGACATTATTCTCGACTTCTTCGCTGGCTCGGCGACGACAGGGCAGTGCGTTCTTGAGCTTAACGAAGAGGACGACGGCAACCGCCGATTCATTCTCTGTTCCAATTCTGAGGCGACGGCGGCTGACGTCAACAAGAACATTTGTCGTGACGTGACTGCGGAAAGGTTGCGTAGAGTCGTCGCGGGGTTTGCTGGATTTGAAGCCGTACCCGGCGACTTCGCATATCTCAAGCTGATTAAGTACGACCCCGCTGACGTCGCGTTGGACGCGACGCCGGAGAATGCGTTTCTCACGCTCTCATTGCGACACGCCGACAAGCTAACTGCGGCAGACGATTCGGATGTGCAATTGGTTGCGCGAGGCGGAGGTCTGGCGGTCATCCACTGCAAGCGGGTCACGAAAGCCGCTTTGGAGTTCATGGCGGCACTGCCGGAGGCACGGCTTGCCGTTTACTCCGACAGACCGCACACGGTGGAGGAGCGGCTATCGGCCGGCGGTAAGACAGTGAATAGTTACGCGATTGCTGACGCTATCGTGAAGGGACAGAATAAGGTGGGCATGTGAGTAGCGACCGCGAAATCATCGTTGGGCAGAGCGTGGCATTGGAGCCGGAAGCCTTCCAGCTTCGGCTTATTGAGCGCATGACTGCGGTACTTGGGCGGGACCCGAGTCCGCCGTGTCTGTTACGGGCGCCCACGGGTGCTGGTAAGACATTCGTTATCAGCAAGGTCCTTGAGGCGGTCTGCGAGCAGACTCCTACTTTGTGGTTTTGGTTCGTTCCGTTTGCTAACCTGGTTCAGCAAACCGAGGATTCTATTGCCTCAAACTGCTCGACCATGGCACCAACGTCCTTGGCAAAGGGGCGGAACAAAGAGCCTGCTTCACGCATGGTGCTGATTTCAACCGCGCAGGGTGTTGCTAAGGCAACCGCTCGGAAGTCTGGCTATCGCAACGATTCTGATGACGATGTGCGTTCGCTCGCAGACCTGGTCGAGCGAGGTCGGGCGAAGGGGCTCAGTATCGGGTTGGTGGTCGACGAGGCTCACATTGGCTTGGACAGCCAAACTGAGTTCGGCCAATTTGCAAAATGGCTGAGGCCCGACCAACTCATCATGGCTTCGGCCACGCCCAAGGACCAGCGCTTAACTGACTTTCTCGTCAACGCGGGCTATTCCGCAAGCGAGTCATTCTCCGTTTCCCGCGACGAGGTCGTGGATGCCCGACTGAACAAGAAGTTTATCGAGGCGGTTGTCTATGACCTTCGCCAAAGCATGCAAAGCGTTACCGACCTCCAACAGACGGTACTCAAGCAGGCTTGGCGCAGAAATCAACGAATCAAGCACCTGCTCCAGAGCGCCCAAATTCCAGTAGTGCCGCTGTTGCTGGTACAGGTCGGAAACGGTGCAACGGCCGTTGAGGAAGCACGCAACCAATTGATGCGTTTGTGCAAGGTGCCGCCTCAGGCGATTGGAGAACACTCAGCCGACGAACCCAACCCTGTGCTGATGGCTTCAATCGCGAACGACACGACGAAGGAAGTGCTCATATTCAAGCAATCGGCAGGAACAGGCTTTGATGCGCCAAGAGCCTTCGTGCTCGCGTCCACTAAGCCTGTCAACGACCCGGACTTTGCTCTGCAGTTCATCGGCCGGGTAATGCGGGTCACCCACGGCGTTCGTAATGCCTTCCCCAAACCAAAACATGTTGATGTGGAGCTGGACACGGCATACGTGTACCTGGCCAATGCCCAGGCGCAGCAGGGCTTCGAGCAGGCTGTGCAATCCACCGCTCAGCTCAAGAAGCAGTTGGAAGGCCAGACTGAAAAGCTTATAGCCAAGACGACCATGAGCGGCGCGGTCGTCTATTCCAATAAGCAAACGGACCAGCCGCCGCTGCGCTACGACGACGAGTTGCCACCTTCCGTCGGCGCCGGCGACGTCGATTCAAACGAGGCGCCGGACGGAGAGTCAAACGACGGCGATTTTGTACCAGACAGTGTGTCCTCCGGCGGCGGCACGAAGTCACCGACGGTCGCCGTCGATGGTGCTACGCCCGATTTGTTTGGCATGGACGATAGCTTAGACGCAGTCGTCGAACCTGCGCCAAGCCCATCGAAGAAGAAGTCCAAGAAAGGACATCCGAAAACACGGAAGGAACTGCTCGACGTGTTCCAGGAGGAAGGCATCCGTGTTTTTTCGCGAACTGAAAGGGGTATGTCTGCTCCTATCGCGTTCAAGCGGGAGTTTCGGCCTGAACTCACGGATATGTCAGCTATTTCGAAATCGGTTGCAACCAAGTTTCACATTGCGAGTGACCTCGAAACCAATGCAGTGAGAGCGGCACTGGACCGTCTGCGAGAGAAAGAAGTGCACACGGAGCTTACTTCCGGCGAGCGTACTGAGCAGGACGTTGCCGTCGTTACGGACCGAGTTGCTCTCGCTAGAGAGGCGCTGTCGTTGCTTCGCGGATTGCCTCAAGTCGAGGATGAGGACGCACGAATCATCATCGACGTTGTAAGCAAGCGGCTCCAGCCGACTGTGACTGCTCAGCTTGAAGACATCAACGAGGCTATCACTATCGACGAATCTGAAGTGCGTAAGTACGCGAGAGATGCGGCGTACTGGGTCATTCGTCGAGAGGCAGACACGCTGGCTGAGTTGTTTCACGAAGAAATTGCAGCGCAGGCAATTCTCGCGGACGCAGCGCCTCTTCCTGACGTTATGGTGTTCCCAGCTTCTATTGGACTGGAGCCGTCGGCGCGGAACATCTATGGAGTGCTACCGCCTTCGTCAAATGATTTGGACGCCGTATCGCAAGTGCTGACGGTAGATGTTCGTGAGTTCGTCACTAAGGACTTCGAGGCCAAGCTGTCCGACGGGAATGTTCTGAGCGGAGCTTACGACGGAGGCTCAGCGTTGAACAATGAAGAGCGGGAATTTGCCAAGGCCCTAGACCGTTCGGCATTCGTCCGCTGGTGGCACCGAAATCCAGACCGAAAAGCATATTCTGTCCGTCTCGTTCGAGGTGAGCACAAAAATTACTTCTACCCAGACTTCGTTGTCTGCGTCGAGCATATTCCCGGTGACGAGCCGGCAGAGCGCCTTATCGAGACCAAAGAAAATGTCAAAGACGCAGCGCGCAAATCAAAGCACACGCCGCGGCATTATGGTCAGGTGCTATTCTTGACCAAGGACCAAAAGCGGCTGCGAGTGGTGAACAAGGACGGCAGCCTAGGCGATTCGGTCGACCTAGACAACCTGTCAAAGGTTAGGGATTTTTTGCGCTCCACCCGCCCCGTGGACCTAAACCCATAATAGGAGCGTGCTGCCGGCAGGGGAAGACGGCGGGGAATTAGATGCCTTCCCCGCCTAACGCATGCGGGCACTGTTCGGGCGCTACGGTGAGCTATGTTTCGCACGTAGCCGCTTGAGCGGCTCTTGTTGCAAGCCATTGCTCGCTGGCCGGCTTTCTCGCAAACAAGCCGCGGTCAATGCAGCAGCGGAGCGATGCCCTTAACGTGCATTAGCAAGAACCGTGTAGCAGTATCGCGGGCACGCAACTCATCAATGCCGTAATGGTGCCGGCAGATGCTCCCGACCGCTAGGTCGAGGCAGTACGGCGCGGGACTGAACCGGGACGGCTTGTGGTTAAGCATACGCCGCAGCTTCACGGTGACAGTGGCGTCGCTCACTTCAGACGCAACCGAAAATTCTTCCACGGTTTCGAATTCCAACGTCATGCGCTGCTCCAATGTAAAGTGACGGGATGGCGAGGCACCTGATTCCATGGTAAGTGAGCCACAGAAGGGCGCCGCACAAGCAGTGGCCTTAGCTCGACTCATCCCGGCATCGAGACAGATACGTCAGCTCGCCAACCTTTTGCGGCTGCGCGTGACTCGGCCTGCAACTCCTTGACGACATCTTTGTAGAGTCCGCCCCGGAGATTGGCGACGAGGTAGCCGATGCGGCGCGCGCCCTGCGCCGTCACGACGAACGGCACGTTTCCGAGCCCCCAGACTTTTTCACTCCTGTCGTTGAGTGCCTTCTCTGCTTTTTTTGAAGCGGGCCGCAGGTATCCGCGTTGCGCCAGACCGAGGATGCCAACTTCGGCGAAGATGCCGCACTCCCGCGAGCTAAACATGCGGTATTTGCGATAGAGCAGGTTATTGACGAGCTGGCTGTTGTACGTTTTGGTCAGGCACATCACGCCGAGTACCAGTGCCTCCATCGGCGGAAGCGCTTCGACTTCGTTTCGGCCCGAATAGGGCGTGACTTCGTTGGTGAAATACAGGCTCATCATCGTTTGCATGAAGGGCATGCTCGGGTCGGTCAGTTTTTCTTGCGGCAGCATCGTCATTTCTCCATCGGTAGTGTCGGTTTGGCTCATGTGCGACACGGCACGGGCGGTCTATACGGCAACCAGATGCCGCCAGACGCAGCGGAGCTCGAACGTACGTTGTTGGCCTGCTGAAATAGCGGCAACGTGCGTATGAGTGTTTCGCCTTGCGTGTCGTCGCTCACAGCACCGACAGAATCAGGTGGGGTGCCAGTGGGGGCGCAAGAGTCGGATGGTGGGGTATTTTTGCCCGACGGCCTTTTGATGTCTTAACGAAATCGCCAACGCGCGCGTGTAGGGCTACGGGCGAGAGACCGGCTGAGTAACGCGGAAACGCAAACCGGATGAGTGCCGGACGGACGGGCGGGCGAGACGGGCTCGGTAGCGACGTGCTTTTGAGGTAGTGGCGGCGAGCCCCGAGGGACGCCCAATCCGCGCGGCTTTGAATCGGGCGTGTTCCCTTCAGTTTCATGCTTCCGGCACAGGTACCGGGGGTCACTTAGGGCGATTCACAGATACGCACTCAGCAAGCTTGCGCCGAGCAGAATCGCCTCCAACGTCAATCCTTAAGTGGTCGCAGATACCGGTCGCCGTGGTGCGATGAAGATTGCGTTCGCGATTCACACCCTAATCTCATGACGCCTTACTCAATTGTGTTTAACATCGGCGCTGTTACAACAAAAGAGGCAGCATGGCTATGGCAAGATGCACGGCACCAGTGCGTGGACATAACTCAGCAGCCGCGGCGGCGGCCTGTCCTGCGTGTAGCAGCCGCGGCTATCGCTACGGCGGTGGCTACAGCTCGCCCTACTCCACGTCGGGCAGCGGAGGAGGTGGCTACAGCAGCGGCGGCGGCGGTGGAAGCAGGTCCAGTGGCGGAGCAAGGCCACGCTGGTCGCGAGCCAGTTCGTCCGTCTCGTACACGACTTCCCAGGTGCAGTCGCTTACGCCAATTCGCGAATCCGTTGAGAAGACGGCGGTAGCGCAGCCTGACCTTCGCGATTGCTTCCTTTGCCACGCGTGGGACGACCGGCAGGGCGCAGCTAAGGAGCTTTACGAATTGCTCGTGGCGGCTAATGTAAAGGTTTGGTTCAGCGAGAGGGACCTTGGTCTCGGCGTGCCGATGATGCGTGCCATCGACAAGGGCTTGGCGAATTCGCGCATCGGGCTCGTGCTGGTCACCCCGAACCTGTTGCGCCGCCTCCCGCAAGAGGGCGTCGCCGACAAAGAGCTTTCGGCTCTCCTGGCGGGCAACCGGCTCGTGCCTATCGTGCACCAGACGACGTACTCGGAGCTTCGGAATGTCAGCCCTTTGCTTGCCTCCCGAACCGGCCTAGACACTTCCGAAGACTCAATGGCGGTTGTCGCGACCAAGATTGCCGAGCTGGTCGACATCTGGGCCTAGGAGGCTGTCTTCCAACCGGTTGACCGCCAATCACTTTCGGCTTCTACCACCATTGCGCCCCTTGGCTTCGGCTTCGGGGCGTCGTTGTTTGTGTATCCCGCAACAAGATTCTTCAGGCCCCGAGTGGTCAGTCACCCGGGTCGAGAGCGAGGGGCTACGGTTGCGCTTCGGGTGGTGCAATTAAGTACCGACGATGGCCCGAGGCGGCCAACCAAGGAGCCGGTGTGACTCGCCGTGAGGTCCGTAGTCTGAACGGACTGACTGGTGCCGAGGATGAGCGCGCCGTTAGTGCTCGCTCGAAGGGATGCCGGCTACGCGCCGCAACTGCTGCATGCCCAGAACGGATACCATGCGCGACAGAATCGCGGTCTCCGCTTGTGCACGCTCGGAGTCCTCCCGGTCGTCCATGACGACTAGGATGCGACTCGCGTTTTCATCGTCCGCGAGGTCCATCGCTTTACGAAGTATGGAGCCGGTGCTATTGGAGTTTGGCCGGACGGCATCAACAAGCTGGTCCCCATATTCGAAATCGAATGTGTGCAGACGGCCTGACATCCCGACGATTTGAGGGTGTGGCACAACGTTGCGGTCAACGTGCCACGCTCGCAAGTAAAACTCGACCTCGGCGAGGTACTGCTCCGTTTCGTCGGACATACCTCGTTGCTCGCGCTCGTAGTCGACCACTTTGAGCAGCGTTCCTACGTAGCGCCTGACCAAGTCTGGCAATTCGGTCGACTGCGACCGCCCAGTGAGTTCACCAGAGTCTTCAAGCCGCAAGCCATGCGCTTCGGCCAGTTGTCGGAGGAAACGCCATTTCTTCCGGTCCGAAATATCGAGCCCGACAGTCGACAAATGGAAAAGGGTGTCCGAGTTATCGCTAATCTTGACGGTCGAGTCGAAGTCGTCGAGATAGAAGTGGATGACGTCGCCGTCTGCAAAACAAAAAGGCGTGCTGACCGCCAGCGTCCCAGTAGGGAACCGGTGGCAAGAGAACCCCAGTGCTCCGAGAAGGTTGGCGCAATTCATAGCTAAAACAAAGAACCCTCTGTTGGTGAGCGATATTCCGCTCCAAAACCAATGTTAGCGTTTCGCAGGAAGAGGTGAAACCATTGCTCGTGGTCAGCGCAACATAAGTTAGGCGCCGGTTCGATTTCCTCGGCCCGGTCGCCGAAGTGCTGATGGGGCCCCATGAGCAGCTTGCCCGGTTCGCGATGGCTAATTCGGTCTGGACGGCAGACCTCAATCTGGTAGATGCGGCTTTTATTGGTCAAGCGGCGCACGTAGAGCGTAAAGGAGTACCGGCAGTCTTCCGGGGCAACGCCCAGGCGAAACCCCATCTCACACGACATCCCCGCGAGTGCTACGCCTTCCTCGGAAAACACGGGGGCCCGCCACCATCGGAAGTTGGAGTTGTTTGGTTGATGGTCCCAGTGGACGTTTTCATCGACAAGCTTGGGCTGGTCGATGATTGCCGCAATTTGCGCATCGGAAAGCGCTGGCGTTTGGGAAGTTGCCACTTATCTTCATACGCGAAGGTCAAGCTGTGATGCTGACCTAAAATTCGCGCGTGCGCAACCTTGTGGATAGCGCCGGGCTATGGAACGGACGGTGCAATTAATACCTAACGATGGAAAAAGAGGGAAGTCCGTTGGCGAGGTGAACCTCGACGGTAACTTCGGGCGCGCGGCCAGCGGCCGGCGCGCGACTGCGCACCACGGCAAGCGACATGTTGTCTCCCGTCCCGACGCGCCCGCGGGGCGCGTTCACCTTAAAGCGCTAATGACGTCACGGGCCGCTTGCCTGTGATGTTCAGATCAGAAGGGCGTGTTCAGGACGATTGGCTCACGGGCAGCTTCTGCTCGAGTTCGGCGACGCGCCGCTCCAGCTCCTCGAGCCGCGCGCGGGTGCGCACGAGCACCTGCGTCTGCGTGTCGAATTCCTCGCGCGTCACCAGGTCGAGCTTCGAAAAGCCTTGCGACAGCATTGCGCGCACATTGCGTTCGACATCTTTGGCCGGCGAGTTTTTGAACAACTCGGAAACCTTGACCTGAAAGTCATTGAAGACGTCGTTTGGTTGTTTCATTTCATTCCCCTTAATTGCACAAAAAATGTGCATGTGATGTTACGCGCGTGCCTCGTAACACTGAATGATCGTTTCTGGTGCATGTTCCCTGGTCGCCCGCTACAGCATGGGCGCCTTTGGTGCGCACGCCTGTTGTCCAAGCCTGCAAACACTCTAGCAACGATCCCGATAGCGCGCCAGCGTGCCCAGCCTGAACTGGCCATCCGGACAAGAAAACGCGCAAAGCCTTGTGCCACAAGCGCCGGCGGGAGTCTGCCACAAACATGGCATGGACGTTGCTGTTACTGCCCCGCGCACCGGCGGGACGCCGTCTGGAGAAGCGCCATTGCTAGGGGTTTCGGGGGAGTTGCCGAAAGCAGGGCGCAAGGCAAATGCAAGTCACGCAAACGGGTTGAGTCACTACAGCGAGGATTTCATGAAACTCATTACCGCAATCATCAAGCCTTTCAAGCTCGATGAGGCGCGCGAAGCCCTGTCGGCGATCGGCGTCTCGGGGATCACGGTGACGGAAGTCAAAGGATTTGGTCGTCAGAAGGGCCATACGGAGTTGTATCGGGGAGCCGAGTACGTCGTCGACTTTCTGCCGAAGGTGAAGATCGAGGCTGCGGTGTCGGACGACATCGTCGACCAGGCGATCGAAGCCCTCGAGCGCGCGGCGCGTACGGGCAAGATCGGCGACGGCAAGATTTTCGTCACGCCGATCGAACAGGTGATTCGGATTCGCACCGGCGAGACCGGCGCGGACGCACTGTAAAAAACAGCGACAAGAGGAAACTGAAGATGCGTAAATTATTGATGTCCCTGCTGATGGCCGGCTCGCTGCTGTCGGTCGGCATCGGCGCTGCCCTCGCGGACGACGCGTCGGCTCCCGCCGCGGCTTCCGCCCCGGACACGACGGCGAGCGCGCCGGCTGCGTCGGATGCAGCGGCCGCGCCCGCTGCGAGCGCCCCTGCTGCCGACGCTTCGGCCGCACCTGCCGCCAGCGCGCCCGCTGACGCATCGGCAGCGGCTGCTGCTTCGGATGCCGCACCTGCTGCACCGACGGCGCCGTTCTCGCTCGATTCGTCGAAGATCAGCTCGGGCGACACCGCCTGGATGCTGACCTCGACGGCCCTCGTGCTGTTCATGACGATCCCCGGTCTCGCGCTCTTCTACGCCGGCATGGTCCGCAAGAAGAACGTGCTCGCCACGGTCATGCAGAGCTTCGCGATCACCTGCATCGTGACGGTGATCTGGACCGTGGTCGGCTACAGCCTCGCGTTCACGCCGGGCGGTTCGTTCCTCGGCGGCTTCTCGCGCGTGATGCTGCACGGCATGGCCTACATCAAGGGCGATAAGGCGACGACGCTGACGGTCAGCCACCTCGCGCCGACCATCCCGGAATCGGTCTACTTCGTCTATCAGATGACGTTCGCGATCATCACGCCGGCGCTGATTACGGGTGCGTTCGCAGACCGTATGAAGTTCTCCGCGATGCTGATTTTCATGACGCTGTGGTCAATCATCGTCTACTCGCCGATCGCGCACATGGTCTGGGAACCGACGGGCTGGCTGGCTACGGCAGGCATCCTCGACTTCGCAGGCGGCACGGTGGTGCACATCAACGCGGGTATCGCGGGTCTCGTCTGCTGTCTCGTGCTCGGCAAGCGTACGGGCTACGGCAAGGACTCGATGGCACCGCACAACCTCGTGCTGACGATGATCGGTGGCTCGATGCTGTGGGTGGGCTGGTTCGGCTTCAACGCGGGTTCGGCAGTGGCGGCTGACGGCCGTGCCGGTTTCGCGATGCTCACGACGCAAGTTGCAACGGCCATGGCCGCACTCGGCTGGATGTTTGCTGAATGGATCGCGAAGGGTAAGCCGTCGGTGCTCGGCATCGTGTCGGGCGCAGTGGCAGGTCTGGTTGCGATTACGCCGGCTTCGGGCTTCGTCGGCGTGGGCGGCGCGCTCGCCATCGGTCTGATCGCTGGCGTGGTGTGCTTCTGGTCGGCTACGTGGCTCAAGCACAAGATGGGTTACGACGATTCGCTCGACGCGTTCGGCGTGCACTGCATCGGCGGTATCGTCGGCGCATTGCTGACGGGTGTGTTCGCCGTCAAGGACATCGGCGGCGCGGACGGCAGCGTCATCCTGCAGGCGAAGGGCGTGCTGACGACGCTCGTGTACAGCGGCGTGATCAGCTTCATCCTGCTGAAGATCATCGACATGACGATCGGCCTGCGCGTGACGGAAGAGGAAGAGCGCGAAGGTCTGGACGTGATCCTGCACGGCGAACACGTCGAATAACAGGTCCCGCAAACCCGGTTTTCCCCGGCGACGGGGTCACGAAAGGTACGAAAAAGGTACAAGCGCAGCGACTTTGGCCCGCCTTCATGGCGGGCTTTTTTCATGGCGCGACGGATCGCCGCAGCACGCTTCAATCTTGTCTCACAAACAGCAGATTTTCCGGCTATCGTTCCTATAGGGAGAATGCATGCACCCATAACTTGCGAATGGAGAAAGCGCCCCCAAATGGGCAAAGCATTTGCTCTACAATCTTTTTTCTCCAGTCTGCGAGTGATCAATGGTTCCGCATTTAGTCACGGCGTTAAACGGCCCGCTGCTCGATCTCGAGCGGAAGATCCTCGACGCCACGCCCGCCATCGAACGCTGGTTCCGTCTCGAATGGCAGGAGCACACGCCGCCGTTCTATTGCTCGGTCGATCTGCGTAACGCCGGTTTCAAGCTCGCGCCCGTGGATACCAACCTGTTCCCCGGCGCGTTCAACAACCTGCCGCAGGAAACGCTGCCGCTTGCCGTGCAGGCGGCGATGGCGTCGATCGAGAAGATCTGTCCGGACGCGAAGAACCTGCTCGTGATTCCCGAGCGTCACACGCGTAACGCGTTTTACCTGGAGAATGTCGCGCGGCTCGCGACGATCATGCGTCAGGCGGGCCTGAACGTCCGCTTCGGCACGCTCGACGAAAGCATCGTCGGGCCCGTGACGATCGCACTGTCGGACGGTCAGAAGATCGTGCTGGAACCGCTGGAGCGCTCGGCACGTCGCATCGGGCTCAAGAATTTCGATCCGTGTTCGATTCTGCTGAACAACGATCTGTCGAGCGGCATTCCGCCCGTGCTCGAAAATCTGCACGAACAGTATCTGCTGCCGCCGTTGCACGCAGGCTGGGCCGTGCGCCGCAAGTCCACCCATTTCTCGTGCTATGACGACGTCGCGAAGAAGTTCGCGAAGATGGTCGAGATCGATCCGTGGATGATCAATCCGTATTTCGCGCATGTCGAAGGCGTCGATTTCGAGGCGCGCACGGGCGAGGAAGCGCTCGCCGACGCGATCGACGGCGTGCTGAAGAAGATCGCCAAGAAGTATCGCGAGTACGGTATTTCGGAACGGCCGTATGTCGTCATCAAGTCGGACGCAGGCACGTACGGAATGGGCGTGATGACCGTGCACGACGCGTCGGAAGTGGCCGCGCTGACCAAGCGCGAGCGCACGCGGATGTCGACCACGAAGGAAGGCCTCGATGTGCACGACATGATCGTGCAGGAAGGCGTCTACACGTTCGAGCGTATCGGCGAGGAAGTGGCCGAGCCCGTCGTGTACATGATCGACCGGTATGTGGTGGGCGGCTTCTATCGCGTGCATGGCAGCCGCGAACGCGACCAGAATCTGAACGCGCCCGGCATGCACTTCGTGCCGCTCGGCTTCGAGCACACGGCCCTGCCGGATGCGCACGCAAAGCCGGGCGCCGCGCCGCCGAACCGCTTCTACATGTATGGCGTGGTGGGGCGGCTGGGGCTGCTGGCGGCATCGGTGGAGCTGGAGAAGACCGATCCCGAGGCGATCCAGGTCTGATCGCATCCGTCGTTGGGCCCGACCCGGCGCAGGCACCCCGCAAGCGCGTAGAGCGCGCTCGCGGTAGGCTGACGCTCCCGCCGCGTCGAACGCGACAGCATTTGCAGGCGGATGCGCTGCATCAGCGCCTGCGCCTTACGCTTTAACGAACAATGTGTGGCCCGCGAGGGCGCCTCAGGAACTCCATGGACATTCTCTTCATCGCCGACCCGCTTTCCCGCTTCAAGATCTACAAGGATTCGACCTACGCGATGATGGCCGAGGCCGCGAAGCGCGGTCATACGCTGTACGCGTGCGAGCCGCAGCATCTGGCGTGGACGGGCAGCGGCGTCGAGGCGAACGTGTACCGTTTCGAGATCGTCGGCGATCAGTCGGACGGTCATCGCGACGTGTGGTTTGAAGCGCAACCCGTCGAGCCGCGCGCGTTGCCCAGCTTCGGCGCAGTGGTGATGCGCAAGGACCCGCCGTTCGACATGGAATACGTGACGTCGACGTGGCTGCTCGAACTGGCCGAGCGCGCGGGCGCACGCATCTTCAACAAGCCGCAGGCGATCCGCGATCACTCGGAAAAGATGGCGATCGGCGAGTTTCCGCAATTCGTCGCGCCGACGCTCGTCACGCGCGATCCGGCGCGTTTGCGCGCGTTTCACGCGGAGCATGGCGACGTGATCCTGAAGCCGCTCGACGGCATGGGCGGCATGGGCGTGTTTCGCGTGAAGGCGGACGGCATGAATCTCGGCTCGATCGTCGAGATGCTGAGCCACGACGGCGCGCGTTCGGTGATGGCGCAGAAGTTCATCCCCGAGATCAAGACGGGCGACAAGCGCATTCTGCTGATCGGCGGCGAGCCGGTGCCGTATTCGCTCGCGCGCATTCCGCAGGGCAACGAGGTGCGCGGCAACCTCGCGGCGGGCGGGCTGGGCGTCGCGCAGCCGCTGACGGCGCGCGACCGCGAGATCGCCGAAACGCTCGGGCCGGTGCTGAAGGCGCGCGGCCTGCTGCTGGTCGGGCTGGATGCGATCGGCGACTGGCTGACGGAAGTGAACGTCACGAGCCCGACGTGTTTCCGCGAGATCATGGATCAGACGGGCTTCGACGTGGCGGCGATGTTCATCGACGCGTTAGAGAAGGCCGTCGGTTGAAGCGGCGCGGGTGCGCCGCCATCTTCCGTTATGGAAGTTCGTGCGGTGGCCAGCCAAGCGAGAAAAGGCCGAAAGCGCGAAAATGAGGCTGTTACAATGCCCGCTCCCCTGAAAGCGGCCCGCGGGGGCCCACGCGATCCGGCCCCTTGGCGGTCGGATCTCAGGCGAGTTCGATGGCGTGCTTTCCTGTTCGCCGCGTCTGCGCCGTTGTTTCGGCTGCCGGACAGTGGAATGGAAGCACGGCCGCGATTTTCGGGCGGTTTTCTGCAGCAAGGCTGACATGGCAGGCATTCTGATCATTGCGCACGCTCCCTTCGCCTCCGCGCTTCGCGAGTGTGTCTCTCATATTTACGGCGGCTTGCCCGCTCGCATCGGCGTCATCGACGTATCGGCGGATTGCGATCCCGCCCAGGTCGTGGCGTTCGCGCATGCGGAGATCGACAGGCTGAGGGAAGAAAACGGCGCGCTCGTGCTGACGGACATGTTCGGCGCGACGCCGGCGAACATCGCGTGCCGCCTCGCATCGATTCCCGATGTGCGGGTGCTGGCAGGTGTGAATCTGCCGATGCTCGTGCGCGCGGTCTGCTATCGCGCGACGCCGCTCGACGTGCTCGTCGACAAGGCGCTGGCGGGCGCGACCAAAGGCGTACAGGCTGTTGGACCGGCGACGCCGGCCGTCGCCGCCTGCGCCGTCGCGAACACCGACGACTGCCTTCCCGTCGCGCCGCCGGACACGGTGCGCGCCGAAAGCTGCAAGACAGCCAGCGACACCGGCTGCAGCGGAAACGCCACCTGAGCACTACCCACAAGATTTCTGCTTTACCTCGATAACATCAACACCCGCGCATCGGACCAACACATGCTGCAACAGGAAACGACTATCGTGAACAAGCTGGGGCTGCACGCACGCGCGTCGGCCAAACTCACGCAACTCGCCGCCAACTTTCAGGCGGAAATCTGGATGAGCCGCAACGGTCGGCGCATCAACGCGAAAAGCATCATGGGCGTGATGATGCTGGCGGCGGGAATCGGCAGCACAGTCGTGATCGAAACGGAAGGCGCGGACGAGAAAGATGCAATGGACGCGCTGCTCAAACTGATCGCTGACAAATTCGGCGAAGGACAATAAAAAATCCGCTGCTGCATTCGTTCTGCATGCAAGACGCCGCGCGATGTCGCGGCGTTTTCTTTTGGTCCGCCGGATGGCGCGCCGGCGCGCGGCTTACTGCGACATTCGATGCTGCGCTGCACAGCACCGATATGCGGTACGGAATTTATAATGACCATCGGGGTCTGAGAGCATTGCAGCGGTTTGCCGCGGCATCACACAACTAGAGGAGGTGCGCGTGTCGTTCACGCTGCATGGAATTCCCGTGTCACGCGGTATCGCCATCGGGCGGGCATATCTGATCGCCCCGGCTGCACTGGACGTCGACCACTATCTGATCGAGCCCACCCAGATCGAGGGCGAGGTGGAGCGTTTTCGCACGGCCCAGGCGCTCGTGCATCGGGAACTCGACGAGTTGCGCGCCGATCTCGCCGCCGACGCGCCCTCCGAAATGGGCGCCTTCATCGACGTCCACACCATGATTCTGAACGACGCGATGCTCGTTCAGGAAACCATCGACCTCATCCGCACGCGCCGCTACAACGTCGAGTGGGCGCTGACCGAACAGCTAGAGCGCCTCACTCGCCATTTCGATGAAGTGGAAGACGAATATCTGCGCGAGCGTAAGGCCGATATCGAGCAGGTTGTCGAACGCGTGCTGAAGGCGTTGGCGGGTGCGACGAGCGGGCTCGTCAACGGCATTCACGGACGCTGCGACGAAATGATCGTGGTCGCGCACGATATCGCGCCCGCCGACATGATGCAGTTCAAGGGGCAGACCTTCCAGGGCTTCGTCACGGATCTGGGCGGCCGCACGTCGCATACGGCGATCGTCGCGCGCAGCCTCGGCATTCCCGCAACGGTCGGCGTGCAGCACGCGAGCGCGCTGATCCGCCAGGACGATCTCATCATCGTCGACGGCGACCATGGCATCGTGATCGTCGATCCGGCGCCTATCGTGCTCGAAGAGTATTCATACCGGCAGAGCGAGAAGGCGCTGGAAGCGCGCAAGTTGCAGCGCCTGAAATTTTCGCCCACACAAACGGTGTGCGGCACACGCATCGACCTGTGCGCGAACATCGAGCTGCCCGACGACGCGCAAGCCGCGCTCGACGCAGGCGCGACGGGCATCGGCCTGTTCCGCACCGAGTTCCTGTTCATGAACCAGAAGGACGGGATGCCGGAAGAGGAAGAGCAGTTCGCCGCGTACCGGCGTGCCGTCGAACTGATGAACGGCATGCCCGTGACGATCCGCACGATCGACGTCGGCGCGGACAAGCCGCTTGATTCGATCGGCGACGAGTACGAAACAGCGCCCAACCCGGCGTTGGGCCTGCGCGCGATCCGCTATAGCCTGTCCGAGCCGCACATGTTCCTCACGCAGCTACGCGCGATCTTGCGCGCGTCGGCGTTCGGTACGGTGAAGATCCTGATTCCGATGCTCGCGCACGCGCGCGAGATCGACCAGACGCTCGACCTGATCCAGGAAGCCAAGCGTCAGCTGGACGACGCGGGTCTCGCGTACGATCCGAACGTGCGCGTTGGCGCGATGATCGAAATTCCGGCGGCGGCGATCGCGTTGCCGCTTTTTTTGAAGCGGCTCGATTTCCTGTCGATCGGCACGAACGATCTGATCCAGTACACGCTTGCAATCGACCGTGCCGACAACGCGGTCGCGCATCTGTACGATCCGCTGCATCCCGCGGTGCTGCATCTGATCGCGTTCACGCTGCGCGAGGCGAAGCGCGCGGGCGTGCCGGTGTCGATCTGCGGAGAGATGGCGGGCGACCCGACGCTCACGCGTCTGCTGCTCGGCATGGGTCTGACGGAGTTCTCGATGCATCCGAGCCAGGTGTTGCTCGTGAAGCAGGAGGTGCTGCGCTCGCATCTGAAGACGCTGGAAAAGCCGGTGGCGGACGTGCTTGCGGCGTTCGAGCCGGAAGAGGTGCAGTCGGCGCTGGATCGCATCGCGCAGGCCTGATGCGCTTTCCCGTTCGGCGAGTGGCGAGATTTACGAACGATGCCGCTCGCCGCACACTGGGCAATCCGGCTGGCGCGCGATGCGCATCGTGTTCCATTCCATCCGTAACGAATCGAGCATCATCAGGCGGCCCACCAGCGGCTCGCCGATGCCCGCGATCACCCGCAATGCTTCCGCCGCCTGCATCGCGCCGATAATGCCGACCGTCGGCGCAAACACGCCCATCGTCGAGCACGCCACTTCCTCGAACGGCTGATCTTCCGGAAACACGCACGCGTAGCACGGTGAATCTTCGCTGCGGAAATCGAAGGTGCTGATCTGGCCGTCGAAGCGCAGCGCCGCGCCCGATACCAGCGGCACGCCGTGCTTCACGCACGCGCGGTTGATCGCGTGACGCGTCGCGAAGTTGTCCGTGCAGTCGAGTACGACGCTCGCTTGCGGCACGCTGCCGTCCAGCCACGCATCGTCGACGCGTTCTGCCACGGCGTTCACAACGACTTCCGGATTCAGTTGCGCGATCGCGTCCCGTCCCGATTCGACCTTCAACCGGCCAACCGACTTCGTCACATGCAGAATCTGACGCTGCAGATTGGTGAGATCGACGGTATCGGCATCGACCAGCGTCAGCTTGCCGACGCCCGCTGCCGCCAGATACATCGCCGCCGGCGAGCCGAGACCACCCGCGCCAACCACAATGGCGTGCGCGTCGAGAAAGCGTTGCTGAGCCTCGATGCCGAGTTCATCGACGAGGATGTGACGGGAGTAGCGCAGGAGTTGATCGTCGTTCATGGCGGGGCGCGGCGTATGTCGTAGGTGTCGCGCTGGCTGCGGAGAGATACGGCGCGAGGTTCTCGTTATTCTAATCGCGCGGAGGAAAGTGTCTTCGCGGCAACGTGAGCCGCGAAGACACTGGGACAGATCAGACGCTTACTTGGTCGGCGCAGCCGGTTGCGAAGCGGGCTGCGTCGCCGAAGCGGGCGCCGCCGGGTTCGACGCCGTCGGCGTAGCAGCCAGCGCGGGCTTCACAGCGACAGGCGCCGAAGCCGATTGCGCCGGCTTGTTCTGCGCGAGACGCCGCTCCATCAGCGACTTCGACTCCTGCACCGGCTTGCCTTCGAGCTTGTTCAGACCTTGTTGCAGCATGAAGTCGTCGTTGGAACCGAATTCGACCGGCTTGCGGTCGCGATCCTTCTGCTTCTGTTCCGGCGTCTTCTTGTCGTTCTGCTCTTCGAGCAGGCGCAACTGGTCCATGCGCTCCTGTTCGCGCTGTTCCTGTTCCTTCTTCTCGTTCGGGTCTTGCGTGTTCGCAAGGTGATTCGAGTAGTCGACTTCGCGCGTGACGAGTGCGTCGTCCGGATCGCCGTCCGCGTATTGATCCACCGCAACGTCGGGGCGGATGCCCTTGTTCTGGATCGAACGGCCGCTCGGCGTGTAGTAGTAGGCGGTGGTCAGACGCAGCGCCGAATCCGCTGTCATCGGACGCACGGTCTGTACCGAGCCCTTGCCGAACGTCGTCTTGCCGACGATCAGCGCGCGATGTTGATCCTGCAGCGCGCCCGCGACGATTTCCGACGCCGACGCCGAGTACGCGTTGGTCAGCACGATCATCGGAACGGTCTTGAAGATGGACGGCAGGTTCTTCAGCGGATCGGTGTCGAAGGACGGCAGACGATAGTTGTCGTAGGTGTCGCGATAGACCTGCTTCGAGTCCGGAATCTGGCCGTTCGTCGACACGACGACGGAATCCGGCGGCAGGAACGCGCCCGCGACGCCGACGGCGCTTTGCAGCAGGCCGCCACCGTTGTTGCGCAGGTCGAGGATCAGGCCCTTCAGGTTCGGCTGCTGGCGCGCGATGTCCTGCAGCTTGGCTGCGAGATCGGGCACCGTGCGTTCCTGGAAGCTTGTGATGCGGACATAGGCGTAGCCCGGCGCGAGAATCTTCGACTTCACGCTCTGGACCTTGATGATCGCGCGCGTGACGGTAAGCGGGAACGTGCGGTCGTCGGTCTTGCGGAAGATGGTCAGCGTGACCTTCGTGCCCGGGTCGCCGCGCATCTGCTTGACGGCCTTGTCCAGCGTCATGCCGCGCACGGGCTTGTCGTTGATGCGGGTGATCAGGTCGCCCGGGCGGATGCCGGCGCGGAACGCGGGCGTGTCTTCGATCGGCGAGATGACCTTGATGAGGCCGTCTTCCTGCGAAATTTCGATGCCGAGGCCCGCAAAGCGGCCCTTGGTCTGCTCCTGCAGTTCTTCGTAGTCGGTCTTGTCGAGATAGGACGAGTGCGGGTCGAGGCTCGACACCATGCCCTTGATCGCGGCCGTCAGCAGCTTCTTGTCGTCGACGGGCTCCACATACTCATGCTTGATTTGCCCGAAGACTTCGGCGAAGAGTCGCAACTGGTCGAGCGGCAAGGGCGCGGACGCCGATGCGGGTTGCTGGGCCGAGGCGCTGAGTTGCAGGGTTGCAAAAACGCCGGTAGCCAGGCCCGCGGCGATAAGGCCGATATTTTTCAGGTTCTTTCGCATAGAGTGTGTTGCGGTCGGAAGCGCGTGGCAGCGTCAAAGGAAAAAGGACGGACAAGTATAACTTGACGCTTGCACGGCCTGTACGTATGGGTGATCGGGTTTCGACAGCGGTCGCGCTGCGAGGTTCTAAGGATCGCTGCCGTCCTGCGCAGCGACTGTGCGCTGGCGGACGCCCGCAGCGTCAAAAGTGCCGCCACGCATGGGCTGAACGGCCGGTTTCGTTGCGTGCGCATCGGTATGGATTGCTTGCGTGCAGGGATCGCTGCACAACGTGCGGCCATCTCGCGACGACCCATGATGGCGCCAGCATGGCGGGTACATGGCAATGCTGTCAGGCAAGCGCACGGCACGCGCGAAGCGCGCGTGCCGTGACCCGCAGCGGCATGGCGGCGGGTCACGATCATTGGACTGGCCGTGATCAGCCTGCCTTGCCCTGCTTCGCGACAGCGGCCTGCGCCTTCGCGATCGCTTCCTGATCGCCGAGGTAGTAGTGCTTGATCGGCTTCAGGTCTTCGTCCAGTTCATAGACGAGAGGCACGCCGTTCGGGATGTTCAGCCCGACGATGTCGTTGTCGGAAATGTTGTCCAGATACTTGACCAGCGCGCGGATCGAATTGCCGTGCGCGGCGATCAGCACCTTGCGGCCCGACTTGATCGCGGGCGCGATCGATTCGTTCCAGATGGGCATGACGCGCGCGACGGTGTCCTTCAGGCATTCCGTGAGCGGCAGCTGCTCGCGCGGCACCTTCGCGTAGCGCGGATCGTCGTACGACGTGCGCGAATCGGTCGGCTCGAGCGCGGGCGGCGGCGTGTCGTAGCTGCGGCGCCAGACCAGCACCTGCTCGTCGCCGAACTTCGCGGCCGTCTCGGCCTTGTTCAGGCCCGACAGGGCGCCGTAGTGGCGCTCGTTCAGACGCCACGAGTGCACGACGGGCAGGTACATCTGGTCCATCTTGTCCTGCACGTGCCACAGCGTGCGGATCGCGCGCTTGAGCACCGAGGTATAGGCGATATCGAACGTATAGCCCGAGTCCTTGAGCAACGTGCCTGCCTGCTGCGCTTCGAGGTTGCCCTGTTCGGTCAGGTCGACGTCGACCCAGCCTGTGAAGCGGTTTTCCTTGTTCCACGTCGATTCGCCGTGGCGGATGAGAACGAGTTTGTACATGTCGTTGCCGGTCGGTAGTGAGGAAGCGGGAATCGGGGCGGTACCGCAGCCTTCAGCTGGCGGTCGCCATCGCGTCAGACGGTTATTTTATAATGGTCGGATTGCCCTTTCCGATTTATCCCGATTTCTTCTCTTTTTCCGGCGGATCTTCCGTGAAGTTTTTCACCGATTACACCAACCTTGTACTGATCGCTGTCGCCCTCATCTCTGGGGCGTTGCTCCTGTGGCCGTCGATTTCCCGGCGCGGACGCGGCGGCCTGTCGGCGGCTGCAGCCACCCAGCTGATCAATCGGCGCAACGCCGTGGTCGTCGACCTGCGTTCCGCGGCGGAATACGCCGGCGGGCACCTGCCGTCGGCGCGTCACGTCGAATTTGGCGAGTTGCAAGCGAAAGTCGCCCAACTCGTGAAAAATAAGAGCAACCCGGTGCTGCTCGTCTGCCAGAACGGACAGCAGTCGAACAAGGCGGCACGTATTGTGCGCGACGCAGGCTATGCGGAAGTGCACGTGCTGGAAGGCGGCGTCAACGCCTGGCAGCAGGCGGGCATGCCCGTCGTCAAACAAGGAGTTGCGAAGTGAACAAAGTGATCATGTACAGCACGCAGGTGTGCCCGTATTGCCAGATGGCCGAACGTCTACTAAAGTCGCGCGGCGTCGATCACGTCGAAAAGGTGCTGATCGACAAGGATCCGGCGCGCCGTCAGGAAATGATGACGCGTACAGGCCGTCGCACGGTGCCGCAGGTGTATATCGGCGACACGCACGTCGGCGGCTACGACGATCTGTCCGCGCTCGATCGCGCGGGCGGTCTGACGCCGCTGCTGGCAGCCGTCGCCTGAGGTTTTGCCTTCGCGCCGCGCCGGTTGTGCCGGCAGCGGCGTGCGGTAGCGAAAAAACAAGGCCGGGTTCGCACCGGCCAGCTGGATGCCGCCTTACGGGGCGGCCCGCTTTGTAAAGAGATCTGGCGGCATTCGTCCGCCGCAACGAAATTTAGGGAGTAGACACTCATGTCCGACGAGAACAACCAACCGTTCTTCAATATCCAGCGCATCTACCTGAAGGACATGTCGCTCGAGCAGCCGAATTCGCCGGCTATTTTCCTCGAGCAGGAAATGCCGTCGGTCGAAGTCGAAGTCGACGTGAAGGCCGAGCGCCTCGCGGACACGGTGTTCGAAATTCTCGTCACGGGCACCGTGACGGCCAAGGTCAGCGACAAGGTCGCGTTCCTGATCGAAGCCAAGCAGGCAGGCATTTTCGACATCCGCAACATCCCGGCGGAGCAGATCGATCCGCTCGTCGGCATTGCGTGCCCGACCATCCTGTTCCCGTATCTGCGTTCGAACATCGCCGACGCGATCACCCGCGCAGGCTTCCCGCCCATCCACCTCGCCGAAATCAACTTCCAGGCACTGTACGAGCAACGCCTCGCGCAGATCGCCACGCAGGAAACCGGCGCGGGCAGCGCTGCGCATCACTGACGCGCGCAGCCGGTGCCGGATATGAAGGTTGCCGTTCTCGGCGCCGGTGCATGGGGCACCGCACTCGCCGGCCATCTGGCCGCGCGGCATGACACGGTGCTCTGGGCGCGCGACGCCGCGCTCATCGCCGAACTCTCCACTTCGCACGAAAACGCCCGCTATCTGGCGGGCGTTGCGTTGCCGTCCGCGCTTCGCTTCGAAGCGAATCTCGATTTCACACTTGATCACGCGCTCGCCGATGACGCGCTGTGCGTGGTCGCGACACCCGTCGCGGGCTTGCGCGCCATGTTGCGCACGATGCGCGACATGGGCAAGGTGCCGGCGCACATCGTGTGGCTGTGCAAGGGCTTCGAGGCGGACACGCAACTGCTGCCGAATCAGGTCGTAGCTCAAGAGTTGAGCGGACACGCGAGCAACGGCACGCTGTCGGGCCCGAGCTTCGCGCGCGAAGTGGGGCAGGGGCTGCCCGTGGCGTTGACGGTGGCGAGCGCGTCGGCGGCATGCCGCGAGCGGACTGTCGGGGCGTTCCATCACGGCGCAATGCGTATCTATAGCGGCGACGACGTGGTCGGCGTCGAAGTGGGCGGCGCGGTGAAGAACGTGCTGGCCATCGCCACGGGCATCGCCGATGGCCTTGGTCTCGGGCTGAACGCACGTGCAGCGCTGATCACGCGCGGTCTTGCCGAAATGTCGCGCCTCGGCGCGGCGCTGGGCGGCCGGGCGGAAACGTTTACGGGCCTCACGGGTCTGGGCGATCTGATCCTGACCGCGACGGGCGATCTGTCGCGCAACCGCACGGTCGGCATGCAGCTCGCAACGGGCCGGTCGCTCGACGATATCCTCAACGCGCTCGGGCATGTCGCCGAGGGCGTACGCTGCGCGCGGGGCGTGCTGTCGATCGCGCAGTCGCACGGCATCGAAATGCCGATCACCGAAGCCGTCTGCGACGTGCTGTTCAACAACGTCGCGCCACGCGATGCCGTCAGCGCGTTACTGCGCCGCGACGCGAAGGCTGAATAAAAGCCGTTGTCCGAAGCGGGCCTCGCGGCCCGCAGCCCATTTCAGCAATTTGCCTGAAGGTGTTTTACACAGCCGGTAATGGCCAACGCCGAACGGCTCGTTTCTTTTGCTGTCCACCTCCTATCGTTGTTGCATCGAATCTGGAGGTTTTCCCATGCTCACCATTGGCCATTGCTCGCTTGAGGCGCGGGTCGTCGACATCACGACGCTCGACGTCGACGCGATCGTCAACGCGGCGAACACATCATTGCTGGGCGGCGGTGGCGTGGACGGCGCGATTCATCGCGCGGCCGGCCCTGGCCTGCTGCGCGAGTGCGAAACGCTGGGCGGTTGCGTGACAGGCGACGCGAAGATGACGGGCGGCCATCGGCTGAAGGCGCGTCATGTGATTCATGCCGTCGGTCCCGTGTGGCACGGCGGCGAGCGGGGCGAGGCGACATTGCTGGCTGCGTGCTACAGGCGCTCGCTGGAGCTGGCGCGCGACGCCAAAGCGAAGAGCATCGCGTTTCCTGCGATCAGTTGTGGCGTCTACCGTTTTCCCGCCGACGAAGCCGTGCGTATCGCCGTTCAAACGGTAATCGACATACTGCCGCAAACGCCCGGCATCGAGCATGTGATCTTCGCGTGCTTCGACGAAGCGATGCACGCGCGCTACAGGTCCGAACTCGAACGACGCCTTCAGGCGCCGCCTTCGAAGCCCGCCTGACGCCACGCCTCGAACACGACCACGGCGACGGTGTTCGACAGGTTCAGGCTGCGATTGTCGGGGCGCATCGGCAGGCGAACCCGCTGTTCGGGCGGGAAGCGGCTCAACACGGCGTCCGGCAGGCCGCGCGTTTCCGCGCCGAACACGAACCAGTCGCCAGGCAGGAACGCGTGTGAGTGGAACGGGCTGGAGCCGCGCGTCGTGAACGCGAACATGCGCGAGAAATCGGGCGCTTCGCTGTCGATCAGCGCGTCCCAGTTGGGGTGCACGCGCATCTGTGCGTACTCGTGATAGTCGAGGCCGGCGCGGCGCATTCTCGCGTCGTCGAGCGGAAAGCCGAGCGGCTCGATCAGATGCAGGCGCGCGCCCGTGTTCGCGCACAGGCGGATCACGTTGCCGGTGTTCGGCGGAATTTCAGGTTCGACGAGAACGACGTTGAACATATCAAGGTGAGTCGGAGTTAGTTTTTCGGCGTGCGAAGCGCGACGAGATTCGTCACGCGCCGCGCGCCGGCTGCCTTCAGCGTGCGAGCCAGCGCATCGAGTGTCGCGCCCGTCGTCATCACATCGTCGACGATGGCGACATGCAGTCCGTGCACCGGTCTTGCCACTTCGAACGCGCGGCCGACATTCTGCCTGCGCGCATCGAGATCGAGCTTCGATTGGGGCGCCGTGTCGATCACGCGCCGCACGAGCGTCGCGTCGCCGCGAATGCCGAGCACTTTCGCGCAGGGCCGCGCGATTTCCCATGCCTGGTTGTAGCCGCGCTCGACCAGCCGCCGCGCCGATAGCGGCACGGGCGCGACGACGTCCGGGCGATCGCGGTCGTCGAGCGTGTCCGTCGCGGACCACGCGAGACGCCGCGCGAACTCATGCGCGAGCGCAAGCCGCCCGCGGAACTTGAGGCCGACGGCGAGTGCGTCCAGCGGCGCGCGGTAGTCAGCCAGCGCCACGGTCGCGTCGAACGCGGGCGGCGCGGCGAGGCAGTCGCCGCACCGGTAATGCATGACGCTTGCCCGCCGGAAGCCGCTCAACGGCATCGCGCAGACGGTGCAGCGCAGCCGCGCTTCGTTCCACCATGCCTCGTCGCAAAAGCCGCACAGCGTTCGATGCGACATATTGCCGCACAACGCGCACGGGTTCGGCAGCGCGCAACGCGCGAGCGCCGGAAGTTTCGAGATGGATCGTTGCGCGACCTCGATGAACCGTTCTTGAAGCGGTCGCCCGGAAAGTGTGGCGCGAGACCACCGAAAAGCCCAATTCGGCATATCGACACGCCTCCGAAGGCCGCTGACGCTGAAGGGACGGAATCGAGCGAGTATACTTCGCACTCTTCGTCCGCACGACTCGAATAACCGTGTCTCCCACCGAAACTGGCCGTCCGGCCTATGATTCGCGCCGTCTCCGGAAGATTTTCGACCGCCGGGCCGCGACCTTCAATGACGTCGCGTTCCTGCCACGCGAGATCGCACAACGCATGCGCGAACGGCTCGACTACATCAAGGTCAATCCGGCGCAGGTGCTCGACGCCGGGTGCGGCGCGGGCGACGACCTTCCCGCGTTGCGCGAGCGCTTCCCCGAGGCGCCAGTGTTCGGCACCGATCTTTCCCGCGCGATGCTCGCGCGCGCGGTCCAGCACGACGCTACCGACACCAGTTGGCGTCGTTTTTTGCCCGCATCGCTCGGTAAGGCGCTCGGCTCGCGCGGTCCGCGCTTCGCTCAGGCCGATTTTTCCGCGTTGCCGTTTGCATCGGGTGCATTCGAGTTCATCTGGTCGAATCTCGCGCTGCACTGGCACTCGCGGCCCGACCTCGTTTTCCCCGAATGGCAGCGCGTGCTGAAGGTCAACGGCCTGCTGATGTTCAGCACGCTCGGGCCTGACACACTGAAAGAACTGCGCGGCGCGTATGCCGAAATCGAAGCGGCGCACGGCGTCAATACGCACAAACATGTAATCGACTTCGTAGACATGCACGATCTGGGCGATATGCTTGTCGAAAGTGGCTTCGAAATTCCCGTGATGGACCAGGAGACCTTGACCATCACTTACAAGTCGCCGGAGTCGCTGCTTGCCGACGTGCGTCGCTGGGGCGCTTATCCGTTCCGGAGCAACACGACGCAGGGCGTCGCGTCGCGGCGCATGCACAAGGCGCTGCTGGCCGCGCTCGAGGCGCGCCGGCGGGCCGATGGCACGATCCCTCTGACTTTCGAGGTGATCTACGGACATGCATGGAAGGCGGTGCCGAGAACGACCCCAGAAGGGCACGGAATCGTGCGAATAGAAGACATTGGAAGAGGGCGGCAGGGCAATCGTTGAGTCGGTAAAGAGGGCATCCGTTATGCTCGAAATTAGCGGCTCGAAAACTGCGTCAAAACGGCGCAGAGGCTTGTGTGGCTTGGCTTTTCGGCCGATAGAGCGTTGCTTGTGGATGCCCTGGATCGGCCCTATAATGCGTCAGTTTGTCGCTTAAAGCTCACACAATAGGAGCGACAGGCCCGAGGCCTTTGCGGTTCGGGTGGCGGTAGTTGCGCTGGGCATGAATGGCGTTGGCGGTATGCGGTGACTGGCGGTTCGCGGGAGGCAGCGATGAGTGCAACCGATCTGCTGGCTGAGTCAGAACCCGTCCTCAAGGACTGGTTGATGAAGCGCAACTGTTCGGCTTCGCCGCGGCAATTCGTGTTCTTCTATGTCTCGCTCGCGGCATTCTCGCTCTTAATAGCATTCCTGCTGGTCCTGTGCGGTGCATGGCTGGTGTTGCCGTTCACGGGTATCGAGTTGCTCGCTGTCGGTGTCGCATTTGCAATCTATGCACGCCATGCTGTCGATTACGAGCGCATCCGGCTGTTTCCCAACCGGCTCGTGATCGAACAGGTCAGCGCCGAGCATCTCACGCAGTTCGAATTCAACCCGTGCTGGGTGCGGGTAGAACCAGGAGCGACGCCGCGCGACCGGGTCAGACTGGTTTCGCGTGGCGAGACGGTCGCGGTCGGGCAGCACCTTGCGCAATATCGGCGCGCACAATTCGCCGACGAACTGCGTCTGTGGCTCAGGCAGTGTCAGGCGTAAAAAGTTGCGTATTGAATCGCGCGCCGTTCCAGAAGACGAGAGGCAGCCTTCCAGCGGGGTCGAGGGTTTGAATGGAAATTTTGGGTAAGGAAGCTATGAAAACAATCAAGCGAGCCCTCGTGGGCGTGCTGGCGTGTAGCAGTTTGCTCTTCGCTGGTGCGGCCCATGCAATCGGCGACAGTCCTGGCGGCCCACGCGTCAACGAGATCAATCTCCAGCCGCCCGTGACGAGGATTGCCGAAGAGCTCTACAGCCTCCACACGTTCATGCTGATCCTCTGCACGGTGATCTTCATCGGCGTGTTCGGCGTGATGTTCTATTCGATGTTTGCGCACCGCAAGTCGAAGGGCCACAAAGCCGCGCATTTCCACGAAAGCACCACCGTCGAAATCATCTGGACGATCGTCCCGTTCATCATCGTCGTGCTGATGGCGCTGCCCGCCACCAAGACGGTCGTCGCGATGAAGGACACCACCAACGCCGATCTCACCGTCAAGGTCACCGGCTATCAGTGGAAGTGGGCCTACGACTACGTGAAGGGCCCGGGCGAAGGCATCAACTTCCTGTCCACGCTGACCACGCCGCGTAGCGAAGTCGACGGCCGCACGCCGAAGACGGACACCTATCTGCAGGAAGTCGACAATCCGCTCGTCGTTCCCGTCAACAAGAAGATTCGCATCATCACCACCGCCAACGACGTCGTGCACTCGTGGTACGTGCCCGCGTTCGGCGTGAAGCAGGACGCGATTCCCGGCTTCGTGCGCGACACGTGGTTCAAGGCGGAGAAGACGGGCACGTATCGCGGTTTCTGTACCGAGCTGTGCGGCAAGGAACACGCGTTCATGCCCGTCGTCGTGACCGTGCTGTCGGACGACGACTACGCGAAGTGGGTCGACGACCAGAAGAAGAAAATGGCCGCCGGTCTGGACGATCCCAACAAGAACTACACGCTCGCCGAACTGACCGAGCGCGGCGGCAAGGTGTACGCGGCGAACTGCGCCGTCTGCCACCAGCCGACGGGCAAGGGCGCGGGCGCGTTCCCGGCGCTCGACGGCAGCAAGGTCGCAAACGGCCCGCTCGCCGAGCATGTGAGCATCGTCCTGAAGGGCAAGAACGCGATGCCGGCGTGGGCGCCGACGTTGAACGACGTCGAGATCGCATCGGTCATCACGTTCGAGCGCAACTCGTGGGGCAACCACACGGGCGACATCCTGCAACCGAAGCAGGTTGCCGATGCACGCAACGGCCGTCTGCCGGCGGGTGGCGATCACCTGGCGGGCGCGGCGGCGGCTGCCGCCTCGGATGCAGCCGCGGCGAGCGGCGCGGAAGGCGCGAGCGGCGCAGCTGCGGCCAGCGGCGAAGCGGGCGCATCGGCCCCCGCGGCGGCCTCGGGCGCATCGGACAACGCAGCGGCATCGGCGCCGCAAGCGTCGCTGCCTGCCAGCGTCTACTTCGAAACGAACAAGAGCACGCTGCCCGCCGACGCAAAAGCCGCGATCGACGCAGCCGCCGCGTACGCGAAGGCTCACCCGGACGCGAAGTTCACGCTGTCGGGCTACACCGACGCAACGGGTTCCGCCGACAAGAACGCGAAGCTCGCGAAGGCGCGTGCCGAAGCCGTGCGCGACGCGCTGAAGGCAGCAGGCATCGCCGAAGACCACATTATTTTGAAGAAGCCGGAGACGATCACGGGCGGTGCGGACGCGAAGGAAGCACGCCGTGTCGAGATTAGCCCAGCGGCCTGACGTGTCACAGTCAGAGAAAAGCAGCATTCGAGATTTAGGAGATTGTCATGTCTAGCATCGGACACGATGTAGCCGCGGGGCACGAGCACGTTCACGGCGATCATGCCCACGAGACGCCGCATGGCTGGCGCCGCTGGCTGTACGCCACCAACCACAAGGACATCGGTACGCTGTACCTGCTGTTCTCGTTCATCATGTTCCTGTCCGGGGGCGTGATGGCGCTGGGCATCCGCGCCGAGCTGTTCGAGCCGGGCCTGCAGATCATGCGTCCCGAGTTCTTCAACCAGCTGACCACCATGCACGGCCTGATCATGGTGTTCGGCGCGATCATGCCGGCCTTCGTCGGCTTTGCGAACTGGATGATTCCGCTGCAGATCGGCGCATCGGACATGGCCTTCGCACGGATGAACAACTTCAGCTTCTGGCTGTTGCCTGTCGCTGCCGTGCTGCTGGTCGGCTCGTTCTTCACGCCGGGCGGCGCGACTGCCGCCGGCTGGACGCTGTACGCGCCGCTGTCCACGCAGATGGGCCCGGGCATGGACTTCGCGATTTTCGCGGTCCACATCATGGGTGCATCGTCGATCATGGGCGGCATCAACATCGTCGTGACGATCCTGAACATGCGCGCTCCCGGCCTCACGCTGATGAAGATGCCGATGTTCGTCTGGACGTGGCTGATCACCGCCTACCTGCTGATCGCCGTGATGCCGGTGCTGGCTGGCGCGATCACGATGGTGCTGTTCGACCGCCACTTCGGCACGTCGTTCTTCAACGCGGCAGGCGGCGGCGACCCGGTGATGTATCAACACATCTTCTGGTTCTTCGGTCACCCCGAGGTCTACATCATGATCTTGCCGGCGTTCGGGATCGTGTCGCAGGTGATCCCGGCGTTCGCGCGCAAGCCGCTGTTCGGCTATAGCTCGATGGTGTACGCAACGGCGTCGATCGCGATCCTGTCGTTCATGGTCTGGGCGCACCACATGTTCGCCACGGGCATGCCCGTCACGGGCCAGCTGTTCTTCATGTACGCGACGATGCTGATCGCCGTGCCGACGGGCGTGAAGGTGTTCAACTGGGTCGCGACGATGTGGCGCGGTTCGCTGACCTTCGAAACGCCGATGCTGTTTGCCGTGGGCTTCCTGTTCGTGTTCACGTTCGGCGGTCTGACGGGCCTGATGCTCGCGATGGCGCCGCTCGACATCCAGTATCACGGCACTTACTTCGTGGTCGCGCACTTCCACTACGTGCTGGTCGCGGGGTCGCTATTCGGCCTGTTCTCCGGCTGGTACTACTGGTCGCCGAAGTGGACGGGCTGGATGTACAACGAGACGCGCGGCAAGATCCACTTCTGGTCGTCGCTGATCTTCTTCAACCTCGCATTCCTGCCGATGCACTTCGTGGGTCTCGCCGGCATGCCGCGTCGTTATGCCGATTACCCGGCGCAGTTCACCGACTGGAACCAGGTCATCACGATCGGCGCATTTGGCTTCGGTCTCGCGCAGGTGTACTTCCTGTTCGCGGTCGCGCTGCCGGCATATCGCGGCGGCGGCGAACTCGAACAGGCGGGCGACAAGCCGTGGGATGGCGCAACGGGCCTCGAATGGACCGTGCCGAGCCCGGCTCCGTTCCACACGTTCGAAAATCCGCCGACGGTCGAATAAGCCGTCTTCGACGTCCGCTCCGGCTGAACAGTGCCGGAGCGGACCGGCTGGACCGAAGCGGGACCGAAGCGGGACCGAATCATCACGCAGCAACGCAGCATCAAGAAACTTCAGCATGACCCGGAATCCACAAAAAAGCCGTACGCCTGAAGAAATTCGTGCAGGAAATCTGCGACTCGGTCTGATTCTGCTTGCCGTCGTCGCCGTCTTTTTTCTGGGTGCCGTCGTCAAGCAGGTCTGGTTTGCTTCGTGACATGACCTGACCTGACCTGCCGTGACGAGTTGGACTCGCCTGTGCATGTGATCTGTTGAGGAAGTTCGATGTCGACGCAACCGCCCGCCGGGGCCGACCGCTCTTTTAACCGTCCGATGCTGTTCAAGCTCGTCGTCGTGGCGTTGTTGATGTTCGGCTTCGGCTTTGCGTTGATCCCGATGTATCGCGCGATCTGCGAGGTAACCGGCATCAACAACCTCGTGCAGCGTGACGCAACGGCGCGCGAGGCGAAGAACACGCAGGTCGACATGAGTCGCACGATTTCGATCGAGTTCGACGCGAATGCGCGCGGACCGCTCGGTTTCAAGCCGGAGCAGAACAGTATCGACGTGCATCCGGGTGAAGTGACCACGGTGATGTACGACGTGAGCAACCAGCAGGCGCGCACGATCCAGGCTCAGGCCATTCCGAGCTACGCGCCGAAGCAGGCCACGGAGTTCTTCAAGAAGATCGAGTGTTTTTGCTTTACGCAGCAGACGTTGAAGGCGAACGAGTCGAAGCGGATGCCCGTGGTGTTCGTCGTCGATCCGAAATTGCCGAAAGACGTGAAGACGATCACGCTGTCGTACACGTTCTTCGAACTGAACGCGCCTGCGCCCTCGGCGCAAAGCACGCAAGGTCAGACGGCGGACGGTGCAGCGAAAGCAACGAACCCGGCCTGACGCATACCAACGACGCCTGCCCAAAGAAGGCAAGGATATGAACGATAGCGGTCGCGGCAGGAAGAGCAGTTTCGGCCAGTCGATGAAAGCGGTGATGTGGTCGTTTTTCGGTGTGCGCAAACGGCGCGATCTGGAAGCGGATGCCACGCAGCTCAATCCGCTGCACGTGATCATCGCGGCGCTGATCGGCGCGGCGATTTTCATCGGGGTGTTGATCCTGATCGTGCGCGTGGTGGTCGGCTAGTCGAGCGTTGGAGCGAAGCAGAACTGAATGGATGGAGCAGGGCGGCGCAACGCAGCGCGCCGTTGGAGATAGAGCCGGGGCGCAGCGCAGTCGGCTGCGGATTCAACCGGACCAAGCAGAACAACTGGACTGAAGTGGAGAATCAACGATGAGCGGTCAAAACGAGAGCCCGTACTATTTCATACCGCACCCGTCGCGGCATCCGATCAGCGCTGCGATTGGCCTGCTGGTCATGCTCGGATCGTTTGCGGCGTGGGTAAACGGCGAGCCGTGGGCGCCCATCACGGCGCTGGTCGGTCTGCTGTGGTTGCTCTTCACGCTGTACCACTGGTTCGGCGATGCGATCTCCGAGTCGGAAGGCGGGATGTACGGCAAGAAGGTCGATGCGTCGTACCGCTGGAGCATGAGCTGGTTCATCTTTTCGGAAGTGATGTTCTTCGGCGCGTTTTTCGGCGCACTGTTCTATGCGCGCCAGATCGCGATGCATCAGCTCGGCAGTCTCGACTACAAGCTGATCTGGCCGGATTTCACGGCGGTATGGCCGAATATCGGACCGGCTGATCTCGTGTCGCACTTCAAGTCGATGACGCCGTGGCCCGTGCCGACTATCAACACGGCGCTGCTGCTGTCGTCGGGCGCGACGCTGACGGTCTCGCACCACGCGCTGCGCGACAATCACCGCACCAAGGCGATTGCATGGCTCGCAGCCACGCTGGTGCTGGGCGTTTCGTTCCTGTTCCTGCAAGGCTTCGAGTACTTCCACGCGTACAACGAACTGAATCTGACGCTCGCATCGGGCGTATACGGCTCGACGTTCTTCCTGCTGACGGGTTTCCACGGTTTTCACGTGTTCCTCGGCGGTACGATGCTGGCCATCGTGATGATTCGTCTGATTCGCGGGCATTTCACCGCCGATCATCACTTCGCGTTCGAAGGCGCGGCGTGGTACTGGCACTTTGTCGACGTCGTGTGGCTGGGTCTGTACGTCGTCGTGTACTGGCTGTAAGCGTCGTTCGAAAGCTACGGAGCCTGCGCGATTTGTGCGTCATATCGACGCAGAAAGCCGCAGCAGGCTGCCTGCAAGTGGTTGGCGCCTGACGTGCTGTGAGCGTCGCGCGTTCAGTTGTGAGATCTGTATCGGAAAGACTTAGGCAGCGCCGCCCTCGACCCCGTCAGGGCGGCGTTTTGCTTCGATGGTGTGAGGATTTCGCCGATCGCGTAACGGTGTATTGCCAGATCGGCGCGAAATTAAGTGGCATACTTCGCCGTCAAATTCAGGCGGCACACGTCAGGCTAGCGCACCGCGCGGCGCGTGCGGTTATCGCTGAACGCGCTGCACCTGTGCCGTCAACGTCCGTACGGAATGCCCGTCGAATGAATCCAGCCCATCCAGTTTGCGAACAGGATGAACAGGAACAGCGAAATCGACAGGCCGACGCGCGTGGCCAGCGACCACACCATACGCTTCGTTTTGCCCCGGTCGTGCATCATGAAGTACAGCGCGGACACCATGCTGGCGATGATCAGGACGAACGCGATGGGAACGAGAATGTGCATGGAACCAACTGAAATTCAGGAAAGCGAACGCAACGATTTCATTATCGCACCGCACGCAATGGTTCGTGTCTCGACCAGAATCGCGCGATGAAGATTCGTCTCATACCGGCGCTGCTGATTCTGATCGTCGTCGCGGTGACGATGCGGCTCGGTTTCTGGCAGCGCGACCGCGCGCATCAGAAGGAAGCGTTGCAGGCGCAGATCACGCAGTTCGAGAACGCGCCTGCGCAGACCGTTGGCGCTGCGTCCGTCGCGCTGAAGGACATCGAGTTTCATCGCGTGCGTGCGGTTGGACAGTTTATGCCGCAGCAAGTGGTATACCTCGATAATCGCTCGTATAACGACCAGCCGGGCTTTTACGTCGTGATGCCCTTTAAACTGCGCGACGGCGGCGTGGTGCTCGTCAATCGCGGTTGGCTGCCGCGCAACGTGAACGAACGCACGGCGATCGCGCCGTACGATACGCCGAAGGGTGAGATCGAAATCGAAGGCATCGCGCGCGCCGATGCGACCCGTGCGTATGAGCTTGGCGAGGGCGGCTCGGCAGCGCATCAGACGATTCGCCAGAATCTCGATGTCGTGTCGTACGCGGCGGAGACGGGCTTGCCGCTGCAGCCGTTCGTGATCCAGCAGACCAGCGACGACGGCGACAAACTCGTGCGCGACTGGCCGGCGCCGACGTCGGGCGTCGAACGCAACTACGGCTATATGGCGCAGTGGTGGGGCATGGCTGCCGCCGCAGTGGTTTTCGGCCTGTATGCGGCCCGGCGTGCGGCGAAGAATGCGAATCGAATCGAGAGCAAGGGGCCGGAAGGCGGCGACGCGGCCAGCAACGGACAGGCGCCCCGCGCGTGATGCCACACGCGTTGCTCGGATACAGCTTACAGGCGTGATGCAATCGCCATCATGAAGAGAGGATCAGGAGTGTCGACGCAAAACCCCCGTTCGCAGCAAGCCGGACAGCAACCCGTACATGGCGGGCAGAATAAAGCTCCGGGTCAACCGAACGGCAGAGGCTCGTGGCAGCGCGGTCGCTGGACGCTTCTGCTGATCGCGTTGGTCTGCGCGGCGCCCGTTATCGGCTCGTACTTCACGTACTACGTGATCAAGCCGAAGGGCAGTACGACGAGTTACGGCACGCTGATCGAACCGCAGCGCCCGATCCCCGACGCGCTCGTCGTCACGGGCGAGGACGGCAAGCCGATGAAGCTCGCGTCGTTGCGCGGCCGCTGGCTGCTGATTTCCGTCGACAACAGCGCGTGCGACAAGCCCTGTGTGACGAAGCTGTATTTCATGCGTCAGGTGCGCGCGACCCAGGCGGGCGAGCGCGAGCGCATCGTCAACGTGTTTCTGCGCACGGATGCCGGCAAGGTGCCCGACGTCGTCGATAACGCGTACAAGGACACGGAGATGCTGATCGCCGATCCGAAGGAAGTGAGCGCATGGCTGCCCGCCGACGAAGGCACGCAGGTCTCCGATCACATCTACATGGTCGACCCGAACGGCAACCTGATGATGCGTTTCCCGAAAGACGCAAACCCGAGCAAGATCAAGGGTGATGTCACGAAACTGCTCAGAAATTCGGGTATCGGCTAAAGTGCCGCGAGCACGTTGAAACTCGCCGGGTGGCGAGAGAAGGAAAGATAGATGTTCGTATTGCAACTGGGACTGATCGGGCTGTGCATTGCGCTGCTGCCGCTGTCGTACGTGTGGGTGAAAGCCGACGACAACAAGTTTCGCAAGCTGGTCTGGGTCACGACCTTCCTGACGCTGGACCTCGTGATGTTCGGCGGCTTTACACGCCTGACCGATTCTGGGCTTGGCTGTCCGGATTGGCCGGGCTGCTATGGCACGTCGTCGCCGTTCATCGCACACGCGGCGATCAATGCCGCGTATCACGCGATGCCGTCGGGCCCCGTCAGCATGACGAAGGCATGGATCGAGATGGTTCACCGCTACTTCGCGATGGCGATCGGCGTGCTGATCGTCGCGCAGACGGTTATCGCGTGGGTCGCGCGCATCAAGCGCCGTCCGCTGCACGTATCGCCGTGGTGGCCGACGTCGCTGCTGCTGCTGATCCTCGTGCAGGGCGCGTTCGGCGCATGGACCGTGACGATGAAGCTCCAACCCGTGATCGTGACGATTCATCTGTTGCTCGGGCTCGCGCTGCTCGGCACGCTCGGCTGGCTTGCCGCGCGTCAGACGCCACTGCCCGCCTATGAGCCGGAAGCGTCGCAGTGGCGTGTTGCCGCCGTGTTCGGCCTCGCGCTGCTGATCGTGCAAATCGCGCTCGGCGGCTGGGTCAGCACGAACTACGCGGTGCTCGCCTGCACCGATTTCCCGACCTGCAACGGTCAGTGGCTTCCGCCGATGGACTTCGAGCACGGCTTCCATCTGTGGCGCGCGCTCGGCATGACGGGCGACGGCGACGTCATCACGCAGGACGCGCTCGTCGCGATCCACTGGACGCATCGCACCTTCGCCTTTGTCGTGGTTGCGTATCTGCTGTGGTTCGCGCTGAAAATGCGCCGCTTCGAGTCGCTGCGGCGGCCCGCGAACGGCGTGCTGCTCGTGATCGTGATCCAGTTCATCACGGGCCTGTCGAACATCGTTTTGCAATGGCCGTTGCCCATTGCCGTCGCCCATAACGGCGGGGCCGCGATCCTGCTGCTGTTGCTCGTTATGTTAAACTTTCGAATCGCTTATAGCCGTCCCGGCCGCGCCATGGTTCCCGCGCGCGACGCCGCGCCAGCGTGACCCACATGGACAGCACGACTCTCCCCCATTCGCCCGGTAGCCGGATTTCTCAATACATTGCGCTGACGAAGCCGCGTGTCACGCAGCTCGCCGTGTTTTGCGCAGTAATCGGTATGTTCCTGGCCACGCCCGGCATGGTGCCGTGGACGGTGCTGATCGGCGGCGCAGTCGGCATCTGGTTGCTGGCGGGCGCTGCGTTCGCTATCAACTGTCTCGTCGAGCAGAAAGTCGACGCGAAGATGCGCCGCACCGCGTGGCGTCCTTCGGCGCGCGGCGAGATCACCACGTCGCAGATTCTGCTGTTCTCGGCCGCGCTCGGCGGCCTTGGCATGTGGACGCTCTACACGTTCACCAACGCGCTGACCATGTGGCTCACCATCGCCACCTTCGTCGGCTACGCGATCGTCTACACGCTCTTGCTCAAGCCTTATACCCCGCAGAACATCGTGATCGGCGGCGCATCGGGTGCGATGCCGCCGGCGCTCGGCTGGGCGGCCGTGACGGGCGCTGTGCCCGGCGACGCGTGGATTCTCGTGCTGATCATCTTCGTCTGGACGCCGCCGCATTTCTGGGCGCTCGCGCTGTATCGCCGCAAGGACTACGAAAACGCCGGCCTGCCGATGCTGCCCATCACCCACGGCGAGCAGTACACGCGTCTGCATATCTTGCTGTACACCGTCATTCTGTTCGCGGTCACGATGATGCCGTTTATCTCGGGCATGAGCGGAGTCGTGTATCTGGCGTCGGCGGTTCTGTTGGGTGCCGTGTTCCTCGCGTATGCGTGGAAGATTTATCGGGAATATTCCGACGACCTCGCGCGTAAAACCTTCCGTTATTCGATCGTTTATCTGTCGCTGCTGTTTGCGGCGCTGTTGATCGACCACTATGCGCGTGCCTTGATCGGCGCGTAACACCATGCTCACTAAACGGTTCGCGCGCGCGGCGCGCGTTGCTCTCGTCGCGTGCGCGCTAGGCGGCGCGGCGCTGATGTCGGGATGCGGGAAGGAACAGCCCGCGTTCACGAACGTCGATATCACGGGAAACAAGCAGTTCGGCGCAGACTTTTCGTTGCCCGATACGAGCGGCAAGATGCGCTCGCTTGCCGACTACAAAGGCAAGGTCGTCGTGATGTTCTTCGGCTATACGCATTGCCCCGACGTCTGCCCGACGACGATGGCCGAGCTTTCGCAGGCGCTCCAGCAACTCGGCCCCGAAGACGCGAAGCGCGTGCAGGTGCTGTTCGTCACCGTCGATCCCGAGCGCGATACGCCAGAACTGATGTCGCAGTACGTGCCCGCGTTCAATCCGACGTTCGTCGGCCTGCGCCCTGCCGATCAGGAGCAGCTGACGAAGGTGACGAAGGACTTCCGCGTCTACTACGCGAAGGTGCCGGGCAAGACGCCCGACAGCTACACGATGGATCACACGGCCGCGAGCTACGTGTTCGATACCGACGGCAAGCTGCGTCTTTTCGCGCGTGACGGGCAGGGCGCATCGCCGTGGGTGCACGATCTGAAGCTGTTGCTCGGCTGAGCGAGCGGCGCGAAAGTCGCACCTCGAAATGACAAAGGCTGCACGACGACGTGCAGCCTTTTTCATTTTCTAAGCCCCAATTCACTCGGGCGCTTTCAGATTCATCCCTGGCGCCATCCGCGTCGCCTTGAACTCCGTCACGTCATAGCGCGCCACTTTCTGCTGCGCAAATGGATCGCTCGCGAGAATCTCGTCGAGTCTCGATCGTTCGATACCCGCCGCGATGATCACGCCGCCGTCACGCGGCACCTTCGGCCCTGCCATGATGAACACGCCCGCGTCGAACTGACGCGTCAGGAACGCGCGGTGCGCTTCCAGCGCATCGTCGACACGATCGAGCGATGCCGTGTAACTGAGGGAGACGACATACATAAAAAACCTCGCAAATGGGGAAGAGGCGGACGGCGCGCGCAGGCGCCGCATCCCGCCATTATCGGCTGACACCGTGCCGGGCGTGACTGACGGGCCGCCTCAAGTCGGCGCATCGATCTGCCGTTATCCAAGAGAGCAATCGTTTGCGCCCATTCTGTCTTAAGCGGGCGCCGCAGATTTGCCAAAGATGTGACCACACCACAAGAGACCAACACAATGAGTAGGATGAGTCTGAACCGCAAGCTGTGGTTATCGCTTGTGCTCGTATGGCTGGGCTTGCTGGGCGTCGGATTGTGGAGCGCGGTGGAAACCCGCTCGACAATGCTCGACGAACGCAAGGCAGGCATGGTGAATCTCGTCGATGCCGCGCAAGGCGTCGTAAGCGGCTACTACGCGCTCGCGCAGGCCGGCAAGATGAGCGAGGCCGATGCGCAGCGCGAAGCGCTCGCGCGTCTCGCGACGATGCGCTACGGCGAGTCCGGTTATCTGTTCGTGATGGATTCGAAGCCCGTCGTGCTGATGCATCCGACCTTGCCGCAAATGAACGGCAAAGCGGTGGGCGACTTCAAGGACCCGGACGGCAAGCTGCTGTACGTGTCGATCGTCGACGCGGCGAAGGCGACGGGCAAAGGTTTCGCCGAATATCGAGGACGTCTGCCGCACAGCGAAGAGGCAGTGCCGAAAATCAGCTATGCCGTGCATTTCGCGCCGTGGGACTGGAACATCGTCAGCGGCGTGTTCGTGCGCGACATCGATACCGCTTACTACGCGAACCTGATCGAGCATTTCATCGTGGTGCTGGTGATCGGCGCGGGAATTTCGTTCGCGATGCTGCTGATCATCCGCAATGTGCGCGGCAGCCTCGGCGGCGAGCCGCAGGATGCCGCCAGGCTCGCGGCGCGTATCGCGACGGGCGACCTCACGCAGATCGTGTCCCTGCGCGCGAACGATTCGTCGAGCATGATGGCCGCAATGAACGAGATGCAAAGCCGCTTGCAGCGCGCGATCGGCGAGATTCGCCAGTCGGCGGAATCGATTGCGTCGGCGACGCAGGAGATCGCGGCGGGCAACGGCGATCTGTCGCAGCGCACCGAACAGCAGGCGGCGTCACTGCAGGAAACGGCGGCGAGCATGGAAGAGCTGACGGCGACCGTCAAGCAGAACGCCGACAACGCGCGCCAGGCGAGCGGCCTCGCGAACAACGCGTCGGACATCGCGACGAAGGGCAACGAGGTCGTGAATCGCGTGATCAGCACGATGACGGAGATCAACGACAGTTCGCGGCAAATCTCCGACATCATCGGTGTGATCGAGGGCATCGCGTTCCAGACGAACATTCTCGCGCTGAACGCGGCCGTCGAAGCGGCGCGCGCGGGCGAACAGGGCCGCGGCTTCGCGGTCGTCGCGGGGGAAGTGCGCAGCCTTGCGCAACGTTCGGCGACGGCGGCGAAGGAAATCAAGCAGCTGATCGGCGCATCGGTGGAGCGCGTCAACAACGGCTACACGCTCGTCGAGCAGGCGGGCACGACGATGAGCGAGATCATGCAGGCAGTGCGCCGCGTGACGGACATCATGGGCGAAATCGCGGCGGCGTCGGAAGAGCAGAGCAGCGGCATTTCGCAGGTGGGACGTGCCGTCACGCAGATGGACGAGGTCACGCAGCAGAACGCGGCGCTGGTCGAGCAGGCCGCGGCGGCGGCTGCATCGCTGCAGGATCAGGCGACCCGTCTGCGTCAGACGATCGGTACATTCCGGGTAAATGGCGGTGAGCCGATGGCCGTTGCGAAGACGGTTCCCGTGGCAGCGAAGAAGGTCGTGAATGCAGCGGCCAAGCCAGTCGCGAAGCCGGCAGCCGCCGCAGCCGCGACGGCGACGAAAGCGGACCTCGGCGCGCGCGAGGTCGCGAGGCCGGCCGTGAAGACGGACGCGTCGCCGCGTCCGGTAAAGGCGTCGTTATCCGATGACGATTGGACTACCTTCTAACGGCTTCTCAACCGAGAACGAGTCCGTTCTCGGTTTGATGGATGTGCTGCAAGGTCGGGTCGGATTCGTGGATCGCCAGTTGATCAATTCCATAGTCGAACTGACGATAACCGAGTTCAGTTAGAAAAGTCTGAATCGCGTCGCGATCAGACTTGATCATTTCAATCAGCATGACGGGGCGGTGTCGTTCGAGCACGGGGCGTGCCCCGCGCAAGACGTCGAGTTCCATCCCTTCGACGTCGAGCTTCAAAAAGTCCAGTCGGTCGAGATTCAAAGAGGGCAGATCGATCACGGGCACCTTGACGCCGTCCTGCGCGTCGTAAGAGATCGGCTGCCCAATTGCCTCCGTATTCTCGCGTTGACGCAGTTCCAGACTGCCGAAGCTTGCAGGCCGCGTATAGTCCGGCCGCGGCACGATCATCTCTCCGCAGGTTTCGCCCAGCGCTGCCAGCCTTGCTCGCACGTTCATGCAGTTGTTGAGCGCGATGTTGCCCGCCAGCGCGTAATACACAGCTTCCTGCGCTTCGAACGAATGCACCTCGCCCCATCCGTACATATGCCGCGACCATTCGATCGTATGCACACCGACGTTCGCTCCGCCGTCGATCGCGAGCACTCCGTCGCCGAAATGGCGGCGGCGCAGGTCGAGAATCAGGAGTGCAAGTTTGATTTCGTTGAGATCGAATTGAGACGCCGTGAGCAACTGAAAGCCGACGCCATACATTCCGCCATCGGGACTAATAGCGAAATCGTTCCGGTTAACGATCATGTTGCCGTGATTGGTCGAGGCGAGAACGAAGGCGATGGGGCGAGCGGGATATGACATGTGTTTCTCGTTTGAGTCGTGAGTGAAGTGTCGGCAACGAAGGCAGGGTGAGATGCGTCCGACGAATCGATTGGGTCTGAAAGGCAGGCTTATCTTAAAAAAGCGGCGCGCATGCTTATATAGGACGACTCCTAAAGCGCCGTGCGCGGCGGGGCACGCCATGCAACCCCGTGACAAAGCCGCGCGGGACAACGTGCATACCCATATGCGAACCCTGTATTTCCCATCGACGCGCGCCTGTGAGACGATTTAGGGCTCGACACTTCGCGGGCGATGTCAATGTGCCCGCTGTCGAAGGCGAATCCGAAACAAGGCAGTCAAGAGAGAATCACATGCAGCGCAGAACACTCATCAAGGTCTTTTCCGCAGCGCTCGCTTCGGCGGCGCTCGTCACAAGCTTCGGCGCACGCGCCGACGACAAGGTCATCAAGGTAGGCACGATCAGCGGCCCCGACGCGCAAATCTGGTCGGTAGTACAGAAGGTCGCGAAGCGCGAAGGGCTGAACGTGAAAGTCATCGAGTTCAACGATTACGTGCAGCCGAACGCCGCGCTCGACGCAGGCGACCTCGACGCGAACAGCTTCCAGCATCAGCCGTATCTCGACAGTCAGATCAAGCAGCGCGGCTACAAGATTGTCAACGCCGGCCTGACCTACATCTCGCCGCTCGGCGTCTATTCGAAGAAGCTGAAGTCGCTGAAGGATCTGCCGCAAGGCGCAAAGGTCGCGGTGCCAAACGATCCGTCGAATGAAAATCGCGCGCTGCTGCTGTTGCAGTCGCAAGGCGTGATCAAGCTGAAGGCGGGCGCGGGCACGAACGGCAGCAATGCGACGCCGCTCGATGTCGCCGACAATCCGAAGAAGGTGAAGCTGATCGAACTGGACGCAGCGCAATTGCCGCGTTCGCTCTCCGACGTCGACGCTGCTGCGATCAACACGAACTTTGCGCTGGCAGCCGGCCTGCAGCCGACCAAAGATGCAATCGCGCTCGAAGACGTGCACAGCCCGTACGCGAACCTGATCGCCGTGCGCATCAAGGACAAGGATCAGCCGTGGGTGAAGAAGCTGGTCGCGGCGTATCAGTCGGAAGACGTGCGCCAGTTCATCAAGACAGAGTTCAAGGGTTCTGTCGTGCCGTCGTTCTAAGCGACGCAGCCTGATCGCATGATGTGAAAGAAAAGCGCCACGGGAAACCGTGGCGCTTTTTTTATGCGCGCCGCAAAGGCACGAGACGCTGCCGCTATAGTGCGCGCTCCCATTGCTCGATGACGAGATCGCGCCCGAAGCGCCATTCCGCTGCCGTCGATATCAGCGCAAAGCCAGCCTGCGTAACGAGCCGCCGCGCGTCGTCGAGCGAACTCTCGCTTTCGACGGAGAGCGTCCGATATCCCGTGCGCTTCGCGAAGCGCACGCATTCGTTGATCAATTGCGTGCCGATGCCGAGCCTCCGCGCGTCCGGTTCGACATACAGCATACGCACACTCGCCTGCATGTCGGATGCCGCCGCGACGAGCGCCGAACCGACGATCAAGCCATCCTGTTCCGCGACCCAGCAGATTTCGCGCAACGTGTCGTGACCCTGCGCGAAGCGCGCAGCCTGCTGCGCGAGCAGCGCTTCGAACGTGTGATCCCAGCCATGGCCATATGCGAACAGCTGCGCCTGGCGCGAAACCAGCCAACCGTATTCGCCCGCACGCGGCGCGCGCAGCGTGACGATGCTATGCCGCGGCCGCTCGTCGAGCAGGCGCTCGATCAGCTTCATCGCGTGGATCAGTTGATCCTGCGAATGCGGCGCGAGCCGCGCGAGCACGGCGCCGACCTCGTCGAGGGCGGCGGCGTCGAGCGGCTGATACGCGGCAAGTCCCGCCTCGGTCAACGAGACGAGCGACTGGCGCGCGTCGATCTCCGACGTCCGCCGCGAAATCAGGTTGCGCCGCTCGAAGCTCGACAGCAGCCGGCTCAGATAGCCGCTGTCGATGCCGAGATTGCGCGCAAGCGCCGCCGCCGTCTGGTGCTCGCTGCGCGACAGCTCGTGCATGACGCGCACCTCGGTCAGCGAATACGGGCTTTTCTGCAGATGTTCGTGCAGCGCCCCAATGTGCTGCGTATAAAAACGATTGAAATGGCGGACGGCTTCCGCCCGGACTATAGCGGGATCGTTCACCGTTTCCGCTCCCCGTATTGGCCTGTCATTCGGTTCACCAAGCTATGTTGTTTCCATCGAGTGATCGCTCGCGAATTTCGAAGTTTGCACCAGATCGTTAATAAAGAGGTATGACATTTGCGGGTTAACGCACGTAACTTGACAGACGATTCGTGCGGACCAGTTGGACAACTGGTCTCAGATACGGGAATGCCCTAATGCCAGTGGTCTGTCAGTTGGAAACCGCTTAATTCCCGGAATTCCTTATCAGACAAGGGTTTGCTTGATGTAGACCAGCTTGATACCACCTCGTTGACTGGTATTATGGTGGTTATATAATGGGCTCCAATTTCGCAGGCCGAGCAGTCCAGTCTCCTCACGATCCCCGACCGAGCCATATGGAAACCCGTTGGTCCGCACTGACACCTGACGTCCACAACGTCACGCCGCTCTACTTGCAGCTCGCCCGCAATCTGGCGACGGCGATCCATTGCGGCGTGTGGTCGGCGGGTGAGGCACTGCCGTCGGAGCGCTCGTTGTCCGATGCGATCGGCGTGTCGCGTATCACGGCGCGCAAGGCGATTGCGCTGCTGGTCGAGCAAGGCTTGATCCGGCGCGCGCGCGGCGCCGGCAGCTTCATCACGCCGCGCGTCGAAGATCCGCTGTCGCGTCTCACCGGCTTCACCAAGAAGATGGAGCAGCGTGGCTTCCGTCCGGATTCGATATGGCTCGAACGCGAGGTCCGCAGCGCGACGCGCGACGAGATCGTGCATCTGGGTCTCTCGCCGGGCGCGTCCGTCGCGAGCCTGCGCCGTTTGCGCCGCGCCGACGGCATCGTGATGGCGGTCGAGCATTCGTCGTTGCCCGTGTCGATCGTGTCCGATCCGCAGGCCATCGGCGGCTCGCTCTACAGCTACCTCGAACAGCGCGGCTTGCCCGTCGTTCGCGCGCTGCAGCACTTTCGCGCCGTCAACGCGTCGAGCGAAATCTCGACGCTGATGGACATCGAACAAGGCAGCGCGCTGTTGCTGATCACGCGCGTGGGCTACAGCGCGGATCAGCGCGCCATCGAACTCACCGATACCTATTGCCGGGACGACTACTACGACTTCGTCGCTGAACTGCGGCTGTGACCTGGCGCGCTGACAGGCGCGACGGCAGACAAACGGAACGCACGCGGCGCGAATCAGTCACGCACTGCATAACGCAACATCAGAGAGACTCATGCTGACCGGAAACATACTCACCCCGAAGGCTGGATCCACGGCACGATCGAATCCGCAAACGGCCGTATCACAGCCATCACGGGCAACGCCGCCGATCCGTCGACCAACGACGCGCCGTACATCCTGCCCGGCTTCATCGACCTGCACGTGCATGGCGGTGGCGGCGCCGACGTGATGGAAGCGGGCAACGCGATCGAGACGATCACGCGTACGCATGCGCGCTTCGGCACGACGAGCCTGCTGGCCACCACGATGACGGCGCCGCGCGACGAGCTGATGGCCGTCGTCGCGGGTCTCGGCGACGTCGCGAAGAACCGCGTGCCGGGCGGCGCGCGCGTGCTCGGCGTGCACCTCGAAGGTCCGTACATCAATCCCGGCAAGCTCGGCGCGCAACCTGACGCGGCCGTGTCGGCCGTGCTCGACGAAGTGCTGAAGTATCTGTCGATCGCTCCCATCCGCGTGGTCACGATCGCGCCGGAAATCTCCGGCCACATGGACATCATCTCCGAGATCAACGCGCGCGGCGTGCGCGTGCAGCTTGGCCACTCGCTCGGTACGTACGACGACGCCATCGCCGCGATGAAGCATGGTGCGCGCAGCTTCACGCACCTGTTCAACGCGATGTCGCCGCTACATCACCGCAATCCGGGGATGGTCGGCGCGGCGCTCGCGCATGCCGAATACGCGGAAATCATTCCCGACCTGCTGCACGTCCATCCGGGCGCGATCCGCGCAGCGATGCGCGCGATTCCGCGTCTCTACGTGGTGACGGACAGCACGTCGGCGACGGGCATGCCTGACGGCGAATATCGCCTCGGCAGCCAGCACGTGACGAAGTGCCTCGGCGGCGTGCGCCTTGCCGACGGCACGCTCGCAGGCAGCACGCTGACGATGGATCAGGCGCTGCGCAACCTCGTATCGCTCGGCCTGCCGATGGCCGATGTGTCAAACCGTATGTCCCGCTACGCCGCCGACTATCTCGGTCTCGAAGACCGCGGCCGTCTCGCGCGCGGCGCGTGGGCAGACATCGTCGTGTTCGATCGCGAACTGGCGTTGACGGCGACTTACGTCGAAGGAGAATCGATTGTCGAATATGCTTAAAGAGGCGCTGGCGTCCGCTGACGTGGTCGCCGCGCAACTCAACGATACGTCGCGCGTGGAAGCGCTCGCGGCCCGTCTCGCACAGGAGCCGCGTCATGTCGCGCTGACGGTCGCGCGCGGCAGCTCGGATCACGCGGCGAGTTACTTCGCCTCGCTGACGATGAGCCGCGTCGGCTTGCCCGTCGCGTCGCTGCCGATGTCGGTCGCGACCCTTCAACAAGCGCCGCTGCAGGTGCGCAATCAGCTTGCGCTCGGCTTCTCGCAATCGGGCAAGAGCCCCGATCTGGTCGGCACGATGCGGGCACTGCGCGAAGCGGGTGCGCTGACCGTGGCCGCCGTCAACGTGCCCGGCTCGCCGCTCGAAGACGCGTGCGAGTTTTATCTGCCGCTGCTTGCCGGTCCCGAACTGAGCGTCGCGGCAACCAAGAGCTATATCGCAATGCTGTCGGTGTCGGCGCAACTCGTCGCGCATTGGCAGAAGGACGAAGCGCTGCTCGACGGCTTGAAGTCACTGCCAGACGCACTGCGCCGTGCGGGCGCGCTCGACTGGTCGAAGGCCGTCGATGAACTGCGCGACGCCGAACGCATGATCGTGATCGGCCGTGGTCTCGGCCTCGCGATCGCGCAGGAAGCGGCGTTGAAGCTGAAGGAAACGTCGGGCATTCAGGCCGAAGCGTTTTCGAGCGCAGAAGTGCGTCACGGTCCGATGGAACTGATCGACCGCGACTATCCGCTGCTCGTGTTCGCCCCGCGCGGACCGGAGCAGGCGGGCCTGTTGCAACTCGCACGAGACATGCAGGCGCGCGGCGCGCGCGTGCTTCTCGCCGCCGATCCAGCCGATGTACCCGAATCCACCTTGCCGCTCGTATCGACAGCGCACGCGGCGCTCGATCCGATTGCCGCAATCCTTTCTTTCTATGTGATGGCTGCCGGCCTCGCCGCCGCTCGCGGACGCAATCCTGATGCGCCGCGCCATCTGATGAAAGTCACCGAAACTCATTGATCGAGAGATGCAGATGCGACGTGTCGAGGAGTCCCGTTTGAAGAGCCATTCCGAAGGCCATATTGTCCTGCTCGCGCCGATGACGGGTCCCGTCGTCCCGCTCGCGAAGGTGCCCGACCCGGTGTTTTCGGGCGGCATGTTCGGCGACGGCATCGGTATCGATCCGCTGGAAGGCAAGCTCGTGGCGCCATGCGACGGCGTCGTGATGCATCTGGCGCGCACCGGCCACGCCGTCACGATCACGACGGCGGAAGGCGCCGAAATCCTGCTGCATATTGGTATCGACACGGTCGAGCTGAACGGCAAGGGCTTTGCGCCGCTGATCGAGCAGGGCGCGACCGTGCGTGCGGGCGACGTGCTGATTGAGTTCGATCAGGATGCCGTTGCGCGCAGTGCGCCGAGTCTTGTTTCGGTGATCGCGATTGCGAACTCGGATGCGTTCGAGATCGTCGAGCGGGCCGCGGCTGATGGCGTACTCAAGGCAGGCCAGTCGCCGCTCCTCACGCTGCGTGTGCGCGACGGTGCGGCCGTGGCGGCATCGCGCGAAGCGTCGAGCGTGAGCGAAGAAGCGCGCCAGACGATCGTGCTCGAACATGCTGGCGGTCTGCATGCGCGTCCCGCAGCACGGGCGCGCGAAGTGGCGCGCGGTCTCGATGCGCGCGTCGAAGTGCGTTTTGAAGGCAAGAAGGCGGCGATCGAAAGCGTCGTTGGCTTGCTCGGTTTGGGCGCGGGGCAGGGCGCGACGGTCGAGATCGTCGGTATCGGCGCGCAGGCTGGTGCGGCCGTCGAGGCGGTAGTGCGCGAACTGACGCGTGAGGCGCACGGCGAAGCGGAAGAAAAGCCCGCGCGCCAACTGTCGCCGGCGCCCGTCGCGGCTGTGCCGAAGACGGGCGAGTCGCTCGCGCCGAACACGCTCGCGGGCGTGTGCGCGGCGCCCGGCATCGCCGTCGGCAAGCTCGTGCGCTGGGACGACGCCGACATCGATCCGCCGGAGACTACGGACAACACGTCCGCCGCCGAAAGCCGCGCGCTCGACAAGGCAATCGCCGCCGTCGACGCCGAACTGAACACGACCGTGCGCGACGCGTCGCAACGCGGCGCGCATGGCGAAGCGGGCATTTTCGCGGTGCATCGCGTGCTGCTCGAAGACCCGACGCTGATCGACGCCGCGCGCGATCTGATCAGCCTCGGCAAGAGCGCTGGCTTTGCATGGCGCGAAGCGATCCGTGCGCAGATCGGCGTGCTGTCGAACGTCGGCGATGCGCTGCTCGCCGAACGTGCCGCCGATTTGCGCGATATCGAGAAGCGCGTGCTGCGCGCGCTCGGTTACTCGAACGCGGCTTCGCGTTCGCTGCCCGATGAGGCCGTGCTGAGCGCGGACGAATTCACGCCGTCCGATCTGTCGTCGCTCGATCGTAAACGTGTCACGGCACTCGTGATGGCGCGCGGCGGCGCGACCTCGCATGCGGCGATCATCGCGCGTCAGGCGGGCATTCCCGCGCTGGTCGCGATGGGCGACGCGCTGCACGCAATCGCCGACGGCACGCAGGTCGTGGTCGACGCGACGGCGGGCCGTCTGGAATACGCGCCGAGCGCACTCGATGTCGAACGCGCGCGCAATGAGCGTGAGCGTCTGGCCGGCGTGCGCGAAGTGAATCGCCGCACGTCGCAGCAAGCCGCCGCCACCAGCGACGGCCGCGCGATCGAAGTCGCCGCCAACATCGCGACACTCGACGATGCAACCACTGCCGTCGATAACGGCGCAGACGCCGTGGGCCTGCTGCGCACGGAGCTGCTGTTCATCCATCGCCAGGCGGCGCCGAGCGTCGACGAACATCGCCAGAGCTATCAGTCGATCGTCGAGGCGCTGAAGGGCCGCACGGCCATCATCCGTACGCTCGACGTCGGCGCGGACAAGGAAGTCGATTACCTGACGCTGGCGCCCGAACCGAACCCGGCGCTCGGCCTGCGCGGCATCCGTCTCGCGCTGGTGCGCCCGGATCTGCTCGAAGACCAGTTGCGCGGCCTGCTCGCGGTTCAGCCGCTCGGCAAGGTGCGCATTCTGCTGCCGATGGTCACGGACGTGGGCGAACTCGTGCGGCTGCGCAAGCGCATCGACGAACTCGCCGCAGAGGCGGGCCGCGCCGAGAAGATCGAAGTCGGCGTGATGATCGAAGTGCCGTCGGCGGCGCTGCTCGCCGATCAACTGTCGAAGCACGCGGACTTTTTGTCGATCGGCACCAACGATCTCACGCAATACACGCTCGCCATGGACCGCTGCCAGCCGGATCTCGCCGCGCAGGCGGACGGCCTGCATCCGGCCGTGCTGCGCCTCGTTTCAGCGGCGGTGCAGGGCGCCGACAAGCACGGCAAGTGGGTTGGCGTGTGCGGCGCGCTGGCAGGCGATCCGCTCGCGGTGCCGCTGCTCGTCGGCCTTGGCGTGACGGAACTGTCCGTTGATCCCGTATCCGTGCCAGGCATCAAGGCGCGCGTGCGCAAACTCGATTATCAGTTGTGCCGTCAGCGCGCCCAGGACGCTCTGGCGCTCGAATCGGCACAAGCGGTAAGAGCCCTGAGCCGCGAAATCTGGCCGCAAGACTGACGGCGCTTGCGTCGCAACCAGTCTGAAAAACCAGATCCGTCAGCTCGACATTTCAACCAGCAAGTAAAGCAATTACGCAACTACACGAGACAAAGGAGTGGAGGTATCAATGGATGGAAATCCGTTTCTGAAGATTCAGCGGCTTGGCCGCGCACTGATGCTGCCGATCGCGGTTTTGCCCGTCGCCGGCCTGTTGCTGCGCCTCGGCCAGCCCGATGTATTCAACATCAAGATGATCGCCGACGCGGGCGGCGCGATCTTCGACAACCTGCCGCTTCTGTTCGCGATCGGCGTCGCTGTCGGCTTCGCGAAGGACAATAACGGCGTTGCGGCGCTGGCGGGCGCGATCGGTTATCTGATCGAAGTGGCCGTGATGAAGGACATCAACGACAAGCTCAACATGGGCGTGCTGTCGGGGATCATCGCCGGTATCGTCGCGGGGATGCTGTACAACAAGTACAAGGACATCAAGCTTCCCGACTACCTCGCGTTCTTCGGAGGCAAGCGCTTCGTGCCGATTGTCACGGGGGTGGCGTGTCTGGTGTTAGGTATCGTGTTCGGCTACGCGTGGGCGCCCGTTCAGGCGGCTATCGACGCGGCCGGCCACTGGCTGACGACGGCGGGCGCAGTCGGCGCGTTCGTGTTCGGCCTGCTGAACCGTCTGCTGCTGGTGACGGGTCTGCATCACATTCTGAACTCGCTCGCGTGGTTCGTGTTCGGCTCGTTCACGCCGCCGGGCGGCGCCGCTGTAACGGGCGATCTGCACCGCTTCTTCGCGGGCGATCCGACGGCGGGCACGTTCATGACGGGCTTCTTCCCGGTCATGATGTTCGGTCTGCCTGCAGCGTGTCTCGCGATGTTCCATGAGGCGCCGAAGGAGCGCCGCGCCATGGTCGGCGGCCTGCTGTTCTCGATGGCGCTGACGTCGTTCCTGACGGGCGTGACGGAGCCGATCGAATTCAGCTTCATGTTCCTCGCGCCTGTGCTGTACGCGATCCACGCGGTGCTGACGGGTCTGTCGCTCGCGATCTGCTCGGCGCTCGGCATCAAGCTCGGCTTCACGTTCTCGGCGGGTGCGATCGACTACGTGCTGAACTACGGCCTGTCGACGAAGGGCTGGGAAGCGATTCCCATCGGCATCGCGTACTCCATCGTCTACTACGGTCTGTTCCGCTTCTTCATCCGCAAGTTCAACATGGCGACGCCGGGCCGTGAGGCGGAGACGCCGGAAGTGGCCAACGAGTCGTATGCGTCTGCTGGTTACGTGGCGCCTGTCGAAGGTGCGGCGGCAGCGTCGGGCACGCGCGCGCAGCGCTATATCGCGGCGCTGGGCGGTGCGGCGAATCTGTCGGTGGTCGATGCTTGCACGACGCGTCTGCGTCTGTCGGTGGTGGATTCGGAGAAGGTGTCGGAGAACGAGCTGAAGTCGATCGGCGCGCGTGGTGTGTTGAAGCGCGGCGGCGGCAACGTGCAGGTGATCATCGGACCGGAAGCGGACATGATCGCCGACGAAATCCGTACGACGATCGCGAGCGGCGGTGCGGTGGCTGTTTCGCCTGCTGCTGTGTCGGCCAAGCCGGCTGCTGCCGCTTCGGCTCCCGCTGCGGCAACGGGCAACGGCCCGCTCGATCCGGACCCGCTGCGTTGGCTCGCCGTGTTCGGCGGCGCGACCAATGTCGTTTCGCTCGAGGCCGTCGCGGCGACGCGTCTGCGTATCGTCGTGCGCGATGCGTCGGCCGTCGATCGCCAGCGTCTCGACACGCTGAGCGTCGCGTGGGTGTCGACGGATACGTTCCACATCGTCGTCGGCAACGACGCGCAGCGTTACGCGCAGCAACTGTCGACGCGCCTGACGGCAACGGCCTGACGTTCGTCTAAGCCTGAGCCTTTGGCAAAGAAAATCGGCGCCCAGCGGGGCGCCGATTTTCGTTTACCCGCTTACCGTTTGTCCGGATCAGCGTCCGGGTCGACGGCGTTGTTCGCTTCGAGCCACATCACGTTGATGATGCCGAGCGCGAGCGCAAGGCCGATACCGAGAATCCAGCTGAAATACCACATGGTTCGCCCCCTCTTGCGCGCGGCGTGTCAGTACATCGAATGATGGTTCTGTTCGATCGCGTCGGCCGTCACCTTGCCGCGCATCACGCGATACACCCAGCTCGTGTAAATAAGCACGATCGGCAGAAAGATGATCACCGCGATCAGCATGATCTGCAGCGTCATCTGGCTCGATGTCGAATCCCAGACGGTGAGGCTGCTGCGTCCATCGAGCGATGACGGCATGATGAACGGAAACATCGAAAAGCCCGCCGTCAGGATCACGCCGATCACCATCAGCGACGTCGACAAAAACGCGCTGCGCTCGAAGCGCGAGCTCGCCAGCAGGAGCGCGAGCACGCCGCCGACCACGCCCGCGACAGGTGCCGCGACCATCCACGGATACATCGCATAGTTCGTGAGCCACAGACCCGGCGCGCCGATCACGTTTTTCAGCAGCGGATTCGCGACGGTGTCGAATGGCGCGGGCTCGGTGATCTGATAGCCGCCGATAAGCGTCGCGATCAGCACGCCCCCGATCAGAAACAGCGCCACCGCGACCAGCGACGCAATGCGCAGTGCAATCGATGCGCGCCGCGCGACGACGCCATCCGACTTCATCTTGACGAACGCCGCGCCGTGCGCGGTGAGCATCGACACGCTCACCACGCCACACAATAGCGCGAACGGATTGAGCAACTCGAAGAAGCTGCCGTGATAGGTGACGCGCAGATCCTGATCGAACTGGAACGGCACGCCTTGCAACAGATTGCCGAACGCGACGCCGAACACCAGAGCCGGCACGAAGCCGCCGACGAACAGCGCCCAGTCCCACGCATTGCGCCAGCGCGGATCATCGCGCTTGCCGCGATAGTCGAAGCCGACCGGGCGGAAGAACAGCGCGAACAGCACGAGCAGCATCGCGAAGTAAAAGCCTGAGAACGACGCGGCATACACCAGCGGCCACGCGGCGAACATCGCGCCGCCGGCGGTGATCAGCCAGACCTGGTTGCCCTCCCACGTCGCGCCGACGGTGTTGACGACGATGCGCCGCTCCCCATCCGTCTTGCCAATGAACGGCAGCAGGATCGCTGCGCCCATATCGAAGCCGTCGGTGAGTGCGAAGCCGATCAGCAGCGCGCCGATGAGCACCCACCAGATCACTTTGAGGGTTGCGTAATCCATAGCGATGTTTCCTCGTGTTTTCCTGCGACGGCAAATTGCTGTCGATCCCGCTCATGCAGCCGTGTTCGCGCCAACCGCCGGCTTCGCGGTCTGCTCGTGGTGGTAGCGCCCTGTATGCAGCGACGAAGGACCCAACCGCGCGTACTTGAACATCAGCGTGATCTCGATGATGAAAAGCGCGGTGTAGAACACGACGAAGCCCGCGAGGCTCAGATACAGATCGCCCGCTGTCAGGCTCGACGCCGATAGCGAAGTCGGCAGAATGCCGGCGATGGTCCACGGCTGGCGCCCGACTTCCGCGACGATCCAGCCGAACTCCGCCGCGAGCCACGGCAGCGGAATCGCCCACACGGCCCAGCGCAGGAACCAGCGGCGGTTGTCGCGCAGCAGCGAGCGTTGCGCGCAGAAGAAGAACGCGAGCACGAAGGTCGCGAGGAACAGGATGCCCAGGCCGACCATCAGCCGGAACGACCAGAACACGGGCAGAACGGGCGGCACGGTTTTCTTCGCGGCCTGTTTGATCTGCTCGGCGGAGGCGTCGGTGACGTTCGGCGTGAACTGCTTGAGCAACAGGCCGTAGCCGAGGTCCTGCTTGTGCTGGTCGAAGGCAGCATGCGTGGCGTCGCTCGCGTCGCCTTGCTTGATCTTTTGCAGCGCGCCATACGCAAGCATGCCGTTGCGGATGCGCGCCTCGTTGCGCGCCATCAGTTCTTTCAGACCAATGACAGGCTCGTCGAGCGAACGCGTCGCGATGATGCCAAGCGCGTAGGGCACGCGCAACGCGTAGTCGGTGCGCTCCGCCTGCTGGTTCGGAATGCCGATAATCGTGAACGGCGCGGGCGGCGGCGCGGTCTCCCATTCGGATTCGATCGCGGCGAGCTTCATGCGCTGCACTTCGCCCGTGGTGTAGCCCGATTCGTCGCCGAGCACGATCACGCACAAGGTGGACGCCAGCCCGAAGCCGGCCGCGACGGCGAACGAGCGCAGCGCGAAGTCGATGTCGCGGCGCTTGAGCAGATACCACGACGATAGCCCGAGCACGAACATCGACGCCGTCACGTAACCCGCCGACACCGTATGCACGAACTTCACCTGCGCAACGGGATTGAAGATCACCGCGAACAGGCTCGACAGCTCCATGCGCATGGTTTCGTAGTTGAACTCAGCGCCGACCGGGTTGTTCATCCAGCCGTTCGCGATCAGGATCCACAGCGCGGACAGGTTCGAGCCGAGCGCGACGAGGAACGTGACCATCAGATGCTGGATGCGCGACAGCCGGTTCCAGCCGAAGAAAAACAGCCCGACAAACGTCGATTCGAGAAAGAACGCCATCAGCCCTTCGACTGCGAGCGGCACGCCGAAAATATCGCCGACGTAGTGCGAGTAGTACGACCAGTTGGTGCCGAACTGGAACTCCAGCGTGAGACCCGTGGTGACGCCCATCGCGAAGTTGATGCCGAACAGTTTGCCCCAGAACTGCGTCATGTCCTTGTAGATCGGCTTGCCGGTCATCACGTAGACGCTTTCCATGATGACGAGCAACCACGACAGGCCGAGCGTCAGCGGCACGAACAGGAAGTGATACAGCGCCGTGACGGCGAATTGCAGGCGAGAGAGATCGACGACGTCGCTAGCGGGCATGGTTGACACCTTGAGTCGAGGGCGGCGATGGGACGGATGCGGGCACCGACAGCAGCGCCTGAGCGACCTGCGCAGGCGGCAACGACATGTTCTGCGCCTGCGGGTGATTGAAGAACGCGAACTTGAGCGCGAACAGAAGCGCGAATTTGATCGCGAGCACGATCAGGATGTCGCGGGCGAAGGTCGGACCGCGAGCCCACGCGACGATGCGGCCGGAGAGCGTGCGGCGGGTGGCATTCCTGTGATTGAGCGTTATGGCCATGTTTTATGGGCAACGACATCGCGCCGGTTGACCCGGCAAGACACAGTGCGCATCACTCGCGGCACTGGCGCGTGCACAACCATTGTAGGAATGGGATGGCGGACGAGCCCGCGTCATCGTGTCGCGAGATGGCCCGTCGCTATCACTAATAAGTCACGATCTGCGCGAGGTCAAGGCAATGTCTCGACATTGACGCGTATCTGCGCAATATTTGACGACACGCAAGAAAAAACCCCGCCTTCTTGCGAAGTGCGGGGCTTTGTTTCGAAACGGATGCGGCCGGTGACTGGCGCGCGCCCGCTGCTTCTCTGTGGTTACGCGAACTCGGCCAGCGCGGTGCGCATTTTCTTCATCGCGCTTGCTTCGATCTGGCGAATCCGCTCAGCCGATACGCCGAACTCGTCGGCCAGTTCGTGCAGCGTCGAACCGCCCGAACCGTCGTCTTCCACATGCAGCCAGCGTGCTTCGATGATGCGGCGGCTGCGTGGATCGAGCGACTCCAGCGCGCTCGCGATGCCGTCGCTATGCAGACGGTCACGCTGACGCGCGGCCAGCACGGCTGTCGGCTCGCTGTGCGAATCGGCCAGATAGGCGATCGGGGCGAATGCTTCTTCGCCGTCCTCGACCTGGCCTTCGAGCGCGATATCGCCGCCCGACAGCCGCGTTTCCATCTCGGACACTTCCTCGCGCTTCACGTTCAGCTCTTTCGCCAGGCCCTCGATCTCGTCTGGCGTGAACGACTGCAACCCTTGCTTGTGGCTGCGCAGGTTGAAGAACAGCTTGCGTTGCGCCTTGGTCGTCGCCACTTTCACCATGCGCCAGTTGCGCAGGATGTACTCGTGGATTTCGGCCTTGATCCAATGCATTGCATAGGACACGAGGCGCACGTTCTGCGTCGGGTCGAAGCGCTTCACGGCCTTCATCAGGCCAATGTTGCCTTCCTGGATCAGATCGGCGTGCGGCAGACCATAGCCAAGGTAATTACGCGCGATCGACACGACCAGTCGCAGATGCGACAGGACGAGCTTGCGCGCCGAGCCGAGGTTGTTCTGCTCGCTGTACTCGGTGGCGTACTGGCGCTCTTCTGCCGGCGTCAGCATCGGAATCCGGTTCACGGCCTGGATGTAGGCGTCGATATTGCCCAGCTGGCCGGGCAGCAGAGAAGCGTGCGAGAGCGCCAGTGCACCTGCCGGAGCGGCCTTAGCCGATGACGGGCTCAGAGTACTCGGAAGGGTCAATGTGTTGCTCACGTAGCAAACTCCTTTATTCAGACAAATGTCCGCAAAAGCGGACCACGATGGATGTTAGCACTCTCATTTCCCGAGTGCTAATACTTAGAAGCCATAGGGGCATGCAAGTTCCCTCTTTCCTATCGAAAATGCACATTCAATAGCATCGTACCTCATCTGCGGGTTTGGCACCGAACGCTTAGCATTCGTCGGCTGCAGCAAAATTCTGCAATCGTCGGTAAGATTTTTTCGGAAACAGAAGCAGTGATTTGCGCTTCTGTCTCTAAAATGTCGCTGCACGATGTCCCTTGCTAAACGACGTTGCAATCGGTGGACGCTCGATGGAAAAAAAGAACAACCCCATGTCTAATCTGGCACTCAAATGCGTCGTCGCCGCAGCGCTTGTCGGCGTATCGAGTCTGGCTTCTGCGGACCAGTTCGGCGTTCAGATCGCGGGCGGTCTCGCCGATCACCACGTTCACAAGCTCGATCTTGGCTTCGTCTGGGACCCGAATCTGACCTGGTGGGAAATCGGCGACTGGCATTTCGCGCTGATCGGCGAGGCGCACGCCGCGTGGTGGCATACGGACGAAGGCAACGATCACGACAATATCGGTGAATTCGGCGTGACGCCGGTCGTGCGGTTCATCAAGGGCTCGGGCGCGATCCGCCCGTTCATCGAGGCGGGCATTGGTGTACGGGTTTTGACCCATCCGAGCATCGCGTCGAGTTACACGCTCAGTTCCGCGTTCCAGTTCGCCGACATGGTGGGCGTCGGCGCGCAATTCGGCTCGCGTCAGCAGTACCAATTTGGCTACCGCTTTCAGCACATCTCCAATGCAAGTATCAAAGAGCCGAATCCTGGTATAAATTTCCAGCAGATTTACGTGCAGTACAACTTCTGACGACCGCTGCCGCTGTCGGCGCCGTTGTCGATAGGGGCGAACGCGATGCCGGCAAAAGTGATCGAAGCGATTCGCGGGCTCGAGCGCGATCGATTTCGCGCGATGGTGGAAGGAAACGGACCGCAGCTCGACGCGCTGCTGTCGGATAACGTCATTTACGTCCACACGAACGGCAAGCGCGAGTCGAAGCAGCAGTTCATCGACGCCATTACGGCCGGGCGCCGCCGCTACCGCCAGATCGAGGTGCAGTCGCAGGACGTGTTGCCTGTCGGACGCGAGACCTGCGTCGTCACGGGGCGCGCGCTGATCGAGATGGAAGCGAATAGCGGCGCGCTGCTCTTTCCGATCGCCTACATGGCGATTCAGGCGCAGGAAGACGGCAAGTGGCAGCTGATCGCGTGGCAGGCGACGCGTTGCGCAATCGAGTGACGCGGATCGCACCATCACTCTTTTCCTGACGGAAGCCGCTTTGTGAGCGGTCCGTGCGCGCTGGCGACGGTTGAATCGCCGGCGTTTGCGCTGCTGCCGTCTTGCCTGTTCGTTTTCGCTTTGCCTCGGTTTGCCGTTACGCCGCGACGCGCCGGTCGACAGCCGCCCAACCCGCACGATTGACGCCACTGACGACGGCATCGACGACGGCCGTCATTTCGTCCTCCGCTACGCCGATGCCGTGACGCATCGGCTGCTCGCCGACGCGGCTGGCGACGAACACGACCGTGCGGCCGTCCGTGGTGCGCGCCGTCTCGAACGATGTAATTTCGATGGTTTGCTTCGAAGCTGCCGCCATTTCCTGCGCGACCGCCTTCGCATACGCCTCATGACCGTCGACGCTCGCCGCCGCCGTCGCGGGGACGGCAATCTCGCGCTTGTTCCAGCGCACCGTCGATCCGTTCACGCGCTGCGCCGGACCGTCCGCCTCGAAGTATTCGCGGGCAAAGAGCGTGCAGATCGCGTCGCCCGTCACTTCCTCGCCTGACTGATCCGCCACCGTCTGCACCGCGTGGCTGAATTCGATCTGCACGCGCCGCGGCAATACGAAGCCCATGCCGCGCTCGACCAGATACGTCGCGCCGCCCTTGCCCGACTGGCTGTTCACGCGGATCACGGCGTCGTAGCTGCGGCCGACGTCGGCGGGATCGATGGGCAGATACGGCACTTCCCAGACGGCGTCGGGCTGTTGCTGCGCGAAGCCCTTGCGGATCGCGTCCTGATGCGAGCCGGAAAACGCCGTGTAGACGAGGTCACCTGCATATGGATGACGCGGATGCACGGGAATCTGGTTACAGCGCTCGACTACGCGGCGCACGGCGTCGATGTCCGAGAAATCGAGGCCGGGGTCGATGCCTTGCGTGTAGAGGTTCATCGCGAGCGTCACGATATCGACGTTGCCCGTGCGCTCGCCATTGCCGAACAGACACCCTTCGATGCGGTCCGCGCCCGCCATCAACGCGAGTTCGGCTGCGGCGACGGCCGTGCCGCGGTCGTTATGCGGATGCACCGACAACACGATGCTGTCGCGATAGCCGAGATTGCGGTCCATCCATTCGATCTGATCGGCGTACACGTTCGGCGTCGCGGCTTCGACGGTGGCGGGCAGATTGACGATCATCTTGTGATCGCGCGTCGGGCGCCACGTCTGCGCGACGGCGTCGCAGACCTCGCGCGCGAACGGCAACTCGGTCATGCTGAAGGTTTCGGGCGAATACTGGTAGGTCCAGTGCGTCTGCGGACGGGCATCGGCATGTTCGCGGATGATCCGCGTGCCTTCCACTGCCAGCGCCTTCACCTCTTCCTGCGACAGCCCGAACACGATCTTGCGGAACGACGGCGCGATCGCGTTGTACAGATGGACGATCGCGCGCGGCACGCCTTCGAGCGCCTCGAACGTGCGCGCAATCAGGTCGGCGCGCGACTGCACGAGCACTTCGATCGTCACGTCGTCAGGAATCCGCTTTTCGTCGATCAGCTTGCGGACGAAATCGAAGTCGGTTTGCGACGCCGACGGAAAACCGACTTCGATCTCCTTGAAGCCGATCGCGACGAGCATCTCGAAGAACTCTGTCTTCTGCGCGATGCTCATCGGCTCGATCAGCGACTGGTTGCCGTCACGCAAGTCGGTGCTCATCCAGATCGGCGCGCGGTCGATCGTGCGGGTGGGCCACTTGCGGCCGGTCAAACGGACGGTGGGGAAGGGGCGGTACTTCTCGGCAGGGTTGCGCAACATGTTGAGGCCTCGTTCGATTCGTCTAGTCGTGTGCTGGGTGAGGTGGCGTCGAGCGGCTGGCGGGCTGCCACAGATGCACGTCCCGCAAGCCGGGCGCTAGCGGGAGCAACGAACGGGCGCGAACAAACAGCGTCGTCTGAACGACGACGAAGGCAACGATCGGAACAGAAGCCCATGCAACGTGCATTTGACCCTCGCGATTCGTCCGAGCGATAAACGGACGAATACGGACGACTACAGGTTTTGAAGGAACTACGGATTGGGGTGAAACAGGAACTGCTTTTGAGGACCGCCGCGAGCCGCTGTGGCGACTGCGTGCGGCGCTACGCCTTGCTTACGCTAGACGTAGCGATAGGGGCCGCGCTAGGCGGCCGAGGGTAATTCGGAGGGTGTTCGGAATGGAACGCATTTTTACAAGATAAGCGAGGCGGCTGGGGGCTGTCAACCCGCCATTCGCCGCGATACCTTCCCGAGAGCGTTCGCCGAGGCGAGCGGGAAGGCCGTCGGCCCTTGTCAGGCGGCCTTCCGCGCGATTTCGACGATCAGTTCGACCTGCCGCGTGATGGCGGCCGGCACGGGCGCTTCGCCGTCCAGCACGGCGGCGATCCACGCAGCCGTGGTCGGCGCGTCGCGGCCTTCGGGCAAGTCGACCTCGGGCGCATCCGGCGACGAGCGTTCGGCCGAGACGCGTGTCTCGCAGATGCCGTCATGCAGCCAGTCGATCTGCACCTGGCGGCGTGTATCGGCGACGGCTTCGCCTTCGGTGCCGCGCGCAAGCAGCGCGCCGCCGACAGCCATGTCGGGATGCGAGACGAACAACTGTGTCAGGCTCTCGCGATAAGGCGGATGCGTGTAGTTCACGAGCCGCAGGCCCGCCGGCGCGAAAGGCTGGAGAATCTTCACGAGCGTGTGCGTCGAATTGCGCACGCCCATCCGCCGACGCAGTGCCAGCAGCCGCGCCAGCTTCGGCGCGAGCGTGCTAATGGGCGCGAACGCGATCCGCTGGTTTGCGAGGCTCGTTTCGATATCCGCGTGCGTCTGCGCGGGCGCGAGGTTCAGATGCGCGAAGATTTCGGCGCTCGTCACGCGGCCGGGATCTTCCGTGACGCCGTGCACCAGCACGGGCACGCCTTCGCGCGCGAGCAGTAGCGCCAGCAGCGGCACGAGGTTCGGCTGCTTGCGTGCGCCGTTGTAACTCGGAATCGACACGGCCTGATACTCACCGTGCTTCACGTTGACGGGCGCGAACGAAGCGTGGGCGGCGGCGAGCATCGCGGCCAGCTCGTCGGCGGATTCCCCTTTCACGCGGTACGCGAGCAGGATCGCGCCCAGCTCCAGGTCGGATACGCGGCCGTCGAGCATCGCGCTATAGAGCGCGTGCATGTCCTCCGGCGTGAGCGCGCGCGCGCCGTTGGGGCCGCGGCCGATTTCCTTGATGAATCGGGCGCAGGGAAATGGAGTGGTGTCGGTGAGATCGGTCATCGGGCAAATCGGTATGTGGGGGACGGCGGGCAACGACGCTTCGCACGCGCCGCGAGCGCTGATACGGCGCGCTACGTTTCCTTTCGAGTATCGCACGCCGGGTGCGCCTGCAGAATGCGAGCAAATTCATGGCCCGCCATGAACCTTACGGGACGGCTTCAGCGCGCGCCACCTGGCCGTTCGGCCAGGCTACGCGCGAATCGGCGCCGCGTTACACTCAATGCTTCGCCGCGTCGGAGCGGCTCAACAAAAGACGGAGAACGGAATGGGTTACGTGTTTGCGCCAGCGCCGGTGACGGCAGTGCCAGTCGTCGGATCGGACGATCAATTCGCGGTGCGCCGCATTTACTGCGTCGGCCGCAATTACGAGGCGCACGCGCGTGAAATGGGCCATGATCCCGATCGCGAACCGCCGTTCTTCTTCGCCAAGCCCGCCGACGCGGTGCTGTATGTCGCGCCGGGCGCAACGGGCGAATTTCCGTATCCCGCGCAGTCGAAGAATGTGCACTTCGAGATGGAACTCGTCGCGGCAATCGGCAAGGCAGGCAAGAACATCTCGGCAGACAGCGCGCTCGATCACGTCTACGGCTACGCGCTCGGTCTCGACATGACGCGCCGCGACCTGCAGGCGGAAGCGAAGAAGCTGGGCCGTCCGTGGGACACCGCAAAGGGCTTCGACCATTCGGCGCCGCTCGGCCCGATCCATCCTGTTTCGAAAGTCGGTCACGTCGGCAAGGGTGCGATCTGGCTGACCGTCAACGGCGAGGAAAAGCAGCGTTCGGACGTGTCGCAACTGATCTGGTCCATCCCCGAAACGATCGCGTATCTGTCGACGCTCTTCGAACTGCAACCGGGCGACCTGATTTTCACGGGCACGCCGGAAGGCGTCGGCGCAATCGTGAAGGGTGATCTGATGAAGGGCGGCGTGGACGGGCTGGGCGAGTTCAGCGTGCGCGTGGTCTGACGTCGCCAACGCCATTCAGGGGGAGAACAACACAATGAAGCTGTACAGCTACTTTCGCAGTTCGGCATCGTATCGCGTGCGTATCGCGCTGAACCTGAAGAACCTGCCTTACGAGTACCTGCCCGTGCATCTGTTGCGCGGCGGCGGCGAGCAGTTCAAGCCCGAGTACCGCAAGCTCAATCACGATGCCGTCGTTCCCACGCTGGTGGACGGCGACAATGTGATCACGCAGTCGCTCGCGATCATCGAGTATCTCGACGAGACGCATCCCGAGCCGCCGCTGCTGCCGTCGAAGCCCGTCGATCGCGCGTATGTCCGCTCGATCGTTCAGCAACTCGCGTGCGAGATTCATCCGTTGAACAATCTGCGCGTGCTGAAGTATCTGAAGCGCACCGTGGGCGTGAACGACGAGGTGAAGGACGCGTGGTATCGCCACTGGATCAGCTCGGGCTTTGCCGCGCTCGAAGAATATCTTGTTGCGGACGGCCGCGCGGGCAAGCTGTGCTTCGGCGATACGCCCACCATCGCCGATATCTGCCTCGTGCCGCAGGTGTTCAACGCGAACCGCTTCAATGTCGATATGAATCCGTATCCGACTATCCGGCGTATCTGCGAGCACGCGAACACGCTTGATGCGTTCGCGCGCGCGGAACCCGGCGTGCAGCCCGATGCCGAGTGAAGCTCTGAAGCAATGAAAAAAGGGCGTCATGCGAATGCATGACGCCCCTTGTCTTTCAACCGCTGTCAGCTTCAGAAGATCACAACATCAACCCAGCAACGCATCCGAAAACTCTTCGGCGCTGAACGGCTGCAAGTCTTCGACCTTCTCGCCGACTCCGATAAAGTACACAGGCACGGGGCGTTGCCGCGCGATCGCCGCGAGAATGCCGCCCTTCGCCGTGCCATCGAGCTTCGTCACGATCAGGCCAGTCAGGCCGAGCGCATCGTCGAAAGCCTTCACTTGCGCGAGCGCGTTCTGACCGGTGTTGGCGTCGATGACGAGCAGCACCTCATGCGGCGCGCCGTCCATCGCCTTGCCGACCACGCGCTTCACCTTGCGCAGTTCTTCCATCAGATGAAGCTGCGTCGGCAGACGGCCGGCCGTGTCCGCCATCACCACGTTGATCTTGCGGGCGCGCGCGGCACCGACGGCATCGAAAATCACCGCGGCGGGGTCGCCGCTTTCCTGCTGCACGACGGTCACGTTGTTGCGCTGGCCCCAGATCGCGAGCTGTTCGCGCGCGGCGGCGCGGAACGTGTCGCCCGCAGCGAGCAGCACAGACTGATTGAAGTGCTGCATATGCTTCGCAAGCTTGCCGATGCTGGTGGTTTTGCCTGCGCCGTTGACGCCTGCGATCATCATCACGGTCGGCTGGTAATGGCCGAGCGTCAGCGACTTTTCCAGCGGCTTCAGCAGCTCGACCAGCAGCGTGCGCAGCGCGCCCTTGACCTGCTGCGGATCGGTGAGGCGCTCGGCGCGCACTTTCTCGCGTAGTGCTTCGAGCAGAAACTCGGTCGCGTCGACGCCCGCGTCGGACATCAGCAGCGCCGTTTCCAGTTCTTCATACAGGTCTTCGTCGATCTTCGCGCCGACGAAGATGCCTGTGATGCTCGAACTGGTTTTCGACAGGCCGCTGCGAAGGCGCGTGAGCCACGAGCGCTTTTCGGCTGCTTCGGGCACTGGCGGCGGGATGATTTCAGCGGCTTCGTCGTCCGCATCTTCGAAGTCGGCGGCGTCGGGGACGTAATTGGGATCGAATTCAGGCGCATCGGCCGAGTCAGGGACGGCTTGCGAACGCGCGGCGGCGGGTGCTTTCGGCTCGGCCACGTCCTGCATGCCGACGTCGGCGGAATCGGCCTGCGGCGCTTCAGGCGTGTCGTCGGGCGCCTTGGAACCCTTGAATCGTTTGAAAAAGCTGAACATGGTCTGGACTGGAGTGAGATTGCGCCGGATTCCTGCTTTGGCCCGGCGACGCGTGGCGACGAACGGCGGCGAGCCACGCGACAGTTCGGCGGCGTCCGCATGGCAGCGAAATATGCGAAGCGCTGGAAGCCGCACATTTTATCAGGCGCGTCAGGCGGCGTCGTGAGCGCCGGCACGTGTGCACCGCCGTAGTGAACTTTGGCGAAGGCGGCTGCGCGCGTGTGGTAACGTTGGCGCTCCGGCCCGCAGATCAACGACGATCGGCGGGCGCACGCTCAACAGACGAACCGCATGTCCCGTACTCCCCCTTCACGCGCGAAGCCCGCTGCAAAAAACGGCGCAAAAAGCGCGCCTTCCGGCCGTGGCCAACCGCACTCTATCCGCATCATCGGCGGCGACTGGAAGCGTACGCCGCTGCCCGTGATCGATCTCGACGGCCTGCGGCCGACACCCGACCGCGTCCGAGAAACGCTGTTCAACTGGCTCGGCCAGCGGCTCGACGGCCAGCGCTGTCTCGATCTCTTCGCCGGCAGCGGCGCCCTTGGCTTCGAGGCCGCGTCGCGCGGTGCGGCGCGCGTGCTGATGGTCGAGCGCAACGCGCGCGCGGCGGCGCAACTGCGTGCCAATCAGGCCAAGCTGGCGGCGGGCGCGATCGAAGTCGCCGAAGCCGACGGGTTGCGTCTCGCCGCGAGCCTCGCGCCCGGCTCGTTCGACGTCGTATTCCTCGATCCGCCGTTCGGCGACGATCTGCTCGACCGCGCGCTCGAACTCGCCGCGCCGCTGATCAGCCCGGATGGCTTCCTGTATGTCGAATCCGGCGAATCGCTCGATTCCGCCGGACATGCGGCACTCGAAGGCTGGTCCGTGGTACGGCAGGGCAAGGCAGGCGCCGTCCACTATCATTTGCTGCAGCGCGAAAATGAGGAATAATGCGCGTTCCATAACAAGCGCCGGGCGGCTTGCCGTTACGCGCGCGGTATCGTCGTCAGACGAGTCCTGCGGGGCGTGTTCCGGCACGCCTTCTAGTCTGTAGAGAGGAGAAATCCCATGGTTGTCGCCGTGTATCCGGGTACGTTCGATCCGCTCACGCGCGGTCACGAAGACCTCGTGCGTCGCGCATCGAGCATTTTCGACACGTTGGTGGTGGGCGTAGCGGATAGCCGCAACAAGCGGCCATTCTTTAACCTCGAAGAGCGGCTCGAGATTGCGAACGAAGTGCTAGGCCACTATCCGAACGTTCAGGTGATGAGCTTCAAGGGGCTATTGAAGGATTTCGTCCGCGTCAACAATGCGCGCGTGATCGTGCGCGGGCTCCGCGCCGTGTCGGACTTCGAGTACGAGTTTCAGATGGCGGGCATGAACCGCTATCTGCTGCCCGACGTCGAGACGATGTTCATGACGCCGTCCGATCAGTATCAGTTCATCTCGGGCACGATCGTCCGCGAAATCGCGCAACTCGGCGGGGACGTGAGCAAGTTCGTGTTTCCGTCCGTCGAAAAGCGGCTGCAGGACAAGGTCGCCGTGCTCGAAGAGGCGCGGGCCGCCGGCAAGCCGTGATCCTTGCGCGCCTGACGGCCTGGCGCGTGCGTTGTCCGCGATAACCCGACACACAGCGTGGTCTATCCGTCAGGCGTAAAATTGCGGATTACGGAACGTTAGCCGGCATGCAGAGCACGCGTGCCGGCATGAAGTGAGAACAGCATGGCCCTGATGATTACCGACGAGTGCATCAATTGCGACGTGTGCGAGCCCGAGTGCCCGAACGACGCGATTTCGATGGGCCCGGAAATCTATGTGATCGACCCGAAGAAGTGCACCGAATGCGTTGGCCATTTCGATGAGCCGCAATGCGTGCAGGTGTGTCCCGTCGAATGTATTCCGCGCAATCCGGAACATCTGGAGACGCAGGATCAGTTGATGGAGAAGTACAACGGGTTGCAGGCGGGGAAGAGCGCCTGATTCATCTGAAAGCGGCGCGCCGTTTGAATAGCGCGCCGTTGTTTTGTCGGCCGCGCCTTAGCCGACGTACCCGCCAAGAATATTCTTCAACGCATCCAGCAGCGTGTCGCATTCGGCATCGGTGCCGATCGAGATGCGCAGATGCTGATCGATGCGCGGCAGCTTGAAATGCCGCACGAAGATTTCCTTTTCCCTCAGCTGCGCGGCGAGCGTTGCGGCGTCATAGCCTTCGTGACGCGCGAACACGAAATTTGCCGCCGACGGCACGACTTCGAATCCCAGCGCCGTCAATTGCGCCGTCATCCGTTCGCGACTCGCGATGACCTTTTCGGTGCACTCGCGGAACCACGCGTCGTCCTTGTATGCCGCGGTCGCGGCGGCCTGCGCGAGGCGGTCTAGCGGATACGAATTGAAGCTGTCCTTCACGCGGTTCAACGCATCGATCGACGCGGCATCGCCGAATGCGAAGCCCACGCGCATCCCCGCAAGCGAGCGCGACTTCGACGTCGTATGCACGACGAGAAGATTTGGATACTTGCCGATCAGTGAGATCGCAGATTGCGCGCCGAAGTCCACATACGCTTCGTCGATAACGACGACTGAATTCGGATTCGATGCGACGAGTTCTTCGATATCCGAAAGCGGCAGTGCATGACCCGTTGGTGCATTGGGATTAGGGAAGAGAACGCCGCCGTTCGGTTGCGCGTAGTCATCGATGCGGATCTGAAAGGCATCGTCGAGAGGAATCGTCCGGTACGCGACGTCGTAGAGACGCGCGTAGGTCGGATAGAAGCTGTAGGTGACGTCCGGAAAGAGAATCGGCTTATCGTGCTTCAGAAGCGCCTGAAACACCGTGGCGAGCACTTCATCCGAACCGTTGCCCGCAAACACCTGATCCACCTTGAGCCCGTGATGCGCGGCGACAGTCTCGCGTAACACGCGCGCCGTCGGATCGGGATAGCGGCGCAGCGACTCCGCGGTCTCGCCAAGCTCGTTGCGGATCGCGCCCACGACAGCGGGCGAGGGTGGATACGGGTTCTCGTTGGTGTTCAGCTTCACGGGATGCGCGAGCGCGGGCTGCTCGCCCGGCACGTACGGCGTCAACCGGTGAACGATATCGCTCCAGTAACGGCTCAAGTTCTGCTCCTCTGTTCGGCGCGGCGGTATGCAGTCAAGGATTGCGATGCAACTGCATCATCGCGCGTTCGAGTTCGCCCTTGACGACGGTCGGCATCACCGCGAGCGCGCGTTCGATCGACGCATCGATCACGTCCTGCTCTTCCCTGCGCGGCGGCTTCAGCACGAAGTTCGCGACGTCGGGTTTCGCGCCCGCGCGTGCGCTTTCTGGAATCAGGTCGCGTGGATGACCGATGCCGATGCGCAAGCGCCAGTATTGCTGGGTCGACAGATGCGCGGAAATGTCCTTCAGGCCATTGTGGCCGCCGCTGCCGCCACCGAGCTTCAGCTTCACGGTGCCGGGCGGCAGGTCGAGTTCGTCATGCGCGACGAGAATCTGATCCGGCAGGATCTTGAAGAAATGCGCGAGCGCGACGACCGATTGACCCGAGCGGTTCATGTACGTCTGCGGCTGCAGCAGATGCACTTCCTCGCCATACAGACGCGCTTTCGCATAGAAGCCGTGAAAACGTCGCTCGTCACGCAATGTCGCGGCGGCTTCGCGCGCCAGTTGGTCGACGAGCCAGAAACCGGCGTTGTGACGCGTCGCGGTGTATTCGGCGCCCGGATTGCCGAGCCCGACGATCAGCTTGATCATGTTCGAGTGGGCCACGCGGCATGCCGCGCAACCTGAAAAAACCGAAAAAAAACCCGCCGGGGCGAACCGCGGCGGGTTACGTCGACCGTTCCATTGAAACGGATCGAGAGGATAGCGGTCTTATTCGGCAGCCGGCTTTTCGCCTTCAGCCGACGCTTCTTCCGACTGGGCACCAGCAGGAATCGGCGCCGAAACGATCACCGGGTTTTCTGCGACGAGGTGCGCAACCAGTGCGACGCCAGCCGGCAGAACGATGTCCGTTGCGTGCAGCGATTGACCCGCTTCGATCTTCACCAGATCGACTTCGATGAACTCCGGCAGAGCGGCCGGCAGGCATTCGATTTCGATTTCGTTGATGACGTGCGAGATGATCGCGCCGCCCAGCTTCACAGCCGGGTTGCTTTCCTGATTCATGAAGTGCAGCGGCACCTTCGTGTGCAGCTTCTTCTTTGCGTCGACGCGCTGGAAGTCCACGTGCAGGATGATCTGACGGAACGGGTGGTATTGCACGTCGCGCAGCAGAACCTGTTGCGACTTGCCTGCCACTTCCAGCTCGAGGATCGACGAGTGGAATGCTTCTTTCTTCAGTGCGTGCCACAGCGCGTTGTGATCGAGTTCGATCAGTTGCGGTTCGCCAGCGCCGTACACGATGCCCGGGGCCTTGCCCGAGTTACGCAGGCGGCGGCTCGCACCCGTACCTTGCAAATTACGCTCGAAAGCGACTACTTTCATTTGAATCTCCATTATCTGCCCGCGACCAGGCAGTAAAACGGGCCTTGCTACCCTTGACGGGCTGAAGACCCCAGACAAACCGGCATGAACCTTCGTTCGTTCACGCCGAATGCAAAAGCGCCGCATTCATCATGCGGCGCTTTCGCGAATACTTTAGCCTTCCGCGAACAGCGACATCACCGAGTCGCCGCGACGGATACGCGAGAATGTCTCGGCCAGCAGACCGGCGCTCGTCAGCGAGCGGATCTTGGCGCACGAGCGGGCTTCTTCGCTGAGCGGGATCGTGTCGGTCACGACGAGTTCGTCGAGCGCCGATGCAGCGATGCGCGGACCCGCGCCACCGGACAGAACCGGGTGAGTCGCGTACGCGAACACCTTCGTCGCGCCGCGTTCTTTCAGTACTTGCGCAGCCTTGCAGAGCGTGCCTGCCGTGTCGACCATGTCGTCCATGATCACGCAGGTGCGGCCGTCGACTTCACCGATGATGTTCATCACTTCGGCGACGTTCGCCTTCGGACGACGCTTGTCGATGATCGCGAGATCGCAGTTCAACTGCTTGGCCAGCGCACGGGCGCGAACCACGCCGCCGACGTCCGGCGACACGACCAGCAGGTTCTCGTGATTCTGCTTGCGCAGATCGCCGAGCAGAACGGGCGTGGCGTAGATGTTGTCGACGGGAATGTCGAAGAAACCTTGAATCTGGTCAGCGTGCAGATCCATCGTGATGATCCGCTCGACGCCAGCGATTTCCAGCATGTTCGCCACGACCTTCGCCGAGATGGCAACGCGCGCCGAACGCGGGCGTCGATCTTGACGGGCATAGCCGAAGTAGGGGATGGCTGCGGTGATCCGGCCAGCGGATGCGCGCTTGAGCGCATCGACCATGATCATCAATTCCATCAGATTGTCGTTGGTCGGCGCGCAGGTGGACTGAAGGACGAAGACGTCCTTGCCACGCACGTTTTCCTGAATCTCGACCTGGATCTCACCGTCCGAAAAACGGGAGACCATTGCTTTGCCGAGGGGAATACCGAGGATCTTGACGACTTCCTGTGCAAGCGCTGGATTTGCGTTGCCAGTAAAAACCATCAGGCCGTCATGGCTGCTCATCATGCACCTGCTTCAGGCTGTGGGAGGCGAGGAACTGCGAGAATTTTTGGCAGGGGAGGAAGGACTCGAACCCTCGAATGCCGGAATCAAAATCCGGTGCCTTAACCAACTTGGCGACTCCCCTACACTAACTTTGAGCTTCACTGAACGTGTAGGCCGTTCAGTGCCGCGAAACTTATGCCGCGAAAGCAAAGAGTGGATGCGTATCCAGACTTGCCGTTACTGCGCTGTTCCATTCGACTGGCAGTTTGGCTTGCGCCGCGACTGCTTCATCTTTACTACGGAACGCTGCAAAAACGCTTGCGCCTGATCCTGTCATCCGCGCCGGCGCGATGTTATCAAACCATCTAAGCACCTGCGCAACTTCCGCGTATTTTCCTACGACAACTTGCTGCATGTCATTCCGGCCGAAGCTATCAGGCCATTCTGCGTTGCAGCTTTGCTGTGCAAGAAAGTCCGTAATTATGAGAGCCTTTGTATCTCTTGTCAACGCTTTTTCTGAAAAAATTGCTGACGTTGGAACATGAACTCTCGGTGTCACCACCAGAAAGTGGCGCGGCGGCAATTGTACATGCTCGAGTGCTTCTCCGACACCCTCTGCGAATGCATTTTTTCCAAAAACAAAAAAAGGCACATCGGCGCCAAGTTTCAATGCGAGCGCCTGCAACTCCGCGCGCGGCAGATCGAGCTTCCACAGACGGTTCAGCGCGAGTAGCGTCGTCGCTGCGTCGGAACTGCCGCCGCCAAGCCCTGCGCCCATCGGCAGTACTTTATCGATCTCTATGTTCACGCCCAGGCGCGTGCCCGTGTGTTCCTTCAGCAGCTTCGCCGCGCGAACGGTGAGGTCGGTCTCGGCGGGTACGTCGGCGATGTCGATGCCGCGCGTGATCGCGCCGTCGTCGCGACGCGTGAAGTGCAGCGTGTCGCCCCAGTCGAGCAACTGGAATACCGTCTGCAGTGCGTGATATCCGTTCGGCAGGCGCCCGGTGATATGCAGGAAGAGGTTCAGCTTCGCTGGGGCGAGACAGTCGCGCAGCGAGTCGTTCGTTTCGATCATGAGTCTTTGCGAGGCGCGCGTGCGGATTACTGGTCGAGCACGAGCTTGATGTCGAGCGGTGGTTCGGTGCGCGCGAGATTCACGCGCTTCACGCCGGTTGCAGGCGCATCGGCATAGGCGATGTAGTCGATCGTCCAGCCGTCCTGTTGAATCTCCTTCAGACGCGTGTCCTGCTGCGGATCTTTCTCGGTCTTCGCATTCGATGTCGGCGCAACCGACGGCTGCAGCCAGTAGCGCAGCCCTTCGACCGGCAGCGCGAAACCGAGCGCGTTCTGCATCAGCGTGGAGACGTTATCGGCCGTCAGCGGCTGACGGTTCGGCAGTTCGAGCGTGGCGGCCGACGGCGACGACGTGACGATCGCCATTGTCTGTCCAAGCGGGTTGCGCAGTTGCAGCGTCACGGTGTCGCCGTGTTCCTGCCAGTCGAAATTGCCGTACGCATTGCGCTGCTGGCCGTTCTGGTCGACGTACTGAACGGCGAAGCGTCCGTGATACGCGCGGGTGGTCTGAGCGGTGACAGCCGTCGCTGCATTCGACGTGGACGGACCTTGCGGCTTGACGGAGGCGCAGCCCGACAAGGCGACGATGGCTGCGGCTGCGAGACCCAGCGCCGCGCGGCGCGGCGCTGGAGAGGAAAACACAGGAAAAGAAAAGTGCATCAGAGATCGTTCACCTGAAAACGTTTGAGCGTTTTGACGAGCGTATCGTTGTCGGGTTCGAGCTTGCGGGCATCGCGCCATGCCGCGCGTGCCTGATCCTGGTCGCCGCTCTTCCACAGCACTTCGCCGAGATGCGCGCCGATTTCGGCGTTCGGCTGCAGGTCGTAGGCCTTGCGCAGCACCTTGATTGCATCGTTGGTATCGCCGAGCCGGTACTTGACCCAACCGACGCTGTCCATGATGAACGCATCGTTCGGCGACAACGCCAGCGCCTTCTCGACCAGCTTGTCCGCTTCCTGCAGACGCTGGTTGCGGTCTGCGAGCGAATAGCCAAGCGCGTTGTACGCCTGCGCGTTGTCTGGTTGCGTACGCATCAGCTTGCGCAACTGAGTTTCCATCACGTCGAAATGGCCGTTCTTTTCGGCAGCCATCGCGTAGTCGTACGTGAGATCGGGGTCGTCGGGGAAATCGGTGGTGGCCTGGGCAAGACGCGCCTCGGCCTCCGGGTAGCGCTTCGCGTCGAACAGGATCGCCGCGTCGGTGCGCGCGATCAACGCCTGCTCATGCGGGTCCTGCGTGCGAATGGCGGCGAGCAGCTTGCGCGCGTCATCGGATTTACCATCTCTTTGCAGCAATTGCGCGCGCGTGATCTGCGCGGGAATGTACTGTGTGCTCGTGGCGGGAATCTTGTCCAGCCAGCGGTTCGCACCTGCCGTGTCCTTCTGTTCAAGCGACAACTGCGCGAGATAGATATACGCCTGACCCGGATCGGCGCCCGGCGTCTTCTCGGCCTTTTGCGCATACTGCTGCAGATAGTTCTGCGCTTCCGGCAAGTTCTTCTGCTGGATCTTGATGAGCGCGAGCGCCATCAGCGGCGTCAGATCGTTCGGGTTGTCCTTCTGCATGTACTCGAACTGTTTCTGCGCGTCGTCGAGGCGGTCGCTGGCCAGATACATTTGCGCGAGCGCGAGCCGGGCCTCATGCGACTTCGGATTCGCCTGCACGTATTTCTCGATCGACGCGATGCCTTCCATGCGCTCTTCCGGTCCCATCTGCGACAGCATCAACGCAGCGGGCAGATAGTCGGGCTTCAGCTTGAGCGCCTGTTCGAGTGATTTGCGCGCACCGGGCGCGTCGTCGGCAATGAGTTGCTGACGCGCGATTGCGAATTGCGCTTCGGGGCGGTTCAGGTCGTTCGCGACCAGATCCTGCAGCACGTGCAGGCCGCCGATGCGATTCGGCCCACGCGAAATCAGCAGTTGCAGCGCGAGAATGCCGTTACCGCGGTTTTCAGGCGGAATCTTCGCGAGTTCTTTCGCAAGCATCGGCTTCGCGTCGTCGGGTTTGCCTGACAGCACGAGCAGCGACGCATCCAGTTGCGCGGCACGTTCCGATTGCGGCGCATACTGTTGCCACAATTGCGCAGCCGTCAGCGCATCCGACGGGCTCTGCGCGGCGAGGGCGATTTCTGTCGCGCGCTGCGCCATGCGCGGGTCGTGCGTGTCACGCGCGAGCGAGAGATACGTTTGATACGCCGGCGCGGGCTGGTTGCGTTGCAACGCGACTTCCGCCGCGAGCACCTGGAACACGATCTGGCTCGTCAACGCGACGCTGGGCAGATTGGCTTTTTCGTCAGCGGAATCGGGGCCGAAAGCATCCTGCACGGAGACGGTGTTGTCATCCGTATCGGGCGATGGGTCCTGCGCATGCGCGGGCAATGCGCCGAGCGCCCAGACAGCCAGCGCGGCCACACCCAGCAGCCGGCGTGCGGAAACAGCGTGCGGCACGCCATTCGCACCGGTCCGGCGCTTCAAAAACTGCTTAACGATGGACAGGTTCATACATATCCGTTCAATGTTTCAGTCGATTGTAACGCGCTCGCTACAATAAGCGCATAACCGCGGACGCAAGTTGCAGACCAGTCGTGCGCGTCCGCGCCAATAACGGGCGAGCGGCCACAAAGGGCACGCTCCGCCGATTGCAAAAACTTTGCGCGGCGGGCGGCCGGAAGGCGCGTCCGTCGCGTCATGTTCCGTGTGGATACGTCCGGTATCCACTTCGTTCCATTTTTTGCGCCCGGTCATACCGTCGGCCGGCGCAAGCCCGTTGTTAGCGATAACAGACCTTAAACATGCCAGAGTTACCAGAAGTCGAGGTCACCCGACGCGGAATCGAACCGTATGTGGCCGGACACCGTGTCAAGCGCGTCGAAGTGCGTACGCCGGCGCTGCGCTGGCCGATTCCACCCGGTTTCGCACGTCTGCTGCAGGGCCGGCTGGTTCACAAAGTGGCACGGCGCGGCAAATATCTGCTGTTCGAGATCGACGAAGGCTGGTTCATCGTGCATCTCGGCATGACGGGGACGCTCAGGGTCCTGCGCAACGTGCCGCATCCGCCGGCCGCCGCGAAGCACGATCACGTCGACTGGGTTTTCGACGACTTCATTTTGCGCTTCCGCGATCCGCGCCGCTTTGGCGCCGTGTTATGGCATACGCGCTCGGCAGGCGACATTCTCGAACATCCGCTGCTGGCGGACCTCGGAGTCGAGCCGTTCGCGCCTTCGTTCTCCGGCGCGCTGCTGCATCGAAAGACGCGCGGACGGAAGATTTCAGTGAAGCAGGCGTTGCTTGCGGGCGATATCGTCGTCGGGGTGGGCAACATTTACGCATCTGAAAGCCTCTTTCGCGCGGGTATCCGGCCGACCACGGCCGCCGGCCGCATCTCGCTAGTACGTTACGGTCTGCTTGCAGACGCCGTGCGGATCACGCTTGCCGCCGCGATCGAGAAGGGCGGCAGCACGTTGCGCGATTTCGTCGGCAGTAATGGCGAGAGCGGCTACTTCCAGCTCGACTATTTCGTCTATGATCGCGCGGGTCTGCCATGCCGCGTGTGCGGCACGCCGATCAAACAGATCGTGCAGGGGCAACGCTCCACTTACTACTGTCCGACCTGTCAGCGCTGATCCGTTCATGTCCGTTCCCGCTTCCACGACTGTTTTTCCTACGATACCCACGCTGTCCGATTTCTCTGTGCGGCTGATCGCATGGCAGCGCGAACACGGCCGTCACGACCTGCCGTGGCAGAACACGCGCGACCCGTATCGCATCTGGCTGTCCGAAATCATGCTGCAGCAGACGCAGGTGTCGACGGTGATCCCGTACTACGGGCGCTTTCTCGCCCGTTTTCCGGATGTCGCCGCACTCGCCGTCGCACCCGCCGACGACGTGATGACGTTATGGGCCGGCCTCGGCTACTACACGCGCGCGCGAAATCTGCATCGCTGCGCGCAGGTCGTCGTCGAGCAGCATGGCGGGCGGTTTCCTGAGAGCGTGGAAGCGCTCGCGGAGTTGCCGGGTATCGGACGATCGACGGCGGCCGCGATTGCATCGTTCGCATTCGGCGCGCGTGCGACGATTCTCGACGGCAACGTGAAGCGGGTGCTTGCGCGCGTGTTCGGCGTCGAAGGTTTTCCGGGCGAGAAGAAAGTCGAGAACGGCATGTGGCTGCTGGCGGAATCGCTGCTGCCTGTGAATGCGACCGACGACGACATCAGTGCCTATACGCAGGGCCTGATGGATTTCGGCGCGACGCTGTGCGCGCGAGGCAAGCCGGATTGCGTACGCTGTCCGTTCGCTGTCGATTGCGTGGCGAACGTGACGGGCCGTCAGCGCGAACTTCCGGCGGCGCGCCCGAAGAAAACGGTGCCGACGCGCCGCACGTGGATGCTGCTGCTGCGCGACGGTGACACGGTGATGCTCGAAAAGCGCCCGCCGTCGGGCATCTGGGGCGGCTTGTGGAGCCTGCCGGAAGCGGCGGATGAAGCGGCGCTCGCACAACTCGCGCGCGACTTCGGCGCGACAGCGGGCGTGTCGCCGCTCGCGCCGCTTACGCACGTGTTCACGCATTTCAAGCTCGACATCGAGCCGCGCATTGCGGAGTTCGATCGTGCGGCGAAAGTCGCGAGCGCTCGCGATGCCGACACCGTATGGATCTCGCTGAACGAACTGGACGCGTATGGCGTGCCGGCGCCCGTGCGCAAGCTGCTCGAAGGCCTGCAGGGCTCGCTGATCTGAACGCCGGTGCTACAGCAGCTGATGCTGCTGCATGTAGTGATGCACGATGTCGATCCGTGCGCCGGCGTCCTGCAGTTCCATCAGCTTTTGCCGCGCCTTCAGCGCGATAGGCAGCACTTCGGACAGACGGTTCGATACCCACGTCGGATCGTCGAGCCTGAACGGTTCGAGGAACGGCAGGCTCTCGGCATCGCGCTCGCGGATCGTCGCGATGATGCGCTCCAGCACTTCCGCACACGCGCCGAACTTTTCCATGTAATGGGTGCCTTCGAGCGGCACGTCGCTGCCGACCAACTCGGCCATCCCGACCAGCAGGCCGCCTTGCTCGACTCGATGCGACAGCAACCGGAACCGTGCGGTGCCGCGCGCGCGAATCAGCAGCATGCCGAACTCGTCGACATCGCAAACGTCGATTTCCGCGAGGCAACCGACGGTCTCCGGCACGGACGGTTCATCGGGCTGCGCGACTTCCCCGCCGCTTTTCAGCAGACACACGCCAAACGATGTGTTGTCGCGCAGACAGTCGCGCGCCATGTCGAGATAGCGTGCCTCGAAGATCTTCAGCGGCAGCAGTCCATCGGGAAAAAGAACGGTGTGCAAAGGAAACAGCGGCACATCGGCAAGCACGGACGGTGTAGAGGACATGGCGCAACGCTTCGGTTAGGGCCGCCGCGGCGAGCGACGGCCGGTCGGGCCACCATCGGATAACTCAGGCGACCAGTTTCGATGAGTCGTCGACGTTGATCGGCGCATCGCGATGCCGCACTAACACGTTTGCTTCGCTCGCGAAACGCGCGGCAAGCGTTTCGGCGATGAATACCGAGCGGTGCTGTCCGCCCGTACAACCGATTGCAACGGTGAGATAACTGCGATTGTCGTCGCGGAAATGCGGCAGCCATTTCTGCAGAAACGATTCGATGTCGCCGATCATCTGCTGAACGACGGGCAGTGCGTCGAGGAAATCGATGACGGGCTTATCGAGTCCTGTCAGCGGACGCAGTTCGCGGTCGTAATAGGGATTCGGCAGCGTGCGCACGTCGAACACGAAGTCGGCGTCGAGCGGCACGCCGCGCTTGAAGCCGAATGATTCGAACATCAGCGCGAGGCCCGTGTGCTCCTGCTCGATGAAACGCTTGACCCACGCGCGTAAAACGTTTGCCCGCAGGTTGCTGGTATCGATCTGATGGCCGAATTCGGCGAGCCCCGCGACGAGTTCGCGCTCGCGCTCGATCGCTTCGGCAAGCGACGTCAGCACGCCGACGTCGGCATCGTGTGCGGGCGAGCCCGACAGCGGATGGCGGCGGCGTGTTTCGGAAAAGCGTTGGATCAGTGCCTGCGTGCTGGCGTTCAGGAACAGCACGCGTACGTCGTGCTGGCCGGCGAGATCGCGGATCATTTGCGGCATGTCGTCGAGCGAGGCGCCCGAGCGCGCGTCGATCGCCACCGCGAGCCGGTCCTGGCCGTGGCCCGCGAGGTACGCGGCGAGTTCGGGCAGAAAGCGCGGCGGCAAATTGTCGACGCAGTAGTAGCCCGCGTCTTCGAGCGCGTTCAAAGCGACAGACTTGCCGGAGCCGGAGATACCGGTGATCAGGATAATGCGCATGGAGTCGTGGAATCCGTTGGGTTCATCATAGCATCCGGTGTCACCCGCTGTGCCGCCGCGGCTTCGCGCGCATTGCGTCAGATCAGCTTGCCGGGAAACTGGCTGTCAGGGTCTTGCATGGCGAGGCGCTGGCGGTCCATGAAGTCGCGCAGTGTGTCGATGCCGCGCAGTTGCAGGATCGTGTTGCGCACGGCGGCCTCGACCAGCACGGCGAGGTTTCGGCCGGCCGCCACCTGGATCGTGACCTTGCTGATGGGCAGGCCGAGCACGTCGACGGTCTGGCTTTCGAGCGGCAGGCGCTGGAATTCGCCGTCCGGCCGGCGTACCAGCTGGACGATCAGCTTCAGCTTCATTTTCCGGCGCACGGCCGTTTCACCGAAGATCGTCTTGATGTCGAGCAGGCCGAGGCCGCGCACTTCGAGCAGATTCTGCAGCAGCGGCGGGCAGCGTCCTTCGACGAAATCCGGGCCGAGGCGCACGAAGTCGACGGCATCGTCGGCGACCAGACCGTGACCGCGCGAGATCAGTTCGAGGCCAAGCTCGCTCTTGCCGAGGCCCGAGTCGCCCGTGAGCAGCACGCCCATGCCGAGAATGTCGAGAAACACGCCGTGCAGCGTTGCACGCGGCGCAAGGATGCGCGACATGTAGAGGCGCAGGCTGTCGATCACGGCAGCGGGCGACATCGGCGTGGTAAAGAGCGGCGTCGACGAGCGCGTGCAGCGCAGGACCAGTTCCGGCGGCGCGGCGACGCCGCCTGCGACCACGAGGAACGGCGGCTCGAGCGCGATCAGCTCGGCCATGTGACGCGAGCGGTCTTCGTCGGATTGACGCTGGTAGTAATTGGTTTCGGCTTCGCCGAGCACCTGGATCCGGTTTGGGTGGATCAGGTTAAGGTGGCCGACGAGATCGGCGCTGGACGTTGCAGTCGCAACCGTTTCCGCCGAGAAGCCGCGCTCCCAGCCCTCATGCCCCGTCAGCCAGCTGAGTTTCAGCGCGGCGGCGTTGTCGTCGAAAATGCTTTGGGCGTTGATGCTGGACGTATCCATGAATCCCTGACTCCCTGACCTCGTATGTGCCGCTAGGGTGCTGCTGGCGTGCTAGTGTCTGCCGCCTGCTCGCTGCGCGCCGGCTGCTGCCGGTCCGCTGTTGCCAGTGTTGCGACTGCGTGCACGGAACATGTTCGGCTCGCGGCGACGCCGGTTTGCCGGACTTCGCCGCAAGCCTCCAATCAAACGCGGTGCTCCAGCGCCGTGGTTCCTACGTTTTCAGCCGCGAAACGCCGCCAATACGTCAAGGTTGCCACTGAGTCAGCAGGCGATGCAACGCCTCGCGGTCCTCTTCTGTGTGCAACCGTTCGCGCGCTTCGCGATCCGACAACAGTTGGGCGATCTCCGACAGGATTTCAAGGTGCTGCTGCGTCGCCTGTTCGGGGACGAGCAGGAAGATGAGCAGCGAAACAGGCTGGCCGTCCGGCGATTCGAACGGGATCGGATCGGCAAGGCGCACGAAGGCGGCAAGCGGCTGCTTGAGGCCCTTGATGCGGCCGTGCGGGATCGCGACGCCTTCGCCGAGCCCCGTTGAACCGAGGCGTTCGCGCGCGAACAGATTGTCAGTCACTGTGCTGCGGGCGATGCCGTTCTGGTTTTCGAAGATCAGGCCCGCTTGCTCGAATACGCGCTTCTTGCTTGTAACCGCGAGACCGACGACGACGTTTTCGAGGGGAAGATATTTGGCTAAACGATTCATGTTGACAGGCGCAAAGGTCGCCTGGTTTCTCCTCGCAGTGGCGATTGAAAAGCGTTCCATGCCTCGCAGCTGCTCATGGCGAATCCAGCGACGCGCGATGAGCCCTGCTCTTGAGACCCGCAATGATCCCTTTGTGCAGGGCTCGGGCTGGACAAAGACCCCGAAGGTAACCGATTTATTATAGAACAGGGTTGCTACCGATGGTGCGCCGCGCAATGAGTCAAAATTGGTGTGCCCCGCAGATCGTACGGGACTGCGAACCACGCGCTTGAAACACCACGCGCCGCAGAACATGCGCCTAAACAAAAACCGCCCGATATCGGGCGGTTCGCGGGGCTAAGCAAAAGCCTCTACTGGCTTATTGCGGTGGCACTTCGGGTTGTGCCGCCAGTGGCTGATACTTGATCGCGTCGTGTTGATGGCCCTGCAGGCGATCCTTGTGACGAATGACTTGCCGGTCCAGCTTGTCGATCATCAGGTCGATCGCGGCGTAGAGGTCGCCATCACAGCTTTCGACGAAAATGTCCTTGCCCTTCAGATGCAGGTTGATTTCAACCTTTTGTCTCTTTTCCTTTTCCTTGTGGTTGTCGACCGAGAGGACCACACTGCCATCGATCACCTGATCGAAATGTCTTAGCACCCTGTCAAGTTTGGTGATCACGTATTCTCGCAACGCTGGCGTTACATCGAGATGGTGTCCACTGATCTTCAGATTCATAGTGCTTCTCCAAGCTAGTGGCCGCCTGGTCCGCATGAATCGCGCGAGCGCCGGTCGATTCCCTCGATCTGCCACGCCGTCCCCCGTTTGACAGGCTGCTGGCAGGTCGCATCGGCCAGCCTGCTCCGCCAAACAGCGGCGCGGCCGGAAAATACCCGCCACAGGAGGTAGCGGGCTAAAGAGACTTGCGCAGATTGACTGCCGGGATCTTCAGTGCTTCGCGGTATTTCGCAACAGTACGGCGAGCGACGACGAAACCCTGTTCCGCCAGCAGTTCGGCAATGCGGCTGTCTGAAAGAGGAGATTTGGTGTCTTCCGCTCCTATCAGTTGCTTGATGAGTGCGCGAATGGCCGTTGAAGAGGCCGCGCCCCCGGTGTCGGTGGATACGTGCGATCCGAAGAAGTACTTAAATTCAAGCGTCCCGAATGGGGTGAGCATGTACTTGCCGGTTGTCACACGTGAGACCGTCGACTCGTGTAAACCCAGCGTATCAGCTATTTCCCGCAAAACCAAGGGGCGCATGGCAATTTCGCCGTGGGCGAAAAAGTTCTTTTGACGCTCCACAATTGCCTGTGCGACACGCAGGATCGTCTCGAACCGCTGCTGGATATTCTTGATCAGCCAACGCGCTTCCTGCAGTTGCTGCCGCAGCGAACCGCTGCCCGGATCGCCGCGATTGTTGCGCAGGATATTCGCGTACAGATGGTTGATCCGCAGTTTCGGCACGACTTCGGGATTCAGTTCCGCCTGCCATCCCTGTGCCGTTTTGCGCACCATGATGTCGGGCACCACGTAGTCCGCCTCGGCCTTGCCATAGGCCGCGCCGGGGAACGGCTCCAGCGAGCGGATCAGCGCATGCGCTTCGCGCAGGTCGTCGTCGCTTGCCTTCAGGTATTTGCGCAGTCGCGTGAAGTCGCGCGCGGCGAGCAGTTCCAGATGATGCGCGACGATATCGAGCGCGAGCGTACGCGTGGGCGACGGTTCGAGCCGGCACAATTGCAAACGCAGGCATTCGGACGCCGAACGCGCGCCCACACCCGCTGGGTCGAAGCTGTGCAGCAAGGCGAGCGCCGCGTTGAGTTCGTCGGTATCGACTTCCAGTTCTTCGGGGAGATCGGTGAGGATTTCGTCGAAGGTGGCCGTCAGATAGCCGTCGTCGTCGAGCGATTCGATCAGGAACGTGATGAGCGCGCGGTCGCGTGCGCTTGCTCCCGTTACGCGAAGTTGAGCAGTCAGGTGATCGCGCAGCGTCGTGGTCGATTCGTGGATTTGCAGCGGCGGCAGATCGTCGTCGTCCGATGCGTTGCCCGAACGGCCGTAGTCGTCGAGATTCCACTGGTTCGCATCCGAGTTCGCGTCCGAACCCATGCCGTTGTATTCGTCCACACCTTGAGGCTCGCCGCCCTCCTGGCTTTCGCCAGAGGACGTTGACGACGACGAGGACGGCGGCGAACTCGACATCTCTTCCGGCGAAGTGTTCTGCGACGTCTGCGAGATGACCGTGCCGTCGGCCGCGACGCGCAACGGACTCGCGATCCAGTCGTCCTCCGTCTCGAGCAGCGGATTCTGGGCGATCGCCATCGACACTTCCTGCTGCAGTTCAAGCGTAGACAGCTGCAGCAGCCGGATGGACTGTTGCAGTTGTGGTGTCAGCGCAAGATGCTGCGACAGGCGGAGTTGGAGGCTGGCTTTCATGGCAATGTGAGATTCATTGTAGAGAGTTTGCCACGACCGCGATACCTTGCGACACCCGCAAAAACGCGTGTGCGCCAGATTTTGGCGCGGACGGCCGATAACGCGAGCGATAACGCAGGCGACAACACGCCAGCGTAGCCCGTCAAAATTACTGAACCTGTGTTTTGAGACGGCCTGGGATCAGGCCGTGAGGGCGCTGCACGCGGCGTCCACGAGCCGCGTGCGCGTATTACATGCGGAAGTGTTCGCCCAGATAGACGCGGCGCACGCTTTCGTTTTCGATGATGTCGCCGGGCGCGCCGGCCGCGAGCACGCTGCCGTCGCTAATGATATATGCGTGATCGCAGATACCGAGTGTCTCGCGGACGTTGTGATCGGTGATGAGCACGCCGATGTTGCGCTGCTTCAGGAACTTCACGATCTTCTGGATTTCCAGCACCGCGATCGGGTCGACGCCCGCGAACGGTTCGTCGAGCAGAATGAAGCTCGGATTGGTGGCGAGGGCGCGCGCGATCTCGACGCGGCGGCGCTCGCCGCCCGACAGCGACAGCGCAGGGTTCTCCCGCAAGTGCGCGATCTGCAGTTCGTCGAGCAGCGCTTCCGTGCGCGACGCGATTGCGTCTTTCGACAGACGCTTGCCGTCCTCGCCGAACTGCAGCTCCAGCACGGCGCGGATGTTTTCCTCGACGGAGAGCTTGCGGAACACGGACGCTTCCTGCGGCAGATACGACAGGCCGAGCGACGCGCGCTTGTGAATGGGCAGAAGGCTGATCGACTTGCCGTCGAGATCGATTTCGCCGGCGTCGAGCGGCACGAGGCCGACGATCATATAGAACGACGTCGTCTTGCCAGCGCCGTTCGGGCCGAGCAGGCCGACCACTTCGCCGCTCTTCACGTCGAGTGAGACGTCCTTGACGACCGTGCGCGAACCATAGCGCTTCTTCAGATTGCGGACGACGAGCGAACTGCTTGTGCCTGCCGGCTTTCGATGGGGAAGGGCGGGGGCGCTCACGGCTTCGTCGTTCCTTGTCCCTGGAATTGGTTGGTCGGTTGCAATGTTGCCGACGGGCCGCTGATCGGCTGGGCGCCGCCATTGCGCGGCGACAGCATCGCGCGCACACGGCCGTTCGGATTGCCCGGACCGGCGACGTCCTTGCCGGCCTTCGCCGTGTAGAAGTCGTTCTGGCCGTCGTACGTGATGACGCTGCCATGCACTTCGTCCATGATCGTGTTCAGGCCTTGCAGGCGGCGCACGGTTGCACGCGTTGTCAGCGTGGTGAGGTCCTGCTTGCCGTCGTAGTCGATGCGTTCGGCATCGCCGTCGATGTATTCATCGACGCCGTCGCGCTTCTGGCGGAAGTACGCGAGGTTCTTGCCCGTCGACGTGCCCGTTGCATATTGATAGCCCTGCGGGTCCTGCGTCACTTCGACGCGGTCCGCCTTGATCACGATCGTGCCTTTGGTCGCGACCACGTGGCCGGTGAAGATGTTGACCTGTTTGAGGTCGTCATACGTCATGTTGTCCGCTTCGATATTGAGCGGTTTGTCCTTGTCGGCGCGTTCGGCGTGCGCGAGCGGCGCAAAACCGGCAAGCGGCAAGGCGATCAACAGTGCCGCAAGCCCGGCGCGGCTCGTGCGAAGCGCGCGCATACGGCCGGACTCAAAACGGGGGAACGATTCGTTCATGCAGTCACGCTGGAATTGGATTTACCCGGGTTGCTTCTGGGAACTGCCGGAGTCGACGGGGGCGATGGCGCCACGCACGTTGCCGAATAGCTGGATGACCCGGGTGACATTGTTGTAGTTCATACCGCTGGCCGTCATGATCGACTGGCCGCGCTGAAGTTTAACCGGCTTTTCCGTCTCGATGACATCGTCGTTCACTAGCACGCGGAAATGCGAGGAATCGGCCTGCATTCTCGGGTCGCCGAAACCCGCGTCACGCACGATGCGCGCGTTGTCGTACAGATCGACGATCGACGCGTCGCCGTTCACCGTGCCGCGGTCGCCCGTCGCCGTGACGACGGGTTTGGCCGGCTGGAATGCGCGGATCGCGGGCATCGTCAGGTTGCTCACTTCGTCGTCTTCATAGTGGATGAGCTTCGACGCGGTGAGCCGGTATTGCGTTGCGCCTGACTGATCGAGTTCGGAAATCGAAAAGTTGTCCGCGAAATAGTCGGGCGTGTGCTGTTTCGGCTTGACCACGCCTTCGTCCTGGCGCGGCAGCGTAGCCTGCAGCAGCCAGTACGTGATGCCGGCGAGCGCCGCCATCGCGACGAGCGGGATCAGCGAGGTCCAGCGAAACTGGTTCATCCGACGAGGCCTCGCTGCACCTCGCCGCTGCATGCGGCTGCCAGTAGCGCGTCATAGCGGCCTTGCGCGCGCAACAGCGCGTCGCACACTTCGCGCACCGCGCCGTGGCCGCCGCGCGCTTCGCTGACCCAGTGCGCACGGGCGATCACTTCGGGATGCGAGTTCGCGGGCGCGGCCGCGAAGCCGACCTTCAGCATCACGGCGAGATCGACCCAGTCGTCGCCCATGTAGCCGCATTCTTCCGGCGTGCGGCCCGTTTCCTTCAGCAGTTGCTCAAATGCCGCGAGCTTGTGCTCGACGCCTTGATACACATGCGTGATGCGCAGATTTTCCGCGCGCTTCTCGACGATGCCCGACTTGCGCCCCGTGATGATCGCCGTGTCGATGCCCGCCTCGCGCAGCAGCTTGGCGCCGTGACCGTCCATCGAGTTGAACGCCTTCATCGTGTCGCCTTCGGCCGTAAACAGCAGGCTGCCGTCGGTGAGTACGCCATCGACGTCGAATATCATCAGCTTCACGCGGCTTGCGCGTTCGGCTGCGGTCAGGGCGGGAGCCATCAGATCACCTTCTTCGAAAACAGATCGTGCATGTTGAGCGCGCCGATCAGCTTGCCTGCTTCATCGACGACGAGCATCTGATTGATCCGGTGGCGCTCCATCAGTTCCACGGCTTCGACAGCGAGCCGGTCGGGACCGATCGTGCGCGGGCCGTGCGTCATCACGGAATTGATCGACAGTGCGCGGAAATCGCCGTCGCGTTCGAGCACGCGGCGCAGGTCGCCATCGGTGAAGATGCCCTTGACCCGCTCGTTTTCGTCGACGATAGCCGTCATACCCATGCGTTTGGCCGTAAGCTGGAACAACGCGTCGCGCACGGTCGCGTCCGACAGCACCTTCGGCACCTGGTCGCCCGTGCGCATCACGTCGCGCACATAGGTGAGCAGTCGCCGGCCGAGTGCGCCGCCGGGATGCGAGCGCGCGAAATCGTCGGCGCCGAAGCCGCGCGCTTCGAGCACGGCGACCGCGAGCGCATCGCCGAGCGCAAGCGCGGCCGTGGTGCTGGCCGTCGGCGCGAGATTCATCGGGCACGCTTCCTTTTCGACGCCGCAATATAGATGCACGTCGGCGATCCTGGCGAGGCTCGAACCGGGGCGGCCCGTCATCGCGATCATCTTCGCGCCGAGGCGCTTGACGAGCGGCAGGATCGCAACCAGTTCTTCCGATTCACCGGAGTTCGACATGCCGATAAAGACGTCGTCGGCTGTCACCATGCCGAGGTCGCCGTGGCTGGCTTCCGCGGGATGCACGAAAAACGCGGGCGTGCCCGTGCTCGCGAGCGTCGCTGCGAGCTTGCGCGCGATATGACCGGATTTGCCGATGCCGGAGACGACCACGCGCCCACGGCAGCCGAGAATGAAGTCGATTGCTTCGAGGAACGCGTCGTCGAGATGATCGCGAAGGGAGCGCACAGCGTCCGCTTCGATGTCCAGCACGTCGCGAGCGAGCGCAAGTGCCCGGTCGCCATTGATTTTCGCTATCATCCGGGGAGTATAGCAAAGGCGCTTGTTCGCCGCGCCGGGAACGACCTTTCCGGACATTGCCTTCACGGGCCCCTGAACCTTGCTGCGCGGGCGTTTGCGCGTGGCTCCGCCGACGAACCTGGATGCTCTTTTCCATGCGCTTTTGCCGATGATTTCCCCGCTCGAAATGACGCTGTTCCTGCTGCTGGCTTCAGTGGTGGGCGTCGTCGTGTTCCGCTATCTGAACCTGCCGCCGATGCTCGGCTATCTGTCCGTCGGGATCGTGGTGGGGCCGCACGCGTTCGGCATCGTGCCGGATTCGGTCGGCGCGCAGAACCTCGCCGAATTCGGCGTCGTGTTCCTGATGTTCTCGATCGGGCTGGAGTTCTCGCTGGCGAAGCTGCGCTCGATGCGCCGGCTCGTGTTCGGCTTGGGGCTGTTGCAGGTACTTGGCACGATTGCCGTCGCGGTCTCGCTCGGCTTCGTGCTGGAGCGCTGGGTGCATATCTCATGGCAGGCGAGCGTCGCGCTGGGCGGCGCGCTCGCGATGTCGTCGACGGCCATCGTCAGCAAGATGCTCGCGGAGCGGCTCGAAATCGAAACCGAGCACGGCCGCAATATCTTCGGCGTGCTGCTATTCCAGGATCTGGCCGTGGTGCCGCTGCTGATCATCATTGCAGCACTCGGCGGCAAGTCGGAAGACCTGATGGCGGCGCTCGGCATCGCGTCGATCAAGATCGTGATCGCACTGGCGCTGCTGCTGATCGTCGGCCAGAAGTTCATGACGCGCTGGTTCAACGTGGTCGCGCGCCGGCGCTCGCAGGAACTGTTCATTTTGAACCTGCTGCTGGTGACGCTCGGCGCCGCGTTCATCACCGATAAATTCGGCCTGTCGCTCGCGCTCGGCGCGTTCATCGCGGGCATGCTGATCGCCGAGACGCCGTATCGGCATCAGGTGGAAGAGGACATCAAGCCGTTTCGCGACGTGCTGCTCGGTCTGTTCTTCGTGACGACGGGCATGCTGTTGAACCCGATGGTGATCTGGCGGCATCCGTTGATCGTGCTCGCGTTCCTGATCGGGCCGGTCCTGCTGAAAGCGGTGATGATCACGGGCCTCGCGCGTCTCTTCGGCGCGACGCCGGGCGTGGCGATGCGCACGGGCATCGGACTCGCGCAAGCGGGCGAATTCGGCTTCGTGCTGCTCAACCTGATTCTCGATAAACACCTGGTCGACGCGACGCTGTTGCAGGCGATTCTCGCCGCGATGCTGCTGTCGATGCTCGCCGCGCCTTTCATGATCCAGAACGCCGACCGTCTCGTGCTGCGTGTGTCATCGACGGAATGGATGATGCAATCGCTGCAAATGACGCGGATCGCGACGCAAAGCCTGAAGCAAAGTGGTCACGTGATCATTTGCGGTTACGGCCGCGCCGGGCAAAACCTTGCGCGCATGCTGGAACACGAAGGGCTCTCGTACGTCGCGCTCGACCTCGATCCCGACCGCGTCGCCGCGGCAGCAGCGGCTGGGGAATCAGTCGTGTTCGGCGATGCCGGGCGGCGCGAGTCGCTGCTTGCAGCGGGCATCCATCGCGCGGCGACGGTTGCGATCACATACGCGAACACGCCGTCCGCGCTGCGCGTGCTGCACAACATCCACGAACTCGAACCGACGCTGCCTGTGATCGTGCGCACTGTCGACGATAGCGACCTCGAAAAGCTGCTCGCCGCGGGCGCGACGGAAGTGATTCCGGAGATCGTCGAAGGCAGCCTGATGCTGGCGTCACACACGCTGGTCGTGATGGGCGTGCCGATGCGGCGCGTCGTGCGGCGCGTCGAGGAACTGCGCGACGAGCGTTATAGTCTGTTGCGCGGCTACTTCCACGGCGCTGACGACGTCGAGGACGACGACGGTCACGAGCAGGTGCGGCTACAATCGGTGCCCGTCGACGAAAAGGCGGATGCCGTCGGGCGCACGCTTGAAGAGCTCGGCCTTTTCGATCTCGGCGTCGAAGTCACGGCGATTCGCCGGCACGGCATTCGCGGCGTCGAACCCGATCCGTCGACCAAGCTGCGCGCCAGCGACATCGTCGTGCTGCGCGGCTTGCCCGAAGCGCTGGCTGAAGCGGAAGAGCGTCTGTCGAAACATCGGCGTGCGGGCGCGGCAGCGGCCTGACGCTTGCTGTCATTCTTCACGGTAGATCACGCTGCGCGCGGTTCCACACGCTAGACGAACGCGCGCTGCATTCATGCAATTCACTGGAAATATCTGGGTCTTCACTGACCCGTCTGGAGTCATCATGTCCAACGCGCCTGCGAATCAGCCTTTCGATCCGGCCGACTACATCAACAGCCAGATCCGCACGGTGCCCGACTGGCCGCAGCCCGGCGTGCAGTTCCGCGACATCACGCCGCTTCTGCAAAATCCGAAGACGCTGCGCGTGCTGATCGATCTGTTCGTGCAGCGTTATATCGACCAGAAGCTCGACTATGTCGCGGGGCTCGATGCGCGCGGCTTCATCATCGGGCCGATTCTCGCGTACGAGCTGAACCTCGGTTTCATCCCGATCCGCAAGATCGGCAAGCTGCCGTACAAGACGGTGTCCGAATCGTACGAACTCGAATATGGCACGGCGACTGTCGAGATTCACGAGGACGCGTGCAAGCCGGGCGACCGTGTCGTGATCGTCGACGATCTGATCGCGACGGGCGGCACGATGATGGCGGGCAAGAAGCTGCTGGAGCGGCTCGGCGCAACGGTGATCGAAGGCGCGGCGATTGTCGATCTGCCCGATCTCGGCGGCTCGAAGCTGCTGCGTGAAGCGGGCCTGCCGCTTTTCACCGTCACGACGTTCGGTGGCCACTGATTGCCTTTGAACATTCTTTGAACGGAGCTTAAGCGCGATGCCCAACTTCCTGCTTTTCCTCGCGACGTCGATAGCGATCACGTTCGCGCCCGGTCCCGACAATCTGCAGGTTCTCGCGCGCGGCATCTCGCAAGGACGCGCGGCGGGTTTCGTCGCGGCGCTCGGTTTCGCGGCCGGCATTTCGTTTCACACGACGCTCGCCGCGCTCGGCATCGCGGCCGTGCTGCGTTCGTCGCCCGTTGCGTTCGAGGTCCTCAAGCTCGCGGGCGCGGCGTATCTGATCTGGATTGGCATCAAGGCCTTGCGCAGTAAAGGTCTCGCGACGGCGCACGAGCGTCCGCCACAACCGCTCGCGTCGATCTTTCGGCAGAGTGTGATCGGCAACATGCTGAACCCGAAGGTCACGTTGTTCTTCGTCGTGTTCCTGCCGCAATTCGTCGATCCGCATGGCGCGCAGAGCGTCACGTTGCAGATGCTCGAACTGGGCGTGCTGTTCATGTTGCAAACGGTCGTCGTGTTTTCGCTGTTCGGCGTGTGCGCGGGCATGATCGGCGGATGGCTCAAGCGCCGGCCGCGCGCGGGCGTGTGGCTCGACCGGCTCGCGGGCGCGACGTTTATCGCGATCGGCATTCGCGTTGCGTTGCGCGACTGATTTATCGCGCTTCATTCATCACGCTGTCTGGAGTTTTCATGTCTTTGCCTTGCATCGTCGCCGCGCGCCGTTTCGATCCCGCCTTGCATCTTCCGTTCGTGATCGACGGCGAGCGCGTCGGCTGGGTTCGTGCGAGCGATGTGCCGCTGCTCCAGCGCTGGCCCGATGTGTTCGACATCGACGCGCAGCAGGTCGCGCTTTCGCCGCAATTCAGCACCGTCGATCTGCGCAGCGCAGCGCTCGGTTCGGTGATCGGCGCGCTTGCCGCGGAGGGTTGCATTCCCGGCTGGCGCGATGAAACCTATGCGATCCGCAACGCATTCGACGCGCCGCCGCTCGCGTATATCGAGCGTGCGGCGTCGCGCTTTTTCGGCACGATGACGTACGCGGTGCATCTGAACGGCGTCGTAGAATATAAGGATCGCGCGCCGCAGCTGTGGATCGCGCGCCGCAGCGACACCAAGGCAACCGATCCCGGCATGCTCGACAACGTCGTCGCGGGCGGCATCGGCTGGGGCTTCAGCCTCGCCGAAACGATCGTCAAGGAGTGCTGGGAGGAAGCGGGCATTCCGGAAGAGATCGCTACGCGCGCTGTCGCCGGACGCACCACGCACGTGCTGCAATCGTTGCCCGAAGGCACGCAGGCCGAGCAGATTTTCATCTACGACCTTGCGTTGCCTGAAGACTTTGCGCCGCGCAATCAAGACGGCGAAGTCGGCGAACATCGGCTGGCGCGCATCGAAGATGTCGCGCAGGCGATCGAAGAAGGCGCGATGACGGTCGATGCAAGTCTCGCGACGCTCGATTGCCTGTTGCGCCGCCGCTGGATCGACCAAGATGCATGCGAAGGCATCGAAGCGCTATTCGCACCGCCCGTTCTCGCCTGACCACGAGACGCAGCAAGACACACCACGAAACACGCACTGAAGAAGGGAGTCACCGAGGTCATGTCGACCGAACACAGCTTTATTCTCAAACTGTCGTGCGCCGATCGGCCCGGCATCGTTCACGCCGTATCGGGTTTTCTGTTCGAGCGCGGCAGCAACATCCTCGACTCCGCGCAATTCGGCGACAGCCACACGGGTGAATTTTTCATGCGCGTCCACTTCCAGCAGGTGGGCGGCGATCCTGGTCTCGACGCGCTGCGTACGGCATTCACGACGCTCGCCGAACAGTTCGGCATGCGCTGGGAACTGCACGATGCGAACGTGAAGCCGCGCGTCGTACTGATGGTGTCGAAGATCGGCCACTGTCTGAACGATCTGCTGTTCCGCTATCGCACGGGGCAACTGAACATCGAGATTCCGGCGATCATCTCGAATCACAAGGAGTTCTATCAGCTCGCCGCGAGCTATGACATTCCGTTCCATCACTTTCCGTTGACGTCGAAGGACGCGAAGGCGCAACAGGAAGCGCGCGTGCTCGAAGTGATCGACGAGTGCAAGGCGGATCTGGTCGTGCTCGCGCGCTATATGCAGATTCTGTCGCCGGAACTATGCGAACGGCTGGCCGGGCGCGCGATCAACATCCACCACTCGTTCTTGCCGAGCTTCAAGGGCGCGAAGCCTTACTACCAGGCGTTCGACCGCGGCGTGAAGCTGATCGGCGCGACCGCCCACTACGTGACGACGGATCTCGACGAAGGCCCGATCATCGAGCAGGAAGTGGAGCGCGTCGATCACAGCATGACGCCGGATCAATTGACGGCGATTGGTCGTGATGTGGAATGCGTGACGCTGGCGCGCGCGGTGAAGTGGCACGTCGAGCACCGTATCGTGCTGAACGGCAGCAAGACGGTCGTGTTCCGCTGATTCGCTTTGTTTTGCTTGAAACCGGCGCGTGTCGTGATCGGCAGCGCCGGTTTTTTATTTGGCGAGACGAGTAATGCGTTAGCGCGAAGCCGCGCTTTCCGTCTGCGTCTGAACGACGCGCGTCTTTGTTTTGCGTACGCTCGACGCCTGGCGGCGCGCGTTCAGCTTCTTCAGCCAGATCAAGAGACCTGTTGCGCTCAGCACGGCGACCATCACGCCGACACAACTGATGAGGATTCGCCCGCCGACGCCGAGAATGCGCCCCGAATGCAGCGGGAATTGCGCCTGCATGAAGAGGTCGCCTGCTGTCCCCGTGCCGGGAATCTGCGCGCCTAGCGGCTGGCCATTCTGCGCGTTCCAGTACGTCCACGCGTTGCCGAGGCCGCCGTCGCCGTGATCGTCACCGGCACTGAAATAGCCGATGCCGTACACATGGAACATCGGCGCGTAGTAGATCGCGCCCGGCGGTGCTTCGATGTGCTTGTCCGCGCGCGCCTGGATCGCTTGCTGGAGAATCGCTTCGCGCGCGATCGGTGCTTCGTTGGGTTTCGCGTTGGGCAACAACGACGGATCGGTGAACGGCGTCGGCGTGAGCGTCGAGAAGAACTTGACGACGGGCTGCACGACAGGACCCGGCAGATTCATCGATACCGACGTCACCGCCATCATCAGCAGCAATCCCCAGATCCAGACGCCGCCCGAGCGGTGCAAGTCGAATGTGAGCGCGTAGCCGCCGCGCCGCACACGAAACGCGAACGACTTCTTCCACGCCTTCATGCTCGGGAACGACAGCACGAGCGCGATCACGCTATCAAAAATCCACACGATCCCGACGATACCCATCAGCCACGTGCCAATGTCGATGCCGCCCATGAACGGCAGGAACAGCGTGTAGTGCAGCTTGTAGATGAACGGCATCAGATTTAGCCGCGCGACCGACAGCGCGCCCCATTCGCGGCGGCTCTGGATTGCGCCTGTCGCGGGATCGACGGCGATCTGGTTGAAGTCGAGCGTGTACGGCTGGTTCGTTTTCGGGTCGACGCGCGGCAGCACCATCATCTGCAACGCGTGGCCCGGTTCGACGGATAGCGGCAGATAGGTTACCTGAAGGCGTGGATCACTCGCTTCGACGCGGCGCGCGAGTACCAGCGACGGCAGCGGCTGCGCGTCGCTGCGCGCATAGAAGAGGGTCGGATTGAGCATCGCGTCGAGTTCGTGATCCCACGCGATCAACGCACCCGTCAGTCCCGCGACGAACAAAAACAGCGCGATGCCGATGCCAAACCAGCGATGCAAACGCACGAGCACGGGTCTCATGCGCGGCTCCCGTCGAAGGCGACGGCCGTGGACGGCGGAAAAATCTCGGACATGACGACGTGATGCCTTGCGAATAAGAACTATTCGCATCTTATGGGGCGAACGAGGATGCCGCAAGAGCTTCGTAAGGACAGTTGACGTTTATGTCCACATGAAGCGGCATCCGGCGCGGCGAACCGAACCGCCGCGCGGTTTCATCGTTTCTGGCCATTTCGCGATGCGACAAAATGTCGCGCTTAAATGTTTACAGAAAACCGACGGTTCCTGACATCATCCGGTCCTCTTTAAATAGGAATGATTCTCATTGAGAGGCATTTCTGACGTCACTGTCGGGAACCAGATGACAAAAACTGCTGTGCAACGGGTGAGTGAGCATCATCGAAAACGCGCCAAGGCGCCAACCGTCGGCGCGATTCGTTTCGCGGTCATGCTGGCGTTCGCCGCGAGCCAGAGCGTGCTGGCGCAGTCGGCGGCAACGGGCGATGCGAATGGCGCGGCGACATCCGCGAGCACAGCCGACGACACCACTTCCGACAAGGCGCTGCCCGTCGTCAAGGTGACGGCCGCGCAGGACTCGCTGCAGCATCTGAACGACGACGTCAGCAGCGGCGCGCTCGGCACGCGTACGCAACTCGACACGCCGTTCTCGACGACGATCGTTACGAGCCAGCAACTGCAAGACATGCAGCCGCAAAAACTCGGCGACGTGTTCGCGCACGACGCATCCGTCTCGGACAACGGCAATCCGTACAACGCGTGGGCGACGTATGTGAGCGTGCGCGGCATGCAGCTCGACTGGCAGAACGGCTTCAAGATCGACGGATTGCCGTTCAACAGCTACGGCATCACGATGCCGTACGAGCAACTGGAAAGCGTCCAGTTGCTGAAGGGTCTGTCCGGTTTCATGTATGGCTTCGGCGCGCCGGGTGGCGTCGTCAACTATGTGACGAAGCAGCCGCCGCGTACCGATACGCCCATTCGCAGCGTCGATGTCGGCTATCGGACAAACGGCGTGTGGGCCGAGCACGCGGATCTCGGTGGCCGGATCGGCCCGGACAGCATGTTTGGCTATCGCTTGAACGCGACGCACGAAGAAGGGCAGACGTATAACGACGGCAACGTCCGGCGCGACGCGTTTTCGTTCGCGCTCGATGCCCGCATCACGCGTGATCTGACGGCGACATTTGGCGCGCTCTACCAGGATCAGCGCACGACGGGGCAAGGCGGTTCGATCTCGACGGCGAAGTACACCGGCGCATCGCTGCCGACGACCCTCAGCGGCTCAACCAGCAACCTCGGCAACGCGTCGCAGCATCTGAATACGAATCTCCAGATGTACACGGCGGGCCTGCATTACAACCTGAGCCCGGACTGGACCGCGAGCCTCACGTACAGCTTCAGCAAGAGCTTCCGCGATCGCAACGAAAGCACGTTCTTTCTGGAGAACCCGTCAGGCGACTACACCGATTACCGATACGCCGGCAAGGAAGGGCATCGGCTGAGCTTGTGGCAGGCGATGATCGAAGGCAACGTGAAGACGGGGCCGTTCCAGCATCAACTGGTATTCGGCGCAGCGTGGCAAAAGCAGGTGAACGAATACGAAGCGACTAGCGCGTACGAGTTCATCGGCACGGGCAACATCTATAGGCCGAATACGAACCTGTTCTACAGCCCGCAAGGACTGACGACGTATCGCGCCGGCGACATCACGCAAAAAGCGCTGTTCGCGAGCGACACGATCCAGCTGACCGAACGTTGGTCGGTGCTCGGCGGCGTGCGTTACACGAACTACGAGCAGAACGGCTACACGCTGGCGGGGGCGACCAGCTCGCACTACAGTCAGAGCGGCGTGCTCACGCCGTCGGTTGCGCTGATGTTCAAGCTCGCGCCGACCACGACGGTCTACGCAAGCTACGTCGAATCGCTAGAAGCGGGCTCGATCGTCGACTTTACCTATGCGAATGCCGGTCAGATGCTCAACCCGCTGCGCAGCAAGCAGTACGAAGTCGGCATCAAGAGCGAGCACGCGCGCTGGAGCGCGAGTGCGGCGCTGTTCCGCATCGAGCGCGGCGCCGAGTACGCGAACAGCGCGAATGTCTACGTGCAGGATGGCGAGTCGATCTTCGAAGGCGTCGAAGCGGGCGGGGACGTGCGGCTCGGCTCGAACTGGACGATCGGCGGCGATCTGATGTGGCTGCACACGAAGTACGAGCGCGGCTCGTCTTTCGACGGCAATCGCGTGGCGGGCGCGCCGGGCTTCGTCGCGGCCGCTCACGCGACGTACAACGTGCCGTATGTGCCGGGGCTGAAGCTCGGCGCCGACGCGAAGTTCACCGGCAACACGACCGTGCGTCCGTCTGGCGATCTGACGGCGGGCGGCTATACGCTGTTCAACGTCGGTGCGACGTATGCGACGAAGATCGGTGGCTATGGCGTGACCTTGCGCGCCGCCATCGACAACATCATGAACAAGCGCTACTGGGAGTACCAGTACGCGGACTACATCTCGCCGGGCGATCCGCGCACGCTGTCGCTCAACGCGCGCATCGACTTCTGAGTCGTCGAGGATTGCGGATATGAAAAGGGCGGCCTTGCGGTCGCCCTTTGTGTTGGTGTGCTCGCCCCGTGCACCCCATTCGTCGCGTTACACGAGCCGCAGATAGATCAGTTCGCGCTTGATGTACGCATAGAAGATCGGCGCGGCGATCACGCCCGGAATACCGAACGCGGCTTCCATCACGAGCATGGCGATCAGCAGTTCCCACGCGCGTGCCTCGATCTGTCCGCCGATGATGCGCGCGTTCAGGAAATACTCCAGCTTGTGGATCAGGATCAGGAAGATCAGCGCCGTCACCGCAGCCGGGAAGCTCACCGAGAGCGCCACAGCCACGATCAGCGTATTCGATATCAGATTGCCGATCACGGGCAGCAGACCGACGATGAACGTGATGATGACGAGCGTCTTCGCCATCGGCAGCGGCGCGTGAAAGAGCGGCAACAGCAGCAACAGGAAAATGCCCGTGAACACGGTGTTGATCGCCGAGATCTTCACCTGCGCGAACACGATGCGGCGGAACGCGTCGGCAAAACGGCTGACGCGCGTGATGAAGGCTGTGGACAGCGGCAGCCGCTGCATATGTCGGGTCGCGCCGACCGCGATGATTGCGCCGATGATCATGCCGATCAGCACATGCGTGAAGATGCGCGCCGCGTTCTTGCCGCCTTGCGACAGCGTGCTCGCGTGCGTCTGCATCAGCACGGTGGCTTTTTCCTTCATCTGCTCGGTGGAAACGGGCAGGTTCTGCGCGATGAACTGCGGCAGACGGCCGCGCGCCTGATCGATCAGCGACATCGCCTGGTCGAGCAGCTTCTGCACGCTGGGCACGTCATTCTCGAAGTGATCGATGATGGCGACGGTGAAGCCTGTCAGCACGCCGACGATCACCGCGGAGAGAATCACCACTGCGAGCCAGCGCGCGCGCCCGCTCGACATGTGTTTTTCGATGCGCGGCGCGAGCGTGTGGACGAGCTGGAACACGAGCATGCCGGCGAGCAGCGCGCCTAGCAGCTTGAGTTCGAGTACCGCCCACATCGCAAGGAGCGCGACAATGTAGCTGCCTATTTCGACCGCCGACAGTTTCGGCAGGCTCATGTCGCTGGTCAGCCTGACCGGGCGAGGGCGCAGATCCTGCACCTGCCCGTCATCACGGGCCGGATTACGCTTGGCCATGGCTTTTATAGTCTCCAACCTCAGGTTTTGACGCTCGGCTTACCGGCCTTCGCCGGTGCCTTGCCCGTTGCTCTTGCTGTTCCTGCCGCTGGTTTCGCTGTCGATTTCGATGCTGGTTTCGGGGCGTCTGCGGCAACGGCCTTTTTCGACCTTGCCGGTTTTACGGCCGGTTTCGCCGATTCTGCAGCGCCTTCGATGACAGTTGCCTCCGCTTCGTCGTCAGATTCTTCGCTGTCCACCTGCTTCGCATAGTCCGCGCCTGCTGCCGCTTCGTCTGCCGCCTTGTCGCGCTGCAGCAGCGGCGCGAGATACCGTCCGGTAAAACTTGCCTTCGACTTCGCAATCTGCTCCGGCGTGCCTTGCGCGATGATCTGACCGCCGCCGGCGCCGCCTTCGGGACCGAGATCGATGACCCAGTCGGCAGTTTTTATCACATCGAGATTATGCTCGATGATGACCACGGTATTTCCTTGATCGCGCAACCGATGGATCACTTCGAGCAACAGCGCGATATCGTGGAAGTGCAAACCCGTAGTCGGCTCGTCGAGGATATACAGTGTGCGACCCGTATCGCGCTTGCTCAGTTCCAGCGACAGCTTCACGCGCTGCGCCTCACCGCCCGACAGCGTGGTCGCCGACTGGCCAAGACGGATATAGCCGAGACCCACGTCCAGCAACGTTTTCAGCTTGCGCGCGACGACGGGCACCGCCTTGAAAAAGTCGTACGCGTGCTCGACTGTCATCTCCAGCACTTCGCTGATGTTCTTGCCCTTGTACTGGATATCGAGCGTTTCACGGTTGTAGCGCTTGCCGTGGCAGACGTCGCACGGCACGTACACGTCGGGCAGGAAGTGCATTTCGACTTTCAGCACGCCGTCGCCCTGGCACGATTCGCAGCGCCCGCCCTTCACGTTGAATGAGAAGCGGCCCGGATCGTAGCCGCGTTCTTTCGCGGCGGGGACGCCCGCGAACAGTTCGCGGATCGGCGTAAAGAGACCCGTGTACGTGGCAGGATTCGAGCGCGGCGTGCGGCCGATTGGCGACTGGTCGACGTTGATGACCTTATCGAAATGCTCGAGACCTTCGATCGCCTCGAACGGCGACGGCTCGGCCGATGAACCATACAGGTGCTGCGCGACGGCGTGATACAGCGTGTCGTTGATCAGCGTCGACTTGCCCGAGCCCGACACGCCCGTCACGCAGGTCAGAAGGCCGACGGGCAGATCGAGCGTCACGTGTCGCAGGTTGTTGCCGTATGCCTCGACGATACGCAGATGGCGCTCGTCGGGCTGTTTGCGGTCGTCGGGGAATTCGATGCGCCGCGCGCCCGCGAGATACTGGCCCGTCATCGACGCGGGATCTGCCTGCACTTCGTCAGGTGTGCCTTCGGCGATCACCATGCCGCCGTGCTCGCCCGCGCCCGGCCCCATATCGACGACGTAGTCGGCCATACGGATCATGTCTTCGTCGTGCTCGACGACGATCACCGAATTGCCGAGATCGCGCAGATGCTTGAGCGTCGAGATAAGGCGGTCGTTGTCGCGCTGATGCAGGCCGATGGACGGTTCGTCGAGCACGTACATGACGCCCGTCAGCCCCGAGCCGATCTGCGACGCGAGCCGGATGCGCTGCGCCTCGCCGCCCGACAGCGTTTCGGCGCTGCGTTCGAGCGACAGATAATCGAGCCCGACGTTGTTCAGGAACATCAGACGCGCGACGATTTCCTTGATGACCTTGTCGGCGATTTCGCGCTTCGAGCCTTCGAGCCGCAGCGTCTGAAAATAGCCGAGCGTGTCGCGCAGCGGCCAGCCGCTGACTTCGAAGATGCCGCGCGCGTCGCTATCCGCGCCGATGCGCACGAAACGCGCTTCGCGGCGCAAACGCGTGCCTTCGCATGAAGGACACGCCTGGTTGTTCTGATACTTCGCCAGTTCCTCGCGCACCGCGACGGAATCCGTCTCGCGATAACGCCGCTCCAGATTCGGAATGATCCCTTCGAACACGTGCTCGCGCACCGACGTGCGGCCGCGCTCGTTGATGTACGAGAACGGCACCGTCTGCTTGCCCGAGCCGTACAGCAGGATATTGCGCACGTTTTCCGGCAGATCTTCGAACGCGGTGTCGATGTCGAATTCAAAGAATGCCGCGAGGCTTTGCAGCATCTGGAAGTAAAACTGGTTGCGCCGGTCCCAGCCCTTCACGGCGCCCGCCGCGAGCGACAGCGACGGATGCGCGACCACCCGCTTCGGATCGAAGAACGTGATCTGGCCGAGGCCGTCGCACTCCGGGCACGCGCCCATCGGATTGTTGAACGAAAAGAGGCGCGGCTCCAGTTCCTGCAAAGAGTACGAGCAGATCGGACAGGCGAACTTCGAGCTGAACAGATGCTCTTTGTCGGTGTCCATTTCGAGCGCGATCGCGCGGCCGTCGGCGAGGCGCAGCGCGGTTTCGAACGATTCCGCGAGACGCTGCTTCGCGTCGGCGCGCACCTTCAGACGGTCGACGACGACGTCGATCGTGTGCTTGTCGTTCTTTTTCAGCTGCGGCAGCGAGTCGACTTCGTAGATTTTCGCGACGCCTTCGTTCGCCGTGCCGCCGCCCGAGCGCACGCGAAAACGGATAAAGCCCTGCGCCTGCATGTCTTCGAACAGCTCGGTGTGCTCGCCCTTGCGGTTCGCGACGACGGGCGCGAGGATCATCAACCGCGTGTCTTCAGGCAGCGCGAGCGCGGCGTCGACCATCTGCGAGACGCTTTGCGCCTCCAGCGGAATTTCGTGGTCCGGGCAGTAAGGCGTGCCGACGCGTGCGTAAAGAAGTCGCAGGTAGTCGTGGATTTCGGTGACCGTGCCCACTGTCGAGCGCGGGTTGTGCGAAGTCGCTTTCTGCTCGATCGAAATGGCGGGCGACAGACCTTCGATCAGATCGACGTCCGGTTTTTCCATCAATTGCAGGAATTGCCGGGCGTACGCGGACAGGCTCTCCACATAGCGGCGCTGGCCTTCGGCGTAGAGCGTGTCGAAGGCGAGCGACGATTTGCCCGAGCCGGACAAGCCGGTAATCACGACCAGCTTGTGACGCGGCAAGTCGAGATTGACGTTCTTCAGGTTGTGGGTCCGAGCCCCACGGATACGGATTTGTTCCATGAACCGGCGGGAAGAGGAGAAGGCTAAACCTGCTACTATAACGACTTTTCCAGACCGCCGTTACGGCTTCCTGACAGCGCGCAAACGGCGTGCTGACAAAGACGAAAGCGTCGTTTTTTCGCGGTTCAGCGTTGTGGGGAATGGCTCGTAGGTAAGGGCGATTTCCGCCTTCTGCAAGCGCCAGGCACCCGTTGTAAGCTCGGTCAGCGTCGGAGACTGCGCGTGCGTCGTGCATGCGGGCTACCACGCGATTCGCTGTCCGTTCATTCAATAATCGTTCCCGATGTCCAATCCGTCCGCCACCTCCACACGCATGAGCGCGCCCGAGTTGCGCGCGACCGTGTCGCTTGCTGCGATCTTCGCGCTGCGCATGCTGGGTCTCTTCATGATCATGCCCGTCTTCTCGATCTACGCGAAGACGATTCCGGGCGGCGACAACGTGTTGCTGGTCGGCATCGCGCTTGGCGCGTACGGCGTGACGCAGTCGCTGCTGTATATCTTCTACGGCTGGGTTTCCGACATGATCGGCCGCAAGCCGGTCATCGCGATGGGCCTGCTGATCTTCGCGCTCGGCAGCTTCGTTGCCGCGTTCGCGCACGATATGACGTGGATCATCGTCGGCCGCGTGATCCAGGGGATGGGCGCGGTGTCGTCGGCGGTGATCGCGTTCATCGCGGATTTGACGGCGGAAGAGCATCGCACCAAGGCCATGGCGATGGTGGGCGGCTCGATCGGGGTGTCGTTTGCGGTGGCGATCGTCGGCGCGCCGATCGTGTTCCACTACCTCGGCATGAGCGGGCTGTTCACGCTGGTCGGCATTTTCTCGATTCTCGCGATCGGCGTCGTGCTGTGGATCGTGCCCGATGCGCCGAAGCCCGTGCATGTGCCCGCGCCGTTCCACGAAGTCCTGCACAACAAGGAACTGCTGCGTCTGAACTTCGGCGTGCTGGTGCTGCACGCGACGCAGACGGCGCTGTTTCTCGTGGTGCCACGCATTCTGGAAGCGGGCGGCCTGCCCGTCGCGTCACACTGGAAGATTTACCTGCCCGTGATGGGCCTTGCGTTCGTGATGATGGTCCCCGCAATTATCGCGGCGGAAAAGCGCGGCAAGATGAAGGCCGTGCTGCTGGGTGCGATTGGTCTTATCCTGATCGGACAGTTACTTCTCGGCATCGCACCGCATACCATTCTGACTGTGGCAGCGATTCTGTTCGTCTACTTCCTCGGCTTCAATATTCTCGAGGCTTCGCAGCCTTCGCTGGTGTCGAAGCTGGCGCCGGGGACCCGCAAGGGCGCGGCGGCGGGCGTGTACAACACCACGCAGTCGATCGGCCTTGCAATGGGCGGCGTGATCGGCGGCTGGCTTTTGAAAGTCGATGGACAGAGCGCCGTGTTTTTTGCATGCTCAGGGCTTGTCGCTTGCTGGCTTATAATCGCGGCCAGCATGAAACAGCCGCCACGCAAGGCATAAAGCTTTTACGGCACGAATTTACAAGGCGGCGGTCAATCGGGGCGCAGCGGCGCGCTTTCCGTTCACTGACACAGGCGGCTGGGGCGCGAAGCGCCATCGGCGCCGCGTCGCCTGCAACGGAATCAACAGGAGAAACTCATGGCATCCGTGAACAAGGTCATTCTCGTCGGCAATCTGGGTGCCGATCCGGAAGTCCGTTATCTTCCGAGCGGCGACGCAGTGGCGAACATTCGCCTTGCCACGACCGACCGCTACAAAGACAAGCAATCGGGCGAATTCAAGGAAATGACGGAATGGCACCGCATTTCGTTCTTCGGGCGCCTGGCTGAAATTGTGTCGGAATACCTGAAGAAAGGCTCGGCGGTGTATATCGAAGGCCGCATCCGCACGCGCAAGTATCAGGCGCAGGACGGCACCGACCGTTACTCGACGGAAATCGTCGCTGAACAGATGCAGATGCTCGGCGGCCGTGGCGGTGCGGGCGGCGGCGGTGGCGATGACGGCGGCTATAGCCGTGGCGAATCGATGGAGCGCGGCGGTGGCGGCGGCGGCCGCATGTCGGGCGGTGGCGGCGGTGGTGCTGGCCGTGTGTCGGGCGGCGGTGGCGGCGGTCAGAGCCGTCCGAGCGCGCCGGCCGGCGGCGGGTTCGATGAGATGGACGACGATATTCCGTTCTAGAACCGTCCCAGACCGCAAGCGTCGACGAACGAACACAAAAACACCCCGCTCCCGAGCGGGGTGTTTTTTTACATGCCGACGTTTCGGCCGAATCGCAAACGCAAATTAGGCGTAAAGCGCCAGGCGCCGGGCTTCAAGCCACTCCGCCATTCGCCCGCAGAATCTGCCCATTCACCCAAGCCCCATCCGTCCCCGCGAGAAACGCGACCACTGAAGCAATATCCTCCGGCTGTCCCAGGCGCTGCAGCGGCGGCATCTTCGCGAACGCCTGAATCTGCTCGTCCGTCTTGCCGTCGAGGAACAGCGACGTCGCCACGGGCCCCGGCGCCACGGCATTGACGGTGATGTTCCGCCCGCGCAATTCCTTCGCGAACACATGCGTGAACGATTCGACGGCCGCCTTGGTCGCGTTGTAGATCGCGTAACCCGGCATGTTCAGCGCAAGCGTCGTGCTCGAAAAGTTGACGATGCGTCCGCCGTTGTTCATCCGCGTCGCTGCTTCGCGCAGCGTGTTGAACGTGCCGCGGACGTTGATATCGAAGGTCTGCGCGAAGAGCGCGTCGCTGGTTTCGGCGAGCGGCACCGTTTTCAGGATGCCCGCGTTGTTGACGAGCACGTCGACCTTGCCGAGCTGCTGTTCCGTCGCTTCGAACATGCGGCGCACGTCGTCGGCGTTCGAGACGTCCGCTTTCACCGCAATCGCCGCTGCGCCCTGCGCCTTCAGTTCGGCGACGAGCGTATCCGCTTCCTTCGAACTTGCCGCATAGTTCACGACGACTGCAAAACCGTCGCTGGCGAGCCGCCGCGCGATTGCCGCGCCGATACCCCGCGATGCGCCCGTGACGATCGCAACCTGTGCATTCTTGACGTTGTTCATGATCCGATTCCTTGAAGTGGTGAGTGCGTGAGAAGGATGATCGGATATCTCGGTGCAGAGATAATCAGCCGAAAGTTGTTATCATCATTCCATTCACTTCAACAATGACGCGGAAGCCAGCCGCCGCGTACCGCCATGGACCGTTTTCAGGAAATGCAGGTGTTCGTCCGCATCGCCGAGCGGCAGAGCTTCACGCGTGCCGCCGATGATCTGCAGATTCCGCGCGCCACAGTCACGAACCTGATGAAGCGGATGGAGCAACGGCTCGGCGCGCGGCTGCTCGAACGCACGACTCGCACCGTGCGCCTCACGCACGACGGCGAAGCGTACTACCGCCGCTGCGTACGTCTGCTCGCGGACATGGAGGAAGCGGAAGGTTCGTTTCGCGACGCCGCGCCAAAAGGTCTGCTGCGCGCGAATCTGCAAGGCACGCTCGCGCGCCACTTCATCGTGCCCGCGCTGCCGGATTTTCTCGCGCGCTATCCGGGCATCGAGTTGCATATCGGCGAAGACGACCGCCTGGTCGATCTGGTGCGCGAGGGTGTCGATTGCGTGCTGCGCGCGGGGAATCTGCAGGATTCGTCGATGGTCGGTCGGCGCGTCGCGCGGCTCGAACAGGTAACGGTCGCGAGTCCCGCGTATCTGGAACGGCACGGCGTGCCCGACGATCTCGCCGCGCTCACCACGCATCGCGCCGTCAATTACATATCGAGCGCGACGGGCAACGCGCTGCCGCTCGAATTCACCGTCGATGAACGCATCGTCGAGGTGAATCTCGAGGCGGTCGTTTCCGTGACGGGCACCGATCTGTACACGGGTGCGTCCGTCGCTGGGCTCGGTCTCGTGCAGGTGCCGCGCTATCGCGTGGAGAGCGAACTCGCCGCGGGCCGCCTCGTCGTCGTGCTGCCGCAGTTTCCGCCGCCGCCGATGCCCGTCACCGTGCTCTATCCGCAAAGCCGTCAGTTGTCGTCACGCGTGCGGGTGTTCGCGCAATGGCTGCGCGAGATCTTCGACGCGGCGGGCGGGTTGAAGGTCGGCTGAAGGTCGGTCGATAACCGGCTAATGGTCGTCGGAGGGGCGCGCCAAAGCGCGGTCGAGATGCGCGAGCGCATCGCGCATCGGCACGCTGGAGGACACGATCGGGCCCGTCAGCGGCGTGTCGAGATCGACGATCACATACACGGCCGATGCAATCGACACCGCACCCAGCATGATCATCACGAACGCCAGCGCATTGCGAGGCGCGACAATGCCGAAGCATAGAAAGATGATCATCAGCCAGAAGGTGAGCGTGGTGAGAAAGGGCTTCGAGATCGAGCTATGCGCTTGTTCGATCAACGTCCAGCGCGCCTGGATTACGCGCTCAAAACGCGCGATGCATTCGGCCTGCGTGTGCTGCTGGTAGCTGTCGATGGGCTGCAGCTTGCGCACTGCGACGAACGATTCGTTCAGCATTTCGCCGAGCCCGATGTCTTCGAGCTTGTCGTGGCTCAGATCGCTCTTGAACCTTGGATAGTCGCCCGACGGCGGGTCCTCCCCGGGCCACGTCGCGGCGATCGCCGCCGCCGTGTACGAGCGCAGCAGCTTGCGCGGGTATTGCGCATCGGGACCGTACTGGCGCAGCGCCATGTCGAGCTGGATCAGCTCGGCGGCATAAGAGCGGAAGTCGTTGCCGACGGTGTCGAAGCTGCTTTTCGCGGAGGCCGTGAGCAAGCCCAGCACCAGCGCCGCGAACGTCACGAGCATCGTCATCACGAGCTGGATCAGCTGAAGCGTCTCGTGCCTGCGATGCTCTTCAGGCAGATATGCCTTGCCGAAAAAGCCGACTCCTGTTCCCGCCAGAAGCAGGGCGAACACCAAGAGCGCTGACAAGATCTCTTGCATGAGCATGGTCCGCGTAGCCGTCGCTTCGCTACTGTCCAACAACTTCGAAGCGCGGGCAAGTGTCGATCGGAATTGTTAAATCACGTACGCCAAACCCAAATAGCGAGAAGAAATATTTAGCAAGACGACGCATGTCTATGCGCCAGATCAATTTGCGAGCGTTTCGGCCGAAAGCGACCTGACAGGCCATAAAGTTTTCCTCGGATCAGCCGTAACTGAAAATGTGGTGCGTTTGCTTAATTTAATCGGGTTGCGGACCTTGCCTATTGGCCTGGGCGCAGCAAGCCTGCCGTGGAACCGGAATTCCCGTCAGGCGGCCATAGGAGACATGCTTCATGTTGAAAGGTCTTTCGATTCGCGCATACCTTACGTTAATGGTCGTGCTGTTCGGCGTGGTATTGCTGATCGGCGCGGCGCCGGGGCTGTTATCGCTGCGTGAGAGCAATGCGTCGCTGCAACAGATGTACACCGTCGACACGCCCGCCGTGGCGGATCTCGAAGGCAGCGCTGGCCAACTGCTGCGCCTGCGTCTCGCGCTGGCAACCTATTCTTCGCTGATCGAACTGAACGATCAGGAAGGCGCCGACGCGGTGCTGAAGCGTTTCGATACGTACCAGAAGGTGTCGAACGAACGCCTCGCGCATTACATCAGCAAGGCCAGCAACGACGCCGACGAACAGCGTCTTATCAAGGACATGCAGGACAAGCGCGATGCGTTCCTGCACGAAGGCGCCGAACCGGCGCTCGCCGCGCTCAAGTCCGGCGACAAGGCGGCCTTCCAGCAACTTCAGGCGCACAAGCTGTCGCCGCTCTACAGCGCTTATGAAAAGGCGATGCTGACGCTCGAAAAGCTACAGCTCGATCACGCCGAGCAACGTTACCAGGAAGCACAGCAACTCTTCTACACGATCAGTGTCGCGGTCGCGATCGGCATGGCGGCTACGCTGATCTTCGCGTGGCTTGGACGCATGATGATGGTTCGCGCAATCGTGCACCCCGTCGATGCCACCATCGAGCAGTTCCAGCGCATCGCGAACGGCGATCTGACGGGCCGCATCGACAACGTTAGCGACAACGAAATGGGACGTCTCGCGGCGGCGCTGCGCAAGATGCAAGAGTCGCTGATCGCGACGGTGAACACCGTGCGTCACGGTACCGATTCGATCGATACGGGCGTGAGCGAAATCGCTGCGGGCAATACGAACCTGTCGCAACGTACGGAAGAGCAGGCCGCGTCGCTCGAAGAAACGGCGGCGAGCATCGAGGAGCTGACGTCGACCGTCAAGCAGACGGCCGATAACGCCAAGCAGGCCAGCTCGCTCGCGCAGGGCGCATCGACGCTCGCGGCACAGGGCGGCGATCTCACGCAGCAGGTGGTCGGCACGATGCAGAAGATCGTCGACGACTCGCGGCGTATTGCGGATATCGTCGGTGTGATCGAAGGCATCGCGTTCCAGACCAACATTCTCGCGTTGAACGCCGCCGTCGAGGCGGCGCGCGCAGGCGAGCAAGGCCGCGGCTTTGCGGTGGTGGCGAGCGAAGTGCGCTCGCTTGCGCAGCGTAGCGCGGCAGCGGCGAAGGAGATCAAAGGTCTGATCGGCGAATCGAACGGGCGCGTGACGGCGGGTGCGGATCTCGTGCAGCGCTCAGGCTCGACGATGACGGACATCGTCGATGCAATCGCGCGTGTCAGCGCGATCATGAGCGAGATCGCCGAGGCCGCGACCGAGCAGAGCACGGGCATCGATCAGGTGAATCTCGCCGTCGCGCAGATGGACGAAGTGACGCAGCAGAACGCAGCGCTCGTCGAGCAGGCGGCGGCAGCGGCAAGTTCGCTCGAAGAGCAGGCGCGCCGGCTGACGACAGCGGTGGCCGTGTTCAGGACGGATAGCGGGCAGGCGTCGTCGTCGCGGGGTGCTGCGCGCCGGGTTGCGACGCAGAAGCAAGGAGTGGCGTTGCAGATGGAGGCGGTGGAAGCGGGTTAATCCGAAGCGCCGTTCATACCTCATGCCTTGCGTGATTGACGTTGGCGATCGCGGCCGAAGTGCGCGCGACTGATATTCGTGGGCATCGAAAGCCGATCCACGTCAAATGAAATAGCCGCGCTGGAGCGCGGCTATTTCGCTTTCAAGATTCAAATTTCAGATGTGAAAGACGCGCATTGCGACGAACGTCGAAAGCCAATGCACGACGTAAGGCGAACTCGGCAAACACTTGAGTCGTGATAGGGCAAGTGTCTAATCCGCCCCCGCACTCACCAGCGCGCGGGATACATGGTCGGGCATACGCGTCACACAACCGGGTATCGATTGAGGACCATGCAAGGACACTAAGCAAGCCTACGAAAGCAAACCCCAAGGTCCCGAGGAATCGGTGCATTATTTGATTTCCCAAAACAGAATCTGCTTCGCGTTCCGAAGGTCGGACCAGCCGAAATCCGTTCCGGGAAAGAACGACTGTCCGCCAAAATAGCGGCTAATCGTTGCAACGGCATCCGGCGCGCTGCTGATTGTCAGGCGTGCTCCATTCCAGAGGTCGATGTGGCCACCGCTTGCATTAGAAGTCGTTTCACCCGCGCGCGTCCAATAACGCGAGAACTGAACGATACCCGTGCGGCCCTTCACCTTCGATTCCCAATCTGAGCCAGTTATATCTTCGGCCTTTGGAAGTCCCGCAAACGGCTGCAACTTCAGCCATTCCCCCAATTCGTCGGCGCGAGTCGCTGTGGCTTTGCCGTCGAGGATAATCCGCCCGATTGATGGTTGATCCGACAGGGGCCTGACTAGTTTTTCCGAAAACGACTTCATCTCGATGCCGACACGATGAAACATCACGCTCATGCGAATTGCGCACTGATCCGTGCACGCCGAATTGTCGTATAGATTTCCCGATGGATAGTTGTCCCGCAACTCCTGGAAGGTGAGCACGCGTAGCTGCACGTCCTTGATGGAACCCGGAGTGGAATTCGTTCTGACGATGGTTCTGCTGTTCGGCATTATTCAATTCCTTGTTCTCTGGCCAACGCTTCGTCGCCCCAATAGATGTGATAGACCGCCTCAGTGTTGGTCGCAACGCGTGGCATGTCGCCACCTTCGGTGACGCAGCCCGAGAAAGTTCTCCCGTCTGCCGTTTCGATGAAGTAAGGGTAGAAATCGAGCGCCATGCGGGCGACGGCATGAACCTGTTCGTCACAGATCGTCGAGCTTGTTGATATGAACGAGGCATTGCCCGTCGTCGTTGCATCGGCTTCGCTCGTGTGCAAAAGCGAGGAAGCCCCGCTGGCAAGTACACGGTTTTTTCCACATGGACACAGCACTCGGTCCATGTGCTTTACCATCGGCTTCCCGTTTTCCATCCAGTCTCGAGCGCTCCCCAAGATGGGAAACAGTCCGTTGCAATTCCCGCATGTTGCCAGGTCGTGGTAAAGAGAAAATGCCTGACCGCTGTCTGCGTACCATGTTGACGATCCGCCCATGACGCGGCCTTGGGTCGTCGTCATGTCGCCTTTTGCCACGAGTCTCGACGTTGTCATGCGACCTCCCGAGATTCCCGGCGGGTATCGGTGAAGGCACTGAGTCTCGGATCAACGAGAATAATTTTCTTGTACTTGTTTCTACGCATCGATTTGTCTCCACGTAAGCCAAATAACCACGGATGAACTGGCCTAACGAGGATAACCGGCACGTGCCCCTGACTATGTAAAAGAGAGTCAAGGGTTTGGACTCGACATCAAGTTGACGCACACGAATGTGGCGGGCATGAATTCCCGTCAGTCCGGCGAAGTAGTGTTGGCTATGCCTTGAGATCGCGCCGCCGTGCATTCGGGCGCTACGTGTAAAAACGCAAAACGGCGGTGCAAGCCTTCACGCTTGCACCGCCGTTTCTCTTTCGACGTCACGCTTTAAGGCTGCCTTTCAGCGTAATACTTCGCGACCCCGTCGATCTCCTCCGGCGTCATGTTGCGCGCGACGTTGCGCATCTGTTCGTTGATGTCGTTATGCCGGTCGCCATTAGCGAACGCGCGTAGTTGCGCCGCCATATACACAGACGACTGCCCGCCCAGCCACGGCGCGGCGCCCTTGCGATCGCGGTCGCCGTGACAGGCCGCGCAAGGCGCGATGTTGCGCATCGGCGAGCCTTCGTTGACGAACTTGCGGATGGTCGCGTCTTCGGCCGTGGCCTGTTCGACGGCGGCGGGGCGTGGCAGCGTCGAATAGTAATTCGCGAGGTCGTGCAGATCGCGATCGTTCAGACGCGCGATGATCGGCGGCATGATCGCGTTCGCCCGCTGGCCGCTCTGATAGTCGCGCAACTGCTTGTAGACCACGTCCGCATATTGCCCCGCGAGCACGGGCGCCGTCACCTGAATCACGCTTTCGACGCCATGACACATCGAGCAGTTCTGCGCGAGCGTAGCGCCACGGCCGATCGATTCGGCGCTGGGACGCGTGCGTCCCCACGGCGGCAGAGGCGGCAGCACGAGCACGTTGCTCGGCGCGGGGCCGGCGATGTTGTTGCTTTGCGTGAACCAGCTTGACGGCGCGCCCGCTGCGCTGCAGATCGTCGCCCATAAGCCGCGCTGCGTGAAGTCGGGATGCTTCGACGGCAGCCAGATAAAGCCGATCAGCATCGCCACGATGGCGATCACGATCACGCCGCCGACGCTCGACGTGAACCATCGGTTGCTGAAGCTGAAGACGCGTTCTTCGCTCATGATCGCGCTCCCACCGATACGGCCGGCACGGAAGTCTGCTGCAAGCCGAGCAGTTGCGCGATGGGCACGCTGTAGTTGACGATCGTCAGGCCGATCATCAGCGCGACCCACAGGCCGAAGCTGTTCAACGCGGCGGGCACGCGCTCGACGGGATGCACGGGCGCGCTGAAGCGGAACTGCTTCGGCTGCTCGATCGCGCCGAACTGCGCCTTCGCGAGAATGTAAAGAAACAGGAACCCGGAGATCACCAGAATCAGGCCACCGAACGCCGACACGGCGACCCAGACCGCTTGCGGCGCGATCGCGGGATTGCTGTAGTCGTAGTAAGCCATGCGGCGCGGTGCGCCCAGCAAACCGACGTAATGCCACGGCAGCGTCACCACCATCATGCCGATGAACCACAGCCACAACTGCCAGCGGATCAGGCGCAGCGAGCCGATCGCGCGGCCTGTCAGTTGCGGCCACAACTCATACGCGATCGCGAAGTACATGATGACGATCGCGCCGCCGAAGATCAGATGGAAGTGCCCCGTGACCCACTGCGTGTTGTGGATGGTTTCGTTCAGCTGATAGCTCATGTTGATGAGCCCGCCCGCGCCGCCGAAGCCGAGCATGATGAACGAGAACGCGATGACGAGCATCATCGGGTTGTCCCACGGCAGCGCTTTCAGCCAGCCGAATGCGCCCTTGCCGCCGCGCAGCCGCCCGGCGATTTCCACCGATGCGCAGATCGTGAACACGGTGAGCAGCGTCGGCACCGACACCATGCCCGTGAACACCGCGTGCACGAACTTGAAGCCCGCGCCGACCTGCGGATCGGCGAACAGGTGGTGAATGCCAATCGGCATCGCGAACACAAGGAACAGGATGAACGACACCCGCGCCATCGAATCGCTGTAGAGCCTGCCGCCAATCGCGCGCGGCACCAGCGTGTAGTACGCGATATACGACGGCACCAGCCAGAAATAGACGATCGCGTGCAGCGTCCACGAGAACAGCACGCGTGCGAGGCCGGCGTCGATGGTCGATTTCAGGCCGAGCGCGACGGGCAGAATCTGGAACAGGATTTCGAGCGCGGCGCCCACGGCGGTCCACGCCCACAGGTACGCGCCCGCTACGTTGGCGTACATCGCTAGCGGCACGGGTTTCCCGGGATTTGCGCGCTTCCAGACGTGCAGGTTGACGCCCATCAGCGCGACCCAGATCCACGAGCCGACCACCACGAGCACGACGCCGAGGTAATAGAACGGGCTGCCGATCATCGGCGGATAGAAGGTGAAGAGCACCGACGCCTGGCCAGCCGCAACGGGCACCATCGCCATCACCGCGCCGACCACGAGCAGGATGAATCCGGCCCACGCCCACTTCAGGCCGACGAGCACCTGTTGCAGCGCCAGTTCGACGATCGCGTAGCCGAAGCCCATTGCGACGAGCGTGGGCAGCACGTAGGCCATGACGGTGCCGTGCGCCGTCACCGAGCGGTAGTACAACTCCGGTTCACCGATCCACGGGTGCAGCGGACTGCGCACGAGCATCTGCCATGCGCCGAGCAGCAGCGCGATTCCGAACGCGATGAACGCGAGCCAGAAGTGCGCGAGAACGAGTCGCTTAGCGTGAAACACAGCTGAGCCTCCGATGTTGTTTTGCCTGTTCGAAGAAGGCAGCTTTGTCGATTACCTTCACGTGCGCCCACATCGTCTGATGGCCGAAGCCGCAGAACTCGTGGCAGGGCATCAGGTGATCGGCGGGTTTGTCGAAGGAGGAGGAAAACGTCGCGACGTAGCCCGGTACGACCATCGTGTTGATGTTCGTATCCGTGACGAGCAGGCCATGCACGACGTCGGCGCTCGTCGTGCGGAAGGTGATGTCGGTGCCGGCGGGCACCAGCAGGCATTGCGGCGTGAACGAGTATTGCTGCGCGATGAAGCGCACGACGACCGTACCGTCGGGATCGACGCCTGTGCCCAGATTGCTTTCGACGAATTCCCCCGACATCTGCAGACGCGACGGGTCGATGGTTTCGACGCGCGAGGGTGGCATCATCGCGTAGTGCAGCCCTGAGTACACGACGACCACGAGCATGAACAGGACGATCGCGATGACGAAGTACGCCCAGCGCTTTTCGGAGCGCTCGGCGACGCCATGGCCGCTATCCGGGGAATGTGAGGGTTGGGTCGACATGATCAGTGAATGACGCCGCGCGGCACAAATACGAGAAAGTAGAAGCCGATCCAGATCGCCAGCACCACCACGGCCGCGACGCCCGCGACGGCAATCGCGCCGTGCGGACCTTGCGCGACGATGCGTTCGACTTCGTCGTCGGGAGCGTTGCCGTAGTGGTCGCCGGAGTGATCGTTAGGGTCCATCTGCCATATCTCCGAGGACAAGGTTTATGCGAGTGAGGTGGGCTAGTGCAAGGGCGCCTTGCGCAGTTCATTGACCTGCTTCGCCGTCACGGGCTGGCCGTGATTACCCCACGCGGTGCGGATGTACGTGACGACGGCGGCAAGATCGTTGTCGTTCAGTTCTTGCGCGAACGGCGGCATGCCGTACGGCTCGGGGTTGCGCCGCGTGCCTGGCGGAAAGCCGCCGTTGAGCACGATACGGATCGGGTTGACGGCAGAGTCCATTTCGATCGACTGGTTGCGCGCGAGCGGCGGATAGTGCTGCAGATGGCCTTCGCCGTGCTCGCCGTGGCACGTCGCGCATTTCGCCATATAGATACGCTGGCCGTTTTCGAAGATGGCGGGCTTCACGGTCGCCGACGGGCCGGTCTTGCGGCCGGGGTCGTTGTCGGGCAGTGTCTTCAGATAAACGGCCATCGCCTTCACGTCGTCGTCGGTCATGTATTGCAGGCTGTGATACGTGACTTCGGCCATCGGGCCATACACCGCGCCTCGATCCGAGATGCCAGCTTGCAACAGGTCGACGATGTCCTTGATGCTCCAGTCGCCGAGACCGCCGTCCTTGTCGGAAGTGAGCGACGGCGCGTACCAGTTCTGCACGGGGATCAGGCCGCCCGCGAACTGCTCGCTCTTCGACGAGCCGCCGAGCAGGTTGATCTTCGTGTGGCACATCGAGCAGTGGCCGAGCCCTTCCACGAGATACGCGCCGCGGTTCCATTCGACCGAGCGGCTCGGGTTCGGCTGGAACTCGCCTTCGCGGAAATAAAGCGAGCGCCAGCCGATCAGCAACTCGCGCTGGTTGAACGGAAAGCGCAACTCCTGCTTGTGGTTCGGCTGATGCACGGGTTCCACCGACTTCAGATACGCGAAGATCGCGTCGGAGTCTTCACGCGTGACCTTGGTGTAGGCCGCAATCGGCATGGCCGGATAGATCAGCTTGCCGTCCGGGCTCTTGCCCGTGCGCAACATCTTGAAGAACTCGTCGGCCGTCCACTTGCCGATGCCGTATTCGTTGTCGGGGCTGATGTTCGGCGTATAGAGCGTGCCGAACGGCGTCTCCATCGCGAGGCCGCCGCCGAACGTCTTGCCGCGCGGCGCCGTGTGGCACGCCACGCAGTCGCCCGCGCGAGCGAGGTACTCGCCGCGCTTGACGATCTCGGGGCGCGTGTCCGGGCCAGCAGGCGCCGTGGCCTCTGCTGCATGCGCGGCGGCGACGAGCGGCGAACGCGGCGCGAGCGCGACGAGCGTGAACATGGCGCCCACGGCGAGCGACACGGTGATGCGGCGCGCGACACGCGCGGCGCGTGGCAGGCGATACACGGAGCTGATCGACACGGAGCTAAAGGAGAGAGTCTTCATTCCGGTTGGCTCCCACATACGAGCGGCAGCTTGCCGGGCAATCGCGATACGGGACGCGGATCGGCGGGACGTGGCTGGCGCGCGAGCCAGCTCGATACGGCGGTGATGTCCTTGTCGCTCAGCTTCACGGCGATGGTGTGCATGCAGTCAGGCGCGAGTGCGTGACGCGTGCCCGATCGCCAGGTGCCCATCTGCCCGGCGATATAGCTCGCATGCAGACCGAGCAGACCGGGGATGCCCGGTTGCTGACCCGTCAACCGCTCGCCGTGACAGGCGGCGCATGCCGGAATGCCGCGCTTCGTGTCGCCTTGCATCACGAGCTGCTTGCCGTAGTCGAGCGTCGCTTGCGGCACCGGGTTGGTGTCGGGATTCGGATACGGCGGCTGCAGATCCGCGAAGTACTGGCTGATCTTGCGCAGGTACTCGTCGGGGAGAAACGCGAGCAGATAACCCATTGGCGGATAGGTGCGGCCGCCGTCGCGAAACGCCGTCAACTGGTTGAACAGATACTCGGCGGGCTTGCCCGCGATACGCGGAAAGTAATCGTTGTTGCGCCCTTGGCCCTGCGCGCCGTGACAGGTCGTGCAGGCATGCATTTTCTCGTCCATCGCCGATGGTGCGGGTGCGTCGTTCGACGCCGCGAATGACGTCCGCGCGCAAAGGGCGCACAGCAGCAAAAGGATCGAAGAGCCGATGGTTCTGCGATGCACGACTGGCCTCGTAGGGAAATAGGGTTTGTAGGTATCGTTGTGTTGCACCCTTGGGAAGAGACGCATTGCGCTCTTCTCTTTTGCTTCTCTACCGCGGCCGCATCAGCGACCCATGACACGCGAATGACTACTGCTCTTGTATACGCGATGCGCGGCGCCGACAGTCTAGTCAAGTCCGCACAAGCATGCAGATGAGGGTACGGATTGACGCGCGCACGCTTCGCGCTTGCCGTCCAACAGGCAAACGCATTGAAACAGTAAGGCATCGAGATGACGTTGGCGTTGCAATCATCATAGATGGCAATTGGTTACGTTTCAACGCGGCAAAAACAGTTGCAGTAATTGTCGCGTCAACTAAGCACTTGTGCAGATACTGCAATTGCATTCATGTGAGCAGGCGCATGAACGCTTCGCGAGCATCGCTGACGCGTGCACTTTCGCCGGGACGTCCGGGCAGCAGATGAAACTCGACGGCTGGCAACGGAGGCAGGCCGATCGTCGGCGGACACAGCACCACGCCCGAGCCGATCGACGATTCATTCAGACATGAGATGCCGAGCCCCGCCTTCAACGCCAGTTGAAGACCCGCCATGCCCGATGCCGAATGCGAGACGAGATACGACACCTTGTTCTCGTCGAGCAACCTGACGACGAAGCGTTGCAGCTGACAAGTGGACGGCAGCAGCACGAGATGAAAAGGCGCGGCGACGTGTCGCGGATCGGCGTCGGCGGACATGGCCCACACCAGCTTCTCGCGCCGCACGACGGTGCTCGCCGCTTGCGGCCTGTTCGATCCCGCGCGCTTGGTGTCCGGCGCGACGATACGCAGCGACAGGCCGATATCGAACGTGGTGTCGTCTTCGACGCTGCTGTCGATCACCGCGCTCGGCAGCACGGTCACGTGCAGGCGCAGCCGCGGATGCTGCTCCGAGAACATTTTCAGCACGCGCGCGACGTCGTGCGGCCGGTAGTAGTCGGTGATCGCGATGCGCAGTTCGCCATCGAGCGAGCGGCCTTGCAGATCTTCGAATGCCGCTTCGCTCATCGCCAGAATGCGGCGCGCGTGATCGAGCAGCTTCGCGCCTGCAGGCGTCGCGGTGACGCCCTGCTTGCCGCGCAGGAACAGCGGCTGGCCCGCGCGCTCTTCGAGCTTCTTCAATTGCTCGCTCGCCGACGACTGCGACAGGAACACCCGTTCCGCGCCGGCCGACACGCTGCCCGCTTCCGCGACGGCAACGAAGGTGCGCAACTGCGCAAGGTCGAACGCACGCTGGTTCATGTTTCGGATTCTCCGATGGATGGCATTCTATTTTCCCGCTTTTCCGATTGATCGTCCAATCCTACGATAGCCGTCAACCGATACAACTGGAGGCGATCGTGGGACAGGGATCTGGAATGGGCGGCAATCACCGCTGGAAGGTGCTGGGTGTCGGCTTTGCCGCGAACGCGAGCTTTTCGGCCGCTTTTTCGGGCATTCCGACGACGGCGATTTTTCTGCGCAACGGCTATCACATCGGCAACGGCGGGCTGGGCCTCGTGCTCGGCATGCTGGGGCTCGGCATCGCGATCAGCGAATTGCCGTGGGGATTGCTCACCGACCGTTGGGGTGACCGGCGCGTGCTGCTGCTCGGCCTCCTGACGACGGCGGCCGCGCTTGCCGCGATGGCAGGCTTCGTGGTGCCGCACGGCGCCGACGCGCCGGGCATCGTGCCGCTTGCGCTCGGATTGCTGGCCGTCGGGCTGCTGGGCGGCAGCGTCAACGGATCGAGCGGACGCGCGGTGATGGCGTGGTTTCGCGAAGGCGAGCGCGGCCTCGCGATGAGCATCCGGCAGACGGCCGTGCCCGCTGGCGGCGGATTGGGCGCGCTGGCGTTGCCGTCGCTTGCCGCGCATTTCGGCTTTGTGGCCGTGTATGGCGTGCTCGCCGCGCTGTGCGCGGTGACCGCGTGGTTCGCGTGGCGCTGGCTGCACGAGCCGCCCGTCGCGGCTGCGTCGGGAGCGCAGCATGCAGCGGCTGGCGGCGAGTTCGCCGCCGCGCCCATTTCGCCGCTGCGCGATGCCGGCGTGTGGCGTGTCGCGCTGGGCATCGGCGTGCTGTGCGTGCCGCAACTGGCCGTCGTGACGTTCGCGACGGTCTTTCTGCATGACTTCGGCCACGCAGGCGTGTTCGCGATCAGCGCAACGATGGCCGCCGTGCAGACGGGCGCCGCCGTTGCGCGCGTCTGGAGCGGGCGCTGGACGGACCGGCACGGCAACCGGCGCCAGTACATGCGCGCCTGCAGCGTGCTGACGGCGCTGCTGTTCGCGACGCTCGCGTTGATTGCCGCGGGAGCCAACGGCGCGCACGGCGCGATCACGATCGTGCTCGCGGCGATGGTGGTGCTCGGCGGCGTGAGCGCGTCCGCATGGCACGGCGTCGCCTACACGGAACTTGCGACACTCGCGGGCACGCGCCGCGCGGGTACCGCGCTGGCGATGGGCAACACGTGCGCGTTCATGACCCTGTTCGTCACACCGCTTGTCATTCCGCCGCTGCTCGTGGCGACCTCGTGGCCGGCCGTGTGGGCAATCGCGAGCGTGTGCGCGCTGATTGCGCTGCCCGTCTTCCCGCGGCCCGTGCGCACGGCGCGGTATGCGTCGAGAGCCAGGGCGTGATCGCGTCGACACGTTCTTGAACATCTCTTTTGGCGTCCGGTCATGATCCGGACGCATTTTTATTTTTGCGTTATTTCTTCAAGGCGAAGTTAATCGAATTCACCCTATGGCTGGAAATCGATGTGATGTGTCTGATATTTCTGTCATAAAAGTAGGAATTATTTTGGAAATTGATTTTTGTGGATTTCGCTTTCTAAGCGACTTCTTCTCTCTAGAGCGAATTGCGCGACTTTGATTCCCTTGCGTACCTCGTATTCACTGCGAATCTAAGATGCATTGGCGTGAATTTGCGAGAGCGGGCTCGGTGCGCCGATTACCTCTGCGCGCCGCCATCCTGCACGCTATGCTTTCCTAACGTGTCTTTGGAAACTTCGGAAATGGTGCGATGAAAATGGTTAAGCGTTATCTCAATGGAAGTGTCTGAAATCGGTAATTACTCAACGAAACTTGTACTTTGTCTTTGAATCGGCCATTGATTCGGAACTCTCTGATATTCCATTTTTGTCGTAAATGTTTTGATTCACTTTGTCGGAACATGATTCGTTATATGTCGCGAGCGTTGTCGTAAAGCGGGCTCGTTTCGACGTTGCTGCGAAATGAGCGTTTCGACATCGACAAACACAAATCAATAACAAGGCGGCAATAGTGAATCTTCGAATCATGCTGGCAGACGATCATCCGTTTGTTCTGCTCGGTATCCGGGCCACGCTCGTGGCGCACGGAGGATTCACGATCGTCGGCGAAGCGACGAGCCCTTCGTCGCTCGTTCAACTGATGGGTAAGACCTCATGCGATGTGCTGGTCACGGACCTGACCATGCCGGATGCGTCGGGTGACGCGGACGACGGGCTGCGGCTCATCCGGCGCATTCGCGGCGGCTGGCCCGAGGTGCGCATCGTCGTGCTGACCAGTCTGACCAACGCGGCCATTCTCCGGTCGATCGTGTCCGACGGTGTGATCGGCATGCTCAACAAGAGCGAATCGATGGACGAGCTGGCCGCGGCTATCCGCGCGGCGGGCGCGGGCCGTTCCTACGTCAGCCAGTCGATCCTGCTGACGCTCGCAGAAGCGAGCGGTGAGCCGCTTGGCATGTCGCCCATGCGCAATCTTTCCCCGCGCCAGGCCGAGGTGATCCGCATGTTCGTGCGTGGCAAGTCGATCTCCGAAATCGCCCGCGACCTGGGGCGCGATGTCCGGACGGTCAGCCGGCAAAAGCGCGATGCAATGGCGAAGCTCGGCGTCAGCAATGATCCGGGGCTTTTTGCGTTCGTGCGAGCGTACGGACTTGCGCAGAAAGTTGTGCAGGATCGCTAATCAAATGTCATCGCTAAATGATTCTTCCAAATTCAGAGAAGTCTTATGTCGGGGGGTGGTTGAATGTCTGATCCTCAGCCGGCTAAGGGCTCGCCCAATCAATACCAAGCTACAGAGCACAGGGAGCGACCACGCGTGAATATCAGAAAGGACGTGACACTGCCAATCCGTACCATCATCGCTGACGACCATCCATTGGTCCTGCTCGCGATGGAGAATCTGATGTCGGGGTTTCCGAATATCGAAATCGTTGGGAAGGCAACGGACTCAGCGGAGTTGTTCGCAGAGGCGCAGCGTGTCAAATGCGAGCTTGTCGTCATGGATCTGCACATGCCGGGCGGCGCCCATGGCGACGGCGTCGACATGGTTCGACAGTTCAAGGAACGTCATCCCGACGTCGTGATCGTGGTGCTGACCATGGAAATCGCGGCGGATTCCCTGCAAAAGGTGATTTCGCTGGGCGTGGGTGCGGTCGTCAGCAAGCGCGACCGTATCGATCTGATTCATGTGGCGATCATCACCGCGTTGGCGCGCGAATGCTATGTCGGTCCCGCCATTCGCGCGCTGCTCGCCGACGCCACGTTGTCGCGCCGGATCGACTATGTCCGACAGGTTCTTTCGCGGCGCGAACTCGAAGTGTTGACGCACTATGCGACCGGGCGCGGCGTGACCGAAATTGCGCTGAGGCTCGGTCGTAGCGTAAAGACGATCAGCGCACAGAAATGCACTGCAATGCGCAAGCTGTCGCTGCAGAGCGATGCTGATCTGTTCCGGTTCGCCGTCGAACATGGTCTGGTGCCTGACGATCCATCAAGTGGCCCGGGCGGATTGGGCAAACGAGGCTGACGCAGCGAAGCTGCGACCCTGGCGAAGTGACCGTCCTCGAGGGGAACGCGCTGTACGGTGACGGTCCATCAACAAGATCACAACAAGATGGAAAACAAGATTCGCGTCATCGTCGCCGACGATCACGCGTGCGTGCGCATGGGCGTGAGGTGTTTGCTGGAACAGATCGCACATGTGGCGGTGGCGGGCGAAGCAGCGAGCACGCAGGCACTCGCCGAACTGCTCGATGCGTGCGCATGCGACGTCGTCGTGACGGATATTGGCATGCCGGGCATCGACGGAGAAAGCAACGCGATCCAGTTCCTGCGGCGGCTGCTGCATCACATGCCTCAGTTGCCGGTTGTCGTGCTCACCATGGTCCATCAGCCGTCGATCCTGATGGGGCTGCTGCAGCATGGCGTCGCTGCGATCGTCGACAAGCGCGATATCACCTCATCGCTGGTTCACGCAATCGACGCCGCGCTGACTGGCCAGGGTTATTTGTCGGATCACGCGCGCGCCGCCATTGCGAAGGCGGGCACACCGCAACCGCGGGCCGGCGTGATGAGCGCAGGCGAATGGAAAGTCTTCACGATGTACGTGAGCGGCCTGACGATCGGCCAGATTGCCACCAAGCTGAACCGCAGCGCAAAGACGATCAGCACGCAGAAGCGCAATGCGATGCGCAAGCTGGGACTCGAGACGGAGGCCGACCTAATCGATTATGCCTGCCAGATCGGCCTCACCTGAATGATTTCGGAGTTGTCCGATTCTCTATCTCGTTCGCCGGACCAACAATCGCCGGTTGGACTCGCGGATCGCGGGGGAGCGGCGCCAGCACCATTGATTTGCCATGCAAATCAATCGACACCAGGCGCAAGCATGTAAGCCGTCTCAAAAAGCTGTCGGGACGAGCCGTTACGGGAGGATGCATGTCAGGGCTGGGAAAGCGATTGGTTGTCGAAGGTGCCGGGACGGCGTGGCTCGTGTTCGTTGGATGCGGCACGGCCGTGCTCAACACCGGCGCGCAAGGTAATAGCGTTTTAGCTGTGCCGCTCGCATTCGGTCTCGCGCTGGCTACAGCCACTTACGTACTCGGGCGCTTCTCCGGCGCTCACTTCAATCCCGCCGTCACCGTGGGTTACGTGACCGCGCAGCGGTTTCCCGTCCGCGATCTCGCGCCCTATATCGCAGCGCAGGTGCTTGGCGCGCTCGCGGGCGCGGCGCTGCTCGTCTACATCGCCAGCGGCCGCCCCGGCTTCGAACTCGCAGCGAGTGAATTCGGCGCGAACGGATATGGCGACCATTCTCCCGACGACTATCAGCTTCATTCCGCGCTGGCCGTCGAAATCACCATGTCGTTTGCGTTCGTGCTGGCACGCATGCTCGTGTCCAACGGCCAATCGGCGAACCTGATCGATCCGCTCGTCGCAGGCGTGTGGCTGATGCTGAGCTACGTCGTCGCGACGCCCATCACCAATGGATCATTGAATCCTGCGCGTTCGACCGGACCGGCTCTGTTCGTCGGCGACTGGGCGCTCCACCAGTTGTGGCTCTTCTGGGCGGCTCCGCTGGCGGGCGGCATGCTCGCCGGCCTGCTCCATTCGCGACTGTTCGGCGACCCGGGCGATATCTTCGCGCGGCCGTCCCGCGAGAGCCAGCACGGCGAGTCGGCGTGAGCGTTCGCATATGTACCGTTCGCGCATCTCCGCTCATTCCCGTGTTCATTCCACACATCGCGCCTGGCTAATCGGCGTCCGCCTTGCGCTGAAGGCAAGCCTCGCGTTGCTGTTGATACTGCTGAGCGGTCAACAGGTCCATGCCGCGCTCGGCGCGCGGCCACAAGCGTTTCCTCCCAAACTGACAGTCGGCGTGCTCGCCAGCGGCTGGTCGCCTTTCGAGATGTTTCAGGAAGGCCGCTTCACCGGGCTGAGCGTCGACTATCTGCGCGCCGTCGTTGGGCCGGATGTCGAGATCACGACGAAGTCGTATACAGACCTGAACCAGTTGCTCGCCGCGGCGTGCGCGAATCGCGTCGACGTGCTGATGAGCATCGCCCGCACGCCGGACCGCGAGCATTGCCTGTCATTCTCGGTGCCGTATTTCCGCGGATCGACTTCCGTCGTGACGCGGGCGAGCAATGCGATGGGCGAGGCACAGGTGCAAAGCGCGCGCGTCGCCATCGAGCGCGGGTTCGCGCTCGGCGCCGTGCTGCGCGAGCGCTTCCCGCGTGCACGTATCGATAGCTTCGCCGACACGCTTGCCGCGTTGCGCGCAATCAAGCGGGGTGACGACGACGCCTATTTCGGCTTTACACCTGCCGTGCGGCATTATCTGGCGGACCCGGAATTCCGTGACCTGAGTATCGCGTTCGAGGAGACGGGGCAGGCGAGCGAGATGCGCTTCGCCGTGCCTGCCGGCAAAAGCGACCTGCGCGACAAGCTCGACCGCGGGCTGTCCGCGTTGCGACCGGACGACGAAGCCGCAATCCGGGCGCGCTGGATCGGCGGCAGCTTCGAAGCGCGGTCCGCACCGGCGGTGTCCAATCTCGTGCTGAGCCGTGAAGAGCAGGCGTGGCTGAGGTCGCTTCCGCCGCTCTCGGTCGGCTTCGACGCCGACTGGGCGCCGTTCAGCACGCTCGACGACCTCGGCCGTCCCTCGGGCATCGCCGCCGACTATCTCGACTATCTGGGCCGCACGCTCGGCCTCTCGTTCCACCGCGCGCCGGCGAAGGACTGGACGACCACGATTGCCGGTTTCAACCGCGGCAACGTCGCGCTGCTCGCGACTGCCACGCGCAATGATCCTCAACTGGAGCATGCGACTTTCACCCGCGCGTACGAAACGTATCCGCTTGTCATCGTCGCGCGCGAAGCCGAACCTGCTGCGCGTAGCCTCAGCGATTTTGCCGCGCGCCGCATCGTGGTGTCGATGCATAGCCAGGGGGCGTTGCCATTCGAGTTGTACGGCGTCGCCGCGACGCACGCGACGGTCGCGCCAAGTCTCGATGCGGCGCTGAAACTGCTGGCCGCCGGAGGCGCCGACACGCTGGTTGGCAACGTCGCCGAGATCGACGCTGCGCTGACACGGGAATATGCCGGCGTGCTGAAAGTGGTCAGCGTGGTGCGCGAGCCAGATCCCGTTGGCTTCGCGGTTCGTGACGACCTCGCGCCGCTGGCGGGGCTGATCGACCGCGCGCTGCTCGCGATGCCGGCGTCGGAGCGTCAACGCATCCGTCAGAAATGGGTGACAGGCGACCCACCGCCGCAAGGCGGCTGGAGCGTGACGGCGCTGCGGCTGCTGCCTGTGCTGATCGGTATCGGCGTCGTGCTGTTGCTGACGTTGCGGGCGTATGTGTTGCTGCAGCGCGAAGTCGGCCGGCGTGAGCGCACCGAGCGTGAGCTCGAATCGCAACTGAACTTCCAGCAGACGATGATGGAAATGGTCCCGTATCCGCTCGTCGCAAAAGATCTGCAAGGACGCTACATCGGCGTCAACCGGGCTTACGAGCAAGCGACGGGCCTCAGGCGTGAAGCCGTGATCGGCCGAACGAGCACGGACGTTCATGCCTGGGGAGAGAACAACAGCTTGCGTCTCGAGCAGCTGACACGCGAGGCGCTGCAAAGCGGCACGGCCACGCAGATCGAACTGGAGTTCGAAGACAGTCAGTACGACAGCCGGCACGGTCTCTTTTGCGTGTGCGTCTGCAACGGCGTCGACGGCACGCCGCTGTGCGTGCTCGGCACGCTCGTCGACATTACGGATATCCGTCGCGCTGAAATGCTGGCAAGCGAGACGCAGCGGCGTCTCGTCGACGTAACCAGCTCGTTGCCGGCCGTGGTGTTCCAGTTGCGCCGCGGGCTCGATGGCCAGTACACGTTCCCCTATGTGGGCGGCGATACCAAACAGTTGCTGGGTTACGACAGTACTGTTCTGATGCGGCGCGCCACGCTCAATTTTGGCTCCATTTGCGCGGACGACCGTCCCGGCGTCGTCGCCGCACTCGAACGGTCCGCTGCAATGTCGGAACCGCTGCACCTGGAGTTTCGGATCGACGGTCCCGGCGAGCAGCGTTGGGTGCGCGCGGAGCTCGTGCCGCGTCGCGAGCCGAGTGATGCGACCGTCTGGAGCGGCTATTGGGTCGACGCGAGCATCGAACGGCTGCGCGCCGACGAACTGGCTCGGGCGCGCGATCTGGCCCAAGCGGCGTCGCGCGCAAAAGACGACTTCCTCGCGATGATGAGCCACGAAATCCGCACGCCGATGAATGGCGTGCTCGGACTTGTCGAAGTCCTGGAGCGCACCCGGCTCGATGCCGATCAGGGCGAGATGCTCGGGATGATTCACGAATCGGCGGGTGCACTGCTGCAGATTCTCGACGACCTGCTCGACTATTCGAAGATCGAGGCGGGACGACTGACCATCGAATCCGAGCCGATCGACCTGCGTGATCTGGTCGATACGGCGGTTGGCCTGTTGGCGGGGCGAGCGCATGAGAAAGGGCTCAAAGTGCGCGTCGATATCGATCCGCAAGTCGCCGCGACGCTGCGCGGCGATAGCGTACGGCTGCGACAAATCCTGTTCAATCTGCTCGGCAACGCGATCAAATTTACGCCGCAGGGCGAGGTCGATGTGAACGTGAAGGTAGTCGAGGAGAGCGAGGCGGGACAAATGGTCGAGATGAGTGTCGTCGATACGGGTATTGGTATCGCGCCTGAAGTCCAGGCTCGCCTGTTCGAACCGTTCGTGCAGGCGGAATCGTCGACCACCCGGCGCTTCGGCGGCACGGGCCTGGGGCTGACGATCTGCCGCAAACTGATCGCGTTGATGGGCGGCACGCTGTCGTTGTCGAGCACGCCTGGCGAAGGCACGCACATGACGCTGCGTTTGCGGATGCCGCTCGAAATGCAGCAATACACGGCGGGCGGACTGCGCGGCAGACGCGGCGTCGTCGCGACGCCGGATGCGTGCGTCGCGCGGGCACTGGCGCACTTCGGCGCGGCGCTCGTTATCGAACTGCGTTGTGCCGGTGCCGACCTTGCCGAACTGCGTGATCCGCAAGCGTTGCGAGGTGTGGACCTCGTGTTCGTCGGCGACGGCGTCGATCTGCCGGCAGCCGTCGCGCAGTCCGGCGCGAAAATCATCAGCCTGACCGAGAAGCCGAAGCCGACGGGCTATCGGATCGTCGACAACGCCGTGCGTGTGAGCATCAACCCGATCTCGTGGCGCGGCTTGAGCGCGGCGTGCGCGGCCGCGTTGACGGGCCTTTCGCCGACACCTGCCCGTCATCCCGGCGCAGCCGAAGCCGCCGCCGCGCCGCCGGATCGGGAGCGCGCGATTGCGAGCGGGCGCCTCGTGCTCGTCGCCGAAGATCATCCCGTGAATCAGGAACTGATCCGTCATCAACTGGCGCTGCTTGGTTTCGCGTGCGATGTCGTCAATGACGGCGCCGAGGCAGTCGAAGCACTCCATGCGACACCGTACGGCTTCCTGATTACCGACTGTCACATGCCCACTATGTCCGGCTACGAACTGGCGCGATCCGTGCGCGAAAGCGAGCGACTGACGGGCGCGCACCTGCCGATACTCGGGATCACCGCGAACACCGCGAACACCGCGCCCGAAGATCTGAAGGCATGTCGCGAGGCCGGCATGGACGATTGCCTCGTCAAACCGACGCGCCTCGCCACCTTGCGTGACTATCTGAGCCGGTGGTTCGGCGCGGACAGCGCGCGGCCCGCTGCGCAAGGTGACGCGACGGCTGCTGTCGTCGCGGATGCGGGACCTGAAAACGTCGGCAGCATCGCATTCGTTCCCGTCGATCTCAGCCAGTTGACGCAGATCTGGGGCAGTGAATCGACGGTCAAGTCGCTGCTCGATGCATTCGTGTCGGCCGTGCGCGACGATCTGCGCGCGTTGCCGCCGCTGCTGAACGAACTCGATGTCCCGGCCTTGCGTCAATGGCATCATCGCGTCGCTGGCGCGGTGGGTGTGTTGCAGTATCCGCCGCTGCTCGGCGCGCTCGAACAGTACCGGCGGCAATTGACCTCGACGCCGTCGGAAACGCTGCGCAGCGAGGGCATTGCGCTCGTGCGCACGTGCAATACGATGCTCGACGGCATCGAAGAGCAGGCGGCGCTGCTCGCCTGACATCCCGCTCCTTCACCTGCTTCGCAACGCTTTGCACCGCTGCGCGTGCGTCACGCGCAGCGCTCCGAATTGCACTAGTATGTGCTGGCGCATCAGAAGGCGTCCGTTCACGCACTGCGCGTGAAGCGACGCCGATCCTGAGCGCAAAGACCCGGAGAGAACGATGATTACAATTCAAAAGCTGAGCATGGTTGCTGTCTTGTGGGCGCTGGCGTCGGGTGTGGCACTGGCGGATACGGTGGAATTGAAGGCCGACCTCGAACCGTCGAGTGAAGTGCCCCCGCGCGTGAGTCACGGACATGGCGCACTGAACGCCACGTTCGATACTTCGACGAAAACACTCAATTGGACAGCGACTTACGAGAGCCTGTCGGGTCCCGTGACGATGGCGCACTTCCACGGTCCTGCGCCCGTCGGGCAGAACGCCAAGGTGCAGGTGCCCATCGACAAGAACGCGCTGGCCAGTCCGATCAAAGGCTCGGCAACGCTGACGGAGCAACAGGTCACCGACCTGATGGGCGGTCAGTGGTACTTCAACGTTCACACCGCGCAGAATCCAACGGGTGAAATTCGCGGCCAGGTGATGCCGGCGAATTAAACGAAGCACGCAATCGAACACGATGGCCGGAACCGTCAGCGGCGGTTCCGGCCATTTTTCTTTTCAAACGGTGCGCGCCTGCCCACGCGGCCAATAGAAGCCGCCTTCGATTGAAGCGCGTCGAAAGCCACGTACCATGGCGATTCAACCCGCGATGGAGAGTGCCCCGATGAGTTGGCAAAGCGCCCTGGCATGCTGGTTCCTGCGCCGTCAGTTTCATCCGCAGACGCGGCATCCGACGATCAGCGCCGAACGCGCGCGCCGCATGACAGCGAAGCGCGCGTACACGCCGCGCGTGCCATCGGGCTGGACGCTGGATGAACGCTATGGCGAGCACGACTGGCCGTTGCGCGGCGAATGGCTGACGCGCGTCGACGGCACGCATACGGCGACGATCCTCTATTTGCATGGCGGCGGCTATTACTTCTGTTCGCCGCAGACGCATCGTGCAGCGTCCTTTGGTCTTGCATCGCGCAGCGGCGCGCGCGTGTTCTCGCTCGATTACCGGCTCGCGCCCGAAAACCCGTTTCCCGCCGCGCTCGACGATGCATTGGCCGCGTACCGTCGCCTGCTCGAAGACGGCACGAAGCCTCACTCGATCGTGATCGCAGGCGATTCGGCGGGCGGCGGGCTCGCGCTCGCGACGCTCGTCGCGTTGCACGATGCGGGTGAGCCGTTACCGGGAGGCGCGATCCTGTTTTCGCCGTGGACCGATCTCGCGGCAACGGGCGCGTCGCTGCAAACCAACGACGGCATCGATCCGATGTTTCACGGTCCTTCCATCGCGCGGGCGGCGAGGCTTTATCTCGGCGACACGCCGGCTACGCACCCGTACGCATCGCCGCTCTACGCGGACCTGAGGGGCCTGCCGCCGCTCTTCATGCAGGTGAGCAGCACGGAAGTCCTGCTCGACGATTCGCGCCGCGTCGCGGACAAGGCGCGCGCAGCGGGCGTCGATATCGACTTCGAGATCTGGCGCAAGATGCCGCACGTATGGCAGCTCTGGGCGCCGTTCATTCCCGAGGCGCGCCGCGCGCTCGATCTCGCCGCGCGCTTCGTCGCACGCGTGACGAGCGAGCCGCGCGACGTTCATCCCGCGAGCGAAAGGTCGATCGCCTGATACGCGTCCTGCACGGCCTCGGTGCCGTACTGGCGTTCGAGCCGGCGCACGGTGAAGTGGCCGTGCGCGACCTGCTGGAAATGGTCGATGAACACGGTATTGACCATCGCGCCGAGCACCGCGCCGATCGCCGGAATCGACTTCGCGGCAATTTGCTCGCTCACCTGCACTGAGAAGCGCGCCGCGATCGTGTTCAACAGACGCAGCAGCGCCGCGGAGCCATGCGTCGTAAAACCCTTGGTCGCGATCTCCGACGACGCCTTCGACACCGCCTGCGCCAACGCGCCTCGCATGATGAAGTAGCCGTAATCGGCGTCGTCGTCGGCTTTCGATGTGCCGCCCATGCCGAGCACCGTCAGACACTGCAGTTGCGTATCGACGGAAGTCAGATCCTCGCCCTCGCTGCGCGCGATATCGCAGATCGAGCGGAACATCAGCGTGGTCGTGACGGGCAGCTCGACGGGCAACGCGAACAGCCCGAATGCGCCGCCCGCCGCGCCCGTCGTCGCGACCGCGAACTTGTGCAGCAGATTGCTCGGCCGGTCGCTGACGCCGAGCGGCGCGCCGGCCATCGGACGCCCGAGCGTGCGCAGCGCGATCTGCAGACATTTGCGCAATGCGAGTTGCGTCGCGTCGTTGACCTTGTCGCTGGCGATCGACGGCATGCGCGAAATCAGCTTTTCCATCGGCGAGCCGACGATGCTGGCGAGCTTCATCGTCAGCGCCGGGCTTTCGAGCTCGTGCTTGGCGCGGCGCAGGGCCGCGAGATCGTCCGCCGAAAGCGGCGCGGCGGCGAGCATAGTCGGTTCCATGAATCTCCCTGATTTTCGGAATTTTTCGAAGCGTCGAATGAAACGGGTCGGATGAAACGACGCAATCGACGCACCCGGATTAGAGCCATTCAGCATGCTATGATTCCGTATCGTTGACGCGTCAACTGTTGTTCGATCAAAAATGGCCGTGCATACCGCCGCCCACCATTCGAGTGGGCAAGTTTTACCGTTCCGGGAGTCGCTACTGGCGATGCTCGGCGTCTCTTTCGTCTCGATGCTCGTCGCGCTCGATCAGACCGTGGTCGGCACCGCGCTGCCGACCATCGTGGCGGATCTCAAAGGCTTCGAACTGTACGCGTGGGTCGCGACGTCGTATCTGCTGACGTCGGTGATCACCGTGCCGATCTTCGGGCGCCTCGGCGATTACTACGGGCGCAAGCCGTTCGTCATCGCGTCGATCGTCGTATTCACCGGCGCATCCGTGCTGTGCGGCGCGGCCAACAACATGCTGTTTCTGGTGATCGCGCGCGGCTTGCAGGGCATCGGCGGCGGCATGCTGGTCGGCACCGCGTTCGCCTGCATCCCTGACCTGTTTCCCGACTCCGTGGTCCGGCTGCGCTGGCAGGTACTGATGAGCACGGCGTTCGGCATTGCGAATGCCATCGGTCCGTCGCTCGGCGGCTTTCTCACGCAGTATTACGGCTGGCGCTCGGTGTTTTACGTGAATTTGCCCGTCGGCCTGCTGTCGCTGTTTTTCGTATGGCGCTATCTGCCGCATTTGCGGCATGTCGTCCACGAAGGCAAGATGCGGCTCGACTGGCCGGGCGCGGTGCTGATCGCGCTGTCGCTCGGCAGCTTGCAGATGTTCGTCGAATTGCTGCCGAAGCACGGCGTCACGGCTTCGGCGCTTGCGTTGCTGGTCGTGAGCGTCGCGTGTGCGATTGCGCTGTGGAAGTGGGAAAAGCGCTTCCCGCAAGCGATCCTTCCCATCGACATGTTCCGCAACAAGAGCCTGTCCGCGCTGTTCGTGCTGGCCGTGCTCGGCGGTTTCGCGATGTTCTCGCTGCTGTTCTACGCGCCGCTGCTGTTTCAGGGCGGCTTCGGCATGACGCCGAACGAGGCGGGTCTCGTGATCACGCCGCTCGTCGTGTTCATCACGATCGGCAGCATTGCGAATGGGCGCATCGTGTCGCGCGTGCCGAATCCGAATGTGATGCTGTTCATCGGCTTCGCGCTGTTCGCGGCGGCGTCGCTCGGCATGGTGATCGCGACGCACACGATGCCCCACTGGCTGCTGATGCTGTTCATGACCTTCGGCGGCCTCGGCCTCGGCTTCGTGCTGCCGAATCTAACGGTGTTCGCGCAGCAGACGGCGGGTCGCGAGCATCTCGGCATCGCGACGGCGCTGCTGCAATCGCTGCGTATGATCGGCGGGATGATCGGCACGGCGCTGACGGGCACGCTCGTCACGCACATGTATGCGAGCGGCGTGCGCAGCGCGCTCGATGGCGATCGGGCAAGCCAATGGTTCGCCGATCTCGGCGATCCGCAGATCCTCGTGAATCGCGACGCGCAGCACACGCTTTTGAGCGAACTCGCGAAGGCAGGGCACAATGGCGCCGTGCTGCTGGAGTCGGCGCGCGAATCGCTGGTGGGCGCGATCCATATCGGCTTGATGCTCGGCGCGCTGGTGTCGCTGTTCGCGATCTGGCAGAGCCGGCGCGTGCCGCCCGTCAAGCTGCGCAAGCAGATCGAGCCGGTCATCCACGCGGATTGACGGGAATGTAAGCGTTTTTGAATCGAAGATAGATCATGGAAGAACAGGACCGCGTCGCTATCCTGCATCAGTTTGGACGCACGTATCGCGCGTTCATGTCGGCGTTCGAAGGGCGCGTCGGGCATCCGATGCCGCGCTGGCGCATTCTGCTCGCGTTGTACGAGCAGGCGGGCGAGTCGTCGCAGAAGAAGCTGGTCGAACGCTTGCGCATCGATCCGGGCGCGCTGACGCGACAGCTGAAGTCGCTCGAAGCGATGGGCTGGATCTCGCGCAGCATGGACGAGCGCGACAACCGCATCACGAACGTGAAGCTCACGGCGGAGGGGCTCGCCGCGATCGAAACGAGCCTGCCGAACCGCAATGCGTTTCTGCACGACACGATGGCCGCGTTGCCCGACGATGTGCTCGCCGCCCTGTCGAGCGCGCTGACGATGCTCGAGGCGCGCATCGTCGAAGTAGCCGCGGCGGCGGACGCTGAAGCCGCGCAAGCCGGGCGCTGAGCCGATAATCGATCAATAAAAAACGGCGCTGTGTCGTGAGACGCAGCGCCGCTTTGATCGAAGAACAATCAGAAGAACGTTTCGATCACTTCCGTCACGCGATACGACGGATCGAGCACGAGCACCTGCCGCCACTTGTCGAACGTCAGGCACGGATGCGAGATATCGAACGCGATCATGTCGCCGACTTTCAGATCGGCGCCTGCGGGAATCCGTAGATAGGCGTGCTGATCCATCAAGCCGAAAATTTCCCAGCCATCATCGGCGGTGACATCGCGCGGCGCCTGCGTGCCCGGACGATAATGCTTCGCGGGTTCCGGATAGCCGGCGTCGAATGCCGAGTCACGCTTGCCGAGGCCGATGATCGCGCGATCCGGTTCGGGAATGGACTGCACATACGCCCACAGATGCAGCGCGGGCAACAGCCCTTCGCCCATGCGCTTTGCAACAGGATTGCGCTTGAAGATATCCGTCTGCGCCTTGCGATAAATGCCGACGTCATGCGTCAGATAGCAGCCCGGACGCAGCACGATCTCGATGCGGTCTTTGCGCGACGCCTTCGAGAACTCTTCCGCGACGACGTCGTACCATGCCGAGCCTGCGCCCGACAGCACAGCTGGCGTGCGCGCGAAGCGGCCCTGGTCCGACAGTTCGAGCGTGAGCTTCACCGCGCTGCGCAGGAAGTCGCGCACTTCCTGTTCTTCCTTCAACACGCCTTCATACAGCTCGATGCCCGCGAGCTTCAACGAATCCGGGTAACGCGCGATCGCGTCGAGCACGGCATGGGTTTGCGCGTCGTCGCGCACGCCTGTGCGGCCGCCCGGCACGCCCAGTTCGACCAGCACCTGCAACTGCTTTTTCACCGAGCCAAAGAACTTGCCAAGCTGCTCGACGCCTTCGACGGAATCCACCAGACAGAAGAACTCGAAGTCCGGATCGCTGAGCAGTTCCGCGATCATCAGCATGTTGCGTTTGCCGACCAGCTGGTTCGCCATCAACACGCGCGATACGCCGCCGTGATACGCGGCGCGCACCTGATGCGCCGTCGCAAGCGTGATGCCCCACGCGCCCGTTTCGATCTGGCGGCGGAACAGTTGCGGCGCCATCGTCGTCTTGCCGTGCGGCGCAAGCTTCACGCCGTACTCGGCGACGAACGTCTGCATCCACTTCAGGTTGTGCTCGATACGGTCCGCATACAGAACGGCGGCGGGCAGGCTCACGTCCTCGTCGAGCAGATTCCATTCGAGACGCGCCGCGTCCGTCAGTTGGATGCTCGTGCCCGGCACGTTGCCCAAGCCCTTGCTATAAGGGTCGATCGTGGCTCCCTGATAGTTTGTAACTTTCATGTCATCCTGCTCCATCGGCCAGTTAAATCGAATCGAAGTTGACTTTCGTATGTTACCGAAAGTACGATGTTTGATGAAATGTTATTTAGTACCACGCGTGCGTCGAGCAATGTTACCGGCGGCGCGTGGCGCTTGCGAGCCATGAATTCCACTGCCGAACCCGTTGCTTTCGACATTGTCGCCCGCATTGCAGAATGTGCGCCTGAACTGCGTTCGGCCGAGCGCAAGGTCGCGGCGTTGATTCTCGACGATCTGACGGGCGCGTCGCGCGCGAGCATCGGCGCGTTGGCCGAGCGGGCGCAAGTGAGCGTCGCGACGGTCACGCGCTTTGCGAAAGCGGTCGGCTGCCGTGACGTGCGAGAACTGAAGCTGCGGCTCGCGCAGGCGGCTGCTGTCGGTCAGCGGTTCCTGCAGCCGGGCGCGCAGGCCGACACGCCCGAGCCATTGGCGACGCGCGTGTTCGACGAGTTGCAGACGGCGCTCACGCACAATCATCAGTTGCTGTGTCAGGCGCCTGTGGCGCAGGCCGCCGCTGCGTTGCGCGAAGCGCGCATGATCTACGTTTTCGGCATGGGTGGCGGCTCGACGGCGCTTGCCGATGAAATGCGCTTTCGGCTCGTGCGACTGGGGCGGCCCGTTGCGACGTATCAGGACGGTTTGCTGCAGCGCATGGTTGCATCGACTGTCTCGCGCGATACCGTGGTGATCGCGCTTTCGACGACAGGGCGCGTGCCGGAAATGGTCGACAGCTGCAAGATCGCGCGCGGCTATGGCGCGACGCTCATTACGGTGACGGCTCCCGCGTCACCGCTTGCGAAGATGGCCGACTGGGTGATTCCCATCGTCGCGTTCGAAACCGATTTCATCTACAAGCCGTCGTCGTCGCGCTACGCGATGATGATGGCGCTCGACGTGCTCGTCACCGAACTGGCCGTGAGCCTCGGCGACGAGAGCCGCGAACTGCTGCGCCGCATGAAGCATGCGCTCGACGCGCATCGCGGCGGCGGCGACCGACAACCGCTAGGAGACTGATTCATGCACTCGCACCCCGAAGCCGCAGATACGCTGATCGTCGGCGCACAACTGTACGACGGCACGGGCGCGCCGCCTGCCGAACGCGACGTCGCGTTGCGCAACGGCAAGATCGCCGCGATCGGCAACCTGTCGAACTGGCTGGCCGAAGAGGTGATCGAGGCGAACGGCCGCGCGCTCGCGCCTGGCTTCATCGACGTGCACACGCACGATGACACGCACGTGATCCGTTCGCCGCAAATGCTGCCGAAGATCACGCAGGGCGTGACGACGGTGATCGTCGGCAATTGCGGGATCAGCGCGTCGCCCGTGTCGCTCAAGGGTGATCCGCCCGACCCGATGAACCTGCTCGGCGCGCGCGATGCGTTCCAGTATCCGACGTTCGCCGCCTATGTCGATGCCGTGAACGAAGCGAAACCTTCTGTGAACGTCGGCGCGCTGATCGGACATACGGCACTGCGCAACAACCATATGGACCGGCTCGACCGCGCGGCGACGCGCGAGGAAATCGACGGGATGCGCGTGCAGCTCGAAGAGGCGCTCTTGAATGGCGCGCTGGGGTTGAGTTCAGGGCTCGCGTATAGCTCCGCGTTCGCCGCGCCGACGGAAGAAGTGATGGCGCTCGCTGAACCGCTCGCGGTGGCGGGCGCGTTGTACACGACGCACATGCGCACCGAGTTCGATGCGATTCTCGATGCAATGGACGAGGCGTACCGCATCGGCAAGCACGCGCGCGTGCCTGTCATCATCTCGCACCTGAAATGCGCGGGGCCGACTAACTGGGGGCGCAGTGTCGAGGTGTTGGCGTCGCTGGAAGGCGCGCGGCAGTTTCATCCTGTCGGCTGCGACTGCTATCCGTATAACCGCAGTTCGTCGACGCTCGACGTCAAGCAGGTGACGGGCGATATCGACATCACGATCACGTGGTCGACGCCGCATCCCGAGATGGCGGGCAAGCTGGTGAAGGAGATTGCGGCGGAGTGGGGCGTGCCGCAGCAGGAAGCGGCGAAGCGACTGCAACCGGCGGGCGCCGTCTATCACAACATGTCCGAGGACGATGTGCGGCGCATTCTTTCGCATCCGGCGACGATGGTCGGCTCCGATGGTCTGCCGAACGATCCGTTGCCGCATCCGCGTTTGTGGGGCGCGTTTCCGCGCGTGCTGGGCCACTATGCGCGCGATCAGCAGCTGATTCCGCTGGAAGAGGCGATTCGCAAGATGACGAGTTTGTCGGCGCGGCGCTTTGGGTTGAAGGAGCGCGGCGAAGTGCACATCGGGTATCACGCCGATCTCGTGTTGTTCGACCCGGCGCGCGTTCGCGACGCGGCGACCTTCGACAAGCCGCAGCAGGCGGCGGATGGCATCGATGCCGTTTGGGTGAATGGCGTGCTGTCGTATCTCGATGGCAAACCGACGGGCGAGCGCGCGGGCAGGTTTGTGGCGCGTGGGGCGACGGCGGCGTCGCGGGCCGAGCTTACACAGGGTTTCTGAATTTTTGCGTTCGCATTGGGTGCGGACGCGCTTACGTTACAGGAGTTGAACGATGAAGCGTTATGGCGTTGAAGGTGGCAAGGGCACGGGTGGTCAGGTGATGCCGTTTGCGCGTGCGGTCGAGGCGGATGGCTGGCTGTTCGTGTCGGGGCAGACGCCGATGGAGAACGGCGAGGTGATCAATGGCGGGATCGTAGAGCAGTCGCACAAGACCATTCAAAATGTGCTGGCCATTCTGGCTGAGGCTGGATATGGGCCTGAGCACGTTGTGCGGTGTGGGGTTTGGCTCGATGATCCGCGTGACTTTGCTTCCTTTAACAAGGTGTTCAAGGAGTACTTTGGGGCGAATCCGCCTGCGCGGGCATGTGTGGTGTCGTCGATGGTTATCGACTGTAAAGTTGAGGTTGATTGCGTCGCTTATAAGAAGCCTGCGGCTTGAGGGTTTTTTTTGCTTGCGGCGCGGGTGGTTTGCTTGTGTTTGTGCTGGCATCCGCGAGTTGTTATCTAGCTTCACGCGTCGCCCCGCACAGGGGCGACGCGTGAAGCATGCTAACAAAGCGCGGATGCCAACGCAAAGTCAAACAAACCACCCCGCGTCGCAGACAAAACAAAACAACTCACTGCCTTGCGGTACGCAAATTATCCGGCATCGGCAGATTAAAGTTAGTCCGAAAAGGATTGATATCCAGCCCACCGCGCCGCGTATAGCGCGCATACACAGCCAGCTTCACAGGCTGACAAACCTTGAGCACATCGAGAAAGATCTTCTCGACGCACTGCTCATGAAACCCGGTGTGATTTCGATAAGAAATAATGTACCGCAGCAAAGAAGCATGATCGATCTGCGGCCCCACATAGTGGATCTGAACAGAACCCCAATCAGGCTGCCCCGTCACAGGACAATTCGACTTCAAAAGATTAGAGAACAAGGTCTCTTCGGTAGGCGCCTCATCAATCGCAGCCTTGAGCAACCCGGCATCCGGCAGATAAACATCAGTATCCAGATCGAGCCGATCCAGCGAAGTCCCTTCGAACTCATCGAGCGCGAGCTTCGAAAACTCCGCCGGCGGATAAAGATGCAACGACACAGAAGCCCCGCACGCAGCAGATACATCCCGCTTGATCGTGTCGCGAACAGTCTCGATGGAATCGAACGAAGTCTGTGCAAACGATCCGAGATACAGCTTGAACGACTTCGACTCAACGATATTCGGCGATTCCGCCGGAATATAAAAAGTGGCGATCGCAATCTGCGGCTTGCCGCGCGCATTCAGCCACGACAGCTCATACGCGTTCCAGATGTCCGTGCCGAAAAACGGCAACGTCGCCCCAATACCGATCTGCTCGCGCGCATTCTTCCGCGCGATCGGAAAGAGCAGCGATGCATCGTACTGTTCGGTGTAGCTGGACGGTTTGCCCAGCGGTGATTGTTCGGGTGTCATGATGCGTTCACGATGCCACTCAGCACGTGCCCGATCGCTGTCACGTCACGGGCCGATTCGCAGTGGCGAATTTGGTCGTCGAAGAAAAAGTCCGGCTCGAACTCGCGCAAAAATGCGCTCTTGTCCAGCCCGCCAAGAAACATCGCTTCGTCGATTTCGATGTTCCAGGCCATCAATGTGCGTATCGCGCGCTCGTGCGCGGGCGCCGAACGCGCCGTCACCAGCGCAGTGCGAATGTGCATCGGCGCGGCTTCGTCAGCCAGCGTCTGCAGTCGATGCAGCGCTTTCAACAAAGGCTTCAGCGGTCCATCGGCAAGCGGCAAATCCTTGTTGTCGATCTCATGACCGACGAACGCCCCCAAGCCGTCCTTCTGAAACACACGCTCCGCTTCGTCGGAAAACAGCACGGCGTCGCCGTCGAACGCAATGCGGATTTCATCCGGATACTTGCTCGCCATTTTCGCCGATTCAGGCAACACGCGTGCAGCCGGAAATCCGGCGGCCAAAGCATCGCGCACGTCGTCCTGGTTCGCCGACAGAAACAGCGACGCATTCAGCGGCTTGAGATACGCGAACGGCGCGCGGCCACGCGTGAACACGCCGCGCTCGATCGCCAGCCCATGCTCGCGGCACGAACTGAACGCGCGCAAGCCGCTGATGGGATCGCTGCGCGACAGAATCACCACTTCCACGCAGTGCGCGCCCGTATTGAGCGCAAGCAGCTTGCGAATCAGCGGAAACGCGACGCCCGGCTTGGCCGGCACGTTCAGCCGCTCGCGCTGCAGCGCTTCGTAGTCGCGCAGATTGCCATCCTCGTACACACGGTTCTCTTCCTCGAAATCGAACAGCGCGCGCGAGGAGATCGCCACTACCAGTTTGTCGTCGAGCGAAAAGGCCATGCGCGTGCTTCGTTATCCAAGGAACAGTCGATACACCGGGTTTAACGTCTCTTCCCAATACGGATAGCCAAGCGTCGCCAGGAAGCGCGCGAATTCCGAATCTTCCGCCGACGGCACCTGAATACCGACGAGAATCGAGCTGTAGTCCGCGCCCTGGTTCCGGTAATGGAAGAGGCTGATGTTCCAGTTAGGCGCCATCGACGACAGGAACTTCATCAACGCGCCCGGCCGTTCGGGAAACTCGAAGCGGAACAGTCGCTCGTCGTGCGCGAGCGGCGAGCGTCCGCCCACCATGTAGCGGATATGCTGCTTCGAAAGTTCGTCGCTCGTCAGATCGACGGTGGCGAAGTTGTGCGCCTCGAACGCGCCGGCGATCTGCGCGGACTCGCTGCGGTTGCGGATCTGCACGCCGACAAAGATATGGGCCGACGCCGAATCCGCAATACGGTAGTTGAACTCGGTGACGCTGCGCGTGCCGACCAGTTCGCAGAAACGCTTGAAGCTGCCGCGCTCTTCGGGAATCGTCACCGCGAACACGGCCTCGCGCGCCTCGCCGACTTCCGCGCGCTCCGCGACGAAACGCATGCGGTCGAAGTTCATGTTCGCGCCGGACGTGATGGCGATCAACGTCTGGTTCTCGATGCCCTCACGCTCCGCGTACTGCTTCGCGCCCGCGACGGCCAGCGACCCGGCCGGCTCCAGCACGCTGCGGGTGTCCTGGAAGACGTCCTTGATCGCCGCGCACAGTGCGTCGGTGTCCACGGTCAGCACTTCGTCGAGATATTCCTGGCACAGGCGGAAGGTCTCTTCGCCGACCAGCTTCACGGCCGTACCGTCCGAAAACAGGCCGACTTCGTTCAGCGTCACGCGCTTGCCTGCCTTCAGCGATTGCGCCATCGCGCACGAATCGTCGGTCTGCACGCCGATCACCTTGATCTCCGGGCGCACCGATTTCACGTACGCCGCGATGCCCGCCGCGAGACCGCCGCCGCCGATGGGCACGAAGATCGCGTGAATGGGCGCCTGATGCTGGCTCAGCACTTCCATCGCGACCGTGCCCTGACCGGCGATCACGTATTCATCATCGAACGGATGGACGAAGGTGAGGCCATGTTGCTCCTGCAGCTTGACGGCGTGCGCGTAGGCGTCGCTGAACGATTCGCCCGACTGCACGACTTCGACGGTCGGGCCGCCATGTGTGCGCACGGCATCGACCTTCACCTGCGGCGTCGTCACGGGCACCACGATGATCGCCTTCACGCCCATCCGTGCCGCCGACAACGCCACGCCTTGCGCATGGTTGCCCGCCGAAGCCGTAATCACGCCGCGCGCGAGGGCGTCGGCGGGAATGTGCGCCATCTTGTTGTAGGCGCCGCGCAGCTTGAACGAGAAGACGGGCTGATTGTCTTCGCGCTTCAGGTAAATCGGGTTGCGCAGCCGTGCGGACAGATTCCGCGCATGTTCGAGTTCGGTCTCACGCGCGACGTCGTAGACGCGGGCGGTGAGGATTTTCTTCAGGTAGTCGTGGGAAGCCATGCGGGTCACGCGCGATGCGCTATTTCGGACAGGAAAGGATCAATGATAGCGCCAACCGTCTGTCCGGACGTGGCTGATCCGGGATTTGTCCGATTGCTTTCGCTTTATCGGGAAGCTCGGCCAGCCGACCGGACGGTCGAAAAATCGGACTCAGCGTGGGCATGGACGCGATGCATTTTGGGTGCGTCGCCGCCTGGCAATTTCGCGGCGAATTCTGTCAAGCGAACGCGCAAAGGCTTGTCGCGCTTACATTCAGGCGTCAACGCGCGCGAGGATCATGCGGTAGAATCTTATTTTGGAACAAGGATCGGAAGATGCACTGGCAGCCTCGGATCGCCCATTTGATGCCCGTCCCGCGCGAGTCTCGTCCCGCGGCGCAGCGGCACGTGCGGCATGCACGATCGTGTAGCTGCCTCTGAGCGCCGCGAGGCGACCGGCCACCCACGTTCCAGCCATTTCCCCGGCGATCCCGGGCGCTGGCCTGCCGGTTGCGGCTTCGCACACTAGAAAGATTTCCAGCATTGCGCCCCACGCGCACTGTCAGCGGGCCTCAACGATGAGCGCACGCCGCTGACCTACCGAGTCGTCCAAACATGAACGCACCTCAAGTTTTCGATCCGCACGGCGCCGCCGCCACCGTTGCCGCCGACGCCGAACCGCGTCTGCGCGAAATCCCGTACAACTACACGTCGTTCTCCGACCGCGAAATCGTCATCCGTCTGCTCGGCGACGAAGCGTGGGCCGCCCTCGACGAACTGCGCGCGGAACGCCGCACCGGCCGCTCGGCGCGCATGCTGTACGAAGTGCTCGGCGACATCTGGGTCGTGCGCCGCAATCCTTACCTGCAAGACGACCTGCTCGACAACCCAAAGCGCCGCGCGCTGCTGATCGAAGCGCTGAATCACCGTCTGACCGAAATTGAAAAGCGCCGCCGCGCCGACCTCGTCGAGCATGGCGACGACGCGGGCGTCGATCGTGCGGCACGTGTCGAAACGCTGGTCGCCGCCGCGCGCCGCGCCGTCGATGCATTCGCGGGCGAGTTCGAGAAAATGGCCGATCTGCGCCGCCGCTCGACCAAAGTGCTGGGCCGCCAGACGCAGAAGGACAACATCCGCTTCGACGGCCTCGCGCGCGTCTCGCACGTGACGGACGCGACCGACTGGCGCGTCGAATATCCGTTTGTCGTGCTGACGCCGGATACGGAAGCCGAAATCGCCGGTCTCATCAAGGCGTGTTTCGAACTCGGCCTGACCGTGATTCCGCGCGGGGGCGGCACGGGCTACACGGGCGGCGCGGTGCCGCTCACGCCGTTCTCCGCCGTCATCAATACCGAGAAGCTGGAGCAGTTGGGCGCGGTCGAATTGACGGAGTTGCCCGGCGTCGCGCACAAGGTGCCGACGATCTTCTCCGGCGCAGGTGTCGTCACGCGCCGCGTGACGGAAGCGGCCGAGCAGGCGGGCTATGTGTTCGCCGTCGATCCGACGTCGCTCGACGCATCGTGCATCGGCGGCAACGTCGCGATGAACGCGGGCGGCAAGAAGGCCGTGCTGTGGGGCACGGCGCTCGACAACCTCGCGTGGTGGCGCATGGTCGACCCGGAAGGGAACTGGCTCGAAGTCACGCGCCTCGATCACAACCTCGGCAAGATTCACGACATTCCCGTCGCGCGCTTCGAACTAAAGTGGTTCGACGGCGAATACGCGCCCGGCGAAAAGCTGCTGCGCACGGAAATGCTCGACATTGAAGGCCGGCGTTTCCGCAAGGAAGGTCTTGGCAAAGACGTCACGGATAAATTCCTCGCCGGTCTGCCGGGCATCCAGAAGGAAGGCTGCGACGGCCTGATCACGTCGGCGCGCTGGGTGCTGCACAAGATGCCCGCGCATACGCGCACCGTCTGTCTGGAGTTCTTCGGCCAGGCGCGAGAGGCGATTCCGAGCATCGTCGAAATCAAGGACTATCTGTTCGAAACGTCGAAGCAGGGCGGCGCGATTCTAGCGGGCCTCGAACACCTCGACGAGCGTTATCTGCGCGCGGTCGGCTACGCGACCAAGAGCAAGCGCAACGCGTTTCCGAAGATGGTGCTGATCGGCGATATCGTCGGCGACGATGCGGACGCGGTCGCGACGGCGACGTCGGAAGTGATCCGCATGGCCAACGGCAAGAGCGGCGAAGGCTTCGTCGCCGTGAGCGCCGAGGCGCGCAAGCGTTTCTGGCTCGACCGCAGCCGCACGGCAGCGATCGCGAAGCACACCAACGCGTTCAAGATCAACGAAGACGTCGTGATTCCGCTCAATCGCATGGGCGAATACACGGACGGCATCGAGCGCATCAACATCGAACTGTCGATCAAGAACAAGCTGCAACTGGTCGACGCGCTCGAAGCGTTCTTCAAGAGCGGCAAGCTGCCGCTCGGCAAGAGCGACGACGCGAACGAAATTCCGAGCGCTGAATTGCTCGAAGATCGCGTGCAGCAGGCGCTCGAACTGCTCGGCCATGTGAAGAAGCGCTGGGAATTCCTGCGCGACAAGCTGGACCTGTCGTTGCGCGAAGCGCAGCACTATCTGGTTGGGCTCGGCTATGCGGGGCTCGCGGAGAAATTCGCGGATCGCGTGGACGATCAGCCGGACGCGAACGTGTTCCATATCGTTCAGGACCGCACGGTGCGCGTGTCGTGGAAGCAGGAAATCCGCGCGGAACTGCGCCAGATCTTCAACGGCGGCGAGTTCAAGCCGATTCTCGACGAAGCGCAGGCTATTCATAAAAAGGTGCTGCGCGGCCGCGTGTTCGTCGCGCTCCACATGCACGCGGGCGACGGTAACGTTCATACGAACATCCCCGTCAACTCCGACAACTACGAGATGTTGCAGGACGCGCATCACGCGGTGGCGCGCATCATGAAGCTCGCGCGTTCGCTGGATGGCGTGATTTCTGGCGAGCACGGCATCGGCATCACGAAGCTCGAATTCCTGACGGAAGACGAGATCGGCGAATTCCGCGCGTACAAGCAGCGCGTCGATCCGCATGGCCGCTTCAACAAGGGCAAGCTGCTCGAAGGCGCGGACTTGCGCAATGCGTACACACCGTCGTTCGGGCTGATGGGATATGAATCGCTGATCATGCAGCAGTCCGATATCGGCGCGATCGCCGATTCGGTGAAGGACTGCCTGCGTTGCGGCAAGTGCAAGCCCGTCTGCGCGACGCACGTGCCGCGCGCGAATCTGCTGTACAGCCCGCGCAACAAGATTCTCGCGACGTCGCTGCTGGTCGAGGCGTTCCTGTATGAAGAGCAGACGCGCCGTGGCGTGTCGATCAAGCATTGGGACGAGTTCAACGATGTCGCCGATCACTGCACCGTTTGCCACAAGTGCGTGACGCCATGCCCGGTGAAGATCGACTTCGGCGACGTCACGATGAACATGCGCAACCTGCTGCGCAAGATGGGCAAGAAGAAGTTCAACGCGGGCAACGCGGCGGGCATGTTCTTCCTCAACGCGACCAATCCGCAGACCATCAATCTCGCGCGCACCGCGATGATGGGCGTCGGTTACAAAGCGCAGCGCCTCGGCAACGACGTGCTGAAGAAGTTCGTCAAGAAGCAGACGGCGCATCCGCCCGCGACGACTGGCAAGCCGCCCGTGGTCGAGCAGGTGATCCACTTCGTCAACAAGAAGATGCCGGGCAACCTGCCGAAGAAGACAGCCCGCGCACTGCTCGATATCGAGGACAACAAGATCGTCCCGATCATCCGCAACCCGAAGGCCACGACCGTCGATTCGGAAGCGGTGTTCTACTTCCCCGGTTGCGGTTCCGAGCGTCTGTTCTCGCAGGTCGGTCTCGCCACCCAGGCGATGCTGTGGGAAGCGGGCGTGCAGACGGTGCTACCGCCGGGTTATCTGTGTTGCGGGTATCCGCAGCGCGGCTCGGGCCAGTTCGACAAGGCCGAGCAGATCGTCACGGATAACCGTGTGCTGTTCCATCGTGTCGCGAACACGCTGAACTATCTCGACATCAAGACGGTGGTGGTGTCGTGCGGCACGTGTTACGACCAGCTGGCTGGCTACGAATTCGAGAAGATCTTCCCGGGCTGCCGGATCATCGACATCCACGAATTCCTGCTGGAGAAGGGCATCAAGCTCGAGGGCGTGAAGGGTACGCGCTACATGTACCACGACCCGTGCCACACGCCGATCAAGACGATGGACCCGGTCAAGCTGGTCAACGAGCTCATGGGCGCCGAGAAGAACGACGGCTACAAGATCGAGAAGAACGATCGCTGCTGTGGCGAGTCGGGCACGCTGGCTGTCACGCGTCCGGATATTTCGACGCAGGTGCGCTTCCGCAAGGAAGAGGAAATCCGCAAGGGCGCGGCGAAGTTGCGCGGTATTCCCGTCGTCGCCGATGCGGGCGCGAACGCGCAGCCGGGTTCGGTGCTGAAGGCGGGTGATGGCACGCAACCGAACGGCGCCAACGGTGCAAACGGCGCAGCGTCCGACGTCAAGATCCTGACGAGCTGCCCGTCCTGTCTGCAAGGTCTGTCGCGTTACAACGAAGACGCGAATATCGAAGCCGACTATATCGTTGTCGAAATCGCGCGACACGTGCTCGGCGAGAACTGGATGGCCGACTATGTGCAGCGCGCGAACAATGGCGGAATCGAGCGCGTGCTGGTCTAATGGCGCGATAAAGGTTCCGTTCGAGGACGACGATGGACTGTATCTTCTGCCGTGAAGACGGTGGCGATGTACTGTGGCAGGACGACACGCTGCGTGTCGTCCTCGCCGACGAACATGACTACCCCGGTTTTTGCCGCGTGATCTGGAACAGGCACGTCGCCGAGTTTTCCGATCTGGGCGACGGCGAGCGCGACCGTGTGATGCGCGTGGTATACGCCGTCGAGCGCGCGATCCGGCGCATCCTGCACCCCGTCAAGGTGAATCTGGCGAGTCTCGGCAACCAGGTGCCGCACGTGCACTGGCATGTGATTCCCCGTTTCTCCAACGACGCGCATTTCCCGCTGCCCATCTGGGCGCCGCGCCAGCGCACCGTTTCCGAGGCGATGCTGTCGCAGCGTCGCGCGCAGGCCACGTTGCTGCGCGAAGCGGTACGCGGCGAAATCGAACACGCTCTCGCCTGAGGTCATCATGAGTGGATTGAAACCCGACACGCCGGTGCCCGCCGGCGTCGTCGTTCATGCCGTGTCGCGCGTGCTCGAATTGCAGTACGCGGACGGCAAGAGTTACCGCGTGCCGTTCGAGTTGATGCGCGTCTATTCGCCGTCGGCGGAAGTGCGCGGCCACGGCCCGGGCCAGGAGACGCTGCAGACAGGCAAGCGCGAGGTGTCGATCACAGCGCTCGAAGGCGTTGGGAACTATGCGCTGCAGCCGACTTTCTCCGACGGCCATAACACGGGCATCTATTCGTGGGACTTGCTGTGGGACCTCGCGACCCGCCAGGACGAACTCTGGGCCGAGTATTTCGCCAAACTTAAGGCGGCAGGCGTCGACCGGGACGCGCCGATGCCCGTATCCGGCCCTGCGCACGGCCACAGACACTGATACGATTCCCGCCTTCCCGTCGCTTGATGCGGCGCAACAATTTCTTAGAATACGCGAAAGGACGAAGCGCGATGACCAAAACCCACTTCGGCTATCAGACAGTCGACGAACAGGAAAAAGCGAAGAAAGTGGCCGGCGTGTTCCACTCGGTCGCCTCCAACTATGACCTGATGAACGACCTGATGTCGGGCGGGATGCACCGCGCGTGGAAGGCGTTCACGATCGCGCAGGCCAACGTGCGGCCCGGCTACCGGGTGCTCGACATTGCGGGCGGCACGGGCGATCTGTCGAAGACCTTCGCGAAGCAGGCGGGCGAGACGGGCGAAGTGTGGCACACGGACATCAACGAATCGATGCTGCGCGTGGGCCGCGACCGCCTGATCGACAAGGGCATCATCACCCCGACGCTGCTCTGCGACGCCGAGAAAATCCCGTTTCCGGACAATTACTTCGACGTGGTGACGGTGGCATTCGGCTTGCGCAACATGACGCACAAGGACGCGGCGCTCGCCGAGATGCGCCGCGTGTTGAAGCCGGCCGGGCGCGTGCTCGTGCTGGAATTTTCGAAAGTGTGGGACCCGCTCAAGAAGGCGTACGACGTCTATTCTTTTAAGGTGCTCCCCTGGCTCGGCGAGCGCTTCGCGAAGGACGCAGAGAGCTACCGCTACCTGGCCGAATCGATCCGCATGCATCCGGATCAAGAAACTTTGAAGACGATGATGGAACAAGCAGGCCTCGAAGCCGTCAAATATTACAATTTGTCAGCTGGCGTGGTAGCCTTACATGTGGGGACGAAATACTAATGTCCCTAACCTCTCGTTTTTAAAAGGAAATTGCAGAAATGTCTGATTCGAATCTGTCATCTCGTTGTAAGGTCAAGGGGGCATGGGCGAGGAGAATCGGACTGATCGCGATGGTCGGCCTGATTTCGATCGGCACGCTGGCCTCGCTCGACGCCGAAGCGAAACGCATGGGCGGCGGCCGCAGTATCGGGCGTCAGTCGAACATCACCCAGCCGTCACAGCAGTCGGCGCCTTCGCAGTCGCCGGGTGCGCCGTCGCAGGCGATGCAGCAGCAGCGTCCCGCCACGCCGCCGCCCACGCCCGCTGCGCAGCCTAACCGCTCGCGCTGGCTCGGGCCGATCGCCGGTCTCGCGGCGGGTCTCGGCATCGCAGCGCTGCTGTCGCACCTCGGTCTTGGCGAAGCGTTCGCCGGCATGATGTCGAACCTGATCGTGATCGCGCTGATCGCGTTCGTCGCCGTCTGGTTGATCCGCAAGTTCGTCGCCCGCAAGCGCGACGCGCAGACGCCGGCTTACGCGGGCGGCGCGCCGACGCTGAACGCGGGCGGCACGGGTTACGCGCAGGAGCCGCGCTACACGGCGCCGCCGACGGGCTCGTACCTCGGGCCGCAAGGCAACCCGCTGACGACGCCTGAAGTCGCCGCCGCGCCGGCCGTTCCGGCAGGCTTCGATACGGAAGCGTTCCTGCGCAACGCGAAGGTCTACTTCGTGCGCCTGCAGGCTGCGTGGGACGCGGGCAACATGGACGACATCCGCGAGTTCACGACGCCTGAAATGTTTGCCGAAGTGAGGGTCGACCTGAGTTCGCGGGGCGCCGAAAAGAACCAGACGGACGTCGTGAAGCTGGACGCCGATCTGCTGGGCGTCGAAGATCGCGGCAGCGAATATCTCGCGAGCGTGCGCTTCCACGGTCTTATCCGCGAAACGTCGGGCAGTGCGGCGGAGCCGTTCGAGGAAATCTGGAACCTGTCGAAGCGCACTGGCGAAGGCTGGCTGCTCGCAGGCATCCAGCAAGTGAATCTTCACTGATCCTGTAAAGGATTAGCCGTTCGGCGGAGCCAGGCTCAAAGCGAACGGACGTTACAATAGGAACCCGCGTCGGCAGTCGCCGGCGCGGGTTTTCTCTTTCCACTGCCGATGACCCTTGCCGCCAAGCCCTTCGCTGCTGCCGTCAACCATCTGCTCGCTCGCGAAACGTGGGCGCGCGAACGTCTCACCCCGTACGCCGGCAAGATTGCGCGGCTGTCCTGTCCTCCCGTCACGCTGATTTTGCTGGTGCAGCCGGACGGCTATCTGAGCGCCGTCGACGAAAGCGAAGCGCACAACACGTTCGACGTCACCGTCTCGGTGCCGCCGGACGCCGTCCCCGCGTTCCTGCAGGGCGGCCAGGCGGCCGTAATGAAGCACGTGAAGATCGAAGGCGACGCCGAGTTCGCGACAGTCATCGCGAAGCTTGCCGAGCATCTGCGCTGGGAGCCGGAAGAAGATCTGGCCAAGCTGATCGGCGACGGGCCCGCGTGGCGGATCGCGTCGGTGGCGCGCACGGTCGGCGACCATGCGCTACGCACGGGCCGCAATCTGGTCGAATCGGTTGCCGAATATCTGCTGGACGAAAACCCGCAGCTCGTGCGCCGCACCGCGCTCGACGACTTCAACGTCGAGCTGGCGCGCGCCCGCGACGCGCTCGCGCGCGTCGAAAAGCGCATCGAGCGTCTCGAACAGAAGGTCGAAGCCCGCGGCGCCAATGCGCCGGGCGGCGCCGCCACGTCGCGCGGCACGCGCTAGTCACCGGGCTCAACCATGCGTTTCCTGCGTTTCCTCAAGATTTTCTTTACCGTCATCCGCTTTGGGCTGGACGAGATGATGCTGAGCCGCATCAACGATCGCCGCGTGCGGATGTTGCTGCGTATCACCACGATCGGCCGGAAGTTCGACCAGCCGCCGGGCGTGCGGCTGCGTCTCGCGCTCGAAAGCCTCGGGCCGATTTTCGTGAAGTTCGGCCAGGTGCTGTCCACGCGCCGCGACCTGCTGCGCCCCGACATCGCCAGCGAGCTTGCCAAGCTGCAGGATCAGGTGCCGCCATTCGATTCGGCGGTGGCGATCGCGATCATCGAAAAGTCGCTCGGCGCGCCCGTCGATACGATCTTCGACGACTTCGAACGCGTGCCCGTGGCGAGCGCGTCGATCGCGCAGGTTCACTTCGCGACCTTGAAGACGGGCCAGCACGCGGGCAAGCAGGTCGCCGTGAAGGTGCTGCGGCCGAACATGCTTCCCGTGATCGATTCCGATCTCGCGCTGCTGCGCGACATCGCCGTGTGGGCGGAGCGTCTGTGGGCGGACGGCAAGCGCCTGAAGCCGCGCGAAGTGGTCGCGGAATTCGACAAGTATCTGCACGACGAACTCGACCTGATGCGCGAAGCCGCGAACGGCAGCCAGCTGCGGCGTAACTTCGCGGGCCTGGATCTGCTGCTCGTCCCGGAGATGTACTGGGAGTTCTGCACGGCGAACGTGCTCGTGATGGAGCGGATGGTCGGCGTGCCGATCAGCCAGGTCGATACGCTGCGGGCGGCGGGCGTCGATATTCCGAAGCTCGCGCGCGAGGGCGTCGAGATTTTCTTCACGCAGGTGTTCCGCGACGGCTTTTTCCACGCGGACATGCACCCAGGCAACATCCAGGTCAGTCTCGATCCGGTGCATTTCGGCCGTTATATCGCGCTGGATTTCGGCATCATCGGCGCGCTGTCGGACTTCGATAAGAACTATCTCGCGCAGAACTTTCTCGCGTTCTTCAAGCGCGACTACCACCGCGTCGCGACGCTGCATCTGGAGTCCGGCTGGGTGCCGCCCACGACGCGTGTCGAAGAACTCGAAAGCGCGATTCGCGCGGTCTGCGAGCCGTACTTCGATCGCGCGCTGAAGGACATTTCGCTCGGCCAGGTGTTGATGCGGCTCTTCTCGACGTCGCGCCGCTTCAACGTCGAAATCCAGCCGCAACTGGTGCTGCTGCAGAAGACGATGCTGAACGTCGAAGGTCTGGGCCGTTCACTCGATCCCGAACTCGACTTGTGGAAGACCGCCAAGCCGTATCTGGAACGCTGGATGAACGAGCAGATAGGCGCGAAAGGCTGGTATGAGCGGCTGAAAATCGAGGCGCCGCAGTGGAGCAAGACGCTGCCGCAGCTGCCGCGGCTGATCCATCACGTGCTGGCGCAGCGTCATGACGTGCAGCAGCGCGGGATCAACGACGAAACCATCCGCCAGATCCTGCTCGAGCAGAAGCGCACGAACCGGCTGCTGCAAGGTCTGCTGATGTTCGGCGTGGCCGTGGGTGTCGGTGCGGTGCTGGCGCGCGCATGGCTCGCCATTGCGTACGGCGGGTATTGACGGCGTTTTAGGAGATGTACCGATGAGCGATCGCAAGCCGAATGTTTCTCCCGCGCCGCCAGCGTTCGAGAGCCGCGATCCGAACGCGCCCGGCTTCTGGGACGAGCGCTTCGAACGCGGTTTCACGCCGTGGGATCAGGCAGGCGTGCCGTCGGCGTTCAAGGCGTTTGTCGACCGGCACGCGCCGATGCCCGTGCTTATTCCCGGCTGCGGCAGCGCGTACGAAGCGTGGTGGCTCGCCGAAAAAGGCTGGACGCTCCGGGCGATCGACTTTGCGGCCCATGCCGTGGAAGCCGCCCGCGCTCAACTGGGCGCGCATGCAAGCCTCGTCGAACAGGCGGACTTTTTCACGTACACGCCGCCATTCGAGCTGGGCTGGATCTACGAGCGGGCATTTTTATGCGCGTTGCCGCCCTCGCGGCGCGCGGAATGGCTGGCGCGCATGGCTGAACTCTTGCCCGCGGGCGGATTGCTCGCTGGTTTCTTTTTCATTGGCGAAGGCGCGCCGAAAGGCTCGCCGACCGGCTCGCCAAAAGGCCCGCCGTTCATCATCGAGCGGGCCGAACTCGACGCGCTGCTGACGCCCCATTTCGAGTTGCTGGAGGACGAACCCGTCGGCGACTCGATCCCCGTCTTCGCCGGACGCGAGCGCTGGCTCACCTTGCGTCGGCGCGGCGCATAGGCGCGGCAAGGGCTTGATTCCCGACTCCGCCGACCTCATCTAGAGCGTGGCGGCTGCGTCGGCCGTTCCACCCCGAATTCCGGGGCGTGCCATTGTTTGCGGCTATAATTCAAGGCTTTGCAAGCGTTCAAAGAGATTTCAGTAGGGACAAGGTCATGCCGATCTACGCTTATCGTTGCGAGTCATGCGGCTTCGCGAAGGACGTGCTCCAGAAAATGAGCGACGCCCCGTTGACGCAATGCCCGGAGTGCGGAACCGATGCTTTCCGCAAACAGGTCACCGCCGCTGGTTTTCAGCTGAAGGGTTCGGGCTGGTACGTCACGGACTTCCGCGGCGGCAATTCAGGCAACAACGCGGGCGGCGCTGCCAGCAACGCCACGGACGCGTCGGCGTCCAAAACGGACAGCAAGCCGGAGGCGACGGGTTCGTCCGACAGCGCAGCTTCCACGACTACGCCGGCTGCCGCCCCGGCGCCGGCAGCGGCACCCGCTCCCGCGAGCAGCTCGGGCACCTAGCAGTTTCGCCACCGTGAGGTGACGTAGACGCCGCGCAACGCAGTCGCGCGGATTTCTGGCGGTATACATGACGACGAAAAAGACGACGCTCAAATCGGTGTTTCTGACGGGCCTGCTGGTGCTGGTGCCTCTTGCCATCACGCTGTGGGTGCTCGGCCTGATCATCGGCACGATGGATCAGACGCTGCTGCTGTTGCCCCGTTCGTGGCAGCCGGAGCGGGTGCTCGGCTTCCGCTTGCCGGGTCTCGGTGCCGTATTGACGCTCGCTTTCATTTTTGTCGTCGGTCTATTGACGCAGAACTTTGTTGGGCAGAAGCTCGTCGGCTGGTGGGAACTGATCGTCGCGCGCATTCCCGTCGTCGGCCCGATCTACACCAGCGTCAAGCAGGTGTCCGACACGCTGCTGTCGTCCAGCGGGAACGCGTTCCGTAAGGCGTTGCTGATCGAATATCCGCGCAAAGGGTCCTACACTATCGGGTTTCTGACGGGCATTCCCGGCGGCGACGTCGTCAACCATCTCAAGGAAGAGCACGTCAGCGTCTATGTGCCGACCACGCCGAACCCGACGTCCGGCTTCTTCCTGATGGTGCCGAAAAGCGAAGTGATCGAGCTCGACATGACTGTCGACGCCGCACTCAAGTACATCGTCTCGATGGGCGTCGTTGCTCCGCCCGCGAATCAGCCGGCGCCGGAGCGCCGCACGCCTGTCGAGCCACCGCTGTAATGCCGGCTTGCGCCGCCCGTCACATGGTGCGGCGCGCGCCGTTCAACCAATGCAAAACGAAAGACAAACATCATGTCGATGAGATCTGAATACTGCGGTCTGGTGACCGAACACCTGCTGGGTCAAACTGTGTCGCTGTGCGGCTGGGTGAGCCGGCGCCGCGACCATGGCGGCGTTATCTTCATCGACCTGCGCGACCGCGAAGGCCTCGTTCAGGTCGTCTGCGACCCGGACCGCGCTGAGATGTTCAAGACGGCTGAAGGCGTGCGCAACGAATTCTGCGTCCAGGTGAAGGGCGTCGTGCGCAACCGTCCGGAAGGCACGACCAACGCCAGCCTGACGAGCGGCAAGATCGAGGTGCTGTGCCACGAGCTGAACGTGCTGAACGCGTCGGTCACGCCGCCGTTCCAGCTCGACGACGACAACCTGTCGGAAACCACGCGCCTCACGCACCGCGTGCTGGACCTGCGCCGTCCGCAGATGCAACACAACCTGCGTCTGCGTTATCGCGTGACGATGGAAGTGCGCAAGTACCTCGATTCGCGCGGCTTCATCGACATCGAAACGCCGATGCTGACCAAGAGCACGCCGGAAGGCGCGCGCGATTACCTCGTGCCGTCGCGTGTGAACGCGGGCCAGTTCTTCGCGCTGCCGCAATCGCCGCAGCTCTTCAAGCAGTTGCTGATGGTCGCGAACTTCGACCGTTATTACCAGATCGTCAAGTGCTTCCGCGACGAAGACCTGCGCGCCGACCGTCAGCCGGAATTCACGCAGATCGACTGCGAAACGTCGTTCCTGGGCGAGCAGGAAATCCGTGACCTGTTCGAAGACATGACGCGTCACGTGTTCAAGGAAACGATCGGCGTCGACCTCGACGCGAAGTTCGCCGTGATGCCGTATTCGGAAGCGATGCGCCGTTTCGGTTCGGACAAGCCCGACCTGCGCGTCAAGCTCGAATTCACGGAACTGACGGACGCGATGAAGGACGTCGACTTCAAGGTGTTCAGCACGCCCGCCAACACGAAAGACGGCCGCGTCGCGGCGCTGCGCGTGCCGAAGGGCAGCGAGCTGTCGCGTGGCGACATCGACAGCTACACGGAATTCGTGCGCATCTACGGCGCGAAGGGTCTGGCGTGGATCAAGATCAACGAAGTGGCGAAGGGCCGTGACGGCCTGCAAAGCCCGATCGTCAAGAACCTGCACGACGCGGCCATCGCGGCCATCATCGAGCGCACGGGCGCGCAGGACGGCGACATCATTTTCTTCGCGGCGGATCGTGCGAAGGTCGTCAACGACAGCCTCGGCGCGCTGCGTCTGAAGATCGGCCACTCGGAGTTCGGCAAGGCCAACGGTCTGGTCGAGAAGGGCTGGAAGCCACTGTGGGTCGTCGACTTCCCGATGTTCGAATACGACGAAGAAGAAAACCGCTACGTCGCCGCGCACCACCCGTTCACGAGCCCGAAGGACGAGCACCTGGAGTATCTGGAAACGGACCCGGGCCGCTGCCTCGCGAAGGCCTACGACATCGTGCTGAACGGCTGGGAAATCGGCGGCGGTTCGGTGCGTATCTTCCAGGAAGACGTGCAGAGCAAGGTGTTCCGCGCGTTGAAGATCGGCGCCGAGGAAGCGCGCGCGAAGTTCGGCTTCCTGCTGGACGCGCTGCAGTACGGCGCGCCGCCGCACGGCGGCATCGCGTTCGGTCTGGACCGCATCGTCACGATGATGGCGGGCGCCGACTCGATCCGCGACGTGATCGCGTTCCCGAAGACGCAGCGCGCGCAGGATCTGCTCACGCAGGCGCCGAGCGAAGTCGACGAGCGTCAGTTGAAGGAACTGCACATCCGTCTGCGTCAGCCCGAGCAGAAAGCGTAAATGTGACCGTTTGCGCGGTTGCGTCGTTAAAACAACGACGCGCCCGCCAAACTACTAGTGAAAAAGGCGCGTTATGCGCCTTTTTCGCTTTTTGCGTTACAGTCGTTGTAAGCTCTTCCGTCCGACATGCAATCGCGCGGTCCAGTCAGCAAAACCGCGCCCCGCTTTATCACCATGCCGAAACCGCCGAAGATTCCGGAATCCGTTCTCGTCGTCATTCATACGCCCGATCTCGACGTGCTGCTCATTGAACGAGCCGACCGGGAGGCCTTTTGGCAATCCGTGACGGGCTCGAAGGATCACGTCGACGAACCGATCGCGCAGACGGCGATCCGCGAAGTGGCGGAAGAGACGGGTATCGTGATTGGCGGCGAGGTCGTGTCGCGTGAGGCGCTCGTCGACTGGCATCACCATATCGACTTCGAAATCTTCCCGACCTGGCGTCACCGCTATGCCGAAGGCGTCACGCACAACACCGAGCACTGGTTCAGCCTGCAGGTGCCGCAACGTCTCGAAGTGACGCTTGCGCCCCTTGAGCACACCGCGCATCTGTGGCTGCCCTGGCAAGAGGCGGCCGAGCGCTGCTTCTCGTGGTCCAACCGCGACGCGATCCTGCAGCTGCCGCAACGCGTGAAGGAGCGTTGCCGATGAGCGGCGGCGGTGGCCGCCGCTTCGACCGGCTGACACAGCATTTGCCTGGCCGGCGTTACTGGTCCAGGTATCGCTTTTGTTCCGGCAACTCGGTGCGCCTGTTCACGGCGGGCGAGACGTACTTTGCCGCGTTGATCGAACGGATCGACGCTGCGAAAAGCGACGTCGCGCTGGAAACCTACATCTTTTGCGACGATGCCGCCGGCCGTCCCGTGTCCGACGCGCTGATCCGCGCCGCCACGCGCGGCGTGCGCGTGCGCGTGATCACCGATGGCGTCGGCACCGAGCGCCTGCCGATGTTCAACGACTGGCAGGTGGCGGGCATCGAGCATCGCATTTACAACCCGCATATTTTTGGGCGATTCGGCTTCTCGCGCACGCACCGCAAGCTCGCCGTCGTCGACGGCGAATTCGGGTATTGCGGCGGCATCAATGTCGTCGACGACTACGATCAGAACGGCACGCGTCTGCCTTACGCGCGCTGGGACTTCGCCGTCGAGCTGGAAGGCCCCGTGGTGGCCGACGTACTCGAAGCGTTCGACGTGCAGTGGGAGCGCATCCGCATCGGCCATCGCCCGGCGCTCGTGCCGCCGCCCGTCGGCGGGGCGACGCCGCAGGCCGCGACTGAACGCTTCGTACGCGTGCGCCGCAGCGCCCGTACAGCCGACATGCGGGCGATGGCCGAGCCGTGCGTCGCGTTCGTCGCGCGCGACAACTTCGTCAACCGGCGCGCAATCGAAAAAGCGTATCTCACCGCAATCGGCCAGGCGCGCTCCGAAGTGCTGCTGGCCAATCCGTACTTCATGCCCGGACGCAAGCTGCGGCGCGCGCTGATCTACGCGGCGCAACGCGGCATCGACGTGCGCCTCGTGATCGGCAGGAAAGAGTTCGCGATGCTCGACTACGCGGTGCCGTTCCTGTACCGCACGTTGCTGAAGGCTGGCGTCAAGATCGCCGAATACGAAAAGACGATGCTGCACGGCAAGGTCGCCGTGGTCGATTCGAACTGGGGGACGGTCGGCTCGTCGAATCTCGACGCGCTGAGCCTGATGCTGAACAACGAGGCGAACGTCGTGCTCGTGCTGCACCCGGAGATCGACCAGCTGCGCACGGCAATCGTCGCCGCGTTCGACGAGGGGCGTCGCATCGACGAGAAGCGCTATGCGGCGCGTCCCGCTGGCGAGCGTCTGCTGAACTGGTTTGCGTACAACACCTACCGGCTCGCGATGAAGCTGCTGACGGTGGGCGGGTACGATTAAGAGGCGATACAGAAAAAGGCAGACAAAAGCCTATTCATAATAATCAATAATCGGAGACAACTCAGATCAGTTCTGGCAAATGATTCTAAAAATTCCGCATCCTCTTATAGGCGAATGACGGAAAATCAGAACGTGTTAGAAACCCGTTTCTAATAAAGTCCTTGTCTCGCGGACGGTCACCCACAATAATGGTACGACCGTTCGATTTTTCTTTCGGTCAAATCAGACGGTACACAGCTATGCGAAAAGGCGAACAAACGCGAGCCGCGATTCTCGATGCAGCACTTGATCTGGCAAGCCGCGACGGACTGGAAGGTCTGACGATCGGTCTGCTCGCCGAGCGCATGCAGATGAGCAAGAGCGGAGTGTTCGCGCATTTCGGGTCGCGCGAAGACCTGCAGGTCGAAGTGGTGCGCGAATATCACCGTCGTTTCGAGGACGAGGTGTTTTTCCCGAGTCTGCGCGAGCCCCGAGGCTTGCCGCGCTTGCGCGCGATGATCTCGCGCTGGATCGAGAAGCGCATCCAGGAAGTGACGACTGGGTGCATCTACATCAGCGGCGCGGTCGAGTATGACGATCGCGCGGACAGCGCGGTGCGCGAGCAACTGGTCGCGAGCGTCACGATGTGGCGCGCGGCGCTTACGCGAGCCATTTCGCAGGCAATGGAAGAAGGGCATCTGCGTGTGGACACCGATCCGCAACTGATGCTTTTCGAACTGTATAGCTTCACGCTCGGCTTGCATCATGACGCACGCTTCCTGCATCTGCCCGATGCCGTGCGCCTGACGTGGGCCGCGCTGGAAAAACTGATTGTTTCGTATCAGAGCGAGAGCGCAAGCCGCTAGCGAGGCTGGTTGGGTCCTGATCGGATGGATCCAGACGGCGGGGAGACTGGCAGCGGAGCTCGAGCCAACACCTTTGGATTGATTGGAGAGACTCATGGGACAGTACGCCGCGCCGTTGCGCGACATGCAATTCGTATTGCACGAGCTGCTGAACGTCGAAGCCGAGATCAAACAGATGCCGAAGCACGCTGATCTCGATGCCGACACGATCAACCAGGTGCTCGAGGAAGCCGGCAAGTTCTGCTCGGAAGTGTTGTTCCCGCTGAACCAGAGCGGCGACCAGGAAGGCTGCAAATACGAAGGCGATGGCGTCGTCACCACGCCGAAGGGCTTTAAGGAGGCGTACCGGCAATACGTCGAGGCGGGCTGGCCCGCGCTCGGCTGCGATCCTGACTTCGGCGGCCAGGGCCTGCCCGCGTTCGTCAACAACGCGATGTACGAGATGATGAACTCGGCGAACCAGGCCTGGGCGATGTACCCCGGCCTGTCGCACGGCGCTTACGAGTGCCTGCACGCGCACGGCACGCCGGAACTGCAGCAGACATATCTGCCGAAACTGGTGTCGGGTGAATGGACGGGCACGATGTGTCTGACCGAGCCGCATTGCGGCACCGACCTCGGCATTCTGCGCACGAAGGCCGAGCCGAATAGCGACGGCTCGTACGCGATCAGCGGCACCAAAATTTTCATTTCCAGCGGCGAGCACGATCTCGCCGAGAACATCGTTCACCTCGTGCTGGCACGCCTGCCGGATGCGCCGCAAGGCACGAAGGGCATTTCGCTGTTCGTCGTGCCGAAGTTCATTCCCGACGCAAGCGGCAATCCCGGCGAGCGCAACGGCGCGAAGTGCGGCTCGATCGAACACAAGATGGGCATTCACGGCAACGCGACGTGCGTGATCAATCTCGACAGCGCGAAGGGCTGGCTGGTCGGCGAGCCGAACAAGGGCCTCAACGCGATGTTCGTGATGATGAACGCCGCGCGCCTGGGCGTCGGCATGCAGGGTCTGGGGCTGACGGAAGTCGCGTACCAGAACTCGCTCGTCTACGCGAAGGAGCGTCTGCAGATGCGCTCGCTGACGGGCCCGAAAGCGCCCGAGAAAGCCGCCGATCCGATCATCGTGCATCCCGACGTGCGCCGCATGCTGCTCACGCAGAAGGCCTACGCGGAAGGCGCGCGCGCGTTCACGTACTGGGCCGCGCTGAACATCGACAAGGAGCTGTCGCATGCCGACGAATCGGTGCGCAAAGACGCCGCCGACCTCGTCGCGCTGCTCACGCCCGTCATCAAGGCCTTCCTGACGGACAACGCGTTCGAAGGCACGAACATGGGCATGCAGATCTACGGTGGCCACGGCTTCATCACCGAGTGGGGCATGGAGCAATATGTGCGCGACGCGCGCATCAACATGATCTACGAAGGCACGAACTCGATTCAGTCGCTCGATCTGCTGGGCCGCAAGGTGCTCGGCGACATGGGCGCGAAGCTCAAGAAATTCGGCAAGCTGGTGACGGATTTCGTCGAGGAAGAGGGCATCAAGCCGGAGATGCAGGAGTTCGTCAATCCGCTCGCGGATATCGGCGACAAGGTGCAGAAGCTGACGATGGAAATCGGCATGAAGGCGATGCAGAACCCCGACGAAGTCGGTGCCGCGGCTGTGCCGTACCTGCGCACGGTCGGCCACCTGGTGTTCTCGTACTTCTGGGCCCGCATGGCGCGCATCGCGCTCGACAACGAAGCATCAGGCGATCCGTTCTACAAGTCGAAGCTCGCCACCGCGCGCTTCTACTTCGCGAAGCTCCTGCCCGAAACGGCCTCGACGATCCGCGCCGCGCGCGCCGGCTCGAAGACGTTGATGGAAATCGACGCAGCGCTGTTCTAAACGCATCGCGAGGCGGCGCACCACAGTCATGCGCCGCCGCCACACTCACACACATACGCCGCGCGCCGCTCATCGAAGCCCGCGCGCGGTGACTCGCGACACCGCATAACGCCCCGGAGGAACGACGTGAGCAATCTGATCATTCGCAAGGTCGCCGTACTTGGCGCCGGCGTGATGGGCGCGCAGATCGCTGCGCACCTGATCAACGCGAAGGTGCCTGTGCTGCTGTTCGACCTGCCAGCCAAAGAAGGCCCGAAGAACGGCATCGCGCTGAAAGCGATCGAAAACCTGAAGAAGCTGTCGCCCGCGCCGTTCGGCGTGAAGGACGACGCGCAATACATCCAGCCCGCCAACTACGACGACGACATCGAGAAGCTCGCCGAATGCGACGTGGTGATCGAGGCGATCGCCGAGCGCATGGACTGGAAGCACGACCTGTACAAGAAGGTCTCGCCGCACATCGGCCCGAACGCGATTTTCGCGAGCAACACATCGGGCCTGTCGATCACCGAGCTGTCGAACGGTTTCTCCGACGAACTGAAGGCGCGCTTTTGCGGCGTGCACTTCTTCAATCCGCCGCGCTACATGCATCTGGTCGAGCTGATCCCGACCACGGCGACGCGCCCGGAAATCCTCGATCAACTCGAAACGTTCCTGACGAGCGTGGTCGGCAAGGGCGTGGTGCGCGCCAAGGACACGCCGAACTTCATCGCGAACCGCGTCGGCATTTTCTCGATTCTCGCGGTCATCAAGGAAGCCGAGAAGTTCGGTCTGCGCTTCGATGAAGTCGACGATCTGACGGGCAGCCGCCTGGGCCGCGCGAAGTCGGCGACGTTCCGCACGGCGGACGTGGTCGGTCTCGACACGATGGCGCACGTCATCAAGACGATGCAGGACAACCTCGCCGACGACCCCTTCTTCCCGGTCTATGAAACGCCTGCCGTGCTCGCCGGACTGGTGAAGCAGGGCGCACTCGGGCAGAAGACGGGCGCGGGCTTCTACAAGAAGGAAGGCAAGGCGATCAAGGTGCTCGACCCGAAGTCGGGCGCGTATGTCGATGGCGGCGCGAAGGCGGACGAACTGGTTGGCCGCATTCTCAAGCGCCCGCCCGCCGAGCGTCTGAAGCTGCTGCGCGAATCGCAGCATCCGCAGGCGCAGTTCCTGTGGGCGATTTTCCGCGACGTGTTCCATTACATCGGCGTGCATCTGGAGTCGATCGCCGACAACGCGCGCGACGTCGATCTCGCGATCCGCTGGGGTTTCGGCTGGAACGAAGGTCCGTTCGAGGGCTGGCAGACGGCGGGCTGGAAGCAGATCGCCGAGTGGGTGCAGGAAGACATCGCGGCAGGCAAGGCGTTGTCGAATGCGCCGCTGCCCGTGTGGGTGCTGGAAGGTGCGGTCGCCGAAAAGGGCGGCGTGCATACGAACGAAGGCTCGTGGTCGCCGGCTGAAAAGCGCTTTGTGCCGCGCTCGTCGCTGTCCGTGTACGACAGGCAGGTGTTCCGCGCGCCGCTCGCGGGCGAAACAGGCGCCGATCCGAAGACGTACGGCAAGACTGTGTTCGAGACGGATGCCGTGCGCGCATGGGTCGACGATCGCGCGGGCGAGAACGACGTGTTGATCGTGTCGTTCAAGAGCAAGCTGAACACGATCGGACCGTCGGTAATCGACGGCATCACGCAGGCTATCGACGTCGCCGAGAAGGACTACAAGGCCGTCGTGATCTGGCAACCGACGTCGCTGAAACTCGGCGCGCCGGGCGGCCCGTTCTCGGCGGGCGCGAATCTCGAAGAAGCGATGCCCGCGTTCATGATGGGCGGTGCCAAGGGCATCGAGCCGTTCGTGAAGAAGTTCCAGCAGGGCATGCTGCGCGTGAAGTATTCGAACGTGCCCGTGGTCGCGGCCGTGTCGGGCATCGCGCTGGGCGGCGGATGCGAGCTGGTACTGCACAGTGCGAAGCGGGTTGCGCATGTCGAGAGCTATATCGGTCTGGTTGAAGTGGGCGTCGGTCTCGTGCCGGCGGGCGGCGGTCTGAAGGAAGCGGCATTGCGCGCGGCCGAGGCCGCGACGCAAGTGGGCGCGACCAGTGATCTGCTCAAGTTCCTGCAGAAGTCATTCGAGAACGCGGCGATGGCGAAGGTCTCGGGCTCGGCGCTCGAAGCCCGCGCGATGGGCTATCTGAAGCCGTCGGACACGATCGTATTCAACGTCTTTGAACTGCTCGACACTGCGAAGAAGGAAGCGCGCGCGCTGGCTGCTGCAGGTTACCGTCCGCCGCTGCGCGTAACGCAGGTGCCTGTTGCGGGGCGTTCGGCGATTTCGACGATCAAGGCGTCGCTGGTGAACATGCGCGATGGCCAGTTCATCAGCGAGCACGATTACCTGATCGCGAGCCGCATCGCGGAAGCTGTGTGCGGTGGAGATGTCGAAGCGGGCAGTCTCGTCGATGAAGAATGGCTGCTGGCGCTGGAGCGTCGCGCGTTTGTCGAGTTGCTCGGCACGCAGAAGACGCAGGAACGGATCATGGGCATGCTGCAGACGGGCAAGCCGGTGCGCAACTGACGATTCGCCATAGGATCAGAGTAAGCGCTGAAGCGCTAACTCTGATCGACATGGCATGGGACCAGAGTACGGCGCCAAAGCGCCAACTCTGGTCGACTCACCAAGGGATCAGAGTAAGCGCTAAAGCGCTAACTCTGTTCGACATGGCGTGGGACCAGAGTAAGGCGCTAAAGCGCCAACTCTGGTCGACAGGAGAACCTCAAAAATGACCAAGCAACTGCAGGATGCATATATCGTCGCCGCGAGCCGCACGCCGATTGGCAAGGCGCCGCGCGGAATGTTCAGGAACACGCGCCCGGACGAACTGCTGGTGCACGCGATCCGCTCGGCCGTCGCGCAGGTGCCGGGCCTCGACACGTCACTGATCGAAGACGCGATTGTCGGCTGCGCGATTCCCGAAGCCGAACAGGGTTTGAACGTGGCACGCATGGGCGCGTTGCTCGCCGGCTTGCCGAATACGGTCGGCGGCGTGACGGTGAACCGCTTCTGCGCATCGGGCGTAACGGCGCTGGCGATAGCGGCGGATCGCATTCGCGTCGGCGAATCGGACGTGCTGATCGCGGGCGGGTGCGAATCGATGAGCATGGTGCCGATGATGGGCAACAAGCCGTCGCTGTCGCCGCATATTTTCGATCGCAATGAAGATGTGGGAATTGCTTACGGGATGGGCCTGACGGCAGAGAAGGTTGCGGAGCGCTGGAAGGTGAGCCGCGAGCAGCAGGATCAGTTTTCGGTCGAATCGCATCGCAAGGCGGTTGCTGCGCAACAGGCGGGCGAGTTCGACGACGAGATCGCGGCCTACACGATCACCGAGCGTTTTCCCGATCTCGCGACGGGCGAAGTGAGGGTGAAGACGCGCGAGGTGAAGCTCGATGAAGGTCCGCGCGCGGATACGTCGATGGAAGGGCTGGCGAAGTTGCGCACGGTGTTTGCGAACAAGGGCTCGGTGACGGCGGGGAATAGTTCGCAGACGTCGGATGGGGCGGGCGCGTTGATCGTGGTGTCGGAGAAGATTCTCAAGCAGTTCAATCTGACGCCGTTGGCCAGGTTTGTCAGCTTCGCGGTGCGCGGAGTGCCTCCGGAGATCATGGGGATTGGTCCGAAGGAAGCGATTCCGGCGGCACTGAAGGCCGCGGGGCTCAAGCAGGACGATATCGACTGGATCGAGTTGAATGAGGCTTTTGCCGCGCAGTCTCTGGCGGTTATCAACGATCTTGGGCTCGATGTTTCGAAGATTAATCCGCTGGGTGGGGCTATTGCGTTGGGGCACCCGCTGGGGGCTACGGGGGCGATTCGCGCTGCTACCGTTGTTCATGGCCTACGGCGGCGGAATTTGAAGTACGGGATGGTCACTATGTGTGTGGGCACCGGGATGGGTGCGGCTGGGATTATTGAGCGGGTTTGAGTGGTGGTGGTGGGGTGCTTGCGGGCCGCTGGTTTTTTGTGGTTCGCATGTGGTTTTGCTGGCATTCGCGAAGCGGGGGTTGCTGCGCACGCTGGTGTGGTTTGCTTGTGTTTGCGCTGGCATCCGCGATTCGTTAGCGTGCTTCACGCGTCGCCCCTGTGCGGGGCGGCACCTACTTTTCTTTGCCGCCGCAAAGAAAAGTAGGCAAAAGAAAGCGGCTAACACCGCCAACATTTCTTCTTGCCTGAGGGCCCCCAAAGGGTCTTACGCTTCACACGGCAACATCCTTGTTCGCGCGTGTTGCCAACGCTTCGAATGAACGCCTCACCCGCTTCCAATACTCGTCCTCGGGCAAGCGGCAGCGAATGGATTGTGCCGCCTAGGTGGCAAACTGTGTGTAGGTTGTCGCGTCGTATAACGCGGCGCTCTTACAGGGTGGGACGCGTGCCCCTATCGGTCCGGAGTGAGGCGTGCGGAGCACCTGGGGCCTACACACAGTTTGCCACCTGGGCGGCCGTGGAATATCTGGTGCGGCATGCTGCGACGCGGGTGTGTGAAGTGGGTGATGCGCTGGATTGGAGCGTTGGCAACGAACGCGAACAGGAAAGTTGCCGTGTGAAGTGAGGGACCGGTTGGGGGCCCTCAGGCAGGAAGAAGAACTGGCGGTGTTAGCCGCATTCTTTTGCCTACTTTTCTTTGCGGCGGCAAAGAAAAGTAGGTGCCGCCCCGCACAGGGGCGACGTTTGAAGCACGCTAACGAATCGCGGACGCCAGCGAAACGGCAAGCACAGAACATCGAAGCGTGCGCAGCAAACACCGTAACGCGGATGCCAGCGCAAAGGCCAAAACGCACCGCAAAGGCAACAACATGGAGGAGTGACAAATGGACATCGAAATCACCCGCACACACGACGTGCAAACAATCGCCTTCACCCGCCCGGAAAAGAAAAACGCAATCACAGCAGCGATGTACCAAACGATGGCCGACGCGCTGGTCGAAGCGCAACAAGACCCGGCCACCCGCGCGGTGCTAATCCGCGGTAGCGCGGGAATCTTCAGCGCCGGCAACGACCTCGAAGACTTCATGAAGCAACCGCCCGTCAGCGACGACGCCCCGGTCTTCCAGTTCCTGCGGGCCATCAGCTCGGCAGAAAAACCACTAGTGGCATCAGTAGCCGGCGCAGCCGTAGGCATCGGCACAACGCTGCTGCTGCATTGCGACCTGGTCTACGCCGGCGACACAGCGACCTTCTCGCTGCCATTCGCGCAACTGGGCCTGTGCCCGGAAGCCGCATCGTCGCTGCTGCTGCAACGCGTCGCGGGCTATCAGGGCGCAGCGGAAAAGCTGATGCTCGGCGAACCGTTCGACGCCAAAGAAGCGCAACGCATGGGCTTCGTGAACCGCATCCTGCCCGCGGCCGAAGTCGACGCATTCGCGCTGCAGCAGGCGCAAAAGCTGGCCGCCTTGCCAGCATCGTCGCTCCGCGTAACCAAGCAGTTAATGAAGCGCGCCGCGCAGCACGAAATCCAGACCCAAATGACCGACGAAGCCGTGCATTTCGCCAAGATGCTGCTCGCACCCGAAGCGAAGGAAGCGTTCAAGGCATTCTTCGAGAAGCGCAAACCGGACTTCCGCCAGTTCAGCTAAACGGGAAACGAGGCGGCCGCGTCAGACAGTGTCGTAATCGACGTAGCCCGCCTCGCGACAGAAGCTCACCAACCGCACGCCCGCCTCGCGCGCAATCGTAATCGCCAGCGACGACGGCGCCGAAATCGTCGCGACCATCGGAATATCGACGCGCGCCGCCTTGCGCACCAGCTCGTAGCTCGCGCGGCTCGACAGGAAGACGAAGCCTTCCTTCGTATCGACGCGATCCAGCGACAGCCGCCCGATCAGCTTGTCGAGCGCGTTATGACGGCCCACGTCCTCGAACGCATACTGGATCGCGCCCGTCGCATCGCACCACGCGGCGGCGTGCAGGCCGCCCGTCATCTTAGTGAGCGCCTGATGCGCGGGCAGTTCCTTCGCGGCGCGCGCGATCGCATCGGGCGCCAGGCGCTGCAGAAAGCCCGTGTCGGGCACCCGCTCGGGCGCCAGATCCAGCAGATCAATGCTCTCGATCCCGCACACGCCGCAACCCGTGCGGCCCGACAGCGCGCGGCGCTTTTCCTTCAGCGCGACGAACGCCTGCTGCACGACGGTCAATTGCACTTCCGCATGCGGCAACTTGCCGTCGCGGAACTCGACCTCGATGTCCTGAATGTGCGCGCCGCGCTCGACAATCCCTTCCGAAATCGCAAAACCCACCGCGAACTCTTCGAGATCGCGCGGCGTGCACATCATCACCGCGTGCGAAATGCCGTTGAAGACGAGCGCAACGGGCCACTCCTGGCCGACATGATCGGCGACGCTCTCGACCGCGCCGCCACGGTGCCGGCGCACCGCCTGCTCGACGATGCCCGGTTGTTCGCCCGTTTCCAGTTCGTTCACCTGCTGACTCCTGCTCGAATGCTTCGACCCGTCTTAGGGCCGCCGCGCTGCCAATATGGTTCTAAAATACCTCAGACCGGCATAGCGCGTTGGCCGCCGAACAAGAGGAATCTGTCATGGGACTCAATGATGCGCCCCTGCTGTTCAACTTCGAGGTTGAATCTTCGGAGAATCTGAAATTCATTCCGATGGTCGTCCGATTCAATCTCGACCGGTTCGGGCTGCGGATTTCGCTCGAACAATGGCAGACGCTGCCGCACGAAGACCGCGTGCTGCTGGCGCGCTTTCCCGTCGAAGACGACACGGCGATCGAGCCGAACTTCGATCACGCCCTCTTCGAGATGATGCGCACGCACGCAAACATCGAGCCCGAATGGTTCACGCCGGAGGATAACCCGGCATGGCGCGACACTGCAGTCGTGCCGGATACCGTTCTGAATCAGGCGCAACTCGCGAATCTCCCCGCGCCGAGCGGGGTGCAGTGGGCGCGGCTCGACCCGTTTCAGCGCTATGTGCTCGCCAAACTGTCGCGCAAGACGGCGAGCAATCATGATTTTTCACCGGCAATGAAGGAATTTGGCCTCGCCAGCTGAATCTGGCGCAAGATTTTTTCGTTTTTGCCCTCAATCTCTTCCGATCGCTGCCGTTATCCAAAGGTTGGCGCGTAAAGCGCTGCGCCCGGCTGCGCTTCGTTCGTCCGCTTCGTTCGTCCGCGTCGTCCGTGCGTGCCGTATGTGACCGCGCATCTGACTGGCTTCCCGCGCGCCCCCGCCTGCAGGATCGAACGACGTTCGGAACCTATGATCTCTTTTCTATCGAAGCGGCTGCTGATCAATCTGGCGGTCGTCGCCGCGGCGGTCGGCGCGAACGCCTTCGTCGCGTACACGCAGATTTGCGGACAGCGCGACGCCGATGCGCGCACAGTCCGCTCGACGGCTATCCGCCAGAATCTGGAAGCCTATCGCGCGACGCTCGAAGACGGCCTCGACATGCTCGGTCGCTATGAGGCAACGGCCGCGCCCGCGACCGTCAATGCCGTGCCCGCCATGTCCGCTTCGCTCGCGAAGATCGACCGGGCGTTGCACGAGCAGCTGGCGAACCAGCCGAACGTCGCCGGCGCGCTCGCGCAGCTCACGTCCGACGGCACGCGGCTTCAGCAGGACATCGCGCTCGCGCTCGCCAAAACCACCGCACCGGAGCAGGACGGCACGCGCGCGTGGGCCGCGCAGACTTATACGCGTCTCGGGATGGAAGTCGACGGGCTCGAAGTGCGCATGGATCAGTTGCGCGCGCAGGAAGATCTGTCGCTGAAGGCGGCGCTCGACGCATCGACGCGCGATTCGCGCTACGCGATGCTGTTCCTGATCGTGACGATGCTCGCGGGCAGCGGGCTGCTCATCTACACCTTCGGCGCGCGGGAAAATGTCGCGCGCGAAAAGCTGCGCATCGCGAAGGCGCTGCATCGGCACGACGAGCGCTTTCGCGGGCTGTTCGAACAGCATCCCGTGCCGATGTACATTTTCGACCGCGATACGCTGCGCTTTCTGGCCGTCAACGCGGCGGCCGTGCAGCAATACGGGTACACGGAGAGCGAATTTCTGGCGATGACCGTGCGCGCGATCCGCCCGCACACCGAGGTCGCGCGGCTCGAATCGCACTTGCAGCGCAGCGACGTGAGGCCGGGCGGCCGGCGCACGATGGCGGGCATCTGGCATCACCGGCGCAAGGACGGCTCGCAGATCAGCGCCGACATTTCGTATCACGCGATGACCTTCATGGGCCGGCCTGCGCTGTTCGTGCTCGCCGACGACGTCACCGAGCAGATCAACGCCGAAGCCGAAGCGCAGCGTTCGAACCAGATGCTGGAAACGGTGATCGACAATATCCCGCAGCGCATTTTCTGGAAGGACAAGGAACTGCGCTATCTCGGCTGCAACATGGCATTTGCGCGCGACGCGGGCCTCGCCTACCCGGAGCAGGTGATCGGCAAGCGCGACGAGGACATGCCGTGGCGCGCATTCGCCGACGCGCTTAGCCGCCAGGATACCGAAGTGATGGCCTCTGGCGTGCCGAAGATGAACTACGAAACCGACATGGTGATCGACGGCGTGCATCGCACGACGGTGACGAGCAAGCTGCCGTTCACCGACAGCGACGGCCGCGTGATCGGCGTGCTCGGCTCGTACACCGACATCACCGAGCGCAAGCGCGCGGACCTCGCGCTGCGCCTGCAAAGCCGCGCGCTCGATGCGAGCGTCAACGCGATCCTGATTACGGCGCCTTCTAAGGAAGGCAATCTGATCGAGTACGTGAACCCGGCGTTCAAGCGCATCACGGGCTACGATCCGCAGGAAGTGATCGGCCAGGACTGCCGCCTGTTGCAGCGCGACGACCGCGATCAGGAAGGCATCGCCGCGATTCGTCAGTCGTTGTCGGCGAATCGCGAAGTGAGCGCGGTGCTACGCAATTACCGCAAGGACGGCGCGCTGTTCTGGAATCAACTGTATATCGCGCCCGTGCCCGACGCCGACGGCCAGACCACGCACCACATCGCCGTCATCAACGACGTGACGGCGCTGATCCGCTATCAGGAACAGCTCGAATATCAGGCGAACTACGACAGCCTCACGCGCCTGCCGAACCGCAATCTGCTGCGCGACCGGCTGCAGCATGCGCTGATCGTCGCGCAGCGGCATCACAAGGGCGTGGCCGTCGTGTTCATCGATCTCGACGGCTTCAAGAACGTCAACGACAGCCTCGGCCATAGCGTCGGCGACCGGCTGTTGTCGGTAGTCGCGGACCGTCTCGCGCGCTGCGCGCGGGCGAGCGACACCGTCGCGCGTCACGGCGGCGACGAGTTCGTGATCGTGATGACGGATACCGTCGACGAGCAGTCGCTGATCGCGTGGATGGAGCGCGTGCGCGCGTCGATTTCGGAGCCGGTGTGGCTCGACGGCACGGAGTTGTATGTCGGCTGCAGCATGGGCGCGAGCCTGTTCCCGCAGGACGGCGACGACGCCGAGACACTGATGAAGAAGGCCGACCTCGCGATGTACCGCGCGAAGGACATGGGCCGCAACACATTCCAGTTCTATCAGCCGGAGATGAACGTGTCGGCGGGCGCGCGGCTGAACCTGGAGCGGCGTTTGCGCCGCGCGCTGCGCGACAACGAGTTCCTGTTGCACTACCAGCCGCAGGTCGATATCGAAACGGGGCAGGTGGTCGGCATGGAAGCGCTGGTGCGCTGGAGCGATCCGGAAGTCGGTCTGATTCCGCCTTCGCAGTTCATTCCCGTCGCCGAGGAGAGTGGGCTGATCGGGCCGCTGTCGGAATGGGTGCTGCGCGAAGCGTGCCGTCAGAACAAGGCGTGGCAGGACGAAGGCTTGCCGCCCGCGCGCGTGTCGGTGAATCTGTCGGCGCGGCAGTTCCAGCAGCGCGACATCGCGAAACTCGTGATGCAGGTGCTGGAGGAAACCGGGCTCGATCCGCAGTATCTGGAGTTGGAGCTGACCGAGAGCACCATCATGCGGAACGCGGAAGAAGCCGTGTCGATGCTCAATGAACTGCACGCGCTCGGCATCGGTCTTGCAATCGACGACTTCGGAACGGGCTATTCGAGCCTCAGCTATCTGAAGCGTTTCCCAGTGGACCGGTTGAAGATCGACAGATCATTCGTGTCGGATATCGGCGAATCGTCGGACGACGAGACGATCACGTCCGCGATCATCGCGCTCGCGCACTCGCTTAATCTGCAGGTGATTGCGGAAGGCGTGGAGACGTCGACGCAACTCGACTTTCTCAAGGAGCGCGCGTGCGACGAGATGCAGGGCTATTTCTTCGCGAAGCCGCTGCCGCACGATGCGATTCCCGGCATGCTGCAGCGGGGTGCCGAGAACGCGGCGCTGATCGCGGCGAACGCCTGATCGTCAGGTTTTCACGGGCGGATTGAAGGCCGCGCGCCGCGTGGGCGCGGCACGCCTGCTTCAGTCCGGCAACTCAGTCCAGTTCAGGCAGCGCGCGCGGGCGGCGGTCGCTGTCCGTCGCGACATAGGTGAGGGTCGCTTCCGTCACCTTCACGGTTTCTTCCGAGAGGCTCATGCGCTGCGCGTAGACCTCGACGGCAACCGTCACCGACGTGTTGCCCGTCTTCACGATATCCGCGTAAAAGCTCAGCAGATCGCCGACGAACACCGGCTGCTTGAACACGAACGAATTGACGGCGATAGTCGCAACGCGGCCGTTCGCGCGGCGGCTTGCGGGAATCGATCCGGCGATATCGACTTGCGCCATGATCCAGCCGCCGAACACATCGCCATGGACGTTCGCGTCCGACGGTTGCGGGACGACGCGCAGCGCGCATGGTTTCTGTGGGAGGTTGAGAGTCTGGGTCATCGGGGCATCCGTGAATTCAGTTGAGCCGACAGGGATGGCGCTCGCGACGACGGCATGACCGGGAAGACCAGTGTCAGCGCGGCGAAAGCGGCGCCAGCCGGCTTCTGCGACAATGTTGCTAGATCAGGAATTGTACGGGAAAGCGCACGCTGGAACTTATTGGCAGCGTGCCGCGTTCGGAACGCCGTTTTGTTCGTCGAACGCACTTGCCTGTCACATTCCCCACGAGTCACGCGTCAAGCGTGCTGGCTTTCCCCACAATAGAACCATGCGTCGCTCTTCCGCTTCGTCCGAACCGTCGCCGATTTCGAATCTGCCGCGCAACGACTGGCAAACCATCGTCTCGCTGTTGCCGTACCTCGCGACCTACAAGTGGCGCGTGGTGTTCGCGCTCAGCTGCCTGATCGGCGCGAAGGTAGCCAATCTGGGCGTGCCGATCGTGATGAAGCGCATCGTCGACAGTCTGGCTTCCGTGCAGCACCTGACGGCGCTCGGCCGCGCGACGAACGCACCGGGTATTGTGCTGCTCGGCGGCGTGGGGCTGCTGGTGGTCGCGTATGCCGTCGTGCGTCTGTCCACTTCGCTCTTCACCGAGTTGCGCGAAATTCTGTTCTCGAAGGTGACGGAAAGCGCGGTGCGGCAACTGGCGCTGAAAGTGTTCCGGCATCTGCATGCGCTGTCGCTGCGTTTTCATCTGGAGCGGCAGACGGGTGGCATGTCGCGGGATATCGAGCGCGGCACGCGCGGCATCACGCAACTGATCTCGTACTCGCTCTATAGCATTCTGCCGACGCTCGTCGAAGTCGGACTCGTGCTCGGCTTCTTCGTCGTCAAATACGAGGCGTATTACGCGATCGTCACGTTCATCGCACTGGCCGCGTACATCACGTTCACGGTGAAGGTAACCGAGTGGCGCACGCATTTTCGCCGCACGATGAACGAACTCGATTCAAAGGCGAACTCGCGCGCCATCGATTCCCTGCTGAACTACGAGACGGTCAAGTACTTCAACAATGAAGAGTGGGAAGCGCGGCGTTACGACGAGAACCTGAAGCGCTATCGCGCGGCGGCGATCAAGTCGCAGAACTCGCTGTCGGCGCTGAACTTCGGGCAACAGGCGATCATCGGCACTGGGCTCGTGTTCATCCTGTGGCGCGCGACGCAGGGCGTGATGGCGGGGCGGCTGACGCTCGGCGATCTCGTGCTGATCAACACGTTCATGTTGCAGCTGTATATTCCGCTGAATTTTCTCGGTGTCGTGTATCGCGAGTTGAAGCAGAGCCTCACCGATATGGACCGCATGTTCACGCTGCTTGGGGCGGCGCGCGAAGTGCCTGATGCACCCGATGCGTTACCGCTTGTCGTGAGCGGCGCGCAGGTGAGCTTCGAGCATGTGAACTTCGCGTACGAGCCGGCACGTCCGATTCTGCATGACGTGAGCTTCACGATTGCTGCCGGTACGACGACGGCTGTGGTTGGCCATAGCGGCTCGGGCAAATCGACGCTCGCGCGGCTGCTGTTTCGCTTCTACGATCTGGATCGTGCGACGGGCGGCGCGATTCGCATCGACGGGCAGGATATTCGCGATGTGACGCAGGATTCGCTGCGGGCGTCGATCGGTATCGTGCCGCAGGATACGGTGTTGTTCAACGACACGATCTATTACAACATCGCGTATGGCCGGCCTTCGGCGACGCGCGACGAGGTGATTGCGGCGGCGCGCGCGGCGCATATTCATGAGTTTATCGAGAGCTTGCCCAAGGGGTATGACACGCCCGTCGGCGAACGTGGGTTGAAGCTTTCTGGTGGTGAGAAGCAGCGCGTTGCGATTGCGCGGACCGTGCTGAAGAATCCGCCTGTGCTGCTGTTCGATGAAGCGACTTCGGCGCTTGATTCGCGGTCGGAGCGGGCTATCCAGCATGAGTTGGATTTGATTGCTCGCGAGCGGACGACTTTGATTATTGCGCATCGGCTATCCACGGTTGTGCACGCGGAGCAGATTATCGTGATGGATAAGGGGCGCATCGTCGAGCGCGGGACTTTTGGCGAGCTTCTTCTCGTTGGTGGGTTGTTTGCGCAGATGTGGGCCTTGCAGCAGGAGCGTGCTGCGCACGCGGAAGAGGTTTTGGATTTGCCTGGGGATGGGGGGTGAGTTTTTTTTGTCTGCGACGCTGGGTGGTTTTTGGGCCTTTGCTCCGGCATTCGCGATGCGGTGGTTGCTGCGTACGCTGGTGTGGTTTGCTAGTGTTTTCGCTGGCATCCGCGATTCGTTAGCCTTGCTTCAAGCGTCGCCCCGCACAGGGGCGATGCTTGAAGCACGCTAACGAATCGCGGATGCAAGCGCAAAGGCAAAAACATCAAACCGCTTGCGCAGCAAACACAGCCACCCGGATGCCAGCGCAAAGCCCCAAAACCACCCAGCGTCGCAGACAAAAAAACCTAAACCCTCAGCACCTTATCGAGCGCCTCAAGCTGCGCGGGAGTCCCAACGTTCTCCCACAACCCAGTATAAAGCGCCCCCGTAGCGCGCCCCTGCGCAATAGCCTCACGATAAAAAGGCGTAAGCGCCCTCCGCGTCCCCGGCGCGAGATCCCGAAACATCCGCGTGTCGTAAAGCCCGATGCTTCCAAACGTATACCGCGGCGCGCCCTCAAGCGCCAACACTCCATCGCCGCCGAGCACGAAATCACCGGCAGGATGAAACGAAGGATTCGGCACCATCACAAGATGCATCCCCGGCAAATCCGCAGCAGCAAGACGCGCACCCGCCGCGCGCAGCGTCGAATAATCAAAATCCGCGTACACGTCACCCGCAACAGCCACGAACACCTCAGGCGCGCCTGAGTCCTCCAGCAACGGCAACGCCTTGGCAATCCCACCCGCCGTTTCGAGCGCTTCATGCTCGGCGGAATAACGCAACTCGACACCAAACCGCGAACCATCGCCCAACGCATCCTCGATCTGCGCGCCGAGCCAGGCATGATTCACGACAATCGTCGTAAAACCGGCGTCTGCCAGGCGCTCGATCTGCCATTCGATCAGCGCCTTGCCGCCCACTTTCAACAACGGCTTCGGACACGTGTCCGTCAACGGCCGCATCCGGTCGCCGCGCCCGGCGGCGAAGATCATTGCTTTGTTCAAGTTCTTCACCCGTCAGAACGTGTAGCCGACGTCGACGGCGCGGCCTTCGAGCTCATCGAGCAGCCTCGCGAACGGCACGAGCGGCCGGTAACGCTCGCACACCTTGCGTGCATAGCCGATGAAACGCGGCAGATCCGCCATGTAATGCGGCTTGCTATCGCGATAGTTGATCCGGCAGAACAGGCCGAGCACCTTGATATGCCGCTGCAGGCCCATCCATTCGAGCTGTCGGTAAAACTCGCCGAAGTCGGCATCGACGGGCAGCCCCTCATTTTTCGCGCGCTCCCAGTAGTACACGAAGCAGTCCAGCTCGAACTCTTCGTCCCAACCGATGAACGCATCGCGCAGCAGCGACGCAACGTCATACGTGATCGGACCGTACACGGCGTCCTGAAAGTCCAGCACGCCGGGATTCGGGCTGGCGATCATCAGATTGCGCGGCATGAAATCGCGCAGCATGAAGACCTGCGGCTGCGCCCGCGCGCTCGCGATCAGCAGCGCGAAGGTGCGATCGAGCACGCCGCGCGTGTTCTCATCCACCTCCTGCCCGAGATGCCGGCCGATGAACCATTCCGGCATCAGCTCCATCTCGCGGCGCAGGAAGGCTTCGTCGAACGGCGGCAGCACGTCTTCGCGCGAGACGAGCTGCCAGCGGATCAGCGCATCGAGTGCGTCGCGCATCAGTTTTTTGGCTTCGGCGGGACTGCTCTGCTTCAGCGTCGACAGGTACGACTGCGTGCCGAGATCGGTGACGAGCATGAAGCCCGCATCGAGATCGACTTCCAGCACGCGCGGCACGTGGACGCCCGCGTCGGCCAGCAAACCCGCAACCTGCACGAATTCGCGGCATTTTTCGGGCGGCGGCGCATCGACGGCGATCACCGTCGCGCCGCCGGCGACAAGCTCCGCGCCGCTGCCCGCGAGGCGGAAGTAGCGGCGAAAGCTCGCATCGGCGGAAGCGGGCTTCAGCGTGTCGAGGTCAAGACCGTAGCGGCCGGCGTGGGTTTGCAGCCAGGCGCCGAGAAGCTCGAGCCGGGCGTCCGCCGCCGAAGAAGCGGATGTAAGGGAAGATACAGGGGGAAGCGTCATGAAATGCAGGTGACAAAATCGGGGTGGGCAACGTCTTGCCATATAATACCCCACGACTTTTTTGACGCGACTCGCGTCAGTTCTCGCGCATCTCGTTGGATCGCCCGCCTTACCGCTGCATGAATCGTCAATAGTTGTGCATTCGATGCCCGATTGCACAGGCGGCAACTCGTGACTGATGACCGGGCACATGAACTGACAGCAGGGCCGATACGCCAAACGATACATGCCGCCTAGACAGTTTTTCCGAACCACTTCCTCCTCTGACGCCATGCCGCGCAGAAGGCGGCTCGCAGCGGCGCTGGTCGCCGTGCCGGGTCTGCTGCCCGCGCTCTCGCATGCGCAGCTGGCGGGAGAGGCGGCGCAGGCGCAGCCGATAGACGCGCCGTGGGGCCTGCGGCTGGCTCCACAACTCGAAGAACATTCGACACCCGAGGGCCAGAGTCCCGCCACCTTCGTGCTGGGCGACTCGACGACGGGCACGGCCGACCAGGACATCGCGGCCAAGGGTGCAGCGGAAGTTCGCCGCACCAACTCGGCGCTGAAAGCCGACGCGCTTCATTACGATCAGGATACGGACATGGCCGATGCTTACGGCAATGTCCATCTGTCGGGCAACGGGGCCACGTTCTCGGGCCCGGAAGCGCACATGAAGATCGAGTCGAACGAAGGCTTCATGACCACGCCCAAATATCACTTCACGGTGACGGGCGGTTCGGGCAGTGCCGAGCGCGTCGATCTGCTCGACAACGAGCGCTCGGTGTTCACGCGCGGCACCTACACGGCATGCCAGTGCGCGGAAGACCCCGCGTGGTACATCAAGGGCAGCGAGTTCGATTTCGATACGGGCGCGGATGACGGCGTCGCGCACAACGGCGTGCTGTTCTTCCAGGGCGTTCCTGTATTCGCGAGCCCGTGGCTGTCGTTCCCGCTGTCGGGCGCGCGGCGCAGCGGCCTGTTGCCGCCGACGGCATCGCTCAGTTCGACCAATGGTTTCGAGCTGTCGCTGCCGTACTACTTCAACATTGCGCCCAACCGCGATCTGACGGTGACGCCACGCATCCTGTCGAAGCGCGGCGTGCAGTTGCAGGCGAACTTCCGCTATCTGTCGCCTACGTATAGCGGCTCGATCACGGGCGAGTATCTGCCCGACGACAAGATCACCCACACGAACCGATACGCGCTGTATATCCAGCATAGCCAGAACTTCGGGTCGGGCTTCGGCGGGTACATCTACTACAACAAGGTCTCGGACAACACCTATCCGGAAGATCTGTCGTCGTCGACGAATCAGTTTCTGAACGGCACGCAGCTGCTGTACCAGCAGGAAGCGGGCCTCACGTATAACAACGGGCCGTGGTCCGTGCTCGCGCGCGAGCAGCATTGGCAGACGCTTTCGCCGTCCACCGCGCCGTACGGCCGCGAGCCGCAGTTGAACGTGAAGTACGCGAAGTACAACGTCGGCGGCTTCGACTTCGGCGCGGAAGCGGACTACACGCGCTTTCGCATCACGACGGCGGACGCGACGGAAGGCGATCGTGTCGTCTTCAATCCGTATCTGTCGTACTCCGTCGTCGGTCCGGGTTACTTCGTCACGCCGAAGGTGCAATGGCACTTCGCGTCGTATGACTTGAGCAACATCGGCACGGGCTCGCCCGCGAACCAGCCGAAGAACTTCACGGAGTCGATACCGACGTTCTCGTTCGATACCGGCCTGATCTTCGACCGCTCGGTGCGCCTGTTCGGGCAGGATTACATCCAGACGCTGGAACCGCGTCTGTACTACGTGTACACACCGTATCGCAACCAGAGCTTCGCGCCGCTGTTCGATACGGCTGAGTCGGATTTCGGCCTCGCGGAAATCTTCACGCCGAATACGTTCGTCGGTAACGACCGTATCGCGGATGCGAACCGTCTGACGGCCGCCATCACCACGCGTTTCCTGAACCCGGCGACGGGCGACGAGCGCGCGCGCTTCGTGATCGCGCAGCAGTACTATTTCCGCGATCAGCGCGTCACGCTGGACCAGACTCAGCAGGCGTCGGAGCAGGCCACCCACTCGGACCTGATACTCGGCGCGTCGCTGAAGCTCGGAGCCGGTTTCGCCTCGGAAACGGCGTTCCAATATAATGCGGACAACAATCAGCTGGTCAAGACCAGCGTCGGCTTCGGGTACAGCCCCGCAGCAGGCAAGGTCATCAACGTTGGCTATCGTTACACGCGCGCCAACACGACGCTGGACAACCAGCCGATCAACCAGTTGCTGATCTCGGGCCAGTGGCCGTTGATGCACCGTGTGTTCGGCGTAGGACGTATCAACTACGACCTGAAAGGACACCGCGCCGTCGACGCGCTGCTCGGCGTGCAATACGACGCGGATTGCTGGACGCTCGGCGTCGGCTTCCAGCGCTACGCAAACGGGGTGAACACAACGGGCAGCCAGACGTCCGGCACGCGGGTGCTCGCACAGCTGACGTTCAAGGGGCTGTCGAGCGTCGATAACGGGCTGATGTCCGCGTTCCGCGCAAGTGTGGCGGGCTATCAGCCGCCACCGCCGCCGCCGCCGCCCGAATCGCAGTTCAACAACTACCAATGACGGGGTCGCGAATGACGGGGTCACCTATGAGCGAGTCGCGAGTGACAGATCGATGCCGCGTCGTTCGCAGAACAGACAAGACGGGCCGAGCGTGCCCGACATCACTGGAGTATCTGTGGCAATCATGAAAAAGCTTCGCCTGGCAACGTTCGCGACCGGCTTCGCTGCGGCCGCTTCCATTCTGCTGGCAGCGCCTGCGCACGCGCAGGCGCTGAGCGGCGACAGCAATGCTCAAACGGTCGATACGATCGCGGCTGTCGTCAATAACGGCGTTATCACGCAGCGCGAGCTGGACATGCGCGTCGGCCTGATCACGAAGCGGCTGAACCAGCAGCACGCGCCGATTCCGCCTGCGGATCAGTTGCGCCAGCAGGTGCTCAACCAGATGGTGCTGGAGCGCATCCAGCTGCAGAAGGCGCGCGAAGACGGCATCACCGTCGACGACGCGCAGGTGCAGCGCACGCTCGAACGTCTCGCGCAGGCCAACAACATGCCGCTCGAAATGTACCGCGCGCGTATCGAGGCGCAAGGCGTGCCCTGGTCGACCTTCATGGGCGACGCGAAGACGGAGCTGATCCTGTCGCGTCTGCGCGAGAAGGAAGTCGACAGCAAGGTCACCGTGTCGGACGCGGAAGTGGCGAACTACATCGCGAGCCAGCGTGGGCCGACGGCCGGCCTCACCAGCGATCTGCGCCTGGAGCATATCCTCGTGAAGGCGCCGCTCAACGCGTCGCAGACGGACATCGAAGCGGCACAGGCGAAGGCGAATGGGCTGCTGCAGGACGCAATGAAGGGCGACAACTTCGAGAAGCTCGCGAAGGCCAATTCGCAGGCGGCGGATGCATCGAAGGGTGGTGACCTGGGCTTTCAGTCACCGTCCAAACTGCCGGCTGAATTCGTGACGGCAGCTTCGACGCTGCGTCCGGGCCAGGTCAATCCGTCCGTGATCCGCACCAACGACGGCTTCGAAATCGTGCGCCTCGTCGATCGCCGCTCGGGCCAGGGCTCGACTTCCGCCGATTCGACCAAGCTCGTGCAGACGCACGTGCGGCACATCCTGCTGCGCGTCGGCGACGGCATGTCGGAGCCGCAGGCGCGTCAGAAGCTGCTCGAAATCCGCCAGGAAATCGAAACGGGTCAGGGCGATTTCGACAAGTTTGCGCGCACCTATTCGCAGGATGGCTCGGCGTCGCAAGGCGGCGATCTCGGCTGGATCAGCCCGGGCGAGACGGTGCCCGAGTTCGAACGCGCGATGAACGCGCTGCAGGACAACCAGATCAGCCAGCCCGTGCGAAGCGAATACGGCTATCACCTGATCCAGGTGCTCGGCCGGCGCGAAGCGGAAGGCTCGGTCTCGCAGCAGATGGACCTCGCGCGCCAGGCTATCGGCCAGCGCAAAGCGGAACAGGCGTATGCCGACTGGCTGCGTGAGCTGCGCGACACCGCATATGTCGATTACAAGGCAAACCCGATCACGGGTACATCAGCGCAATAACTCTGGAATCGTCATGACCGCTGCCCAGCCCTCGAACGCACCGCTGAACATCGCGATCACCACGGGCGAGCCGGCTGGCGTCGGTCCTGAACTGACGGCACAGGCGCTCGCCGCGGCGGGCGCGCACTGGCCCGACGCGCACTTCACGGTGCTCGGCGACAGCGGTTTGATGACCGAACGGGCGAAAGCCGTCGGGATCGACTGGGCGGCGCAGCAGGGACGCCACATCGCCACGCAGCATCACGCGCTCGCCGCGCCCGCGCAGGCCGGCAAGCTCGACGCGAAGAACGGGCCGTACGTGCTGGGCCTGCTCGATGCCGCGATCGATGGCGCGCTCGCGGGCACGTTCGACGCGATCGTCACCGCGCCGCTGCAAAAGAGCACGATCAACGATGCGGGCGTGCCGTTCACCGGTCATACCGAATATCTGGCGGAGCGCACCAACACGCCGCGCGTCGTGATGATGCTGGCGGGCACGGGCGCACGGCCGCTGCGCGTCGCGCTCGCGACGACGCATCTGCCGTTGAAGGATGTATCGGCGGCGTTGACGGTCGAGGGTCTCGTCGACACGCTGCGCATCATCGACCATGACCTGCGGCACCATTTCGGCCTGCCCGCGCCGCGTATTCTCGTCACGGGCCTGAATCCGCACGCGGGAGAAAACGGCTATCTCGGCCGCGAGGAAATCGACGTGATCTCGCCGGCGTTGCAACAGGCGAACGGGCAGGGCATCGACGCGCGCGGCCCGTATCCCGCCGACACGCTGTTCCAGCCGCGTTATCTGAACGAAGCCGATTGCGTGCTGGCGATGTTTCACGATCAGGGCCTGCCCGTCCTGAAATACGCGACTTTCGGCGAAGGCATCAACGTGACGTTGGGCTTGCCGATCATCCGCACGTCTGTCGATCACGGCACGGCGCTCGATCTCGCCGGCACCGGCCGCGCCGATGCGGGCAGCCTGATCGCCGCGATCGACACCGCAGTTTCCATGGCGCGCAACCGTCGCGCCGCATGATTTTTTTGTAGCTTCTATCGATGTCCAACAGTTCAAGCAAACAGCACCAGGGTCACTTCGCGCGCAAGCGCTTCGGGCAGAATTTTCTGGTCGACCTGGGCATCATCGATTCGATTGTCGACGTGATCCGTCCGCAACGCGGCGAGCGCATGGTCGAAATCGGACCGGGGCTGGGCGCGCTGACGGAGCCGCTGATCGGACGTCTTGCCACGCCCGAGTCGCCGCTGCACGCTGTCGAACTGGACCGCGATCTGATCGGCCGTTTGAAGAAGAAGTTCGGCGAGCTACTCGAATTGCACGAAGGCGATGCGCTCGCGTTCGACTTCGGCTCGCTCGCGGCAGCGGGCGAGAAGCCGACGCTGCGGATCGTCGGCAATCTGCCGTACAACATTTCGAGCCCGCTGCTGTTTCATCTCGCCACTTTCGCGGACCGCGTGATCGATCAGCATTTCATGCTGCAGAACGAAGTGGTCGAGCGGATGGTCGCGGAGCCGGGCACCAAGGCGTTCAGCCGGTTGTCGGTGATGTTGCAGTACCGTTATGTGATCGACAAGCTGCTCGACGTGCCGCCCGAATCGTTCCAGCCGCCGCCGAAAGTCGATTCCGCGATCGTCCGCATGATTCCGTACGCGCCGCACGAACTGCCTTCCGTCGATCAAACGACCCTCGGTGAACTCGTCACCGCGGCCTTCTCGCAGCGTCGCAAGATGTTGCGAAATACGCTATCCGCATATCGCGATACCGTCGATTTCGAAGCGCTCGGCTTCGATCTGCAACGCCGCGCGGAGGACGTGCCCGTTGCGGAGTATGTATCCGTCGCGCAGGCCGTATCGGCGGCTGCGCCGAAGTAGCCGAAAAGCAGCGAGTCAAGTCACAACTACGACTCGTTGAATCTGCAAAGACCACTGTAGACAGCCCGCAACACGCGGGCTTTCTTTTATCTTCCCGACTCTTCATACAGATTAATCTTACGCTTGCTTGCGTTCGCCTATTTGCGCGTCAGCGACGCCGCACCGCTTTAAGAAAATCCCACGCAGTAACGCATGCAGGATGGATCAGGAGACGGTATGACGAAGGGGAGCAAGAGACTGAGGTTCTGCGCGTGGGCGGCGCTTTCGCCCGCGTTGACGTGCGCGACAGCACACGCGCAATCGAGCGTCACCTTGTACGGCATTGTCGACGAAAGCGTCCGGTATATGACGCACGTGAACAAGAACGGTGACTCGAGCGTCGGCCTCGGCAATGGCGGCATGTCGGAGAGCCGCTGGGGCTTGCGCGGCGTCGAGGACCTGGGCGGCGGCTGGTCGACCTTCTTCAAGCTCGAAAACCGTATCTACATCAACAGTGGTCAGAGCGATCCGACGCTGCCGTTTTTCAACGAGGCGCAGGTCGGCGTGCAGTCGTCGTCGTACGGCAAGCTGATCTTTGGACGGATGCCGAACGTGCTGATCGAAGGCATCACGATTGGTGGCTACGGCAGCAACCCGTGGATTCCTTACGACTTCAGCTTCCAGCCGGAAGTGACGATGTCGGGCGGCATCTGGACGAGCAATCAGGTGCAGTATCAGGCGCGTGCGCATGACGTGTTGTTGTCGATCGGATATGCGTTCGGTGGCGTAGCGGGGCACCAGTCGTATGGCTCGCAGTACGGCGCGGCCGTTGCTTATGCGCCTGGTGGCGGGCCTGTGAATATGGGCGGCGCGTATGAGGTGTCGCGCGATTCCGTCAATGGCAGCGCGGCGAAAGCCTGGACGTTCGGTGCGTCGTACACGTGGAACCAGACGCGCTTCGCGCTTGGCTATATCGTCAATCAGAACGACGCGGGCTTTTCGAACTTCGCGAACGGTCCGTTTACGGCGCCTGTGCTTGCGGCGCTCAAGTACACGGATTTTTCACGGCGTCGAATGATAATGGGCGGCATCACGCAGCAGATGGGCGCTGCCTGGCATTTCGCAGCGAACGTGTGGCGGACATTGCAGGACGGCAAGACGCCGGCGCAGGATGGCTCTGCGTGGCAGTATCAGCTCGTGGCTGATTACAGTTTGTCCAAGCGCACGGATGTCTATGTGGAAGGCGATTACGCGCTGTATCGCGGGGATCTGATTGGCGCGCAATTGCAGGGTGTGAATGGTGTTGGGCTGGCGCAGAAGGGAACGCAGATCGGGCTGATGGCAGGGCTGCGGCATCTGTTCTAAAGTTTTGCGTATGGGGCGTGTGGACGCTGAGGGCTTGGGTTTGGCGAGCGCGCGGCGTTTTGGGTTTTTCTGTACATTTACGCCCTCGACATCCCTACACAATACTGGAGTGCACAATGCGCCTTCTTCACACCATGCTTCGAGTCGGCAATCTCGACCGCTCGATCAAGTTTTATACCGAATTGCTCGGGATGAAAGTGCTGCGTCGAAATGATTATCCTGAGGGAAAGTTTACGCTTGCGTTTGTTGGGTATGAAGATGAGAAAGATGGCACGGTTATCGAGCTGACTCACAATTGGGATACCGGGTCGTACGATTTGGGTGATGGGTTTGGGCACCTGGCGGTTGAGGTGGATGACGCGTATGCCGCGTGCGCCAAGATCAAGGAGCAGGGCGGGACGGTTGTGCGGGAGGCAGGGCCTATGAAGCACGGTACGACCGTTATCGCGTTTGTGACTGACCCTGACGGGTATAAGATCGAGTTTATTCAGCGGAAGTCTTGAGGGGTTTTTTTGTTGTCTGCGCACGCTGGTGTGGTTTGCTTGTGGCTTTTCGCTGGCATCCGCGCTATGCCTTCGTGCTTCACGCGTCGCCCCGCACAGGGGCAACGCGTGAGGCACGCTAACAAAACGCGGATGCCAGCACAAACCAAATCCAAACCAGAAAGCTGGCGCAGCAAACACCGCCCACCGGATGCCCGCACAAAGCCAAGCAAACCACACCAGCGTCGCAGACAAACCCCAAAAAAATCACAGAGTCGGCAACAACTCCGGCGGATGATGCTTCAAAGTCTGCCTTGCCTCGCGGAATTCCGGAAAAATCGACTCCACCGTCTGCCAGAACTTAGGACTATGGTTCATCTCGCGCAAATGCGCGAGTTCATGCGCGACGACGTAGTCAATAACGGATAAAGGAAAGTGAATCAACCGCCAGTTAAGGCGAATCTTTCCATCGCTAGAACAGCTACCCCACCGCGTAGCGGCGGAAGAAAGCCCATAAGCCCGATACGAAACCCCGAGTTTCTCGGCATACACAACAAGACGTTCACCGAAAATCCGCTTCGCCTCGTTCTGCAGCCAGCCCTGCACGCGATCCTTGATCTGCTGCGGATCAGCCTGCGCCGGCAGCGGCAGCGCGAGCACATTCCGCGCAGCATCGTACGCAACCACCCCATTTGCAGTGGCGAGCGTGACACGCACAGTCTGCCCAAGATAGGGCACCTCAGCGCCGTCTTTCCAGTCGACGCGCGGCATCACGCGCTGCTCAGTGCGCGTCTGCCACTCAGTGAGTTTGGTAAAGATCCAGCGCTGCTTTTCGGCGATCGCCGTTTCGATATCAGCGAGCGTGACCCACCGCGGCGCGGTGATAGTCAGTCCCGTGCTGTCGATCGCAAACCCGATCGAGCGCCGCGACGAACGCTTCAACCCGTATTGCAACGTGCGCGCACCAAGCGTGACGCTGCGCAGTTTCGAACCATCGGGAGCGAGGGGAGCAGCGGACTTGGGTTGCGGCGGCGCGGCAGGTTTGCCCGGCTCGTCGAAGAGCGGCAGATCCAGTTGCCGGCTATCGAGCGCCGCAGCAGGCTGCGGCTTGGAAGACTTCTGCATCGGACTCACTTCGCGCTGATACGCTGCAACGCGCGCATGTGCGCATTGCAGCGTGGCGCGTCAGATACGGGCGGCGGCGGGCGTGCTGTGCTCGTCGCCATAAGCGGCCGGATCGATACGTCGCATCTCGGCCTCGATCCACGTTTCAACGCGCGTGTTCACTTCGTCGGGCGTGAGCCCGGTGGTGTCGATCGGTTTGCCGATCGACACTGTGACTATACCCGGATATTTCATAAACGAGTTGCGCGGCCACACGCGCCCCGCGTTGTGCGCGATGGGTACGACCACCGCGCCCGTCGCGACCGCGAAGCGCGCGCCACCCGTCTTGTACTTGCCCTGCTTGCCCGTCGGCGTGCGTGTGCCTTCCGGGAACATGATGACCCACGCGCCTTCGGACATGCGTCGCGCGCCCTGTCGCGTCACCGAAGCAAACGCATTCTTGCCTTCCTTGCGGTCGATGTGAATCATCTTCAGCATGCCGAGCGCCCAGCCGAAGAACGGCACATACAACAACTCGCGCTTGAACACGTAGCACAGCGGCCGCGGCATCAACGCGGGAAACGCGAGCGTCTCCCACGCGGACTGATGTTTCGACAGCAGCACGGCGGGACCGTTCGGCAGGTTGTCCATGCCGCGTATTTCGTAGCGGATGTTGTTCAGCCAGCGCACCACGGCGAGCGTCGTGCGGCACCAGCCGACAGCCATCCAGTAACGGTTATCGGCGCGCATGAATGGAAACGCGATGAAGCACGCGGTCGCGTAGGGAATCGTGAAGACCGCAAAAAAGATCAGCAGCAACAGCGAGCGGATGAAGCGCATCGGCGTGGTCAGTGAAGTGAGGGCGTGCTAGGCACGCATCATTCTTGTTCTTCGGCGAGAAAGTCGAGTGCGAACGCGCGCAGGTCCTTATGCACGACCGTACCTTCGGGCAGGCCGCCTGCTTCGAGCGTCTTCTTGCCCTTACCCGTCAGCACCAGGTGCGGGACGAAGCCGAGCGCGGCGCCTGCTTGCAGATCGCGCAGCGAATCGCCGACGCAAGGCGTCTCTTCCGGTTCGATCTCGAAGCGCTCCGCGATCATCTTCAGCATGCCGGGCCTCGGCTTGCGGCATTCGCAGTGATCGTCGGCCGTGTGCGGGCAGAAGAACACGGCGTCGATGCGCCCGCCAACGGCAGCCGCCGCGCGATGCATCTTCAGATGCATCGCGTTGAGCGCGTCCATGTCGAACAGGCCGCGGCCAATGCCCGACTGATTCGTCGCAATCGCCACGCGATAGCCGGCCTGATTGAGCCGTGCGATTGCTTCGAGGCTGCCGGGCAGCGCGACCCACTCGTCGGGTGATTTGATGAACGCGTCCGAGTCGGCGTTGATCACGCCGTCCCGGTCGAGCACTACGAGTTTCTTTGCAGTCGCCATGATGCGTCGCTCAGGCTGCCAGACGCGAAATGTCCGCGACGCAGTTCATCTGTTGATGGAGCGCGCCGAGCAGCGCAAGGCGGTTCGCGCGCAGCGCCGGGTCTTCGGCGTTGACCATCACGTCGTTGAAGAACGTGTCGACGGGTTCGCGCAGCGCGGCGAGCGCCGACAGCGCGCCCGTGTACTGGCGCGCGGCGAGTTGCGACTGAACGCGCGGCGCAACCTGTTCGAGTTGCGCATGCAGCGCTTTTTCGGCTGCTTCGACGAGCAGCGCGATCTGCACGCCGTTCGCGTTCGCACCTTCCGACTTCTTCAGAATGTTCGAGATGCGTTTGTTCGCAGCCGCCAGCGACGCTGCTTCCGAGAGCGCCGCGAATTCACGCACGGCATCCAGACGCGCAACGATGTCGTCGAAACGCGTCGGGTTCAGCGCGAGCACGGCATCCACTTCACCCGCCGAATAGCCGCGTTCGCGCAACAGACCGCGCAGACGGTCGATGCAGAACTCGTAGATCGCTTGCGTCGAATCGGCGACGTTCGGGACGCTCGCGAATTGTGCATAGGTGACGCCCAGCAGTTCGACGAGATCGATCGGCAACTGCTTTTCGACGAGGATACGCAGCACGCCGAGCGCGTGACGGCGCAGCGCGAACGGATCTTTCTCGCCCGTCGGTTGCAGGCCGATGCCCCAGATGCCGACCAGCGTTTCGAGCTTGTCCGCGAGCGCGACGATCGTGCCCGTCGTCGTGGACGGCAATGCGTCACCGGAGAAGCGCGGCTGATAATGTTCCGAGCACGCGAGCGCGACTTCTTCCGGCTCGCCGTCGTGGCGCGCGTAGTACGTGCCCATCGTGCCTTGCAACTCGGGGAATTCGCCGACCATGTCGGTCAGCAAGTCGGCCTTCGCGAGATGCGCGCCGCGCTTCGCGAGCGCGACGTCGGCACCGATCATCTGCGCGATCGCGCCCGCGAGCGCTTCGACGCGTTCGACACGTTGCAGCGCCGAACCGAGCTTGTTGTGATAGACGACGTTCGCGAGTTGCGGCACACGGTTCGCGAGCGGCTTCTTCTTGTCGTGCTCGAAGAAGAACTTCGCGTCGGCGAGGCGCGGGCGCACCACGCGCTCATTGCCTTCGACGATCTCTGCCGGTGTCTTCGTCTCGATGTTCGACACGATCAGAAAGCGCGAGCGCAGCTTGCCGTTCGCGTCGGTGAGCGCGAAGTATTTCTGGTTGGTTTGCATCGTGAGGATCAGGCATTCCTGCGGCACCTGCAGGAACTCGTCCTCGAACGTGCATGCGTAGACGACGGGCCATTCGACCAGCGACGTCACTTCGTCGAGCAGCGACTCGGGCATCACCACCTGATCGCCGTTCGCTTGCGCGAGCAGATGCGTGCGGATGGTTTCCTTGCGGTCCGAGAAGTTCGGCACGACGTGGCCGCGATGCATCAGCGTTTCGGCGTAGTGATCCGCATGCTGGATCTGCACGAAGCCTTCGGACAGGAAGCGATGACCGAGCGTGGTGTCGTCGGCATCGATGCCGAACGCAGTGACGGGCACGACCTCTTTGTCATGCAGCACCGTCAGACGATGCACGGGACGCACGAACTGCACGTTCGAGCCGTCCGGGCGCTGATACGTCATGACCTTTGGAATGGGCAGCTTGGCGAGCGTTTCGTCGAGCGCCGTCTGCAGGCCTTCGGCTAGCGTCGCGCCGGGCGCCGCATAGCGCAGGAAGAATGCGTCGGCCTTGCCGTCGTTCGCGCGTTCGAGATCGTTCACCGAGAAATCGGGGAAGCCGAGCGCCGCGAGTTTCTTTGCGAGCGGCGGCGTGGGCTGGCCGTTCGCATCGAGCGCGACGGACACGGGCAGCACTTTTTCGCGCACGTGTTTTTCCGGCGCGACGCTGCGCACGTTCTTGATGGTGACGGCGAGGCGGCGCGGCGTGGCGTAACGCTCGAACGACAGTTCACCTTCGATCAGATCACGCGCGGCGAGACGTTGTGCGATGCCTTCCGCGAACGCATCGCCCAGGCGTGCGAGCGCTTTGGGCGGCAGTTCCTCTGTCAGCAGTTCGACGAGCAGGGTGGCTTGATGGGATTGCGTCATGTCTTCTTGGTCTCGTCAGTCCTGGTCGATCTTGCGTTCGACTTTGAGCGGCGGCGCCCACGTGGGCATCGCGGCGTCCTGTTCGTCGGTAGTGAGGCCGGGCACGCCGTGCACGGGATTGCCGAGCATCGGGAAGCCGAGCTTTTCGCGCGAGTCGTAGTAAGCCTGCGCGACGAGGCGCGACAGCGCGCGAATGCGGCCGATATACGCCGCGCGTTCCGTCACGGAAATCGCGCCGCGCGCGTCGAGCAGATTGAAGGTGTGAGCGGCCTTCAGCACGAGTTCATAAGCGGGCAGCGCGAGCGGCACTTCGATCATGCGCTTCGCTTCGGCTTCGTAGCTGTTGAAGAACGTGAACAGCAGATCGGTGTTGGCGTGCTCGAAGTTGTACGTCGATTGTTCGACTTCGTTCTGGTGATACACGTCGCCATACGTGAGGCGGCGCATTTCCGGACCGTTCGGGCCTTGTTCCTCCCACTCGGTCCAGATGAGGTCATAGACGTTCTCGACCTTCTGCAGATACATCGCGAGACGCTCGAGACCGTACGTGATTTCGCCGAGCACCGGCTTGCAATCGAGACCGCCCACTTGCTGGAAGTACGTGAACTGCGTCACTTCCATGCCGTTGAGCCACACTTCCCAGCCGAGACCCCACGCGCCGAGCGTCGGGTTTTCCCAGTCGTCCTCGACGAAGCGCACGTCGTTCTGCTTCAGGTCGAAGCCGAGCGCTTCGAGCGAGCCGAGATACAGGTCGAGGATGTTTTCGGGCGCGGGCTTCAGCACGACCTGATACTGGTAGTAGTGCTGCAGACGGTTGGGGTTCTCACCATAGCGGCCGTCCTTCGGGCGGCGCGACGGCTGGACATACGCTGCCCGCCACGGCTCGGGGCCGACCGCGCGCAGGAACGTGTGGACGTGGGAAGTGCCCGCGCCGACTTCCATGTCGATCGGCTGGAGCAGCGCGCAACCCTGCTTGTCCCAATAGGATTGCAGCGTCAGGATGATTTGCTGAAACGTGAGCATGAAGTGCCTTGAAGGGTGCCTTTCAGGCAGGACGCGGATGCCGTGCGGCCTGGGGGCGTGCCGGTCGTGCCGGCCGTCCGCTCCCTAGCCGGCCGGTTGCGCGGCCCAGTGCTGTAAAACCCTGAATTTTACCGGATTGCCGGTGGCTTGAGACTTTCTGGGGCATGGTGAGTCGACGGGGGCGCGTTGTTCTGTTGTTTCGCGTTGCGCCGCCCGTATGACTTGATGTTAGGCGTTGTCGTCGCGCTTTGTGTCGGTGCTTGCGCTGTTCGTGCCGTTGCGCGCCTTGGTGCGGCCCGACCGATCGCGGCCCGGACCGAACGCAAAACCAAATGCGAGGAACAGCAGCGAAACGGCGAGCACAGTGTTGTTGCCGCTCGTCACGTACGGTGTGAAGCCCGTCGTGCCTTGCACGGTCGTTTCGATCGAACCTTGGGTAAATGTGGGCAGGCGCGCGATCACGTTGCCGTGCGCGTCGATCGCGGCCGTCGCGCCCGTGTTCGTCGCGCGCAGCATTGGACGACCGGTTTCGAGCGAGCGCATGCGCGCGATCTGCAGATGTTGATCGAGCGCGATCGTGTCGCCGAACCATGCGAGGTTCGTCGAGTTGACGAGCACGCCCGCCGGCATGTCGCTCTCGCGCACCGTGCGCGCGATTTCCTCGCCGAAGATGTCTTCGTAGCAGATATCGACGGCGACCGGCTGGTTATGTACGACGAACGGTTTTTGCACGGGCGCGCCGCGCGCGAAATCGCCGAGCGGAATGTTCATCAGGTTCACGAACCAGCGGAAGCCCCACGGCACGAACTCGCCGAACGGCACGAGATGATGCTTGTCGTAGCGATACACGCCCGTCTGGCCTGGCGTGATGCCGAACAGGCTGTTGGTGTAATCGACGACGCGTCCTTCCGGCGTGATCGTTCCGCCGACCGCACCGAACAGGATCGACGAATGCGTCGAATCCGCGAAATTGCGCACGGCAAGCGCGAACGACTCGGGGATCGCCTGCGCGAGCACGGGAATGGCGGTTTCCGGCGTGACGATGAGATCGGCGGGCTTTGCCGTGATCATCCGCTGATATTCGTCGATGGCCGCTTTCACGCCTGATTCTTCGAACTTCATGTCCTGCTTCACGTTGCCTTGCAGGAGGCGCACGGTCAGCGTCGCGTTGGCGGGCGTCGTCCAGGAAACGAGCGGCAGCACGAGGCCCGCTGCGATCAGCGCAACGGCGATGGCGGCGGGCACCGCGACGCGCGCGGTTCGCGGCGCAGCGGGTGCATCGGTGCTTTGGGTCGTCAGCGAACGCAGCACGGCCTGCGCGATCAGCGCGGCGGCCAGCGCGAGCACCCAGCCGACACCGTATACGCCGGCAATCGGCGCGAATCCCGCAAACGGCCCATCGACCTGCGCATAGCCGCTCGCGAGCCACGGAAAGCCGGTGAACACAGTGCCGCGCAGCCATTCGCCGATCGCCCACGCGCTAGCGAACGCAAAGGCGCCGTGCCAGGTCGGCGAAAACGGCTGATCGTCGACGAGTTTGCCGTTGCGCGCGTGTCCTGCGCAGAACGACCAGACGCCAGCCGCGAGCGCCGGATAGACGGCGAGATACAGCGAGAACAGCACGAGTGCCGTGCCCGCGAGGGGCGCCGGCATGCCGCCGTAGAAGTGCATGCTCACGTACAGCCACCACACGCCCGACACGTAGTTGCCGAAGCCGAACGCGAAGCCGGTGAGGGCGGCGCTTTTCCAGCCCGTGGTGCGCGTGAGCCACACGAAGAAGAAAACGAAGATCGCGAGTTCTAGCCAGCCGCCGTGCGGCGTGGGCGCGAAGGATAGCGTGTTGAGCGCGCCGGCGGCTGCGGCGGCGAGGTAGTGCCACCACGGCAACGTCCGGGTGCGCCCGATGTTTGCATCGGCTGCGTCGGACGTCACGCCGCGGCGCAGACGGGAAGTGATCGGGTCGGCCATTCTTGCGTGGTCGGCTTCAGGGAAACGGGGGAATCAGGTTTGCACGTGCTGGGCGTCGCGTTCGCGCTGTCCAGCGAGCGGATCGCGGCGCACGAGCAGCATGTGGATCTGGCGCGCGTCGGCGCGCAGCACTTCGAAGATCAGGTCGTCGAGCTTCACTTTCTCGCCGCGATGCGGCACGCGTCCGAAATGGTGCGTGACAAGGCCGCCGATCGTGTCGACTTCGTCGTCGGAGAAGTGCGTGCCGAACTCTTCGTTGAACTGCTCGATCTCGGTCAGCGCGCGCACGCGATAGCGTCCGTCTGGCGACGCGATGATATTGCCGCTTTCTTCGTCGAAATCGTATTCGTCCTCGATGTCCCCGACGATCTGCTCCAGCACGTCCTCGATCGTGATCAGGCCGGCGACGCCGCCGTATTCGTCGACGACGATCGCGATGTGATTGCGGTTGACGCGGAAGTCGTGCAGCAGCACGTTCAGACGTTTCGATTCGGGAATGAACACGGCAGGGCGCAGCATGCCGCGCACGTCCGCTTCGTCTTCGGCGTAGTAGCGCAGCAGATCTTTCGCGAGCAGCACGCCGATCACGTTGTCGCGATTGCCTTCGTACACGGGATAGCGCGAGTGCGCCTTTTCCAGCATGTACGGAATGAATTCGTCGGGGGCGTCCGCGATGTTGATCGCGTCCATTTGCGAGCGCGGGATCATGATGTCGCGCGCGCAGAGCTCGGAAACCTGGAAGACGCCTTCGATCATCGACAGCGAATCTGCGTCGATCAGATTGCGTTCGTGCGCGTCCTGCAGGATTTCGAGAAGTTCGCCGCGAGAATCGGGCTCGGGCGAGATGAAGTCGGTCAATCGCTCGAGGAGGGAGCGCTTTTCCTGGGGTTTGTCGCTGGTATGGCGTCGACTGGGATACGAATCGTTCATGGTGGTGCGCCCGGAAAGCTGGGCGCGCTGTTGCAGAGTGTTAAGGATACACCACGTGCGTGGCAGGACCGTGTCCTAGGGCCACCGCGTGGTGCAGGGCGGATTTTCCGGTTTGGGCCGCTGGTTTCACCGGGGGAAGACCGGGTTTCGGCGGAAAACGCTCGCTTTTATCCTAACTGATATCTGGGGGTTGGGGGGCGGGTGGTCAAAATTAGGTTTTTTGTAGGGCGCCTGCGCGGCGCGGGCGATTTCGGTTTTTTGCGCTTTTCGCCTGGCGGTTGGGTTTCGGTGTTTGCTGCGCACGCTGGTGTGGCTTGGTTGCGTTTGCGCTGGCATCCACGTTTTGTTAGCGTGCTTCACGCGTCGCCCCTGTGCGGGGCGGCACCTACTTTTCTTTGCCGCCGCAAAGAAAAGTAGGGGCGGTTTCAAAGACCAAGTGCAACAGCGGGGTTGATTTCGATTCCCTGCTTCTTGCAGTTTTCAATAAAGACTTGCGCGGGCGTTCTCCAGCCGAGCGTCTTGCGCGGACGGTTGTTCATCTCTATCGCAATCATGTCGAGCTGGCGCTGCGAGAGCACGGACAGGTCCGCGCCCTTGGGCAGGTACTGGCGCAACAGACCGTTGGTGTTCTCACAGATGCCGCGCTGCCACGGGCTGTGTGGATCGCAGAAGTAGATGCGCATGCCCGTTGCTTTGGCCAGTTCCTTGTGCAGTGCCATCTCCTTGCCCTGATCGTAGGTCAGCGTCTTGAGCAGTTCCGGGTCAAGCGGCGCAAACGCTGCGCTGTAGCCCCGCAACGCCGCTTCCGCCGTGCTGTCATCCATCTTGACCAGCATCAGGAACAGCGTGCTGCGATCGATCAGCGTGCCCACCGCCGAGCGGTTTCCTGCCCCCTTGATGAGATCGCCTTCCCAGTGTCCGGCAAGCACCCGCTCGTTCGCCTCCGGGGGGCGCACATGGATGCTGACCATGTCAGTGAGCTTGCCACGCCGGTCTTCGCCGCGCGAGCGGGGTCTGCGCGTGCTGCGTCCCCGTCTGAGCAGCGCGATCAGCTCGCGTTTGAGCTCGCCCCGAGGCATGGCATAGATGGCGTGATAGATGGTTTCGTGAGACACGTTCAGGGTGGGCTCATCCGGATGCGCCTGCTTCAGCTGCGCACTGATCTGCTCGGGTGAATGGCATTTGGCCAGCAGTTCACGCACCTGCGGCCACAGCGGCCCATCGACGTGCAGCTTGCGTTCCCGCCGAGGCTTGCGCCGCAGTCTGCCTGCCCGCAAACCCGCACGCCTTGAATTGTAACCGCCGGCGATCGGCGGTCGTCCCATCGTTGCGCGCTCGTGAGCCGGTTTCCAGTCATTGCGCTTCAGTTCGCGACTGATCGTACTGGGTGAGCGCACAAGCGCACGCGCGATCTCGCGCGTGCTCTTGTCCTCAAACTTCATTGTAAAGATCACACCGCGCTCTTCGGCGCTCAGCTGTTCGTAGTTTTTTCCCATGCAACGTATCCTAAACGGAAGTGTTGCACTTGCATCTTGAAACCGCCAGGCAAAAGAAAGCGGCTCACACCGCCAACATTTCTTCTTGCCTGAGGGCCCGCAACCGGTCCCTCACTTCACACGGCAACTTTCCTGTTCGCGTTCGTTGCCAACGCTCTCTCTTTACGCCTCACCCGCTTCATGTACCCGCGTCGCAGCACGCCGTGCCAGACATTCCACTGCCGCCCAGGCGGCAAACTGTGTGTAGGCCGTAGTACTGCAAACGCCCCACTTCGGACCGATCGCGCATGCGTCCCACCTGTAAGAGCGCCGAGTTATACGACGCGACAACCTACACACAGTTTGCCACCTGGGCGGCAGAAACCATTCGCTGCCGCCAGCCGTTGTGCGGGTGTTTGAAGTGGGTGAGGCGCTGATTCGAAGCGTTGGCAACAGGCGCGAACAAGGACGTGCCGTGTGAGGCGCAAGACCGGTTGGGGGCCCTCAGGCAAGAAGAAATGTTGGCGGTGTGAGCCGCTTTCTTTTGCCTACTTTTCTTTGCGGCGGCAAAGAAAAGTAGGTGCCGCCCCGCACAGGGGCGACGCGTGAAGCACGCTAACGAATCGCGGATGCCAGCACAGACACCAGCAAACCACCCCAGCGTACGCAGATAAAAACCTACCCCCGACACCTCACCAACAGCGCCTCGAGCGCTCTATCTGGCATGCCACTTTCCCGCAGCGCCTCAACCGTACGACTCACGTAATCGAGCGTCGTCCCATACCGCCCGGAAGCACACCCAAGCACCGCTTTCACAACGTCATCAGACAGCTTGCCCGTATAAGAAGCCACATCCCGCCGCATCACAAACGCGAGCGCATCGACGCGCCGCCCGTCGGCAAGCACACACGGCAGCCATGCCGGCCGATATGAACCCATCGCCATCTCGCGCCGCCACAGCGCTTCCAGATGCGGCATCGCGCCCTCAGCGGCGAGCCTGAACGCAATCCCACTACACGACCCGCCTCGGTCCAACGCAAGCACGAGCCCCGGCTGCTCCGGCGTCCCGCGATTAACCCGCGACCACAAATACAACCCGCGATGATATCCATGCACCCGCGAGCGCAACGCTTCGACAGTCGGCAGACCGGGATTCCAGATCAGCGACCCATAGCCGAACAGCCACAAGTCGGTCTTGCGATCCCAGTCTCGGAGTGCGCACTCGAGCGACGCGCGCAGTTCATCGTCCGTCAACAGCCGCGACTCGCCGAGCGAAGGCGGATAGTCGGGGCACGGTTGACGCGGTGTCGGTGATGAAAGGGGTTGGCTCACGTTGATTCGATCGGTTGGCTGACTGGCGTTGTCAGAGCCCGCGATCGACCAGGCGGCGATGCTGGCTCAACATTCCTGCTATCGAGCCTTATTCATACGGGTCGGGGAAGCCGAGCTTGCCGAGCACCTCGGTTTCGATCGCTTCCATTTCTTCGGCTTCGGCCTCATCCTCGTGGTCGTAGCCTTGCGCGTGCAGCGTGCCGTGAACCAGCAGATGCGCGTAATGCGCTTCGAGCGGCTTGCCCTGTTCGTTCGCTTCCTTCTCGACCACAGGGCAGCACAGGATCAGGTCGCCCGTGACGGGATCGTCTTCCGATTCGGCATAAGCGAAGGTCAGCACGTTGGTCGCGTAGTCCTTGCCGCGATACGTGCGGTTCAGCGTGCGGCCTTCGTCCGCATCGACGAAACGCACCGTCAACTCGGCGTCCGCGAAGAGCGCGGCCTTGATCCACGCGGCGACCGTTGCCTTCGGCAACAGCGCCTTGTGCTCGGGCCACGCTTTTCCAGCGGGAAATTGCAGGTTCAGCGACAGTTTCGGGGCGCGGCTCATGCGTCGTTCTTGGTCCGGGTCATGTCCGCGTTACTTCGCTGCGTTGGCGGCTTCGGCGGCGGCCGCTTCTTTCTGCGACGCCGCGTCGTACGCCTCGACGATGCGCGCGACGAGCGGATGACGCACCACGTCCGCGCTCGTGAAGCGTGTGAGCGCGATGCCGCGCACGTCCGCGAGCACGCGCTGCGCTTCGATCAGCCCGCTCTTGTGGCCGCGCGGCAAGTCGATCTGCGTCGTGTCGCCCGTGACGACCGCCTTCGAACCGAAGCCGATACGCGTCAGGAACATCTTCATCTGCTCGGGCGTGGTGTTCTGCGCCTCGTCGAGAATGATGAACGCGTGATTCAGCGTGCGGCCGCGCATGTACGCGAGTGGTGCGATCTCGATCATCTGGCGCTCGAACATCTTCGCCGTCTTGTCAAAGCCGAGCAGATCGTAAAGCGCGTCGTACAACGGACGCAGATACGGATCGACCTTCTGCGCGAGATCGCCGGGCAGGAAGCCCAGGCGCTCGCCCGCTTCGACGGCGGGGCGCGTCAGCACGATGCGCTTCACCTGATCGCGCTCGAGCGCATCAACCGCGCACGCAACGGCCAGATAGGTCTTGCCGGTGCCCGCCGGGCCGACGCCGAAGGTGACGTCGTGCGAGACGATCTGCTTCAGATACTCGCGCTGCGCCGGCGTGCGACCGCGCAGATCGGCGCGGCGCGTGTACAGCTTCGGACCGAGTTCTTCCTCGTCCTCTACGCCATCATGCGCCGGTTCGTCGAACGGATGATCGGGGTCGCCCCGAAAACGCGCGTCGCCTTCCGCCTCACCGTTGCCGCCCGCGCGTCCGTTGTTGCCCGGATGGCGTGCTTCGACGAGCGCAAGCTGGATGTCGTCGACGGAAATCGGATCGCGCGCACTGTTGTAGAAGTTTTCGAGCGCATTGAGCGCGATTTTCGCGCCGCGCCCGCGAATGCTGATGCGGTGTCCGCGTCGTTGCAGCGTGACGTCGAGCGCTTGCTCGATTTGCCGCAGGTTTTCGTCGAGCGGTCCGCAGAGGTTGGCAAGCCGCGCGTTGTCCTCGCGCGGCGCAGTGAATTCCAGATGTTGCTGAGAGGTCTTCAAGGCTTGGGTTCGGTCCTGTCAGTGCGCTACAGCTTAATGAGTGGCGGGCGCGGTGTCGTGAACCATCACGAGTTCGCCGCGCAGCGAGTGCGGATACGCGTGCACGATCTTCACGTCGATCATCTGGCCGATCAGGCGCGCGTGCGATTCCACCGGCGCGGGAAAATTCACGACACGGTTGTTCTCGGTGCGGCCCGCGAGTTCGTTCGGGTCCTTGCGCGCGGGGCGCTCGACCAGAATGCGCTCGACCTTGCCGACCATCGCCTGGCTGATGCGCTGCACGTTTTCCTCGATAGTCGCCTGCAAATGCTGCAGACGGCGCAGCTTCACTTCGCGCGGCGTATCGTCGTGCAGGTTCGCGGCGGGCGTGCCAGGACGCGGGCTGTAGATGAACGAGAAGCTCGTGTCGTAGCTCATGTCGTGCACGAGCTGCATCATCTTGTCGAAGTCTTCTTCCGTCTCGCCGGGGAAGCCCACGATCATGTCCGTCGACAGCGACAGGTCCGGACGGATCGCGCGCAGCTTGCGGATCACGGATTTGTATTCGAGCACGGTGTAGCCGCGCTTCATCGCCATCAGGATGCGGTCCGAGCCGTGCTGCACGGGCAAATGCAGATGGCTCACGAGTTTCGGCACCTTCGCGTAGGTGTCGATCAGGCGCTGCGTGAATTCCTTCGGATGCGACGTCGTGTAGCGAATCCGTTCGATGCCCGGAATCTCCGCGACGTATTCGATCAATGTCGCGAAGTCGGCGATTTCCGTCGAGCCGACCGTCATCGCGCCGCGAAAGGCGTTCACGTTCTGACCGAGCAGCGTCACTTCACGCACGCCCTGATCGGCGAGACCGGCGATTTCCGTCAGCACGTCGTCGAGCGGACGCGACACTTCCTCGCCGCGCGTGTACGGCACGACGCAGTAGCTGCAGTACTTGCTGCAGCCTTCCATGATCGACACGAACGCGCTCGGGCCATCGACGCGCGCCGGCGGCAGGTGATCGAACTTTTCGATTTCCGGGAACGTGATGTCGACCTGCGGACGGCCGCTCGCGCGGCGCTGGTCGATCATCTGCGGCAGACGGTGCAAGGTTTGCGGGCCGAACACGAGGTCCACATAAGGCGCTCGCGCGACGATCGACGCGCCTTCCTGGCTCGCCACACAGCCGCCCACGCCGATCAGCAGATTCGGGTTCGCTTCTTTCAGTTCGCGCACGCGGCCGAGATCGGAGAACACTTTCTCCTGCGCCTTTTCGCGCACCGAGCAGGTGTTGAACAGAATGACGTCGGCGTCTTCGGGAGTGTCGGTCTTGACGAGTCCTTCAGCCGCACCGAGTACGTCGACCATCTTGTCGGAGTCGTACTCGTTCATCTGGCAGCCAAAGGTCTTTACATAAACTTTCTTGGTCATCGAGTGTTCGCCGGTCGCAGTAGTTAACCTGGGGGCGTCAATAAAAAAGGTGAAGAGACAAAAACGCGTGGCGCCGCAGCGCGGAGAATCGGACGGTATGCGGGTCCGAAGCGCCCGAAACGCGTTTTTACAGCGTAGTCCAACATTATAGCCCTTTGCTGCGTGGGGCTTTGGCGGGGTGCCGGGCCGGTGTCATGCGCCAGTTTCGGTGCTGGCGGGCGGTTTGCGCGTGCGCGCAGGCGTCTTTCGGGCGCCGCCCTGCGGCGGTAATCCAAGCTGCGCTTCAAGCTCGCCCGTTACCTTGGTGAGCCGCTCGGCGAGAAAATCCAGCAGGACGCGCACGCGCGGCGCCATGAAGCGATTGCGGTGATAAAGCGCGTGCAGCGGCGCATCGGGATAACGCCATTCGGGCAGCAGCACGCGCAGGCCGTCGCTTTTCAGGTCGGCTTCGACGTCCCACATCGACTTGATCACGATGCCGTAGCCGCGCAGCGCCCATTCGCGGGCGACGGCGCCATCATTGGTTTCACGCGCCGATTCGAGCGGAATCGTGTACGTGACGGTCTCGGCGTCGCGCGTGAAGCGCCACTCGTTGACGGGCCCCGACGCGGTGCCGAGCACGATGCAGTCGAAGCGCGCCAGGTCCAGCGGATCTTTCGGCTCGCCGTGCCGCGCGATGTATTCCGGCGACGCGCACAACACCCGCGGATTCGGCGCGAGCCAGCGCGCGACCAGAGAGCTGTCCTGCGGCACACCGAAGCGGATGGCGAGGTCGATGTCTTCCTGCACCAGATTCTGTAGCGAATCGGACAGCGTCAGCGCGAACGTGACGTCCGGGTAGAGCAGATTGAATTCGTCGAGCCAGTGCATCAGCAGATTGCGCCCGAAATCCGACGTCGCGGAAATGCGCACCTTGCCGCGCACCGCGTTCTGGCCGGCCTGAAGCGCAGCTTCTCCGTCGTCGAGCGCGCGCAGCGCCTGCTGACAGCAGTTCAGGTAGAGACGGCCTTCGTCGGTGAGACGCAATTGCCGCGTGGTGCGCTCGAACAGGCGCGCTTTCAGTCCGCCTTCGAGTTTCGCGAGGCGCGCGCTGGCCGCCGCGGGCGTGAGGCCGAGCTTGCGGCCCGCGGCCGACAGGCTGCCCAGTTGCGCCGCTTCGACGAATAGTCGGATGTCACCCAGGTTGTCGGTCATTATTCGACAGCGTTTGAAAATCCTTCAAATGCTACGCCAATTATCAAATCGACGACGTTCGCGGACAATCCGATCCTGAAAACGCGACATCCGCGTTTACCCGGAGCCCGCATCATGCATCTCGACCACGCGACGATCGTCACCCCTGATCTCGACGCCACTCGACGCTTCTTCGTCGATGTCGTCGGGCTGGAAGAGGGCGCGCGGCCGCCCTTCGGCGTCGGCGGTTACTGGCTTTATGCCGACGGCCGCCCCGTGATCCACCTCGTCGATTCGACGGTACCGGGTCACTCGGGTCGTGTGACGCCGCGCATCGACCACCTCGCGTTCCGTCTCGACGACGGCGCGCAGTGGCAAGCGCTGCTCACGCGACTGGAAAAGGCCGGCGTCGCCTATCAGACCGCCGATGTGCCGCTTTCGGGTGAAGTGCAACTGTTCGTCGCGCTGGCATCGTCCGTCGTCATCGAGTTCGTGACGGCGGCGCGCCATGTCCGGCGCGCGTCCTTCTGAATCGTCGTCTGGAGCTTTCCATGCCCATTCCCTTGCTTGCGCTCGCGATCAGCGCGTTCGCCATCGGCACCACCGAGTTCGTCATCATGGGCTTGCTGCCCGACGTGGCGAAAGATCTTGCCGTCTCGCTTCCTTCCGCCGGGTTGCTCGTCAGCGGCTACGCGCTCGGCGTCGCCGTCGGTGCGCCGCTGCTCGCCGTCGTCACCAGCAAGATGCCGCGCAAGCTCGCGCTGCAACTGCTGATGGGCGTGTTCATTGTCGGCAATGTATTGTGTGCGATCGCGTCCGACTATTCGGTGCTGATGATCGCGCGCGTCGTGACGTCGTTCGCGCACGGCTCGTTCTTCGGCATCGGCGCGGTGGTGGCCGCGTCGCTGGTGCCGCAGGAAAAGCGTGCAAGCGCAATCGCGCTGATGTTCACAGGCCTCACGCTGGCGAACGTGCTCGGCGTGCCGTTCGGCACGTTCATCGGCCAGCAGTTCGGCTGGCGCGTCGCGTTCTGGATCGTCGCCGCGTTCGGCGTGCTGTCGCTGGCAGGCGTCACGGCGCTCGTGCCGAATCGTCACGACACGGGTCCGGCGGGTCTCGGTCACGAAGTGCGCGTGCTGAAGGACCCGCAAGTGTGGATCGCGCTGACGATGACGGTGCTCGGCTTCGGCGGCGTGTTCGTCGTGTTCACCTACATTGCGCCGATTCTCGAGCAGGTGAGCGGCTTCACGCCGCACGGCGTGACGCTGATTCTGGTGCTGTTCGGCGTCGGTCTCACGGTCGGCAACACGATCGGCGGCAAACTGGCGGACCGGTCGCTGATGCCCTCGCTGATGGGGATTCTGATCGCGCTCGCCGTGGTGATGGCCGTGTTCGCGCACACCAGCCATTCGCAGATCGCAGCAGCCGTCACGGTGTTCATCTGGGGAGTCGCGGCGTTCGCGACCGTGCCGCCGTTGCAGATGCGCGTGGTCGAGAAGGCGAAAGCTGCGCCGAATCTGGCGTCGACGCTCAACATCGGTGCGTTCAACGTGGGCAACGCGGGCGGCGCGTGGCTCGGCGGGCTGGCGATCAGCCATGGCTACGGACTCGACGCGTTGCCCTACGTGGCTGCTCTCGTCGCGCTGGCCGCGTTGGCACTGACATGGATTGCGGCGCGGATGGATGCGCCCGCCGCTGTCGTCGCGCGGGATGTGCGCGAGCGGGTTTGAGTCTCGCGAGCGCGCGCTCGCGCTTCATATGATGTTTCCGATGCCCACGCAGCGATGCGTGGGCATCGGTCTTTGCGTCTTATGCCGATGAAGTCCGCGCGCCCGCGAACGCACGCTAACGCCGACGCTGCGTGCTGAACGCATCGCACGCCAGCGCATAAGGGTCCTCTGCGATCGTGATAACAGTGTGAAGATAACTTCGTTGGGCGCGCGAAAACCGGGTGCTAGTCTTGCCTCCACTAGTGCTTGCTCCGCACCGATGCGGGGCTTCTGGAGGTCATCATGCAGTCACCGCTTGCGCTCGTGCGCGACCGCGCGTCCGAAGGTCACGACGCAGCCCATGACGATACGCGTTCCTCGGATTTCGACGCGCTCGAACACCGCGTCGGCGTGAACCTCGCGCGGTTGCGCGCGGAGCGTCAGTTGTCGCTCGATGCTTTGGCCCGTGCGTCGGGCGTGTCGCGCGCGATGCTCGCGCAGATCGAGTCGGCGCGCAGCGTGCCGTCGATCAAGGTGCTGTGCAAGGTCGCGGCGGCGTTGAAGGTGTCGGTCGCGGCGTTCCTGCGCCAGCATGCCGTGAACGGCTTCGAGCATTTGCCGGCGGATCGCTCGGCGCGCGTCGTCACGTCGAATGGGCGTTACTGGACGCGTGCGTTGCATCCCGATGCGGAGCCGTCGACCGCGGAGTTTCACGAGCTGCGTATCGCGCCGCTCCATACCGAGCCTGGCACGCGACGGGCGCCGGGGACGACGGTGAATCTCGTCGTCAGCGTGGGCACGCTCGAAGTCAGCGTGCACGACCGCCGCCAGTTGCTGGCAACGGGGGATTCGATCGTCTTCGACGCCGACCAGCCGCACAGCCTGCGCAATCCCGGCGACACGGAAGCGCGTGCGTTTCGCGTGACCGTGAATGCGGAGACGCCGCCGCGCTGGGATGTGCCGCACGATGCACCGCACGCGCACGCGCATTCCGAAGGCTGAAACATGAAGCACGCGCTGGCTGCACGCCATGCGCGGTTGTTGTATGCTCTGCGAGCCGGATCGATCCGGTAATCAGTACGTCTTCAGGGCGGGGCGAAAATCCCCACCGGCGGTATGCAGGCGGCGCTTCACGAAGCGCGAGTCTGCGAGCCCGCGAGCGCCTGCGTTGTGGTTTGAGTTGCAGGGTCAGCAGATCTGGTGAGAAGCCAGAGCCGACGGTTAGAGTCCGGATGGAAGAAGATGTGCAGATAGTCATCTGAGTCTCCTGTCGACCGGGTTGGCGCATGTGCGCTTTACTTTGGTCCTGTGCGGAATGGCCGCTGCCGTGCTGCTCGTTGCGAGCGGCGCGCGAATGCGCTGTCCATTCGTTGCATGGCAGCCGCTTGCGGCTCGCGGGACGCGTTTGTCTGTTTGCAATGCCCTGAAACGTTTTTCGCCCACACTCTTGCGAGGAGCGTTTCACATGTCCGCTGTATCTGCATCCGTATCTGCGTCTGCTGCATTTGTTTGGCCTGCGCCGTCTGTCGTCGCTGAGGACGCATCCGCCGATCTTCCCCTGCTTGCCACCGAACCCATTCCGCCGCGCATCGCCGCCGCGCTCGATGCGTTGCGCGAGGGCCGTGCCGTTGTGCTTCAGGACGATCACGATCGCGAGAACGAGGCCGATCTCATCATGTCGGCCGAGCGCATGAGCGTCGAGATGATGGCGCTGTTTATCCGCGAGTGCAGCGGGATCGTGTGTCTTTGCCTGACTGACGACAAGGTGCGCGCGCTCGAATTGCCGCCGATGACCGCACATAACGAAAGCCGCAACACGACGGCGTTCACGGTGTCGATCGAAGCGCGTGAAGGTGTGTCGACGGGTGTGTCTGCCGCTGACCGGCTCACGACGATTCGTGCCGCGATTGCTGATAACGCGAAGCCTGCGGACATTGTGCGTCCGGGTCACGTGTATCCGTTGCGCGCGATGCCGGGCGGGGTGTTGGCGCGGCGCGGGCATACGGAAGGGACTGTCGATCTCGTGACTTTGGCGGGGCTGAAGCCCGCTGGGGTTTTGTGCGAGCTGATGAATGCCGATGGCACGATGATGCGAGGGGCCGATGTCGAGCGTTTCGCCGCTCTGCACGATATGCCGATGCTTACTATCGCGGAACTGGTTGAGTTTCGGCGCGCGATGGCCTTCGCGCGGGAGGCTTGTTTCGAGGTTTGAGGTTTTTTTGTTTTGTTGTCTGCGACGCTGGGTGGTCTGCTTGTGTTTGCGCTGGCATCCGCGATTCGTTAGCGTGCTTCAGGCGTCGCCCCTGTGCGGGGCGGCACCTACTTTTCTTTGCCGCCGCAAAGAAAAGTAGGCAAAAGAAAGCGGCTCACACCGCCAACATTTCTTCTTGCCTGAGGGCCCCCAACCGGTCTTACGCCTCACACGGCAACGCACTTGTTCGCGTGTGTTGCCAACGCGCTGAATGAACGCGTCACCTGCTTCAAATTCCTATACAACGGCTGGCGGCAGCGAATGGTTTCTGCCGCCCAGGTGGCAAACTGTGTGTAGGTTGTCGCGTCGTATAGCGTGGCGCTCTTACATGGTGGTGCGCGTGCGCTATCGGTCCGAAGTGGGGCGCGCGTGTCTCTACGGCCTACACACAGTTTGCCACCTGGGCGGCGGCGGAATATCTGGCACGGTGTGCCGCAACGCGGGCGCGTGGAGTAGGTGAGGCGCTCTTTCAATGCGCTGGCAACGAACATGGGTCACGTGATTGCCGTGTGAAGCGTAAGACCGGTTGGGGGCCCTCAGGCAAACACAAAAACTGGCGGTGTGAGCCGCTTTCTTTTGCCTACTTTTCTTTGCGGCGGCAAAGAAAAGTAGGTGCCGCCCCGCACAGGGGCGACGCGTGAAGCACGCTAACGAATCGCGGATGCCAGCGAAAAACACTAGCAAACCAACACCAGCGACAACCCTCAAACCAAAGCGTCGCAGACAAAAAACCCCCAACTACGACTGCACCCCGTCAAACTCCCCCCGCAAACCCGCCTGAACAATTGAGGGCAACTCATCCATATGCTGCATGATCCGCGTGATCCCCATATTCCGCAGCACATCGGCATAGCCATCAGGAATATGACTAGCCCCAACAAACGCAATCGTCATCATCCCCGCCGCGCGCGCGGCATTCAGCCCAGCGACGCTGTCTTCAACCACAATGCACCGCGACGGCTCGACGCCCAACTGCTCCGCAGCAAACAGATACACATCGGGATAAGGCTTCGGCCGCGCGACCTGCTCAGCGCTAAACACCCGCGGTCCAAAAATCTCCGCCAGCCCGGCGCGGCGCACGGAGGCGCTCACACGCATCATCCGGCTATTCGACACGACAGCAGCAGGCAGCGATACGCGCAACAGTGCATCACGCACGCCACTAATCGCCGACAGCGACGACGCAAGCTCTCTTTCGACGTTGGCCTCGACGGTCTGCAAAAAATCAGCGGGCAGCTCGATATCGAATGCCGCTTCGACGCTCTCCAGAAACCGCGAAGTCTGCTGACCAAACGCCGTCTTGCAGATCTCGTGGAAATCGAGCGCGGGAAAAGTGGTGGCGAGCGTGTCGTGCATCACGCGGTCGGCGATGACTTCGCTGTCGACGAGCACGCCGTCGCAGTCGCAAATGAGATGATCGATCATGCGGAAAATGAAACGAAAGCGCAGCCCGCAAGAGGCAGGACGCAAGACATACGGCGGGCCGAAAGCGACATGATATGTGCATTGCGGCCCGGCGCGCGCCGGACGGCTCGCGCGACACGCCGTGCACCGACGTGCGTCAACTCAGGGCGCGTCGGCCCACGCCTTCGCCGCGCGAATCGCCCGCTGCCAGCCGTCGAGACAGGCCTTCGCCTGATCGGCCGGCATCGACGGCGAGAAGCGGTGTTCGAGCTTCCACTGGCTCTGCAATTCGTCGACGTCCTTCCAGTAGCCCGTCGCGAGTCCCGCGAGATACGCGGCCCCGAGCGCCGTCGTTTCGCTGACCTGCGGACGCACGGCATCCACGCCGAGAATGTCGGCCTGGAACTGCATCAGCAGATTGTTCGCGCACGCGCCGCCGTCCACACGCAGTTCGTCGATGTGAATGCCCGAGTCGGCTTCCATCGCTTTGAGCACGTCGACGGATTGATACGCGATCGAATCGAGTGCCGCGCGCGCAATGTGCGCGGACGTCGTGCCGCGCGTGACGCCGAACAGCGTGCCGCGAGCGCGCGCATTCCAGTGCGGTGCGCCGAGGCCGGCGAACGCAGGCACCAGGTACACGCCGTCGCAATGCTCGACGCCGCGCGCGAGCGCCTCGACCTCCGACGCGCTGCGGATGATGCCCAAACCATCGCGCAGCCACTGCACGACAGCCCCCGCAATGAAGATGCTGCCTTCGAGCGCATAGTTGACCTGATCGCCGATCTGCCAGGCAATCGTCGTCACGAGATTGTTCTTCGACTCGATCGGTTTCGTGCCCGTGTTCATCACGAGAAAGCAGCCGGTGCCATAGGTGTTCTTCACCATCCCCGAGCGCGTGCACATCTGGCCGAACAGCGCGGCATGCTGGTCGCCCGCGATGCCCGCAAGCGGAATCTTCGACGCGAACACGGTGGTCTTGGTCGGCCCATACAGTTCCGACGACGGACGCACTTCAGGCAGCATGCTGCGCGGAATGTCGAGGGCGTCGAGCAGCTCGTCGTCCCATTGCAGCGTGTGGATGTTGAAGAGCATCGTGCGCGACGCGTTGGTCACGTCGGTGATGTGCATTTCGTGCTTGGTGAAATTCCACACCAGCCAGCTGTCGACCGTGCCGAATGCGAGCTTGCCTTGCCGCGCCTTTTCGCGCGCGCCGTCGACGTTATCAAGAATCCAGCGGATCTTGGTTGCGGAGAAGTACGAATCGATCGGTAAGCCGGTCTTCGCGCGGAATGTCTGTTCGAGACCTTGCGCCTTCAACTGGTCGCAAAAGTCGGCCGTGCGCCGGTCCTGCCAGACGATCGCGTTGTAGATGGGATGGCCCGTTTCGCGATCCCAGACGATCGTCGTTTCGCGCTGGTTCGTAATGCCGATCGCGGCAATCGACGTGCCGTTCAGGCCGGCATGCGTGACGGCTTCGGCGGCGACGCCCGCCTGCGTCGCCCAGATTTCCTGCGGATCGTGCTCGACCCAGCCAGGATGCGGATAGATCTGCTTAAACTCCTTCTGCGCGACCGAGACGACAGTGCCCTTGCGATCGAACAGCATCGCGCGCGAACTCGTGGTGCCCTGGTCTAGCGCCAGGATGTACTGATCCTGCATCGTCTCTTCTCCATGCGTTTTTTGTCGGACCGGCGCGGTGGCGCGCTCAGGTCACGCGAAATATGGTGCCTGCGCGGATTGTTGCATGCGCGGAGGCGCGGCGGAATCGCCGCGCGCTGGCGCATGTCCGCGTGCGCGCGGCCGTCAGGCGTGCTGCTTTGTTGTCGCGCGGGCGAACCACGCGTCGATGTCGCGCGTGACGTTTTCGAGCATGCCGGGCTCGACATGCAGGCCCAGCTTCGAACGGCGCCACAGCACGTCGCGCGCCGTCGTCGCCCATTCGGTTTCGCGCAGATAGCGCAGTTCCGCTTCATACAGCCCGGGCGCGAACTGCTGCCCGAGATCGGCGAGCGAGCGCGCGGCGCCGATCACGCGTTCGGCACGCGTGCCATAAGCCCGCGCATAGCGGCGCGCGAGCGCGGCAGGAAGCCATGCGTGCTGTTGCGCGAACCGCGATGCGAAGCGCTCGAAGTCTGCGTGCGCGATATCGCCGCCCGGTAGCGGTGAGCCCGCCGTCCACGTTGGCTTGTCGTGCTGCAACTCGCGCGCGAGATCGTCGACGGCTTCTTCCGCGAGTTTCCGAAACGTCGTGATCTTGCCGCCGAATACCGACAGTAGCGGTGCCTCGCCCGCCGGCGCATCGAGTTCGAGCCGGTAGTCGCGCGTGACGGCGGAAGGGTTGTCGGCGTTCTCGTCCTCCAGCAGCGGACGCACGCCGGAGTACGTCCAGTACACGTCGCGCGGCGCGATGTGCTGCTTGAAGTATCGGTTGATCGAGTCGCACAGATACTGCGTTTCAGATGGCTCGATCGCGACCTTCGACGGATCGCCGTTGTATTCGAGGTCTGTCGTGCCGATCAGCGTGAAATCGCGCTCATAAGGGATCGCGAAAATGATGCGCTTGTCCGGATTCTGGAAGATGTACGCGTGATCGTGCTCGAACAGGCGGCGCGTGACGATATGGCTGCCCTTCACGAGCCGAACGCTGTAGTTCGCTTCGCGTGCAAGCGGCCCGCGCAGCAGGTCGCCGACCCACGGGCCGGCGGCGTTCGCGATCGAACGCGCGCGGACTGTCGAAGTGGAGCCGTCCGCGCGCAGCAGTTGCGCATGCCATTCGCCATTCACGCGCGTCGCGCCGGTGAGCTTCGTGCGCGTCAGAATGATTGCACCACGCTCCCGTGCATCGAGCGCGTTGAGCACGACGAGGCGCGCGTCGTCGACCCAGCCGTCCGAATAGACGAAGCCGCGTTTGATCGAGTCGATCAGCGGCTTGCCCGCCGGATGCTTGCGCATATCGATGCCGCGCGAGCCGGGCAGCAATTCGCGGCGCGCGAGATGGTCATAGAGAAAGAGACCGGCGCGGATCAGCCACGCGGGCCGCAGATCGGGCATATGCGGCATCACGAAGCGCAGCGGCCACATGATGTGCGGCGCGGCGCGCAGCAGCGTCTCGCGTTCCTGCAGCGCCTTGCGTACGAGCCCGAACTCGCGGTATTCCAGATAGCGCAGGCCGCCGTGAATCAGCTTGGTGCTGGCCGACGACGTATGCGCGGCCAGATCGTCCTGTTCGCACAGCAGCACGGACAGGCCACGGCCCGCTGCGTCGCGCGCGATGCCTGCGCCGTTGATCCCGCCGCCGACGACGAGCAGGTCATAAATGGAGTCTTGCGTCACCCGGAATGCCCCTGACGGAGGAAAAAGTAGGGTTGATGTAAAGTCGTAATGTTCGTTTTCGAAACTTTAATGAACATATTCGAAAAAGTAAAGTTCGACTTGCCTTGGATTCGTGCGCGATTCCGCGCGCTGGTGGCACGTTTGCCGCGCGCAGACGATACTTCCGGCAACGAGCCGGATTGCGGCGATACGAGGTGAATTTCATGCGTGGACTCTGGAAAACGGGCGCGGCGGCGCTGTCGATCGCGGCGGTGCTGGCGGGATGCGTCAGTACGCCGAGCCTGAACGGAACGTTGGGCGCGCCGTCGTTCGCGGATCTGCAGGCGATGTGCGGAAGCCAGCCGGCGGACTACGGCAGCGATGCGCAGTCGGTCTACGTGACGCTGTTCGACGCCTATGTAGCGAACAAGCGCGGCGGGCTGTCGAAGGCGGATTACTGCGCGTTCCAGACGGCGCTGGCGCAGCGCTACGCGGCGCAGGGCGGGAGCGCGGACCCGCAGGTGCGTCGGCAGTGGGTGGAGTTCTTCAACACTCAGCGCGTGAAGGCGCTGAGCTGGCGCGCAGCCGTCGATCCGACGCTGCGCAGCGGCTAAGGCTCCGGCCGGCGCGCGCGGGCGCGTCGTTCAGAGATGACGCGGCAAGCCTGAAAACATAAAGACGGCCAGGCGGGCAAGCCGCGTGACCGTCCAGGCGTCCGTATGCTCGCGTGTCCGTTGCGAACACGCCGACGGCCGCAGTGATATGACTGGCAAGCGCGTTAGGTTCGCTCGATTGCCGTCAGGAAAAGCGCTTGATCGCGCGAAGAGCCGTATCTCCCGATTCCGTGATACGCCATTGTTGCAAGCCCGACGCGAGTCTTTCGAGCTCCACGAGCTGCCGTTCGAGCAGTGCGTCGAGTTCTTCGCGTTCCATATCGACCTGGTTAGGGGCGTCCTTGACGAGCAACAACGTGGCGAATTCATGCGGACTCAGCATCGTTTCTCTCCATGTCAAGCGTAGTCGGGTGGCCTTTGCGCCCGCCGACGGCCCTGCCGGCAGACGGAGGATCCAGCGGGCTGCGAATCCCGAGGATCAGGCCTGAAGTTGTGCTTGCTTCACCCCATGTCCAATGCATTCCGCTCGGTCCAGGGACGTTTAAGGACGTTGGGGAACTGGAGTGTAGTCAATGGCGGCCGGAAGTCCAAATCGGCCCCCGTAAATTTTCCCGTTGACAGCGCCGCGCGTGAGAGGCGGTCTGCTGGGCAAGGCAAATCCTTGATTTCACTGGAGGTTTTGCGTGCGGTGCAGCATGGCGGAAACGGACTTGCGACGCCGCCGGCCCGCGTCAGCCTTCGCGTCGCTGCCCGTGCCCGAGGTCACTCGGCAATATAGACCTGCGTGCCCGCGTTCGTCAGCGTTTCCGTCATGTCGGGCGGCGGCGGCGCGTCGGTGAAGAGCGAGTCGATCTGGTTCAGATGCCCCTGGCGCACGAGCGCCGGGCGGCCGAATTTCGAATGGTCGGCCGCGAGGAAGACCGTGCGCGAATGTTCGATGATCGCCTCCGCGACGCGCACCTCGCGCGTGTCGAAGTCGCGCAGCGTGCCGTCCGTCTCGATGCTCGACGTGCCGATGATCGCGAAGTCGACCTTGAACTGGCGGATGAAGTCGATGGTCAGTTCGCCGACGATGCCCTTGTCCCACGGACGCACGATCCCGCCCGTCACCAGCACTTCGCAATCCGGATAGCCGCTCATCATGCTCGCGACGTTCAGGTTATTCGTGATCACGCGCAGCCCGCGATGCCGGTTTAGCGCGCGCGCGACTTCTTCCGTCGTCGTGCCGAGGTTGATGAAGAGGGACGCCTGATCGGGAATGTGCGTGGCGACCAGCGCCGCGATGCGCCGCTTCTCGTCATGGAACATCCGCTGCCGCGCGCTGTACGAGACATTCTCGGAACTGGTCGGCAGACTTGCGCCGCCGTGATAGCGGCGCAGCAGATTCATGTCGGCAAGCCAGTTGACGTCGCGGCGAATCGTCTGCGGCGTCACGTCGAAATGCGCGGCCAGATCGTCGACCGTGACGAAGCCGTCGCGTTGCACCCACTCCAGCAGTTCCTGTTGACGTGCGTTAAGCGTGAGGCGGGGGTCTCGTGTCATGATGTTTTTTTGTGAGCGCCGCACCTGAAGCGGGCGAAGGTTGGCTTGGCCGTATTGTAAGACCTTCGTTGTGTTCGTCGTCGTTGGTTTGTGTTCGGATTTTTTCGATCGCGCAGAGCGCGCTCATCGAAAGGAAGCGTAAGGCACCTGCGCAATGCAGCTTTGTCGTGCGACTTTTGCGCTTGCCAGGGTGTTCGAATCATCCGATATGTAGTCTTTTGTGCATTCGCACGATCAATCAAGGTTTGGGTGGAACTGCGTCGATCCGGCATGGTCTCTGCTGTGTTGTCTGCGAATTTGCAGAGCAGCGTCTAAGATGAAGATAAAAATTCAATGTTGCAAGGCACTGTAGGCGTCGAGGGCGGCGGTCGAACCGGGATAGGCGCGGTTCAGCCCGCGCACGAGGCGCTACGGTTTTCGGAGTGAACTTTTATGCACAACGAGGCTGGTCACGTGATGCCCTGGCGCATCGAAGACATCGATCTCAATCGCATCGACCGTCAACGCGCGGTCGCCAATGAAGACCTCTTGTTACTGCTTTGCGCAGCCTCGTTTATCGAAAGCGGTACTGATCTTTACACGAGCAATCTGAGCAGGTTCTTCAATGGCGATCCCGAGGTGTCGGCGTGGCTCAACAACGAATGGGAGCCTGAAGAGATGCAGCACGGCCGCGCGCTGAAGGCGTACATCGCGCACGTGTGGCCCGAGTTCGATTGGGACACCGCGTTCCAGAACTTCTTCGAAGAGTATTCGAAGACCTGCAACATGGAAGACTTCGAGAAGACCCGCGCGCTGGAGATGGTCGCGCGCTGCGTCGTCGAGACGGGCACGGCTACGCTGTATCGGGCGATCGGCGTGTGTTCGGACGAACCCGTGCTGAAGGAAATCACCGACAACATCCGCACCGACGAAGTCCGTCACTACAAGCACTTTTTCAAGTACTTCAAGAAGTACAACAAGATCGAAGGCAATGGCCGGCTCGCCGTTCTCGGCGCGTTGATGCGGCGTGTGATGGAGATCAAGAACGAAGACTCGGAGATCGCGCTGCGTCACGTATTCGCGATCCGCTATCCGGAGCGCGTCAACGACCCCGTCTATAACCGCGACAAGGCTGCGCGCGTGAACAAGCTGGTGCGGCACAACCTGTCGGCCGATATGTGTGTGAAGATGCTGCTCAAGCCGCTCGATTTGCCGGCGAAGATTCAGCCAGGCGTCCATTACCCGCTCGCGAAGATCACGCAGCACGTCTTTTTCCGCTGAGCGTCGCGACACGCAGCCGGGCCGAAGGCCTGGACTGTTGACGCATGAATGGCCCGCCCTGCAAGCGGGCCATTTGCATTTGCATTTGCGTTGAACGCCGCGCGCGAGCGTGCCTACGACGGAGGAATCACCCATGACCGCATCCGCGGAACAAAACCGCGCACTCGATCAACAGATATTCGACGAATGGCCGGTCGAATTGCGCGCATTGTTTGACGGCTCGGCGCTCGCATCGAAGGTCGGCTTTACGGCATCGCTGTTGACCGTCGACGAAAGCGGCGCGCATTTGCGTACGTCGCTGCTCGGCATCGGCGAACTGTATGCGCCAGACTCGCGCACGCTATGCGTCGCGCTGTGGCCGCAGTCGCGCGCCGTGCAGGCGATCGCACGCAGCGGCCGTGCCGCGCTGACATTCGTGTTCGATGAGGCGTTCTATCAGATTCAGCTCGCGCTCGCGCCGTTGAACGCGGATGCTGCGGGCCTGGCGTGCTTCGCGGGATCGATCGAATCCGGCGAAGCACATCGCGTGCGCTATGCGCGCCTGACGGCGGGCATCACGTTCGACCTGGAAGAGGGGAGAGATGCAGTGCTCGAACGCTGGACGCAGCAGATCGAGTACCTGAAGAAAGCCGCCGGCGGCGCGGCGGCTGGCAGATAGCAGTCGGACTAGCGTGAGACGCCCGCATTGAAAATGCCGGGCGTCTCCATGTTGCGTCAGTTGCCGCGCTGACCGCCGCGCGGCGCACCGGAGCGCGGCTTGCCGCCGCCGAGCAATGCACCCGGATTGCCGCCGTGCGGTTTGCGCGGAGCGTGCGGAGCACGCGCGTTGCCTTCATGCGCGACGGCGCGCGGCTTGTCCTGATGACGCGAGCCATCGGCGCGCGCATGCGCGGGCTTGGCCCCTTGCGGTTTGGCTTGCTGATTGGGCTTGTCGCCCGAAGCGCGCTGGCCGCCGCGCGATGCGCCATTGTTCCCGTTGGCCGAGCCTTCGCGCTTTTGTTGCCCTTGAGCTTGCCGCTGACCTTGACCCTGGCCTTGGCGCGGCTGACGGCCGCCACCGCCGCCGCCCTGGCTGCGTCGCAGGATCGGCTCGGGCCGTGCATTCGGATCCGGCTCGAAGCCCGCGATCACTTCTTGCGGCACGGCTCGCTTGATCAGCTTCTCGATGTCCTTCAGCAGTTGAAGCTCATCGACACACACCAGCGACACCGCTTCGCCCGTCGCGCCAGCGCGGCCCGTGCGGCCGATTCGGTGCACGTAGTCTTCCGGCACGTTCGGCAGATCGAAGTTGACGACATGCGGCAACTGATCGATATCGATGCCGCGCGCCGCGATGTCGGTGGCGACGAGCACCTGCAGCGTGTTGTTCTTGAACTCGGCCAGCGCGCGGGTGCGGGCCGACTGGCTCTTGTTGCCGTGGATCGCGAGCGCGCTGATGCCGTCCTTCGTCAGCTGTTCGGCGAGGCGGTTCGCGCCATGCTTCGTGCGCGTGAACACGAGCACCTGAAACCAGTTGTGCTGCTTGATCAGATGCGTGAGCATCTCGCGCTTGCGGTCGCGGTCGACAGGGTGAATCTTCTGCGCGACCGATTCGGCTGTCGTGTTGCGGCGTGCGACTTCGATCAGCGCGGGTGAATCGAGCAGGTTGTCGGCGAGCGCCTTGATCTCGTCCGAGAAGGTGGCCGAGAACAGCAGGTTCTGGCGCTTCGGCGGCAGCTTCGCGAGCACGCGCTTGATGTCGTGAATGAAGCCCATGTCGAGCATGCGGTCGGCTTCGTCGAGCACGAGAATCTCGAGATGCGACAGGTCGATGGTCTTCTGCTGCATGTGGTCGAGCAGACGCCCAGGCGTCGCGACGACGATATCCACGCCGCGCCGCAACGCGTCGATTTGCGGGTTGATGCCGACGCCGCCGAACATCACGGTCGACTTCAGCTTCAGATACTTGCCGTACGCGCGCACGCTTTCCTCGACCTGCGCGGCCAGTTCGCGGGTCGGCGTGAGGATCAGCGCGCGCACGACGCGCTTGCCGCCCGGCGCGGGCGGCATGGTGAGAAGACGTTGCAGGATGGGCAGCGTGAAGCCAGCTGTTTTGCCCGTGCCCGTCTGGGCGCCGGCCAACAGATCGCCGCCGTTGAGCACGGCGGGAATGGCTTGCTGCTGGATCGGAGTCGGCGATGTATAGCCGAGTTCGTTGACTGCGCGGACCAGCTGTTCGGACAAGCCGAGGGAATCAAAAGACATAAAAACTCTTTGCAATGCAATTGTGCAAACGGTGTCGAACGCGGCCCGAAGGCGCGTTCGCGGGCGACTCGCATGATCGCTCGCCCGACACTCACCGTTCACGGAGAAATCGGCGGCACGCGTGATGCGTGCCGAATTGCTCGACGAGCTATGCAGACACGTCGACTGGCATTAAGTTGCATCCTTCGTCATGCGCCTCATGCGACATAACGCGCGACGCTGACGAACTGACACAGACTGCCGGCGAGTACGAACAGGTGCCAGATGCCATGTCCGTGCCGGATGCGCTCGTCGTTGATGAAGAAGTAGATGCCTGCGCTATAGATGATTCCGCCAGCCAGCAGCCAGGCCGTACCCGCGGCCGGCAATGCAGTGACCAGTGGACGGACGGCAACGAGCGCGAGCCATCCCATCAGCACATACAGCACCATCGATACGCTGCGGGTGCGTCGCCCGAGCGTCAGTTCCTGCACGATTCCGAGCGCGGCCAGCCCCCAGCTTACTCCGAATAGCGACCATCCCCATGGCCCACGCAACGTGACCAACGTGAATGGCGTATAGCTGCCCGCGATCAGCAGATAAATCGCAGAGTGATCGCACTTCTGCAAGATTGCCTTCAGACGCGGACCACGCACGCTGTGATACATCGTCGAGATGCCGTACAGCACGCAGAGCATCGCGCCATAGACGCTGAAGCTCACGACCTTGTACGCATCGCCGTCGAGCGCGCCCATCGTCACGAGCGTCGCCAGCCCCGCCACCGACAGCACGGCGCCGACGAGGTGAGTGATGCTGTTTAGACGCTCCCCGATTTGCACGGCACTTCCTCCTGCATGATGCCCATCTCATCCGACAATCAACACGGGACCAACGTTATACGCCCGATAGGCCAGATGTCTTCGACGTCGATCAACTTCGAAACCACGCTCCTGAAAAAAGCGAAGGGCGCGGCCGCGATTATCGCAGGCCGCGCCCTGAACCCTCGGACGACGCTTAGTCGAGCGGCGCCGAACGCAGATCGGACACTTGTTGCGGCGACACAGCCGTGCCGTGGTTGCCCCACGACTGGCGGATGTACGTCACAACGGCTGCCACTTCCTGATTCGACAGCGCCTGCGCAAACGGTGGCATGCCATACGGCTTCGGATTGCCACCCGTGCTCGGCGGATAACCGCCGTTCAGCACCATGCGGATCGGGTTCACGGCCGACGGCATCTGAATGGACGGGTTGTTCGCGAGCGGCGGGAACGACGGCGGCATACCGAGGCCGTTCTCCGCGTGGCACTTCGCACAGTTGTCAGCGTAGATCTTCTGGCCTTGCTTCAACAGTTCGCTGCCGAACTGTTGCGACGTCTCCAGTTGCAGATGCTCGGGCGCTTCCTCCTTCTGCGGAATCGTCTTCAGGTACGTCGACATGGCGTGGATGTCTTCATCCGACATGTACTGCAGGCTGTTGTGAACCACTTCAGCCATCGGACCGAACACCGCGCCGCGTTGCGACACGCCCGTTTTCAGCAGATCGGAAATGTCCTTGATGTCCCAGTCACCGAGGCCGGCTTCCTTGTTCGACGTCAGCGAAGGCGCATACCAGTTCTGCAGCGGGATCAGGCCGCCCGCGAACGCAGCGGAGTTCACCGGGCCGCCCATTGCGTTGATCGACGTGTGGCACATGCCGCAGTGGCCGAGGCCTTCGATCAGATACGCGCCGCGGTTCCATTCCACCGACTTGGTCGGGTCCGCCTTGTACTCGCCTTCACGGAAGAACAACGTGCGCCAGCCGATCAGCAGGTTGCGGTTGTTGAACGGGAACTTCAGTTCGTGCGGACGGCTCGGTACCGCGACGGGCGGGACCGAACGCAGGTACGCGTAGATCGCGTCCGCGTCGGCGCGCGAGACCTTCGTGTAGCTCGTGAACGGGAAGGCCGGATAGAGCAGGCTGCCGTCCTTCGAGCGGCCCGTGTGCATCGCGCGATAGAAGTCGTCCTGCGACCACTTGCCGATGCCGTACTGGTCGTCAGGCGTGATGTTCGGCGTGAACAGCGTGCCGAACGGCGTGGCCATCGGCAGGCCGCCGGCGAACTCCTTGCCGCCGCGCACCGTGTGACAAGCGATACAGTCGCCAGCGCGGGCGAGGTACTCGCCCTTCTTGATCATTGCAGCCTGGTCTGCCGGCGTGGCTGCGACGGCGGTGCCGTTATGCAGATAGTCGCTGCCCGACCACAGGACGGGGACCAGCGCGGCAGCCGCTACCACGACGACAGCCGAAAGCGCGAACAAAGACTTGCGTTTCATTGTTTGTCTCTCCCGGTGCCTTATTGCGGTTCGCTGCCGCAGGCAAGCGGAGTCTTCAACGATTTGGCGGGTGCCGGCACGGGGTTCTGCGGCGCCTGCTGCGTGGACAGCCACGCGGCGACTGCGTTCACGTCGGCGTCCGTCAGACGCGTGGCGATCGTGTGCATGCAGTCAGGCTCGATTGCGTGACGCGAACCCGAACGCCATGCGCCCAGCTGCGCGCTGATGTAGTCCATGTGAAGGCCGACCAGACCCGGGATAGCCGGTTCCATGCCCGTCAGCAACTTGCCGTGGCACGCCGCGCAAGCGGGAATCTGCCGCGACGCGTCGCCGTTCAGCACGATTTCCTTGCCGCGCGCGAGCACGGAATCCGCGACCGTCGGTTTCGACGGCGTCGGATACGGCGGTCGCTGCTGCGAGAAGTACGTTGCAATGTCGTGAAGGTAGTCGTCGGAAAGATACGTGACGAGGTAGTTCATCGGCGGGTACTTGCGCCGGCCTTCACGGAAGTTCTTCAACTGGTTGTACAGGTACTCGGCCGGCTTGCCGGCGAGACGCGGAAAATAGTCGTTATCCGTGCCCTGACCTTTCGAACCGTGACACGCCGTGCAGCCTTGCACGCGTGCTTCCATCGTGTCCGGAGCTTTAGCCTGGGTTTGCGCTTGTACAGCGCCAGATACGCCTGCACACCCGATCAGCAACAGGGCGAGCAGCGGTCGAAAAATGCGTCTTGAAGACACGCGTAACTCCATCATTATCGGGGGCCTGGCCGAACTTCGAACGGATCGGTGTGTGCAGCGCGATGAATGCGGCGGACGGTGCGCAGCGACCTCGCATTCTATCATCGATGGGTAATGATGACTATTTGCCACATGCGACGAACTTCATGCCTGACGCGCCCGAGCGACACGCCCGATGCGACAAGTTGACGCGATTCGCCGCCATCTTTCGCCTTCCTGGCGCGCCTCCGCTTGAGTGCCGACCTGGCGGTAGCGCTTCCAACTAATTTAAGATTGCGCATTTTGCATCGACGGCTGTTGTCGCTTTGTTGCCTCCCGCTGTTCCTGTTTTGAGCGAATTCGTGTAGGCGCTTTGCTTCGGGCAAGGCCCAGTCGTCGTTGAACTGACAGGGCAGCAAAACATCGAAGCGTACTATCCGGACCGTCCTCACGTTTTCCATCTACAGCCAGCCTATGACTTTCTCCTTGCTTTCCCGCTTGCCGCTTCGCTGGCTCGCGGCGTGCGGCGTGTTGCTCGCCGTCGCGTCGAACGCCTTTGCACACGCGACGCCCACGTCGCGCGATCCCGCGCCGGACGCTGAAGTCGCCGCGCCTTCGGCCGTGGCGATCCACTTCAGCGAGCCGCTCGAACCGGCGTTCAGCAAACTCGCACTCGTCGATGCCGACGGCAAACCGGCTGCATCGGCAGCCTCGCAGGTCGATCCGCAGGACACGAAGACCATGCATCTCGCGCTGCAGCCGCTCGCGCCGGGGCGCTACACGGTGCAATGGACGGCTGTCGCCGAAGACGGACATCGGACGAAGGGCAGTTACGCCTTCAGCGTCAAATGAGAGTCGACGGATTGTGGATCGGGCAGGTCGCGATGGCCGCGCTCATGAACGTCGCGTTTGCGTTTGCCGTCGGTTCGGCATTGCTCAGCGCGTGGCTCGTCAACGATGCGCAGGCGAAGATCGCGCCCGCGCGCCCGGCATGGTTGCGGGCGCAGCGGTCGATGCAGGCGTCCGCGATCGTGCTCGTGCTGGCCGATCTCGGCTGGCTGCTCTATCAGGCGGCCGAGATGGCGGGGGTGCGCTTGCCGGAAGCGTTCGGCGTCGTGCCGACGATGCTGTCGCAAACGCACGTCGGTTTCGGCTGGAGTGTCGCGTTTGCGGGCGCGCTGGTGCTGCTGCTCGTGTCGTTTGCACGGCAGACCAATGTGTTGCGCAATGCGCTGCTGTGGCTCGCCGTCATCGCGATTGCGGGCGGTAAGGCGACCTTGGGGCACGCGGCGGATGCGGGTGTGGCGTCGGCGGCCATCGGCATGCACACGCTGCACGTGCTCACGACGTCCGTGTGGGGCGGCCTCGTGCTCGCGGCCGGATTCTCGGTGCTGCCTGCGCTCGGCACGTCGATCGCACGCGGCGTGCTGATCCGCACGGCGACGCAGTTGTCGAATGTGTCACTCGTTGCCGTCGTGTTCGTGCTGCTCTCAGGCGTGTTCAACGCGGCGCGCGGCTCGGGCAATTCGTTTCTCGCCATCGAAACGAGTACCTGGGGCCACGTGCTGACGCTCAAGCTCGCGCTGGTTGCGCTGGCGCTGGTGCTAGGCGGGTTGAACCGCTTTTCGGCGTTGCCGCGCTTGCGTCGCACGGCGTCGACGATGGACGCACATACGTTCGCCAACCTGCTGTACCTCGAAGCGCTCGCGATGCTCGGCATCTTCGCGGCGGCCGCTGTTCTGTCGCATAGCGTGCCGGGGTTCGCGGCGCTCGGCTGAGCGGCTACGACGCGGGTCGCGCCGGTCGCCGGCTGCAAGCGGTCATTCGTAACCGAGCTTGTGGCCGACGACGGGCGCGAAGAACAGACCGATCGCGCAGCCTGCCACCTTGCCTTCGAGTTCTGCTGCCGCCACGTGCGAACTCGTCATGTGCGTGAGCAGATCCAGCAACTGCGGCAGTCAATAGATAAATGCTGCAGCGATGAAACACTGCTCGACCGTCGAGATGCGCCAGCCGCGCTGAAACACGAGCACCGCGCCGATTACGCGCAGCACGCCGAATGCCACCAGCGCGCCGATGGCGGCCTGTTCGCGGATCAGATAGTCGGGAAGGAATTCGCCCATGACAGCCCCCTGTTCGAATGGTTGTTTGCGTACCATTCAGCAAGGAGTGGGCCAGGCGTTTTGAAGCACCGGCGCATCGGGGTGAAACGCTTGTCCAGAAAGGGTGTTCGCGTTGAGCGCGAACGCCGCGCGGAGCGCCGAAAGGCGTCGCGCGTCAACTGTGTAACGTTACTGATACGCCGCACGCGCGGCATGCTGCCGTAACGTCTTCGAGCAGACTACGGGTTGTCAGATGACAAACGCCGCCCGAAGGCGGCGTTTGTGTTTCATTCGCGATATCGCGTCGGGTTGCTTACCACTCGGCGACGCTGCCGTCCTCGTGACGCCACACCGGGTTGCGCCAGCGATGGCCGACCTTCGCCATTTCGCGCACCTTCTCCTCGTTCACTTCGATACCGAGACCCGGGCCTTGCGGGATCGACACGAAGCCGTCTTCGTACTTGAAGACTTCCGGGTTCTTGATGTAGTCGAGCAGGTCGTTGCCCTGGTTGTAGTGAATGCCGAGGCTCTGTTCCTGGATGAACGCGTTGTAGCTGACGGCGTCGATCTGCAGGCACGTGGCGAGCGCGATCGGACCGAGCGGGCAGTGCAACGCCAGCGCGACGTCGTAGGCTTCCGCCATCGACGCGATCTTGCGGCACTCCGTAATGCCGCCCGCGTGCGACGCGTCCGGCTGGATGATGTCGACGTAACCGCCCGCGAGAATGTGCTTGAAGTCCCAGCGCGAGTACAGACGCTCGCCGAGCGCGATCGGCGTGCTCGTCTGGTTGACGATGTCGCGCAGTGCCTCGACGTTCTCCGACAGCACAGGCTCTTCGATGAACATCAGCTTGAACGGATCGAGTTCCTTCGCGAGCACCTTCGCCATCGGCTTGTGGACGCGGCCGTGGAAGTCCACGCCGATGCCGACGTTCGGGCCGACCGCTTCACGCACAGCCGCGACGTTGTTGATGACGCCTTGCACCTTGTCGAAAGTGTCGATTATCTGCAACTCTTCGGAGCCGTTCATCTTCACGGCCTTGAAGCCGCGCTCGACGACGGCGCGCGCATTGTTCGCGACGTCACTCGGACGGTCGCCGCCGATCCACGAATACACCTTGATGCGGTCACGCACCTGGCCGCCGAGCAGCGTGTGCACGGGCACGCCGTGGAATTTGCCCTTGATGTCCCACAGCGCCTGATCGACACCCGCGATCGCGCTCATCGAGATCGGGCCGCCGCGATAGAAGCCGGCGCGGTACATGACTTGCCAGTGATCTTCGATATTGCGCGGGTCTTTGCCGAGCAGATAGTCGGAGAGTTCATCGACGGCGGCTGCGACGGTATGTGCGCGGCCTTCGACAACCGGCTCGCCCCAGCCGACGATGCCCTCGTCGGTCTCGATCTTCACGAAGCACCAGCGCGGCGGAACGATGAATGTCTCGATTTTGGTGATCTTCATGGCGGGAGCGTCTCCTTTGCTTGCAAAGCCGATTGCAGTTGATGGCCGCGGCGCGCCTGTTCGTCCCGCTAATCGGACGCTGGCGGCGCGGCGGTTGAGGAGCCACATCCTACAACAAAATCGCCTTTAAATACTATTAATAGTATTATTTGGCGAAAGGTTTTGTCCGGTGACGATGGGTTTCGCAGGCGCGATCACCGATAATCGCGGGCGGTCTGCGTCGGCCGGACGCGCGGTGCAGGGCACAAGATCAACCCACAATCAGCATCAGGAGAACCGACATTCAGCGAGATCTGCATGGCCGCGTTGCGTATCTGCTCGGCACAGCCATTCTGCGCGGCGACTACGCGCCCGAGTCGATCCTCCCGCGTGAAGCGGAGTTGATGGAGACGTTCGGCGTCAGCCGCACGGTGCTGCGCGAAGCGTTGCGCACGTTGACATCGAAGGGGCTGATCGAATCGCGGCCGCGCGTGGGAACGCGCGTGCGTCCGAAGCCCGCGTGGAATCTGCTGGATGCGGATGTGCTCGACTGGTATTCGCGCGTGGCACCCGCGATGGATTTCGCGCTCAAGCTGCAGGAAATGCGCGAGATGATCGAGCCGTACGCGGCTGCGCTTGCCGCCGCATCGCATAGTGACGCGACCTTCGGCGCGCTCGACGCCGCACATTCGGCGATGGTCGCGGCGCGCAATGTCGACGAATGGGTGCGCGCCGATCTGCAATTCCATCTGAGCGTGCTTGCCGCGTGCAGCAACGAACTGCTGATCCCGCTCGGCACGCTGATCGAACGCACGCTGGAAGCGCAACTGCGGCTGAACGCGAAGCGCGCCGATGTGTTCAACGCGTCGCTGGCCGAGCATACGGCCGTGTTCGAAGCGATCCGCGATCGCGATGCACCGCGCGCGCGTCACGCGATGGCTTCGTTGCTCGGCGTGACGCGCGGGCGGATCGAAGGCTGACGGAGGGCTGAAAGCGTGCGGCTCAATCCATCGCCGCATGCGCGACCGATTCGTCGGGCGCCTTGCGCGACGGGCGTATCAACAGCACAAGCGGAATCACGGCCAGCGTCGCGACGAACATCAGCTTGAAGTCGTTCAGATACGCGATCATCGCGGCCTGCTGCGTGATCGACACATCGAGCACGGCCATGTCCATCCGCGAACCCGTCGCGAGGATCGGCGCAACCACGGGATTGAACGCCGTCACGTTCGCCGCGAGATCCGAGTGCGAGACCTGCGTGTTGCGCGTGAGCAGCGTCTGCACGATCGAAATGCCGATACTGCTGCCGATATTGCGCATCAGGCTATACGTGGCGGTGCCGTCGGCGCGCAACGCGGGCGTGAGCGTCGAGAACGTCAGCGCGCTCAGCGGCACGAACACCAGACCGAGGCCGAAGCCCTGGATCACGCCGGGCCACACGATATCCGACTCCGACAGCACGATCGTGTATTGCATCATCTGCCACAGCGCAAACGCCGATACGACGAAGCCCGCGAGCAGCATCAGGCGCGCGTCGATATGTTTGAGCAGGCGTCCCGCGAACAGCATCGCGATCATCGTGCCCGCGCCGCTCGGCGCCGTCACGAGACCCGTTGTCGCGACGGGGTAATTCATCAGGTTCTGCAGCATTGGCGGAAGCAGCGCGCGCGTCGCGTACATCACCGCGCCGATGATGAAGATGAAAAACGTGCCCGTCGCGAAGTTGCGGTCTTTCAGCAACTCGTACTTGAAGAACGACGACTTGCCGACGGTCGCCGTATGCGCGATGAAGAACGCGAAACTGATCGACGCGATCAGTGCTTCGATCACGATCTCATGCGAGCCGAACCAGTCGAGCTGTTCGCCGCGGTCGAGCATCGCCTGCAACGCGCCGATCGCCAGGCCGAGCGTTGCGAAGCCGAACGCGTCGAATTTGGCGTCATGTTTCGGTTCGCGCGACGGAAGGAACGTCAATATGCCGAATAGCGCGAACGCGCCGACCGGCACGTTGATGAAGAACACCCAGCGCCAGTTGTAGCTGTCGGTGAGCCAGCCGCCGAGCGTCGGGCCGAGAATCGGGCCGCCATCACGCCCATGCCCCACACGGCCATCGCCTGGCCCTGCTTGTCGCGCGGATTGATGTCGAGCAGGATCGACTGCGACAGCGGCACGAGCGACGCGCCGAAGATGCCCTGCAACAGCCGTGACGCGACGATCTGCGTCAGCGTTTCGGACAACCCGCACAACGCCGATGCGATTGTGAAACCGCCTACTGCGAACATCAGCAGACGCTTGACGCTTAGCCGGTCGGACAGCCAGCCGGTCAGGGGCGTTGCGATCGCGGCGGCCACGATGTACGACGTGAGCACCCAGGTGATTTCATCCTGCGATGCCGACAGCGTGCCCTGCATATGCGGAAGCGCGACGTTGGCGATGGTGCTGTCGAGTGTCTGCATCAGCGTCGCGAGCATGATCGCGATCGTGATCATCGGACGGTTCAGCTCGACGGCGGGTTTTGCTGCCGGCGAATCGGAGGCCATGAGGCGGAGTCTTAAGAATAGTAAGCATGCTTATTGTATAGGTCGAAGATTCTTATGCATACGCTGAGTTTCCCGGAGTCGTTGTACGCTGCGGGTTTTGGGTGTAGTGCGTGCTCTGGGGAAATTGGCACGACGCGCCGCTTCGTATAATCGCACGATGAAAACTCATTTTGACGAGCGCTTCGGCTTTCTCATTTCGGATGTCGGCCGGCTGGTCGGCAAGCGGTTCGATGACCTCGCGCGGCTGTCGATCGATCTGACACGCGCGCAGTGTCGGGCGCTCGCGTATCTGTCCTTTTACGGCGATATCAACCAGGCGCGGCTCGCGGACCTGCTGGAAGTCGCGCCGATTTCGGCTGGCCGGTTGTTAGACCGGATGGAGGAGGGCGGCTGGATCGAGCGGTTGGGCAATCCGCGCGACCGGCGCGAGAAGCAGATCAGGATTACGGAGAAGGCGGAACGGACGCTCGATGAGGCCAAGCGGGTCGGCGATCAGGTCGCGGCCGAAGGGCTGAGCGGACTTAGCGAGGAGGAGACGAAGCAGCTTATTTCGTTGCTGCAGAAGGTGCGGGGGAATTTGACGAGAATCGTCGATAAGTGAGTGGCTGGATCGGTCGCGCGGTCTTTGAATTTTCCGGGCTGATTTTAGAACTGAGCCGGAAATGAAAAAGCCGCTGTTTCGTGAGAAACAGCGGCTTTTTTTGAAGCTGGTGGCGAATCAGGGATTCGCGACGATTGTCGTCAGAGCCTTGCTCCGCCTCGCTTTGCGGCTGCTACACGATTTCAGGATAGCAGGCTGGGGTAGCAGTGCAAGCACGGAGAGCAGCGCACAACGACGCCATGCAAGAGGGGCGATTCACTGGCCATCCGTGCGAGGGTCGCCCGGTGTACTTCAACTCGTCTAAGCAGGACGCTGCTCGCACGATGCTTGCGAACGTGCCGACGCACGTGCTCTAATTATGCGCGGCCCCCGCTTCTGGTCGTGTGCGCCGGTAGCACAACTCTTGGAGAAGAAGCTTCGCGTATTGTCACACTTCACTTGGTTTGTTCCCTTGTGAGGCTTGGAGCCGGCACAAGCCTTTCGTTGCGCTTACGCGCAGGAGCGAGCCATGTCAGCAGCCGTCCAGTTTGCACCCGTCTTCATTCCTTCGAATATCGCCCACGCCAAGCGTAAGGCCAAGCAGCTCCGTCGGGCATTTCCTCGTCTGACACTTTCATCTGCTCAGCAGGTCACATCCGAGGCACTTGGTTTCGACGATTGGCACACGCTCGAGCGCGCAGTGCAGAGCGGTATTCCTGCCAGCCCGCTCGACAGTCAGATTACGGCGTCTGAGTTAGCGGAACGTCATCGAAATCAGACTGTGGTCTTGGCGCGGCGTCTGAATATTTCAGAAGGGGACGCGGCCACTTACCTGCCCACCTGGGGTCTCACCCGTGAGTCGCGCCATGGAGTTGCCGGCAGCGTGAACTGGCCAGAGCCGCCAGCAGACGAGCAAGTCGACGCGCTGGTTCGCACGACGACGAGCCCCGACCCGGCCGCGGTGTCGGCAGTTGCGGGGCGACGGTTTGCCCGCCGTTCCGAATGCCGGCTGGCAATTGTCGACCGTCACTGGGATGTAACAGAAATTCGGCGTCGATTGGATATTCGGCGATTAGAGATTGAACGAGACAGCAGGAAAAAGCGGCGCGGTCTGTCGGCGTTCGGACCACACCCGCTGGAATCGGTCCTTTCTTCGCTAGACGAAATCGATGCTGAGTTAACCAGATGGGATGCATCAGGTGCAGAGTTTCTTGTTGCGTTCTCTGGGGCGGGAGTGCTCGACGATGTACTGGTCACCACAAATCGTGTAAATAGCGTGCTCGACAAGTTGCTTCCCTGGCTGCTCGCGCCGATTGCGGAGCACAACGGAGAACTTTCACCGTGCCTCAGCGTGGATTCGGCACTCGAACCGCTATTGCGCACGCACGTGGAGCGTCTTTTGCGCGGTCTTCCTGAACGGGATGCATTTCGCTCAGGCACACAGGCTGTTGAATGGGCCGTCGACCCTAGGCGCGTTCAGATAGTGTCTCGCAGGTTTTTCGAGTACGACGAAGCCGTAGTCGGGTACCAGCACAACCGCTGGCGCCGACACGCGCGAAAATCCTCCGAAGGTCCTGCTGCCGTGAAGCAAGCGATGCTTGCGATGGACTCAAGGGCGAGGGCCGGAACTCGCGGAGACGGAGCCCTGGTCCTGCAGTATCTGATGCCCGATGACGATTGGTTCGAGCTTGCGCTGCCAAAGGGAAGCTTTAAGGTACTGCCGCCAGGTTTTCATGATTCGGCCCGTGAGTTCGTAAGAGATAACGCGGCGCGGCTTTATGAATTTTCCTGACGAAATTGGGTGACGGTGAACCGACGAGGCATTCACGACTCACCGTTTGGAGCGCGTAATGCTCAAGCTGCTTCAGCGCCGCAGGTTGTAGCGCGAACCATAACCTGCGATTTTGGGAGGCATCCACTGACATTTGATTGATGGGTGCGCTCCGATAGCTCGCATGACGGCACCTACCTGCATCAAAGCTACCTGAACAACGGCCGCAGTGTTGAGGTGATAGTCGATTTCTCAGTCTCGGCAATAATCATGGCGGCATTTCAGCCCGATTTCTGCTGCCTTCTGGTTCGCCGTTCCTGCCCCAGCGCAACGTGCTGAAAGCGATTCTGCCCGCGACAGCATCGCCCAACTCACGCGTAGCGGTTTCGTTGGTCGCCAGTGCATCGTAAGTCGGGGGGTCTTGGCTTGCTGGCCTGACGCTCAAACCCGCAAGCCCACCTCAGCCTTGCCGAATGTCCCCCCTTGTGGCAGCATTCAACACTAGGGAGCAGGAATCGGCACCTGTTCGCGGCGTTGCCGCGTAATCAAATCGCCTCATCAAAACCCGAAGGCTCGTCGCGTACTACCGCGATGCGGCTTCGTTCATTCGTTATTGATGAGGTGTCACATGGCGCAAGCCAAATCTTTGGCCGTTCACGCAAACGGCCGCGAGTTTCAACTCCTGTTCGAAAACTATGGCGACGAATCCGGCTCGCCGGCGCCGTATCATTCAATCGACATTGTGGGCGACCGGCTGCTTCTGTCGGAGAACCGCGCGGTTGCCGACTTCAAGGCCTCGGTGCGGACTGTGTTCAAGTCGCAGACCGGTCCCGCGTCCCTGAAGGAGGTCGAACTGCAGAACCAAGGTTCGCAGCGTGAATTCCACAAGCCGCTCCAGGCGGTTATCCAGCAGCGAAAAGAGTCTCTGCGGCAGCGCTATGAGCATGCCCATGCTTCGAGCGACCGCGCATATCAGGTCGACGAACTGCGCGTGTGCGCACATCAAGGTCACGTGCAGGCAAACCTGGACTTGGGCGTGCTGCTTGATGCCGAGGGCAATCCCGAGTGCGTGGACTTCTTCATCGAAGCCCACAATCTGGGCCATCCCGAAAGCCTGCTGTGCCTGTCGAAAACCCTCTTCAAAGCAGGTGACGCGGGCGCGGCGGTGCGCGTCCTCCTGCTGGGCGCCCGGTGCGGTAGCATTCGGTGCGCGCAGCTCTTGCTGTCCATCCGGGAGCACCGGCTGCACATCTTCGAAGCTCCTGAGTGCCTGGAGGCACTCAACGAGGGCTGCGGCTATGGCGCGATTCAGGCAAAGTACCTGCTTGGCTTTGTGCTCCGCCATGGCGAACACTGCCGCGACGAAGCGCGCGGTCGTGCTGTGATGAGCGAGGCCGGTGCGGTCCGTCATTTCCGCGCCGACAAAGGCAAGGGGGCGCCGCTTGTCAAAGATGGCAACCAGTTCCCCGCCGGTACCCTCGCGCATTTCGAGCAGCTCATCGACTTGGAGCTGCTCGCTATCCGCAGCGATGAGCTCAAGCCGGAGTTCCTTGCTCGCCTGGCCAGCCTGCCTGACGAGGGCGAGAAAACTCGTGCATCGTACGGTGAGCTGTTTCACGACCTGAATCCGGTGCCCGAGCGCATGGCGCGGCGCGTGGCGGACTGGCTGGCGGCCGGCGACGACGAGCCGGTCGACGAAGCCAAGCTCGAACGCATGAAAGCCCTCGCATTGCCGGACGAAGGCGCGATGAAGGAGGGTGACCATGCATGACGCAACTTGCGGTCAGCCGGATGAAAAGGTCTGCATATCCTGCAACGGGACCTCCGATACGGCAGCCAACCCGCTCGTGGTTCTTGTCTCCGAGGGTGGACAGGGCATCGAATTCATCCATGTGCACTGCGCCCATAAGGACAGCCGGTTTGGGTTCTGCTGGTGTTGTCGCGAGAGCGTGGCCTACTGCAGCGAGGACCTCAACGAAGCCGGTGAGTGCGAGAAGCACGACGGCGAGTCGGTGCCCGACTATCCGGTCGAAGACGCTGAGTCGTACATCGAGAACATCCGGAATAACGGGTGATTGAGCGGATGATTGCGTCCGCTAATAACGACTCGCGCATGCAGTAGAAATTGCGTATCGCCACTAGGCCGGCAATGCCGGCCTTTTTCTTGTCGGCGACCACCTGTCGATGGTCTGCTAAGAAGCAGGCGATAAATTGCCGTTCTCATGAAGCCAGCAGAGAATCGGGCATAGAGAGTTTGCGTTCACAGCTTGGTACCCGAGGTTTCCTTATGGCAAACAGTGCCTGTTACACGCTTCGCAGTACCCCCGGACTATCAACCGCACCGCTAAAGGCAACTTGCGGGCCAAACCGGTCTAACGGGATGGTAATGGATAATGTCGCGTCAGTTGCCACGGACCTGTCCATCGAAGAGTTGCGCAGGCGAATTGCACAAGTCGGCGCATCGGATGAGGATGTTTACGCGTATGTTGTGCGCTCCGTTCGCCCAGCCAACGGCGAGTATGTGCAAACAGGCAGTGCACCAAATTTCCAAGGTGGGCTTATCACGCTCTGTACTTGCAAGCACAGTATGCGTGCGACGCTGACCCCAGAGCAATGGCAGCGGGGTGTCTGGGTGGCTGGCCTGACCAGTTGGGACCAAGCATTCGGCAAACAGCAATCGCTCGTCTATTTCATGCGAGTAGGCGAAGCCCACGCCTCGCAGGCGGAATTGGTCCAGGCGTTACGCCAGTCAGGTAGGTCCGAGGTGGTTGATGCCAAAGATTCGACTCGACATCCCCTTGGAGACCTGATGATTCCGGCTTCTGAAGTAGTCGCCGGGGACGACAGATTTTTGCCTGCAGCATATTTGCCGCCCATGGTGGGTCATTCCCATCGAAGTACGGCCGAAGACGCTGGATGGGAAGACGACGTCAACTACGTTGGTGCCGGCGGCGGGCAAAGCGTAATGCTGGCGGGTGACCGGAACTTCAGCTTCGTGTGGACCCAACCGTTAGTGCGTCGGCGCCGTCCAGGTCCAACGCGACCGTATCGAAAATGGACTCTGACTTCTATCCTGGATGACCTGGAGGCGGTGCAGAAATGAATGTCGTTTTGCTGCGTGTCGGCGTGGATTCTGGCTCAGGCGGCATCCAGGGTCCTCTATTCGACGATGGCTCCTTCGAACTCATCCCCATCCCTGATAGTTCCGGCCTTGGGTTGCAAACCTACGGAAACACACTGGGAGTCAAGGGGTTACCCTATTCAGCCTACTTTCCGGCGAGCCGGTGGAATAGGGTCGAAGGCCAGGCTATGCATGTTGACCCGGAGTTCGCGTCCTTCACATACGGCGACCCGACTCCTCCCAAGGCCGGACTTCGTCGACTCCAGAAGGGGGATTTGTTGGTGTTCTATGCCGGCCTATCAGGCTGGGACCATGAGCGCGCACCAGCGCTCTACATCGTCGGTTACTTCGTCGTGGAGTGGGCGGGGTTTGCCACTGACCTGCCTGAAGACGATGTTCGTCGACGTTGCGGTCGCAACTTTCACGTCATGCATGATGAGCTGTTCAAGAAGCAGAAAGACCGTCTGGTGTTGGTACAGGGAGGTCAGGGGAGCCGGCTACTGACGAAAGCTGTCTGCATTAGCGCAATGTCGACGAACAGCGCTGGCCAGCCTATTAAGGTGCTATCTCAAGAGGCTCAGGACATTTTCGGTGACTTTAATGGGAAGATTTCCATCCAGCGCAGCCCGCCTCGATGGGTGCTGTCTGCCCATGCTGAGAAGGCAAAAGCCTACTTGGAAGCGCGGCCATAATTGTGACGCGGCGGTTGACGCTCCACGACTCAGCAGCGAGCCCAAGACGGTAGTGGGCCGCTGCTGATTTGGTGCGACTTCTGAATCGGCGTCGGACTTTATTTACATCTTCTCGCGGTATTTGCGGGGCCGACCTCCGTCCCACGCGCATGAATAGGTCCACGTCGCGAGCTTGTTGCTCGTCGCAAGTGCATTGAGCTGAGCTGCGTGCGTGACGGGGTCGGTATCGGGCTCGTATGCAACCCACGCATTCACGGACTCACCGGGATAGAGGTGACAGACAGATTTGTAGTCGTCCCGCGTTCTGTCGTGTTTTACACCTGTGTGGAACTCCGGCTTGTGAACGCTAGCACCGCGCTTGTCATAGATGTTGGCAAGTTTGCACGGCGCATGCTCACCAAAGTCAAATTCGAGCGACTCGACGACCACCGGCCAGTTCGTATTGTTGGAAACGTTAAAGAACAGCTTCGTTTTGTACGTGATATTCGCACCCGTATCTGATGTATCCTGGAAGAATACCTTCTTGCCAGTTATATCGAGTCGCTGGGCGAACCAATCACTCTTCTGGATGGCCGACTTGATGAGAAACGCCGGGTTAGTCCCTGCTGCAATGCTCTCCTCTTTTGCCCAGTCGTGGTCGTAAGGGATGGGCGTAAAGCCAAGAAGGTCACTAGCGATGTGGAAGGGCTTCTCCGTGCCGCGCGGGGTAACGATAAACACGCGGTTCCGCCCATGCATGCCCATGAACAAACCGGCTTCGAACAGAACGTTGTCGCGCGCTACCGCGTACTCCGTCTCTCTAATGTTGGCAACGTCGTCCGGTGAAAACACGAATACCGCGAAATCCTTTTTTGCGAACTCTTCGAGCAGCGAATCAATTGTCATTCCGCTGGCAGGAAAAGTCGCCGTCCAAGGGACCGGATGCGCGGCGTAGTCCAGACCAGCGGCAATTCCTTGAGCGAAATCAAGGCCCTCAACCGAGGAACCGATAAAGACTTTAGGCTTCAAGACGGATTTTCTCCTTCGCTTATTGTTGCTTTCGATTTCCGGAGGCTTTGCAAGCCTCTCGTAGCTTGTGGCGTAAGCAGATGCATTTTGCCACGGAAAGGAGTTGAGGCCTGCGGGTGACGGGGGAGGAACGTCGGTGACGTGTGGGGACGTCGTCCGTGAGTGTGCTGCCATGGACACGCGCGCTTCAAGGTGTGACGGACCTATGGAGTCCGCGGAATCTGAGACCGTGTGAAGTGGCGCGCGTCTTGGACGGTTACCGTCCCCTATCTGCGCGCCTCGTCGAGTTCTCGCGTGGCTTGGGCGACGCCAGCATGCAGCGTGCGCAACCCGTCGTCCACTTTCAGGTGCGCATACGCCTTAATCACGGTCGCGAGCTTGTCGTGCAGCAGTTGAGCCACCGTTAGGTAGTCCTGCGGATGGCGCTTCAGGTGGTCGGTGGCGATAATGTGCCTGAACGCATGCGGCCGGAAACCATTTCCCTCTGGCATATAACGGGCAGTCACTACATTTATGCGCGTGGCCATACTGTCGGCAATCCAGTTTCCGGCCGGCTCAATGTCCAGCGCTGCGTAGCCTGCTCCCCGGTTCGGCCCTTCAACTCCGGGCAAGAGCAGATAGTCAGTTTCCGCGCCGAGAAGCTTTGGACGTGCCTCTGACAAATAGCGCCGAATCCATGGCGAAACGGTCGGCTCTACCGCCGAGTCGTATTCCTCGAAGGCCGCACCCTTTTGGTTTTTGAAGTCGCTCGGGTCGAAGTGAATCCGCCAAGTACCATCCGTTGTCTGATACAAATTCGGACGACTGCCACGGAAGCGCATGATGCTGAATTGAGCGACGCGTAGCGGATTGCTAATAAGCATCTTGCAAAAAAGGACATCGCGAATCCATGCGGCGTAGTCTCGTTCGTGGGCTTGGGGCGGCTCGTCTGCTTCGAGGTCGCGCACGAGTTTTACCAAGCGCTTGAGGGGAAACACGTCTCCCAATATGGTTTCGACGCGTCGTCCAGGGCTACGCGTGCAGCGCACGGACGAGACCGTGACAGACTTTTCCAGGTTGAGCAACTCACGATGAGCTTCTTCGCAATACGAGCGCCATGCAGTCTCACGATTCAATTGAGTCGCAATGATACGTGCACGCGCATTGCCGGCGGCACACAGGTCGTCGACAAACTCGGGGTGAAGCCACAGAAACCCTGTGTCAGGACGCAAGTGCGACCGCGCGTTATTCAACAGTGTTACGACTCCATGGTGCGTGACATTGCCAGCCCGCGCACGCAGAAATTGAACATAGGACTTGATGTGCGCGGTCGATGTTAGCCACGCAAGAGTGTCCGCATGTTCAATAGGCACAGTACTTCCACGAACCGAATGCGTCGTGATGAAACCAAGGAACGGCGCAAATATGGCCCAATGTATCCCGGCTGTAGCGCACACAGCTCCGTCGCACATATGCGCCCACCCTATGCGAAAGCCGGAGCTTTCCACTGACTTCAAACGCCAACTATTGCGGGCAGTTACACCTTCCCGAGACATGTCCGTTTTGAAGCGAACTAGCTCGTCCCACTGACACATCAGGCGTGCGGTTGGGCGCAGCATTGGGCAGGTGTTTTTTGTGGAACGTTTGGCCTTGGTCGGCGACTCCGAGATTTCACTTTTTCGGCGTTCGTAACGTGCTCGCCGCCGAGGCGGTAATCGATTCGCCAGACAGTCCGCCGGCAGCCCAAGCGCGGACTCCAGACCGGCAATCCTGGCATAGCTGGTCTCGTGCTGAGGCGTACCCTTTCCATGACACCACTGGCCCAGCACCTGCGGGAGAATTCCCGATAGACGGCCAATCTGCGCGAGTGTTTCACCGCTTCGGTCTATGGCGTAAGACAGCGCATCGCCGAACACTGGCGGCAGGAGGTCATTTATAGACAGCGCGTCGTACAGCTGCTTTAGTTTCTGAATTTGTTCCTGGCGGTCTTTCTGGGTCCGTGTTGCGAGCGTCAACGCGATTTCATCTTCGTAGCGGCGGAAGCTTTGGGCAAAGCCCCTTCCCAGCTCCTCACCAATCATGTCGCCTGCGTCCCGTTTGGAGGAGCGCATCCAGCCATGCAATGCGGATACGATATTCGCGATACGCTGGCCGGACCACGTCGCGGAAACAAGGAGCTTACGGATGTGCTCCTCAAATTCTTTGTAGGTGAGTCGGGTGTGTCCTTGTCCTTCAGAGGGGCTGACAGGAATCACTTCGGCTTTTGTACCTTGTTTGTTGGACGCAATCATGGGGAGCGTCCGGGAGGAAATAACGGCTTCGTTAAGCATTTCGTAACGGCTGAAATCCATGCACGTCCCGCCGAGCTTTGAAACCCGCGAACGAAAACGTGCCGAATTTGGTTCACAAACAGGAGGACCGCCGCCGTTATGGCATTTGCGGCGTCCCGCGGCGCAGGGGATGCATTGGCTCGCCAGCGGCACTGTTTTGCGAGGGCAAGTCAACGCGGTCCTAGCTCATATAGCGACGCCAAATTCAGTGGGATTTTTTAGAAGGTGGGGGAGCGCGCCGCGGTGTGAATGCGGGTTCGGAGTATCACTTTCCGCCGACAGAGGCACGTACGGTAGAGCGCCGACACAACCGCTGAAGCTGCGTTTGTTGTCTGGAGAAGGCGATATGCTGGTCTGGGGCGCGGGAGAAAGCCACACGCTAGGGCCTCTCGAAGTCCGCGCAGGGGCACTTTGTGGATGGCCTTTCAGGGAAGGGCGCGGAAGAGCTTTGGCGTTTGGGAAGCTGCGCTATACAACGGATGAAATCAGCGCCCACTTCGCCGTACCGCTACCTTGACGCCACCGACCTTGCCGACATCCTCGGCCTCTCGGTGCGCACAATTACCTTGCGAGCAAGACACCGCCCCTGGCTCCTACCGCCGCTCGCCGCACTTCGTGACCGTGAGTTGCTCCGTTGGCGGCAAGACGTCGTCGACTCGTGGCTAGACAAAGATTCAAGCAAATCGCTCAAATTTTAGGCGAGGCGCGCCGAGCTTTTTTAACGGCTCGGCTCTCAGCCGCGACAGGCTCGTCCTCTCCCTCAATTTTTGACAGCAACTCAGCTGGGTCCACATGAAGGGCGCCGGCTAGCTGCCCAATGTTGTCGAGGGAGATATTTGTAATCATCCGCTCAACCTGGCTAACGTAGGTGCGATGCAATCCCGCTAGGTCGGCCAACGCCTCCTGCGAGATTTTTTGCGTGGCCCGTAGTCGCTTTAGATTTTTCGAAAGCCGGCTCCGTAGTTGGGCCTGCATAGGCTTCAGCTCTTCTTTCATATGGCTGAAGCATCGCCCAACGCATCGAATGTATCTACAGCTTAAGCATCGACATAGTTTGCGTCTACAGAGTTTACATCTACATGCTTTGCATCTACACTTGGCCTTGAAACGATGTTCTTCACAGGCTTCCGCCGGACGTCGCTTCCAAATTTGACCTGAACTGCTCGGGCGACCGAAGTTTTTTGGTGAAAACCGTGGAAAAAGTGGCCGTGGCGGTTCAAGTATTCCGGCGCGCCACTGGGCTCATGGCACGACTGGCAGGATTTGCGAATGGTTATCGCTGATGCACGCGACCTGATGTCAGTTGCCGAGGTCGCGCAGCTGTTATTCGTGTCGCGTGGTTATGTGCGCAATAGGCTGTTGCGTAAGCACGTGCTGCGACCGGTTGTCTTGGTTCGCGGCCGCAAGTTCGTAGTGCGCGCAAAAGCCGAGGCATACCGACGCAAGCGCCAGAGAATTGCACGCAGGGCGCTGCGCGAGCTAGCGCGTATATCTCAGGGTGTCAGACTGTACGACAACACAACGATGAGCAGATGAGCGATGTTCGAACGCCTCCGTCTGCTGTGCCTCCGTCCTGGGTGCGCGTCTACAAAAGTGTCGCAAGAGTTGCACGGAAGCTGCCGCCAGAATTGTGCGTCCGAGTGATAGGGGCGACGTATCACGAAGCGATGTATGAGGAGTCGTTCCGGCAGGCGCCGCGTGGTATGCAAGTTTGGTCTGATGTCTTGCGCCGCAAGCCCGATGATTGGCTAGCAGTTGACGACGATTACCTTCATTGGCCGACGTGGTGTCGCGACAGGCTAGTACGGACGCACGAGGTTCCCGGAATTAGCGCTCCGGTGGTGTTGGCGGAACTGCGAGCGAAATTGGCCGCAATGTATGAGCAGGAGTAGTGATGGCGGTTTACGCGGTAGATAGCACAACGTTTCGAGAGAGCGATGACATCGTCATCGGAGTGTACGCAGGAAAATTTGGCAGCAACCTGCAATGGGCTCATGTCTTATACGGCCGTTGCGTACAACACTGGGGTGCTCCCGACATATGGTCTGACGCCTATCTGGCCTTGTACCGATATGAAAGCGCACAGCTCGTGCTGGACGACAATCCGGCGGCGCCTCGGGAGCAGGTAGCGTCAACTAAGCGCACGCGCGTGACGCACGTGACTTGCTTCGTCGAACGCGAGTGTAGACGTGTGCAAGACGCGGCCGCGCGCTTCACGGTATCCGTCGACTCCGCGGGGCGGGTTAGGGGGGAAGCTGTGGCCACTGGCCAGTCAATGATAAAAATCGCGCGCATGCGCGTCGACCCATCGCACTCGGCTACGGAAATCGGTCTCGCCGTGCTGCTTCACCTAGCGAGCAGGGAGCACCACCCAGCGGTCACGGACCTCTTGCAACGTATGCGCCGCAGAGACGAACAGTGAAGCTCTACCCGGCATGGTCTGGCATCGGCTTGTGCGTTGAAAACCGACACAGCGTCGAGAGACAACGACACCGGTGGGCACGTCAATTATTGTGTTGGGCAGGTGCCTGGACGAGTGTGGTAGAGACGGACTGGCCTAGTGGGTACCGGTCGTTTCTTCTTGTGAACCGCGACATGGTTAAGAAACAGCCCATGGAGCGCAACAGACAGGAAAACATGGAGAAAGGTGACAGCAGTCGAATCGCTATCAGTCGCGGCTATTTGCACGATGCGCGGCGCGAAGAATTGTCGTCTTCAACACGCCTCAATTGCGCCTGGGAAGCGATGTACTTTTGTTGTTGTGAATTCGCTGCCGGCAGAGGTCGTGATGTAGATGGACTTGAACATCCGGATGCCAACGTCGTCGGACAACTACTGCAGGTACTCTCGCTGTCGGCGGGCGAGAGTGCCCTCGTTGAGGCCCTTTTCCGGTGGTCATCGTGCCGACACTTGCTTTTCCCCGAGCCTTGCTCTCTCGAAGAGGCTTGCGCCGTTGCGGAGCACGTCCTCAGTCAAACTGTGGCACTGCTAGCCGAGATGAAAACAAAGACGAAGTAAATCATGAAAGTGTCCGAGTTATTGGAATTGCTGCGCGAGGCAGACCCTGATGCCAGGGTGATGCTCCTACCGTATGGCACTACTGAGGCAGATGCCCACGAAGTCCGCTGCATTCATCCTGGTGACGTTAGTTGGACTCGGGAACGCGGCTTGGACAAAGGCCGCGAATACGAATTTCTGTACCCAGGCGAGCCCCACAGAGATGTTCGTACCGAATGTGAGCAGGTTGCGTATGAAACAGTCTCGGTCGTCCTGCTCGTAGCAGAAGAGGAGTTTCGCGTTCGGCGCGCCCCGGCTGATTAACGGTTGATGTTGTCCACAACTGGGCTCAGACCTTCGCCCGGTGACTCTGCGCTGACGTACGCCAGCTGGCCTAGGACAATTCGCGATGAAACTGGAAGCACGCGTCATGCGCTCGATTGCCCGGCGGAGGGGTGTTGTAATTCTTCGCTCCGAACTGGCTGACCTCGGGAGTCCAGCGCAGTTGAGCCGCGTTCTCGCGGCATTGGTCAAAAGCGGAAAGCTCGTACGCGTCGGTAGGGGTGTCTACGCCAAAACGCGAATCAATCGGTTCACGGGAAGACTTGCGCCGGCCGCTACTTTCGAGGCAATCGCATCAGAAGCCTTTCGCAAACTGGGCATCGACATCACTCCCGGCACGCTGCTTAGCGAGTACAACGCAGGGAAGTCCACGCAAGTGCCTATCACTCCAGTGGTATCGACCGGAACGCGTCGAATCAGTCGAAAAATCCAAGTCGGAAGGAAGGTTGTTATATACGAGCGCCGGAGCAAACCACGCTGACCCTCGTGACAGTGCGATGCAGTGCGTGCGACAGGAGTCTTGACATGATAGGAGGCTTACATGTCCACGAGCGGTTGGGACATCGCCTTGCGACGCATCGACAGCGAATTCGACGTTCCTCAGTTCGTCGCGTCATCGCTTGTGCGCAAAATCGCCGCGAACAAATTCCGACTGGCTCCCGCGGACCGCAGCAAGTTTCAGAAGTTACCGGACGAGGTGATTGCTCGCATAGAGCAAATCGTTCGAGAAGCTTACCTCGAGGCCGGCGAGGATGTTGGCGGCGAGGTTTTGCGCGAGCATCTTTGGCAGCAAGCGTTGACCGCGCGGCGGGAAATGATTGCAAGCGGCGAGCTGATTTCCGAAGCCGACTTCCGCCAACGCATCGGCGTCACTCCACGGCGTCTCATCAAACTGCTGACAGACGGCAGCGTGTTCACGCTGGAGGTCGACAACGTGGAGTACTACCCAGCACTGCTCGCAGAACCGGGCATTGACCACAACAGATTGCAGGCAGTTTGCAGAATCATTGTTCCGGCGCCGCCAGACTCCCGGCTGGATTTTCTAACGTCACGGCGTGGAAGCCTCGGTGACCGCAGCCCCCTACAAATGCTCAGCAACGACAGTGATTTCAAATCGTTGCAACAAGCGGCTGCAGCGTGGGCAGCAGAGTGGTCACGCACTGCCGTCAAAATGTACGAAGGCCTGCACGACACCGAGCCGATGGATGTTGACCCACTGTACACAGCAATTGCAGAAATTGACCCTCGGAAATCATTGTGGGAACGTGCATCCGAAGCGCTCCACGTGCACGGGTACCAATGGCCGCTCGGGCCGTATCCTGACGTTCGAAAATTTTCTCTGTTTGTCGAACGATGTGAACGCCGGTCTAAATCCGACACTAAACGACGGCGTTTCGGAATTGAGCCGTTAGACGACCTATTCTCGTTGAGCAGTGTGTGGGGAACACGTACAGCAGGGTATCGATGACGCTTTGTGCGTCGTAAGGAGCCCGTAGGGCGAGTGCAGACGCGCAAAGCGCGTTGAGGATGACGGCGGGGAGCGGTTGCGGTAGAAAGGCGCAGCGCCGAAGAAACCACTGGCGCGACACCGGTAAACCGCCAAGTTCACCCCGGAGTCGCGCCACACAAGTCGCAATGCAAAGCCACGGGGCTTAACAGAGGAGCGCGTGCAGCCGCAGTATTCCACGGCTCGTGCGCCCCTGTCTATCGCATTGTCTTCGGCGTTCTACGGGGATCGCCGATGACCGAAGGCAATGCCGGTGGCATGCTGCCCACGGGCCGTTTCTTCCTGTGCGCCCGCTGCCGCACGCAGGTGTTCATTTGCCGCCGATGTGATCGAGGCCAGATCTATTGCGCCGGCGGCTGTGCGCAAGCAGCCCGGCGCGCCAGCTTGCGCGAAGCGGCTCAACGTTACCAGCGCTCTCGCCGCGGGCGTCTTGCCCATGCGCAGCGCGCCCGTCGCTATCGGGCGCAACGCAATAAAGTGACGCATCACGGTTCACCTGCGACGGCGCCCAGTGCTCTACTGCCAGCGGACTCGATGCACGCCGCTGGCACTCATCGTCGCGTCACAACCTCGGTACCGGCGACGAAGCATTGCCACCTATGCGGCTGTGCCTGTTCGCCGTTCGTGCGCCTTGGCCCGTTGCGCCGTCGAGCTCCTCATTGCATCTACCGATTCCGAGGAGGCTCTGACGGTGACGATTGACGCTGAACTCGAAGCCCATATCCTGCGGCTCTACCACGTCGAGAAGTGGCGCTGCGGCACGATCGCGCAGCAACTGCACGTGCATCGCGGGACTGTCAAACGTGTGCTCGCACAGGCTGGCCTACCGCGCCACGGTCCGGCGCCGCGCTCTTCGATGATCGAGCCGTACCTGCCGTTCATTCGCCAGACGCTCGAGAAGTACCCAACGCTTACCGCCAGCCGCCTGTACGGCATGGTGCGCGAGCGCGGCTATCAAGGTGGCCCCACGCACTTCCGGCATCTGATCTCGCTGCATCGGCCACGCCCGGCTGCCGAAGCGTATCTGCGGTTGCGCACCTTGCCCGGCGAACAGATGCAATGCGACTGGGGGCACTTCGGCCACCTGCAAATTGGCCGCGCGCGCCGGCCCTTGATGGCCTTCGTGATGGTGCTCTCGTACTCGCGCGACCTGTATCTGCGCTTCTTCCTCGACGCGCGCATGGAGAACTTCCTGCGCGGTCATATCGGCGCCTTCACCCGCTGGGGCGGGCTCGGCAGGGTCATCCTCTACGATAACCTCAAGAGCGCCGTGCTCGAACGCCAGGGGGACGCCATTCGTTTCCACCCGACGCTGCTCGCCTTCGCCGCGCACTATCGCTTCGAACCGAGACCGGTGGCGATTGCGCGCGGCAACGAGAAGGGCCGCGTCGAGCGTGCAATTCGTCATGTCCGCGACGCGTTCTTCGCGGCCAGGCAGTTCACCGATCTGGACGATCTGAATGCGCAAGCCGAGCACTGGTGCCGCACGCAGGCAGCCGATCGCCCGTGCCCGGAGGATCGAGCGATCAGTGTGCGCCAGGCGTTTGCCCAGGAGCAGCCGATGCTGCTTGCGCTACCGCAGAACCCGTATCCTGTTGAGGAAACGCTCGCCGTCAAGGTCGGGAAGACGCCCTATGTACGCTTCGATCTAAACGACTACTCGATCCCGCACACGCACGTGCGGCGCACGCTCACGGTACGCGCCGATCTCGAGCAGGTACGCGTGCTGGACGGTGCCGATGTCATTGCGCGTCACGATCGCAGCTACGACCGCGGCGCGCAAATCGAAGAGCCGGTTCACATCGAGACACTCGTCGGCGTCAAACGCGAGGCTCGCCATCATCGTGGCATGGATCGCCTGGCCAGGGCCGCCCCGCCAGTCAGGATCTGCTGCGCCGCGCGGCCGAACGCGGTGCGAACCTGGGCACCATCACGGCAGCGCTGCTGCGCATGCTCGATCGCTACGGCGCCGCGCAATTGCAGGCCGCGATCGGCGATGCGCTCGAAAGCGGTGTGCCCCACCCGAATGCCGTGCGCCTGGCGCTGGAGCGCCGTCGCGAAGCGCGTCAATTACCCCCGCCGCTGGCCGTGTGCCTACCGCCGCACGTGCGCCAGAAGGACGCGCCGGTTCAACCCCACCGGCTCGATACCTACGATCAACTTGCTGGAGGTCCCGATGAGCTCGCTTGAATCATTACGTATGCGTGCGCAGGAATTACGTTTGCACGGGCTGCTTGCCCACTGGCCCGAGGTTGCGCATGAACCGTGGGTCGCGCCGCTGGTGCAGTGGGAGGAAGACGAACGGGCGCGCCGATCACTCGAGCGGCGCATCAAGGATGCGCATCTGGGTGGCTTCAAGGCGTTGTGCGACTTCGACTGGAGTTGGCCGTCGCGGTGTGATCGCGGCGCCATCGAAGATCTGATGACACTCGGGTTCCTGAAGGACGCCGCGAACGTCGTGCTCATCGGCCCAAACGGCGTGGGCAAGTCGACACTGGCGAAGAACGTCGCGCATCAGGCACTCGTGCATGGACACACGGTGCTGTTCACCACCGCCGGCAATATGCTGGGCGAACTCGCTGCGCTCGATAGCGATTCAACGCTGCGCCGGCGCCTGCATCGCTATGCTGCGCCCGACGTCCTTGTAATCGACGAGGTCGGCTACCTCTCGTACTCGAATCGCCACGCCGATCTGCTGTTCGAGCTGATCAGCCGGAGATACCAGAACAACAGCACCATCGTTACATCGAATCGACCGTTTGCCGAATGGCACGAGGTGTTCCCGAACGCCGCCTGTGTCGTGTCGCTCGTCGATCGCCTCGTGCATCACGCCGAGGTCATCCCGATCGAAGGCGAATCGTATCGCTTGAAGGAAGCGCGTGAACGGGCCGAAAAACGCGCCCGCCAGCGCAGTCCCGGTAAATCCGCCAAAGGAGGCGAGTCCTCATGAAAGCCCCGCCGCTGCCTTCCGGCCGCACCCGCGGCTTAAGCTTCATCGTCCCCGCGGACTGGACGCCCGAACAGGCGCTCGCCGTGTTTGAACTGCTCGACGACCTGCGTGAAGTGATCTGCGCACGCTATCTGTCCGACATGCAGCAGGTCCTGCGCCAAGATCGCCGGCAACGCGAGCCGCCGTTCAACGAGCACGACCCGCCGTTCTGATCAACGCTGCGCATACAACGAAAGGGGCCCGCGCGGCCCCTTTGTACTTGAGTGAACCGCTCAGCCTTGCGCCGTCGTTTAGCGTCGCTTTTACACCGGCGCTAACAAACGACAAGCCGCCGGGCATTCCGCGCCGATTCCAGAGGCTTGCGTGCAAATCGTTGTCGACGGCGACTACCTCCAAGTCCGAATCGTCGCTGCCCCGGGCTCTGTGCTGCATTCATCAACGATGCCTGGTAGCAAGGACAAGAGCTTTATCGAAGTTGCAAAGCGTGTCATCGCCCACCTCCTCGCGATGAGCGCGGGCCGCTAAGGAGCGGTGTCAAATGATAAGTCGCATCCGGCCAATTGCAACCAAAGTGCTCGTGGACGAGGATAGCTTGACTGTCATCCTAGCGCACGCACTTTCAAGCGCGTCCAACACCAATGTCAATCGGAAGACGTAAAGCTCCGCGACGGGCTCAAGGCCCGTCGCTTGAAGCAGACACAGGTACACCTGTGCTAGTGGTGTGCGTATAGCGGCAGGAAGGGGTCTTTTGCTCGCGGTGAGCCTTCGCTCGATGGTCTCGGTTCACTGCCCACCGCGACGGGTTGAGGACATTTCGGGATGTCAGTGCGCGGTGCCGCAAGACTCAGCATCTTTGCGAAGTCGTCCGCAGCGCGCACGCGCGCGGTCAAGTTAAGCTCCCCGTTGAGACCGAGCAGCTTGTCCGTTGTCTTCAGAATCGACGTGTGGTCATACTGCGAATGGTCAATGGTCCCGGCCGGAACGAAGGGGGAGACGACAATAGCCGGTACACGGACACCCAGCCTGTCAAAGGCGAAGTTGTGTGTCTTCAGGTGACCGTTCTCGGCCGACCCGGGCGGTTCGGCAATCGGAGGTGTCACATGGTCAAAGAAGCCGCCGTGCTCATCAAAGACGATTAGCAGAACGCTGTTGGGCCAGAGGCTCGACTTGCTGATAGCGTCGTACACTTGCTTGACCAGCGCTTCTCCGCTGCGGACATCTCCGGCGGGATGCATCGAGTTGCCGTTGCGGAAGTCGTTCTTCGCATCGTACGTGGGTTCGATGAAGATGAATTTCTCGGTCAATGAGTTGCTGGCGAGCCGAGAGATGAGCGTATCCATCCCGACGAACCGGTTAAGGACGTTTTGCATCCCGTGGATGCCGCGCGCCTGCGCAACGTCGCCCTGCACGATAAGCCAGTCCGACGCCTGTAGCTTTGAGAAAACCGTGCCGTTCGGAAATGTGAAGAGCGGCGCGTTGAAGAAGATGGCTTCCACCACCTGCGCGTCGCTTGGCGAGTGGTCGAGTCCAGACGAGGTTCCGGCCACGGCAAAAAACCGATTTGGCCACGTCGGGCCCGGCATTGAAGCAAACCAGTTGTCGCACACCCCGAACTGGCTGGCCAGGAAATTCAGGACCGGAAGCTGGTCAGGTGTGAACGCATTGAAGGCATCCGGCACTACGTCTGAATGGTCCTCATACGTCGCGGCAAACCCTGTCGTTGAAGTGTCCGTTGCAAACGGTGGATAGCCAGTGACGCCGCACACGAACGAGTCGTTGCGCACCGTATCTCCACTGGCGACCTGCAGCCCACACAGCTGAACGCAGGCGTCTGTGAATTCGTGACCGGGGTCGAAGCCGAGGGCGTACGGAGCTCCCTTACCCAAAGTGTACGAAGTCCCGGTTCTTCCGAAGTTGACGATGGGAGTAGGGGGCAGTCCGTTGGCGGTTGTTGCCTCGCCCGTCGGTGTTTTGCCTGTCAGGTTGGACCACCCGAACACACTGTCATAAGAACGGTTCTCAAGCATGAGAACAAAAACGTGCTGTATTGCCGCCATGTGTGACCTCGGAATGTTATTGCCCTGCGCCTTCCAGGTCGGCGGGCCGCCGATGAGGAAAGGAACCCAGGCCGTTAGTGTCCAATTCGACTTCGCCCCAACTATTCTTGAGCAAAACCGACTGAAACGTGTTTATTTATATGTGGATTACGCAAAAACGCAACGAGGAATAAGCTCGATGCGACGTGGTCTCGGCCAAAGTGGAGAAGGCGTGCGGAGGCGGTCCAAAGGACCGCGCGCTGCCGCATCTAAAAAGACTATCATCGATTTAGATGGCTCGATGTCTCTATGAGAGCGTCTCTCGAACTAAAAAAGTTCAAAGACATCTTTTAGCGAACGACTTTATATTCGCAGCGCCCAAATTGACAGAGCCGGACAGCGGGATAGCACTCTTATCGGGATGGTCGTCGTAACTGACCCCCATGTTTGTTGCTCCTGGCAGCCGGATACGTGGCAAATTGCTCCATCTGTTAGCCCGAAGTGAAACCGACCAGTTAACGCAGCTTACAGATGGAGGCGAGAAAGCCGATATCCAACGTCTCGTGAAACAGGGCTTATGCAGGAGCGTGCCTCGGACGGCGACTGCCGTCTCACCACTCCTTCATGGTTTTACTCAGGAAGGTTCCGACCATCCCTACGCCTAGCCCGAAGGACGCAGTGCTAAAACCGCCTGATGGCACCTCCGAACCGGCGTCGGCCGCTATGAGTGCCAACCCACCAAAACCGAGTGCTATCAAACCCCACCTATTTCTGGTTTTCGTGTCTCGCAACGATGATGAGGCCTCCGCGCTGGCTTTGCAGACGACATCACGCGTCTGACTGATATCCCTCTCAATGAGTTTCGGGTCGGGCTTCTCGGCAATGTCATTCCGAAAGTCTTTTGCTCTATCGAGAATCTGTCCGGCAGCTTCGTTGCTGACGCCTATCTGTTTCAGTGCGGTGGCTTCCGCGTCGACGAAGCTTCCTGCGAACGAGCGTGCTGCCTGGAGCGCCTCGCGTTGTTCGCCGCCGCTCTTTTTGGACTTTGCGTACAGCGCTTTCTTGAAGGACTCGTCGCTACTCAGACGTTTGAGCGCATTGCATCCCTGTGCATAGGCCTTTGCGACCTCTTCGGGGCTGGAATTTTCGTTTAGCGCGTATATGGCGTTCGTCGCGTCCCCGATGTAGCCCAGCGGCGATTCGGCGTAAGCAGGTGCGAATAACACGAACACTATGGCCGTCGGAATTGCCACTGACAGTATGCGAGCAAAGGGCATGGGTGCCTCCAGCCGACATGACGAACACGGCGTGAGCAAAGCGAAGGAACGCTAACGTTTCGACACTTTATAGAAGGTCGGGGACCATCGTGCAAGGCCGAAATCCGCAGCGGCGCCTTTGAGGGCTCTCGGGGTTGTGGCGTGTATGTACGGTCCGGGACATGCGCCAGCAACCGACAAACACTCCGTCGATGTGTCAATAGCTGGGGATTCGTACGGAAAGGGCCAGCGCATGCTCCATAGCGCCGAAAAACAGAAATGCCAGCCTCCAGGGCGGGCAAATCCATATTGTGAAGACATGAGGCGTGTCGAGTTAGGGAGCGTCTAGTTCGCTGCGGTGCACCGTCACCGCCCGTCCGACCACGTTAAGAACGCCGACAGATGGCGGGGGCCCGCGGGCGCCCACCGGGCTGAGGACAGCGACTCGCAGCTCGTTCCCCAAGCAACCGTCTGCGGCCATGATGTCGTAGGGAACATTGAACGCACGTTACCGCAGGGCCCTCGAGACTGGACCGATTTTTTGCCGAGCGTCTATTGGTTACGCTGCTTTCGACCCTTGATTCTCGCCAGCACGCCACCTATTGTGGAAAGGTGCCATAACGGCACGAGACATAAGGAGTACACCATGCCATCGCCCAGAAAGGCCTCGCCTGCTCACGGGGCTGAAGCCGAGATGTCGAGCAAAAAGAAGGTAGCCTCGCCGGCGAAGGCCGCCGGAAAGGCGCAGGGCGAGAAAAGCCCTCAAATGACCAAGCAGCGACCCAAGAACAAGTCGAAAGCCTGAAATGGAAACGCCCCAGAACCGGGGCGTTTCCATTTGGTGACGAAGCCCATCACCTCCTCCCGGAAAGAAGGTAAACCCACGATGCCGGCCGGCGGGTAGTAACGCGGGTTGCGCCCGTGATGCGCGAAGTCGGACGTGGCGCATCGAGCTACATGACGACAGGAGAGTTCGGCAAGTCTTCTCGTGGTGGCCTATGCGCCGGGAAGTGATTCTTGAGCAGTACCGTGACCTGTTCGACTCCCCGTACGGCGCCCGCTTGGTATTTGCCGCGCTGAAATTCTGACTCCATCATCTGGCAGACTGCTTCCCATTCCGCAGCAGAGACCCGAAGATGAATGCCTCGGTCCGCAATGATTTCAACATCGCGGTCTGCGAGAAGCAGATAGATGAGAACTCCGTTGTTCTGCTCGGTGTCCCACACCCGAAGCTGGGAAAACACGTCAATTGCCCGTTCGCGTGCAGTCAATCCATCAAAAAGAGCGGCATTGTGCAATGCGCCCTCGACGACGAACCTCACCTGGCCCACGTGGGCCTTGTGACTCTCCTGAATGGTTTTCTCGATGACCGACAGGGTACGTGGTGGAAACGCGGCGTTGACCCGCCAGTGGGTCATCAGCAGATGCCGGATGATACGTTTCAGGTCCATGACTACCACCTTCCCGAGGCACCACCACCGCCGAATCCGCCGCCACCGCCTCTGAAGATATCTCGGCTTGAACGGCCGCCGAACCCGCCTGACCCTCCACCAATGTACCGTCCACCGACGTAGGCACCCATGCCGCCGCCGACAAGCGTGAATAAGAGCGCGATTGCCCCGGCGGCGACGGCGACGAAGATTGCACCCGAAAGAAGCCACGCCAGCACGCCGATGATACCGCCCGTCACTAGAGCGCCAGGCAACCGACCGAGCAAGGCGCGCAGTAAACTACCGGCAACGACTGCCATCACGAACAGTATTGGCAGTAGCCGTCCGATTCCATCGGACTCGCTGCGACGCTGCGCCGGAGCGGGTAGCGGTTCGCCATTGACGACACGGATAATGCTGTCAACGCCGGCGGTGATGCCGCCGTAGAAGTCGCCCTGCTTGAACTCGGGGACAATCACTTCACGAATAATCCGGCTACTGGTCGCATCGTTCAGTGCGCCTTCGAGACCATATCCGACCTCGATGCGCAGTGAGTGGTCGTTCTTCGCGACAATCAGCAACGCTCCGTCATCAACCTTGCGCCGCCCGAGCTTCCATTGCTCGACCACGCGCATTGAATACTGCTCGATGGTTTCAGGCTGCGTGGTAGCGATAATTAGAACGGAAATCTGGGGTCCCTTGCGGGCCTCGAATTCTTTGAGGGTCTCCTCGAGTGCAGAGCGCTGCTCGCTCGTCAGGGTTCCCGTCTCGTCTGTCACGCGGCTAGTCAGCAAGGGGATGGGGACTTCGGCGCGAGCTCCCGTTCCGGCGAAGGCCAGTGTGACAGCGACCATCACCAACAGTAAGCGGACGATGTTCAATTGTTCACTCCGCCTGCCGACGCAGGTGTCGCTCCAAAGTCGACGCGCGGCGGCTTCGAAATCTCAGCTTCATTTGCAACGGAGAAGTTCGGCTTTTCCTGATACCCGAACGCCCTTGCCGTCAGGTTGTTCGGAAATGACCTAACGGTCGAGTTGTACTGCTGCACCGCCTTGATATAGCGTGTGCGCGCGACCGCAATCCTGTTCTCCGTTCCTTCAAGCTGGGCTTGCAAATCTCTGAAGTTCGCGTCCGACTTGAGTTGCGGATAGTTTTCCGACACCACCAGCAGGCGGGAGAGCGACGTTGTGAGCTCGCCTTGCGCCGATTCAAATTTCGCGAACGCCTGCGGGTCAGACTGCAACTCCGGTGTCGCCCGGATAGAGCCGACCTGCGCGCGAGCCTCAGTTACCTTCGTCAGAACCTCCTTCTCCTGATTGGCGTATCCCTTGACCGTATTGACGAGATTCGGCACAAGGTCGGCCCGGCGTTGATACTGATTCAAGACTTCCGACCAGCTTGCCTTGACCTGTTCATCTTCGGTCTGGATGGCGTTATAGCCACACCCGGAAAGACCGAGCACGACTGCCACAAGCAGCAACCCCAAAAGCGTTCGCATCCTCATGTCTCAGTCCGGAAAGGTGAGAAACTCGGTCAATTTGGGCCCGGGTGAAACGGAACGACAAACTGCCACCGACCGGGCCGGCCGTGTCGACACTGAACAGACGGTACACCGCCGGTATCTGCCCTTTTTGACTCAGGTCAACCAGTCCCACTCTGACTGGGGCCGGAATTCCATGAACGAGGAATTCGCAGACCGAATGCGTGTAATCCTGGTCGGGCACGCGCACCTGGAACGACGTAGCTTTGATGTGCGTCAATCCCGTTCCTCTCTCTGCGCGTAGTTTGGAAACTGGCACGCATTCGTGCTACGGCGGGACGATTATGTGGGAGTCAATGATGAAGAGAATCCTGTCAACCGTGGTCATCGCGATGACGCTGTTTTCCCCATTACTGCACGCTGCGTCCAAAGACGCAGGTGCTGCGCAGGCCGCCCCCAAATCTCAAACCCAGAAGCCCGCTGAGTTCGACAAGAATCTGGCGAAGTTGCAACAACTGATGACGCAGATGCAAGGTCAGATGGACCAGATTCGCAAAACTCAGGACCCGCAGGAGCGGCAGAAATTGATGCAGCAGCACTGGGACACGATGCAGAGTGCGATGAACATCATGCACAGCATGTGGGGGAGCGGGATGATGGGGCAAGGCATGATGGGGCAAGGCATGATGGGTGGCGCCGGCCCAGGTTGGGGACGTATGGGCGGGTACTACTCAAACCTGACGCCCGAGCAGTTGCGGCAGCGCCAGTACATGACCGACCAATATCTCAAGATGCAGCAGGAGATGATGAATAACATGATGTGGCATCAGCACTACTGGATGGGGCAGCCCCCCGCCAGTACGCAGTGAGTTCGCGGTTTTCGGTTGCGGTCCGGTAGGCATTAAGGCGCTAGCACGCGGGCCCGCTTGTACCGTCAATTCCTGGAAAAGAGCCCACCAGCCACGCAAATTCAATACGGGAGAGGTTCAATGAACGAGGTCCAACACGACACGCGTCCCTTCTGGAAATCACGCTCGGCGATTGCATTGCTCGTGTTTGCAGCTATCGCGCTGTTCCTGCTTTTTTCCGAGCATCGGGCGCATTTCCTCGGTGTGCTTCCGTACCTCTTGCTACTGTCCTGCCCCCTGATGCATCTCTTCATGCACCACGGTCACGGCCAGAGGCATGACAGGTCTGTCAGGAAGGACCAGACTTCTGATTCAGGAGGCAACCATGAGCAGCATGGGTAGCGGCTACGGCTTGTGGGGTCTCGTCCTCATCAATTCGCTGGTTTTTATCATCTTCGCCTTCAGCTTCTTCAAACCAGCGACAAAGCGGGACTGGAGGACCTTCGGCGGCTTCTCAGCGTTTATCGTCGCGCTCTTTGCCGAGATGTACGGATTTCCACTCACCATTTATCTCCTGTCCGGCTGGCTGCAAGCGCGATTTCCACAGACAAACCTGTTCTCGCACGACTCAGGTCACATCTGGTGGATGATGACCGGCCGGCATGGTGACCCGCATTTTGCCCTGCCGCACATCCTCAGCATCGTTTTCGTGTTCGGCGGCTTCTATCTGCTGTCGAAGGCCTGGCATGTCCTGTATGAGGCGCAGCGAAACGGCAAACTTGCGACCACAGGTCCGTACGCAAAAGTACGCCACCCGCAGTATGTCGCTTTCGTGGTCATCATGTTCGGCTTCCTGCTGCAATGGCCAACGCTTGTCACACTCCTAATGTTCCCCGTGCTGGTCTATATGTACGTGCACCTCGCGATACAGGAAGAGCGCGACTCTGAGGCGCGGTTCGGGGACGCATGGCGCGAGTATGCAGCACATACGCCGCGCTTCGTTCCTCGGCTCCCACAAGACGACACGGTACACGTCCATTGACACCAGCGAGGCGGCTTCGATGGCTCTATTGCACATGCACGCACACGATGGCACGACTCACGAGGATGAGGGTGCCGTCGCCGAGCCTGGTGATATCCGGATGAAGGACCCGGTTTGCGGCATGCAGGTCAAGAGCGACTCGACTCATCGCCAGACTTATCAGGGGTACACGTACCATTTCTGCAGCAGCAACTGCATGGAAAAATTCCAGGCGTCGCCCCACACATACGTGCGACCGACGACGAAGACGCCAGCGCCCGAACCCGCCACAGGCGTCATCTACACCTGCCCCATGCATCCGCAGATACGGGCCACCGCGCCGGGTGCATGCCCCATTTGTGGAATGGCGCTCGAGCCACTTACTCCGGCCGTCGCGGAAGAGCGCAACGTCGAACTTGAGTCGATGACGCGGCGCTTCTGGGTGGGGCTCGTCCTGTCGGTTCCGCTGCTCTTCATGACAATGGGGAGGATGATTCTGCCTTTCGATATCGATGTGGCGCTAAACGGACTGTCTTCCGGGTGGCCGCACTGGATGAAGGCATCCTGGTCGCAGTGTGTCCAGGCATTACTGGCGACCCCCGTCGTAGTGTGGGGCGGCTGGCCATTTCTGACGCGCGGCTGGAAATCGTTCATGACCCGACAGTTGAACATGTTCAGCCTGATTGGACTGGGCGTTGCCGCAGCATACATATTCAGTGTTTTCGCGCTGCTTTTTCCCGATGCGTTGCCAGAAGCGTTCAGACACGGACATGAACTGCCGCTGTACTTTGAGGCCGCGGCTGTCATCGTGACGCTCGTGCTGCTTGGACAGGTGCTCGAACTTCGCGCGCGGTCACGCACTTCAAGCGCCATTCGCGACCTGCTCAAGCTTGCCCCGCACACGGCGATTCGCGTTCGACAGGACGGCAGCGAAGAAAGCGTTCCCCTCGAATCGGTCACTGTAGGCGACACACTCCGCGTGAAGCCGGGTTCGAAGATACCGGTGGATGGCGTGGTCATCGAAGGGCGCTCCAGTGTCGACGAATCGATGATTACGGGCGAATCGATTCCCTCGGAGAAGCTCCCCGGAAGCAAGGTCACCGGTGCCACGGTGAATCAGACTGGAACCTTTCTCATGCGTGCGGAGAAGGTCGGCTCCGACACGCTGCTCGCGCGGATTGTGCAGATGGTCGCGGAGGCGGGCCGCTCACGCGCGCCGATACAAAAGCTGGCTGACCAGGTTGCGGGGTGGTTCGTGCTCGCGGTCATCGGTATAGCGCTTGTCGCGTTCCTCGTCTGGGCTGTCGCAGGGCCCGCTCCGGCCCTCGCCAACGCGCTGGTCGTCGCCATCAGCGTTCTCATCATTGCGTGCCCGTGCGCGCTCGGCCTCGCCACGCCGGTGTCGATTATCGTGGGCGTTGGCCGTGGCGCCCAGGAAGGCGTGCTTATCAAGGATGCAGAAGCGCTCGAACTGATGGAGAAAGTCGACACGGTTGTCGTCGACAAAACCGGGACGCTGACAGAAGGCAAACCGTGTGTTCAGAAGGTAGTCTCCCTCAAGCCCGCGCAGGAGCAGGTCATACTCGGCTACGCGGCGAGCCTGGAGGGGGCCAGCGAACACCCACTCGCACAGGCAATCACGACCTACGCGAAGGAAGCCGGTGCGGCGACATCGAAGGTCGAAGCGTTTGACTCGATTCCAGGAAAAGGCGTGACGGGAAGCATCGGCGGACACTCCACTTCGTTGGGCAATGCTCGACTGATGACTGACCTGCGCGTTGATTGTGCATCGGTCGAGCACGAGACGAACAACTTGCGTGAGGCCGGGCAAACCGTCATGTATATCGCAATAGACGGGGAGCTGGCCGGCTATATCGGCGTGGCCGACCCCGTCAAAGGCACGACGCCAGAGGCCGTGCGTCAGCTCAAGGCATCCGGGGTCCGGATTGTGATGCTGACGGGCGACAACCAGGTCACTGCGACGGCTGTTGCGAAGTCACTTGCGCTCGACGACGTCAAGGCGGGCGTTCTGCCCGAGGACAAGTACCGGCACGTGCAGGAACTGCAGCAGCAAGGGCGCATCGTGGCCATGGCTGGCGATGGCGTGAACGACGCACCTGCGCTTGCTCAGGCGAATGTGGGCATCGCGATGGGTACCGGCACCGATGTCGCGATGAATAGCGCGCGGGTCGTGCTGGTGAAGGGCGACCTGCGTGGTATCGCGCGGGCCCGCACGCTCAGCGTAGCGACGATGAAGAACATCCGGCAGAACCTGTTCTTCGCGTTCGCCTACAACGCTGTCGGCATACCGGTTGCCGCTGGCGTACTTTATCCGTGGCTTGGCATCCTGTTGAGCCCGATGGTCGCCAGCGCTGCGATGGCGCTGAGTTCTGTCTCGGTCATTGGCAATGCGCTGCGGCTAAGAAGCGCGAGAACGTGAATCACAGGCAGTGCGCCAAAAGCACAACGCCTTCGGCTTGACCACGCCGTAGGCCGAAGTCACCTAGGGAACTCGGCATTCCACCATCTGGTGCCCGCTACTTGGCGTGCATCGCATTTGAGGGGAGGCGAATATGGAACTGAAATGCGTTGTCGCCATTGTGCGGCCCGACGTGCTTGAAGTGCTGGAGCGAAAGCTCGCGGCCATTCACATGCATGGCATCACCGCGACCCGTGTACGCGGGTTTGGCACACATCCGAACCTGTTCGCGGATGACTGGACGACCGAGCACATAAAAATAGAAATCTTTGCGCGCGCGGAAGACGTAGAGGCGCTGGTCACGACAATCATCGATATTGCCCACGTCGGTGCAGTCGGTGACGGCGTTGTTGCAGTGCTTCCGCTCGACAGGTTCTTCCGGATTCGCACCCGGTCTGAGGCGACGCCTTAGGGCATTGTCGACCCGCCCGCCGCCTGGCAACGGCAAGGATGATGGCAGGTATCCTGGCGCGTCTTTACGCTTGCTCCATGGCTGACTTCGCGCGCTCGAGTAACTCGAAGACGGTCATGCCCGCGACCATGGCCGCTAGGAACCCAACGGCCTTTGGATAACCCGCGCCCAATGCGACCAGCGCGGGACCCGGGCAAAAACCAGCGCGCACGAGAAGCGCGGCGAGCACCGCCACATCAGCCTTTCGTTGCAGGAAGACGGTGACGAACCCCGCCGCCATGAAAGTCGCGGTTGCGACCAGCGACCGGATGGACTCGCGTGAGAGGCCGCACACGCCGTGGCTATGAAACCGTCCCATCCGACCGTTGACCTCGCCACGATGCAAGCCGCCGCGTCGAACGCCTGCACCATCGAGTTACACACCGAAACGTTCACGTGCTTACAGACGTCTTAACCCCATGCTAGACTTTGCACCCATGTCTTACTGGCGCAAACTCTTTCTCGTCGTGCTGCTTGCACTGAGCCTTCCGGTTCAGTCGTTTGCGGCCGTCTCGATGATTTGCGCTCCTGCGGAAGTGGCAGGCGACGAATCTGCTACTCACCAGTTCGGCCAATCTGGGCCGATGGACGAACATGAGGTCGTAGCGGACGTTGATGACCACGACGGCCACGACCATAACGGCCACGACCATAACGGCGGCCACCACGCTCACGCGTGTCTCACCTGCGCATCCTGCTGTGTTGGTGCAGCGTTACCGGCCGTGTCTGCAGTTTCCGCTTCGGCTGACCTGACTCATTTCTCTGTCCCAATGCCTGCAGACGCCGGCGTCGCGTTGTTCCTGACCGGCGGCATTGAACGTCCTCCCCAGTCCATTCTCGTCTAATCCACGCAATCGCGGCCATTTGCTGCGACCGGAAAGTCTTTCTGGAGCCCGTCATGGTCTCCGGATGGTTCACGACGAGAAAAATTCATGCGAACAATATCTGCGGCGCTTATCGGCGCGGGCGCAGTGTTGCCGTTGCTCGCGCACGCTGCTTTGCCCGACCCGACAGATGCCGGGGCATCGGTTCCGGCTGTCACCGTGCAGTCCGCGTTTGACGGCTACAAATCCTGGCAGGACGGGGAAACACCCGGCTGGCAACAACTGAATCGCGCTGTCGCGCCCGGTCAAGGCAAGACTGGAGCGAAGCACGGTCAACAAGCCGAATCGCGACAAGAGAGCAAGAGCGGGCACGAGCACGGCGGTGAGTCGAAATGATTCGATACCTCGCTCCGAACTGCGTGGCATGCATCGCTATCGCGACAACACTCCTCGCCGGCTGCACGACGTTCTCCAAGGACGGGGGATTCAACGCCGTATCGACTACCGCGTCTGAGCGGCTTGGCAAGGATGCGGTCTACGTCAAAACCGACGAAGACCGTGACGCCGTTTTCAAGCGTACTCAGGAACTGCTGTCGAAGCCGCTCGGTATGGACGATGCCGTTCAGGTCGCGCTGCTGAACAACCGAGGACTCCAGGCATCGTACGCCGAACTCGGCATCTCCGAGGCCGACCTCGTGCAGGCGGGCCGTCTGCCCAATCCGGGTTTTACCTTCAGTCGGACGCACTGGAGCGATGGCATCAGCATCAGCCGGACCTTCTCGATGGGCGTACTGGGCGTGCTCACTCTGCCGGTGGCGACGCGCATTGAGAGTCGCCGGTTTGAGGGGACGAAGCTCGAGACGGCCAACGCGATGCTCATCGTTGCTGCTGATGCCAGAAAGGCCTACGTCAACGCCGTAGCTGCGGAGCAGTCCGCTCTTTACGCCACCCAGGTCAAGGACTCGGCGGAAGCTGGGGCAGAACTGGCGTTGCGCATGCGTCAGGCCGGCAGTTTCAGCAAGCTCGACTATGCGCGCGAGCAGGCCTTTTATGCGGAGTCGGTCGCACAACTGGCCAAGACCCGACAGCAATCGGTCGTAGCCCGGGAGAAGCTCACGCGCACGATGGGCTTGTGGGGTGCAGGAACCCAGTACAAGCTGCCGGACCGTTTGCCTGACCTGCCGAAGGACCGGCCTCAACTGAATGACGTCGAGAGCTTCGCGATGCAAAACCGCCTGGATATTCAGGCGGCGAAGCTGAGAACACAAGGCGTTGCAACTTCGCTGGGGCTGAGCAAGGCAACCCGTTTCATCAATGCGCTGGACGTCGGCTATCTCGACAACTTCGAGACCGACAAGGGGCACGAGCACGGGTACGAAATCAGCGTCGATATTCCCATCTTCGATTGGGGCAGCGCGAAAGTCGCACGGGCCGAAGCCATCTACATGCAGTCGGCGAACCGGCTCGCCCAGACGGCGATTGATGCCCGGTCCGAGGTTCGCGAGTCGTACTCCGCGTACGTGACGAGCTACGACGTTGCCAGGCACTACCGCGATGAAGTCGTGCCTGTGCGCAAGACCATCTCCGATGAAATGCTGCTGCGCTACAACGGCATGCTGACCAGCGTATTCGAACTGCTCGCCGATTCGCGCGACCAGGTTGCGGCCGTCAACGGATACATCGACGCACTGAAAGACTACTGGCTTGCGGAGACGGACCTTCAACAGTCGCTGGGCGGCCGGCTTCCGCCGCTTGCCATGGGGCAGACGCCCGACATACTGCGCGGCGCTGAAGCGCCAGCTCCTGCCGCACGGGCAGCACCGGCTCCGATGCAGGACTCGCCGTTGCCCGCTCCCGGGACGCAGCCCGCGTCGCCGATGAATTCAGAAGGTAAATGAACATGGTTTCACGTCGAAATTTTCTCGGCGGCTCAGGGGCGGCGCTCCTCGGTGCGGCGTTGGTCAGCAAGGCTGGAGCGGCTTCACTTCCAGAAGCGGCAATCATGGAAAAAACGGCGACGCAGCCGCCGCTTGTGCCGCCCAATGGTCGCCCCTATACGCCGGTGGCCACGCTTAACGGCTGGACACTGCCCTGGCGGATGAAGAACGGCTGGAAGGAGTTTCACCTCATCGCCGAGCCGGTCGTTCGAGAAATGGCCCCGGGCATGAAGGCAAATCTCTGGGGCTATAACGGCCAGGCACCTGGGCCGACCATCGAAGCGGTCGAAGGTGACAAGGTCCGTATCTTCGTGACCAACAAACTGCCGGAACACACCACGGTTCACTGGCACGGGATGCTGGTGCCATCCGGGATGGACGGCGTGGGCGGTCTTACGCAACCGCACATCCCGCCCGGCAAGACGTTTGTCTATGAGTTCCAGCTCGAGAAGCACGGCACTTTCATGTATCACCCGCATGCCGACGAGATGGTGCAGATGGCCATGGGGATGATGGGCACGTTCATCGTGCATCCGAAGGACCGGAGCGTGATGCCGGTGGACCGCGACTTCGTGTTCCTGATGTCCGCCTACGACATTGACCCAGGGAGCTTCACGCCACGCGTCAACGAAATGACGGACTTCAACATGTGGACGTGGAATGCACGGGTCTTTCCTGGCGTCGACCCGCTGCCCGTACGCGCAGGAGACCGGGTGCGCATCCGCTTCGGCAATCTGACGATGACCAATCACCCCATTCATCTTCACGGGTACAGCTTCGAGGTCGCCGGAACTGATGGTGGATGGATTCCTCCTTCTGCTCGCTGGCCGGAAGTGACCGCCGACGTTGCGGTCGGTCAGATGCGCGCCATCGAGTTCACGGCAAACCGGCCCGGTGACTGGGCGTTTCACTGCCACAAGTCGCATCACACGATGAATGCGATGGGGCATCAGGTCCCGAACCTGATTGGCGTGCCGCAGAAAGACCTCGCGAAACGTATCAACAAGCTCGTGCCGGACTACATGGCGATGGGCAGTTCCGGCGGCTCGATGGGTGAGATGGAGATGCCGCTGCCGGACAACACGCTCCCGATGATGACGGGTACCGGGCCGTTTGCTGCGCTGGAAATGGGCGGCATGTTCACCGTCGTGAAAGTGCGTGAAGGACTCGGTCGCAACGATTACCGCGACCCGGGCTGGTTCAAGCACCCGAAGGGAACCGTTGCGTACGAGTACACAGGTGAACTGCCCGATAGCTGATTTCGTAGAAGGCTGGACATGACTCCAGCCGGGATTTGTAACTTCAACTGTGGGAGAGAGCGTGATGAAGAACGCGATTGTTTCGATTGTGATGGGTTGTGCGGTGGCCGTTTCCACAACTGCCTTTGCGGCCGGCGATATGGGCAACATGAATGTGGCAAGCGGTGCGCAACAGGGCTCGAGCGCGAAGAGCAGCATGTCGCACGGCGAGGTCAAGAAAGTGGATGCCACCGCTGGGAAGCTGACCATCAAGCACGGTCCACTCGAGAACCTCGACATGGAAGCGATGACGATGATGTTCAAGGTCAAGGACCCGGCCATGCTTTCCCAGGTAAAGGTCGGCGACAAGATTGATTTTGTCGCAGAGGAGATTGACGGCTCACTCACTGTGACGAAGCTGCAAAAGCAATGAGTATTCAATGGGGTGCCAGACGACAAGAGCATCCCGATTCAAACAAGGGAGGTAACAATCATGAACGCTTTGATGCGTAACTCTATTGCTCGTGCAGCGGCAGCCGCCGCGCTTGTGCTTTCGCCAGCATTCGCATTCGCCCACGGCAAACTGGAAAACGCAACGCCATCGGCTGGCAGCACAGTCGATGCATCGCCAGAGTCGCTCCGCCTCACATTTAACGAGGACCTCGAGTCTTCGTTCAGCATGATTAAGGTCGTAAATGCATCCGGTGCGCCCGCGACCAACGAAAAAGCCAAAGTCGACTTATCGAACCCGCGCGTGCTGATGGTTGCGGTTCCGAAGCTTGCCTCCGGCTCATACACCGTGCAATGGGCCGTCATGACACATGACGCTCACAAGACGAAAGGCACCTACACTTTTGCGGTGAAGTGATGAACGACGGTTTCCTCGGCGTTTTGCGGCTGGCACTTGTGGCGCTCCAGAACATCAGTTTCACCGTGCTCGTCGGCGCATTGCTCAGTGATACATGGATGTCTCGCAGTACATCGCGATGGCAGACCAGGGTCAGCTGGCATTTGCTTCTTGCCTTGCGTATGGGTTCGTTCACTGCGCTCGTATCCAGTGCCGTTGCGTTCTGGATTCATTGCGCGCTGATGAGCGAGTCCTCGCTTGTTGACGCAGGGCCCGCCGTTCGCTCAATGCTGATGGAAACCGGCTTTGGTCACGCATGGCTGGCAGGCGCAGCAGCGTCGCTGGTAGTGCTCATTCTGTCGCTCGCGCAGTCTGGACATCCGATACGCTTCAAGCCGGCAATCTGGCTCGCGCTCGCAAGCGTCGCAATGTCACGCAGTCACGCGGGCCATCCTGTCGATTCGGGCGTGCTGAGCCTTCCTGTATGGGTCGACTGGTTGCACATGCTCGCTATCAGTGTGTGGGTCGGGCTCGTTCTCGTGACAACGTATATCGTTGTGCCGCGCATGTACAATGCGCCCGTCACAGAGCGTGCGAACAGTGCGGCATTCATTCAGTCGCTGTCTGACGCCGCCACACTCGCGCTGGCTATCCTCTTTGTCACTGGCGCATACAGCGGCTGGCGCGGAGTGAATACACCGGAGAGCTTGGTGACGTCGTCATATGGGCAAGTGCTGCTGCTCAAATTTGTGCTCGTGCTCATCGGTGCCGCACTCGGCGGACATAATCGGTTCATCGAGATGCCGCTACTCCTCGCCTCCTTGAGAGGAACACCTTCGGAATTGACTGCTCGATTGCTTAAGCGATTTGCCACGGTGCTTCATGTCGAGTCCGTCGTACTCGCGGGCGTGCTTGTCGCCGCCGCAGTCCTCGTTTCCAGTCCTCTTCCCGGGACCACGTGAAGCGCTAACCAGGTGATGAGCCTGCTGAACTGGGACAACGCGGCGCTGCGCTGGCAAACGGCGCAGATAAATCGGAAGTTGTCATGACCTGGAGAGTCGGGGAGCCGACATCCCCGGCTTCCTCGACGTTAGAGGTCAGTCGGTTCAAGACGGGCAGCGGTCAGAAGGGACTGCAATCGCGTATCAGACGTGGCCGTCGACCCATGCGCGCGCCCATTCGAGTCCAACTTGCTCAGCTTCAGATTCGGAGTCAACGACTGCGAGAAACCGTGCCAGTTCGAGAGTCGAGGGCTGTTCATCGGGTGCCTGAGCGTAGGGCGCTTCAAGCCGTTGCGATGCTGCCTAGACTTCGCGCGCAGCGCTGACCACGCGCTCGGGGGCCGATGCTTCCGCTGATACTGCCTTTTCTTTCATTGTCGTTTCCCGGAACAAACACATCCTGTTCTCCCATGCTCCGGATGCACTGCCTGCAAGACTAAGTTGCGTTCGGTCACTGCACAACTTTCACAAATGGTGTGCGGCGAAGTCGGCTATCTGCCTGCAAAGTCCGCGGCGGACAATGCTATCGGTGCGCCGGCCGACTTGAGCGTCCGCCCTTCAGCCGCGACCGTATTGCGCTGTCGCCCGTGGGCGAATACTGTCAATGTGTGCGCGTTGTTCGCGCCAGCCGGCAGCCAGAAATGCCGCTCGAGTGCGTCGCGACTGATTGAGCATTGCACCGACTGGTTGCGGGCAGAAATAACGAAAAGGAGGAGCTTTCCGTCGGCGAAGGCTGACGTCGCCGGCGGAGAAGATGGTGTCAATAACTTGTGCGCTTCAAGTGTGCGGGCATGCCGACCGCAAATAATTAAATGTGTCGTCTCGCATTCTGCTGAATACAGCTGATAACACGCGAGAGAGGGCGCTAGCAGGTGTCCCACGCCGCCTATAGTGCGGCCTACCGAGTTGGCATACCGGTGATTATGGCTCGATGGGAGCTGCACAATCCTTTCTGCTGGGGCCCTACGACCCGTCTAGACTGGCGAGCTAGGTTGCGGCGGGGGAGGCATCGACAGCAAAAAACAAGATGTGCGTTAGGTGCACTCGTCTTCCCGTCGTTGCTGAGGTCGTCCTTGCATGCGTTGCTCCTCGCAGTGCACGCTGGGAGCTCAGCAGTTCGCGTAGCTCATCTTGTGTAGCCAGATTACATGAACGCCCGTGCGCCTCAGGCATAGAAGTAAAAAAAGCCCCTCGGACTTCCGTCGCGAGTGGCTTCGTTTCCAGCGGCCCGGTTTAGAGCGCAGCGTCCTTCAGCTTCTTCAGCGGGCGCACTTTCAGACGCACCGAAGCGGGCTTCGCGGCGAACCACTTGTCTTCGCCCGTGAACGGGTCTTTGCCGAAGCGCTTCTTCTTTGCCGGCACGTCCTGAGCAACGACCTTCAGCAGACCCGGCAACGTGAACTCCTTCGCGCCCTTCTTGTGGACCGACGCGAGCACCGTTTCTTCCAGTGCGGCCATCAGAGCCTTCGCGGCTTTCGGCTCGACACCTGCGCGCTCGGCAAGGTGGATGGCGAGCGAAGCCTTCGTGAACGAATCCTTGATGGGCTTCAGCGGCGCGGCAGCGACCGCCTTCTTCGTGACAGGTGCCGTAGCCTTCTTCACCAGGGGCGTCTTCGCCTTTTTCTGAGCCGGAGTCACCGCCTTCTTCGGAGCCGTTTTTGCTGCAGCTTTCGTTGCACTCGTTGTTGCCATAAGTTTCTCGTCATTGGTCAAAGGTTGGCCTGAGACCTTTGCCTTTGCGTAGTCACCGACAATGCGCAAAGGTCCAAATCCTCAGGCTGGCGCTAGCGTAGCAACGCGGATGTGAATCCGCAACGGGCGAGGCCCAAAAGCAGGGGGTTTCGCGCCGAGCTGACGCAAAAACAACGACATGTACCCCTCCGACGAGGGATGCGCCCACGTAAACGGCTATGCGGAAGGGTTTGAATCACGGGCAAGAGGAGCAAACCTCTCGCACGAGTCCAGCGTCGGGTGTACCTGCGTTCGCCGCGTCGACGGTTGCTTTCATCCGCTAGCGAGTGTTCCATCAGTTTCACGTCATCCTCAATAGCGCTGCATTCGCCGCCTGGCCGTGCATCTGTTCACGTCTTGGACGACCATGATGTTGACCGTGAAAGTTGGGCGTTCTGAAACCGAATATTTCGTGTTGGCCGGACTTCAGAGAATGGCACGCGAGTGGATAGGTGTTTCAAATGACACGTCTCGTTACACACAAAAACACCGGTAATCTGCCGTCTCAATATAGTGCGTTCACAACTGACAAATGAGGCACGTAATGAAAAGGATTTTTGCGCTGATGCTTATGGCCGTATGTCTTGGAAGCGTGCTGAGCGGTTGCATCATTGTGCCCGCAGGCGGCTACTATCACCGCTATTAATCGTAGCTGACTCGCTGCGCATTCCACTGCTTTACTGTACATACCCGACAAAGCAAATCATGAGCACCTCCCGCAGTCGCTGGTTCGCGATGATAATGGTTGCCGGCCTCGGCATAGGCGCATCGTCCGTCACCCTCGCACATGTAGATGTTGGAGTAAACATTGGCATCCCCGGTGTGGTGTATGCACCCGAGCCGGTCTACGCTCCACCTCCGCCCGTGTATGTCGAACCTCCTGCCGCTGTGGTTATTAGTCCGGGCTGGTATGGCGACAGGTACTACGATGGGCGTCGCTATTGGGAGCGCCGGGAGTGGCAAGAGCGTCATCGAAGTGAACGGGAATGGCATGACGCGCGAGACTATCGCGGTGACCATCGAGGCGGTTGGGGCCACGACCATGACGGCGGGTGGCGCGGTGATTGGCACCGCGACCAAGGAGATGACGGCAGGAGGCATGACCACTAAGACGAGCGGCGTGGGTTGTTGCGTTCAATGTGACGGAGCGCCGGACAGATGTCACTTCCCAGTTTGAGCGCTCCCTTGATTTCATGTTTGTTCAGTGACACCTGTTCCCTTCGGTGGGACGGTCTGGCGCAGCGGTAAAATAGGGGCTCAACCTGTCCACCCAGAGACTCACCATCGTCTGCATGACTGTCGACCTGCGCGCGCGCCATTCACTGCTGTCTAAGCCGCTTGCCACGCCGTTGCCGCTTGAGGTCTGGCCCGGAGGAGCGGTTCTTGAGTGTGAGCGCGGCGGCCGCCGATATGTCGTCTACTGCGGGCACCATGAAAACTCATCGCCCCATGCTTCGGCCCGCTTACTTCGAAAGAAGCTGCGTGATGCGCGCGAGCAGGATGAGGCGAGCTGCGAGGCAGCGCCTCCTTCGGGGCAAAGTCTGTCAGAGCAGCGCACTGCCTGGTCCTCTGTGACCGAGGGGGAAGATTGCGGAGACGGCGAGTCCGTCGCCGGTTGCGCGCGGTTCGGGTACCAGCTCGTCGCGTATGCCGGCCGCTCACCGGTGGGCTACTGCACCTTCGTAGTCCGTATCGAGGACGCCACCACCGGACAGCGTCCATCGATTGAAATCGAGGTGCTTGAAATCTGGGTCGTGCCTCAGCATCGCGGCGTGGGTGTCGGGGCCGCACTCGCCGAATCCGTTGCCCAGCTGGCGGTAGCTGGGCTCCTTGAACTCGAGTCCCGGCTTTCGTACCAGCGCAAGGCGACGCTCTTCAGTCTCGCTGTTTTAGCGGATATCCACTCGTCATCTGGCGCGCACTTTCTTCACATGACCGTCAACTTCCTTCGCGAGAAGATTGACGAACTTGGCGTCCTGTTCTCGAACGGGCTTCAGCACGTACTCTTTGACGACATCGAGCTGGAGCTGCGCTAATTCCGGTGCCCCCTCTTTGCGCGGATTCCGCCTATCTCACGGGGACCGAGCGACGTCCACCAGGGGGTAGCCGCGAGCGCAATGCGCGATGGTCCGCGGCGTTACAGGGGTATAGACGTCGGTGCCGACCCCTCACGGGCAACGCGGTCGGCAGCAGGCGGAAACACGTACCAGCTGCCGTCATCGTGCCTGAAGAAGAACAACGCGCGCACTCCGCGTGATGACGACGTCTCAACGTACACACACCATCGCCCGCCCAACCGGGTGCGACTGAATCTGGTTACATGACCCGATATCGTCGGAGCCGGTGCGAGCCATTTCTCGACCTGGCTACGCAGCGAGTGCCCGTTCACGCTTTTCATGTTCCGCTCCAGCAGGTATAAAGCCGACCGGCGTTGAAAGGAGCGCGGGTCGCGACGAGAGGCGGACGGTTCTCGCCTCTTGCATCCCTAACGCCGCGGACGGCCGGGATGTTGACCACGGGTTTGTGTCTTCTGAAACCGAAAATTTCGAGTCGGGCTGCCGGCGACAGTCGCCGCGGAGGAAGACCGCCGACGGAGCCATGTGCGTCTTACCCCGGGCTAGGACAGAAATAGTCCCGACGAAGCGGACAGCACACCTCTGCGACCCGGTTCGCCGTGCTGGCGCGTTGCCGTCGGATTTCGTCAATGTGCCTTGACGCCCGAGCCGGCGGGCGGGACACTCAACGCGAGTCATCGTTGTGCGGCCGATGTCTCGCACCACGCGGAGCAACACAGACCGCTGAGATTTCACTCTCGCGGGGCATATCGCACCGACTGGAACAACGGCCGCAAAAGGGGAAACCCATGGCGTTTGCGCTGACATTTCCACAACTGTTTTCAGACGCGATTGGCGAAAGTCATTTTGGGTCGGTAAACCTGCAGCTGGTAACCCGCAACTTCGCGCCCCCCGCTGAACCCTTTGACGTGTCGGATTTCGCGGCAGCGACCCGCTACGGATTTTTGCGCGCGCCCAGCGGATGGGTCGGCGACCTTCATCCTTCGCCCATGTGCATGTGGGTATTCGTGCTCAGCGGGGAAGTTGAGTTTGAGGCCAGTGACGGTGAGCGACGACGCCTCCCGGCAGGAAGCGCGATATTGCTTGAAGACACCACGGGCAAAGGGCATCAGAGTCGTGTCATCGGCGACGTGTCAGTGCTTCTCGCGGTGGTTCAGGTTTGACGTCATGGTTACGCTGGCCGGGACGCAAGCCCATGCCCTCGCGCTTAAATCATGCTCGAGAAGGGGGCAGCAGGCCGGCGTGGACTGGAAGTTCGATGCGGCCGACCTGGCGCACACGAAGCTGCACGGCCGGCCGCTGGACCGCAAGACGTTCAATGACGCGGACAACTGTGTAGCCAACGCACTGCGGCACTTTGATAAGGCCGATGCGCCGGACTTCGAGGCCGACCTTGAGGAGGCCGCGTGCTGGATGCTGGTGCGGGCCTGCGAGAATGCACACCGGCTCGGGCTGACCGTGCAGGGCTTCGACGCGTTCAACGCCTGGTTCTAGCAGCATACCGTCGGCGTCTGAGCACGGGGCGGCCCGAAGAACAACAACTTCAGAACGGTCACTTAGCGATAACGCGGCAGACGTTTTCTAACGAAGAGCGTATGAACCATGAGGAAGCAGTTGACCGCCGCCGCAATCGCGACCTGCCTCGTTTTGGTAACTGTCGGCGCTCTGGCTGGAACTGTTGATGTCGACTACAGGAATGCGACCTTCCGCATCGACAATGAAGACGTGAAATTGTCGAACGGCGAGCGAGCGGTACCGGCCGCACCTGGCTCGGCGACGCAGCACGTGACGCGTGTGTTCGGCAAGCCCGTCGGTGGCCGGCTTGACTCGAAGCCTGCTGCCGCGGTATTCCTGGTCGACGAACCAGGCGGTAGCGGCATCTTCAACTATGTAGCGGTGGCATTCAGTGACTGCAGTAAGACCAACGCGGTCTTCCTTGGCGACCGCATCGTGCCGCGGTCGATTGTGTTCCATGGCCGCTCCATCGTCGTCACCTATCTGGACCGAAAACTGGACGAACCGATGGCCGCCATACCCAAGGTGAAAAACAGCATGACGCTTGGCTTTGGTTCCAAGACCTGTCAGCTCGCCAAGTAACAACATGGCCGTGGCGGTCCTCGATTTCGGCTACTCGCCGCCGTGTATCTATCGCCGCGGCGACGGGTCGACGGTCGACCGGACCATCTGCGTTGCTCATCGCCCACAGTTTCGCGTGCGATTCGCCGCCGCCGGACACCGCGCAGCGACTGAAGCGTCCAGGAAGCTGAGAGCCGAAATCCCGGCCTTACCCTTTCTTCCGTCGCCTATAGTGATTGCCATGGGCGGGACGGATACGCGAGTTGATGACGGGAGGTGTGCAATGGAAACAACCTCACCGAGGGCGAAAGTGGGTCGAGTTGTTCGTGGTGGGGCCAGCTACATGTCCCAGCAGGGCTCCGTGCATGCGCCCGGTATCAGCAAGGAAACGGTGGGGTCCGAGGTTCTTTATCTGGGCGTGGTGTCCGTGCCGCCCGGGGGCAGAACCAGCGCTCACATTCACGAACACCATGACACCGCGCATTACATGCTAAGCGGCGACGAAATCGAGTTCTATACGGGCGAGGAACTGGAAGACCGGCAGGTGGTGCGCCCCGGTGATTACATCTTCACACCGGCCGGCGTGGTCCATGTCGCCGTCAACCGCAGCCCGACCCCCGCCGTCTTCGTCGTCGCCCGCAATGAGCCGACAGCGCGGGAATGCGTGGTCATGCGTCCGGAACTCGACGCCAGGGTGCTGTGAGCGGGGTGTGATGCGGGCGAGGGACAGTCAGGGTTTCGCACCGCTAGCGATGCGGCTGAGTCAGCGTGCCAGCGGCTGCCCCGAGTGCGCTCGGCAGCGGCGCGCAGCGTGACAGGACGTCTGATGGGTCAGCATACGTAGGCAGGCCTGCTGCCAGGTCACCAAGCGCGGCGAAGAAGTCAGCCGCCGGAAGCAAGGCAATCTCATGCAACCGGCCCAGCACGGCCGGGTCATCAGACTCTGCCGCAAGTTCCTTCCGCAGCATCTCGAACACCGTGAAGACCGCGTCTGCGTGGTTAGCGTAATTTCGTTTGTCCATTGGCGCTCTCTCCGGGAAAGCGGCATTTTACAGCCCGGCGGAGACGCGCATAATGGCTGCGGCACCTAAGCTTTCCACTACAAAGATGGAGCGCCGACAATGAACGAATCCAAAGTGAAAAGGGACCCCGAGGGCACGCGCCGGCGCATTCTGGAGGCCGCGACGCAACAGTTCTCAACGCACGGGCTCGCCGGGGCGCGCGTCGACGCAATCGCCGCCGCCGCCGGCACGAACGAGCGGATGCTCTATTACTACTTCGAAAGCAAGGAAGGGCTGTACGTCGCTGTCCTCGAGGCCATGTACGTGGAGTTCGCGAATCATGGAGTGAACCAGGACCTGTCGGGGCTGCAACCCGCAGACGCCATTCGGGCGCTTGCACTCTCCATATGGGATTACTTTAGGGCAAACCCCCAGTGGCTGCACCTCATCAACAATGAAAACCTGCACGGAGGGCAATATCTCGAGCGCTCGGCGAAACTGCGAGCGGCCAGTTCGCCGGTGACTAGCTTGTTGAGCGCAACCTTGGCGCGTGGCGCGACTGCCGGGGAATTCCGAGCCGATGTAGACGCGCTGGATTTCTACGTGACCTTGGTCGCAATGGGCTATTACGTGGTGTCCAATCGGTTCACCCTGAAAGCGTTCGTCGGGCGGGACTACTCGGAGCCGTCTGTCATCGAGGCAGTGTCCGCGATGCATGTCGAGATGCTGCTTTCATTTTTGAGGACAGCATCGACAGCCATACCACTCTATCCTGCGGGCGCTGGAGCTGGTGCACGAGAAGACGGGGCTAGAATGAACTGACCGTAAATGACTATTACGATTTTATGGTCGAGCTCAAACGATAGGCCCACTCAGTAAAGTTTTAGCTCGCTCCGGAACGTCTCGCTTCGCGCTAGCGACGCCGAGTCCAATGAGCGGGACCGCGTCGTCCCGCTCGAATCGGCACGTTCTGCGTGTTGCTCTTTCGGCTTCCATCATCACATGCGTAAACCAAAGAAGGCGCTTCGGCTGACCCGCTTGCGCCGAACGGGCTGGCTGAGAATTGCGTGCAGGAAGTCGTGAATTCGTCCGCTATTGCGCAGCCGTTAGGTGGCGACGCTGCCGCTCTCGGCGAGCGTTACTTCGAGATTGCTTTCGAGCGCGACGGCTTCGGGAGCCTTGCGCGAGGTCCGTCGCAGAGAGCGATGGATTCCATTAGCGCAATCGCCGGTCTCTCTTCTCAACCAATGCATCGAAGGCTTCCCGTGCGTCCTTCAGTTCTTGCATGGCAGCAGCAAACCGCGCCAGCTCGAGCGTCGACGGTTGTTCATCGGCGGCCTGCGTGTAGTGCGCCTCCAACCGCTGCGACACCGCCTGTACTTCGCGCGCGGCGCTCACCACGCGCTCAAGAGCCGATGCTTCCGCCGAGACCTTCTTTTCCTTCATCTGCGTTCCTGCGAACAAACACGCTGCAAACCTACGCTGAGTTCGGTCACTACACAACCTCGCGGGTCGTGTGCGGCGACAGTTACACTATTACCTCCCAAACTCCGCTGCGGTCAATGCTATCGGTGCGCCAGCCGATTTGAGCGTTCGTCATTCAGCCGCGGCCGTAATGTGACGTCGCCCGCCAGCGAACGCTTTCGTTGTGTGCGCATCATTGAAGCCGGCTGGCAATCAGAAATGTTGCTCGACTGCCGAGCGGCGAAACCTGCGTTTTCGCCAAGCGACTCGCGACGTTTAAGCTGCATTCGGTAGCGTGTGCTGGATGGCCACCTTGCCTATGAGCGGCTGAAGACGCTGAACGCGAAGGCAAATGGCCCGCGAAGGGCAGGCCATTCGTTGAGAGGAAGGCGAGCGTTCGGAGCCGTCAGGCCGGCTTGATATTTGCGGCCTGCTTGCCCTTCGGGCCCATCTTCACTTCGAAGCTGACCTTCTGGTTTTCCTGCAGCGACTTGAAGCCCTCTGTTTTGATTTCAGAGAAGTGGGCGAACAGGTCTTCCCCACCGTCATCCGGAGTGATGAAGCCAAAGCCCTTTGCATCGTTGAACCATTTCACTGTGCCAGTTGCCATTTTCAATCCCGTAATCGTTGAGAGTTGCATTCGCAAATGCCGTATCGTGCGGTCGGACCGACCGCGGCGAACGACTTGTATCACGCTGGAATGACACCTGCCAATCACCTTGTCCATGGAACAGGCGTGAAGGGCCTGCGACCTGCCGCGCGCTGTGCCCGGCTGTCGACGTGTCGCGATAAAGAAACGGTACTCCGCCGCTATCTGCCGCATTTGACGCAGGTCAATCAGCTCTACTGGTCTCACCGCCAGAACTTGCCGGACCATGAACCCGAGAGACGAAGTAGCCGCGCACGGAATCCGGGCTGTATCAATCGTCGCACCTTGACCCTCGTAGTTTTAACGTGCGCCAACGCTGTCCCATTCCTTGAGCGTAATTTTGGAAACTGCCAGGCATTTCGGCTCTCCGTTCGTTACGTTGTTGTTCAGTGATACTCGTCCTGCCGAGATTGTCATGAACCCAACTTGGCCTTGACCATGTTGTCCGCGCGTAGCATGCCGGGCAACGCCTCAACGAAGAAGTCTGCCTGCAATGCCGCGCCAGCCTGGACGTCATATTGAGAAAAGTCCCGGACACCAGCCGCCAATAGCACTTCGTCATCGAGAAAAAAATTTCCCGAGCACTCCCTGGATGGGCGCGTCAGGATATAGTGGGCCGCGTCGGCGACTATCTCCGGCTTGCGGCACGCAGCAATCATATCGGCGCCGCCAATCTCGTTTCGCACGGCAGCAGTCGCAATAGCAGTTCGCGGCCACAGCGAATTTACGGCGACGCCACGGTCCTTGAACTCACCGGCCAGCGCCAGTGTGAACAGGCTCATCGTGTATTTGGCAATGGTGTATGCCGGGAAATCCTTGAACCACTTCGGGTCTGTGACCAGCGGAGGCGACAGCGTCAGGATATGTGGATTCGGCGAATTGAGTAGGTGAGGCAGGCAGGTTTGAGCACAGACGAACGTGCCTCTCCCGTTCACCCCGTGCATCAGGTCGTACCGCTTGACGGGCGTATCCAGCGTTCCCGTCAGCCGGATGGCGCTGGCATTGTTCACGAGTATATCGATGCCCCCGAACACCTCAACGGCCCTGGCAACCGCACCCTTTACGCGTTCCTCATCGCGGATGTCGACGACCAGCGCAAGCGCCTTTCCGCCAGCAGCTTCGACGGCGGCCGCCGCTGTATGTACCGTGCCCTCGAGCCGCGGGTCCGGGTTGGCCGTCTTCGCCGCAATCACAATGTTCGCGCCGTCGTGTGCCGCCCGGAGTGCAATGGCGAGTCCGATACCGCGACTGCCACCTGACATGAATAGCGTCTTGCCGGTGAGGTTCATGGTCGTCTCCTCAATACTTGGCCTGCCATGTGGTTACATTGAAAACGCGGTGTTGCTGCGAGTCAAAGCAGCAGGACTGAAGTCGAACGCCGTTGCTGCGACGGTAGCGCATCGAACGAAGGCGGCGTTGCATTTACCACTTCGCGACCTGAATGACTTGACCGGTGATGTCCTCGACCAGGCTTCGTTTGTATGCCTGTGCGACCGCTTCAGCTGGAACACCCGCGGAGCGGGCCTGGCCCATTGCCGCAAGCGTTTCGGAAACCCAGCCCGGACTGACGACGTTGACCCGTGCCTTGCCCTGCAATTCGAGAGCTGCGGACCGGACGAACGCCTCGACCCCCGCATTCACGATGCCCACTACAGCACTTCCTGTGACCGGATGCAGGGAGAGAATGCCGCTGGTTAGCGTCAGGGACCCCGCGTGCGCGATATGACCGACCGAGCACCGGACGAGATTGACCTGTCCCATCAGCTTGTTGGCCAGGCTGAACGCAAAGTCGTCATCGGAAAGCGATTCGAGCGGTGCGAACTTCGCCGCGCCCGCGGCGCAAATCACGGCATCAACAGTTCCGAGCTGTCGATACATTGAGACGATGGATGCCTTATCAGTGAGGTCAAAGGACAGGTCCGGGCCGTTGCGGCTTGCACCAATGACCTGGTGTTCGGTCGAGAGCAGGCGAACGATTTCCTTGCCGAGCAGTCCGGTTGCGCCAACTATCAGCACGCGCATAAGTCCTCCTTATCCGGAAGGGTCACGCCAGCGCGGAGCGACGCATCGCATGTGGCGCGGAGACGAGCGAATATCGTACTACCGTCCGAGGCATTGCGAACACCGTAAAGCAGACGCGTTGCGCGGTGGGCATGCCGAAAGGGCCATAAAAAACTCTACGAAATGTGAGCTTTGATAAGCTGCCAGAACGCTGCAATTCTGTGCGGTTGACGTTCGTGCAGCGCCAACATGGCGTCGTAGTGCAGGAGCGATTCCTGGACGTGCGGCAATCGCGATAGGTGGAGGCCGAAGTTCATGTATTTCCTCGAGCGTTTGGCTTAGCACGGTTCGCGCAAAAGGCAGGCAGACACGGTTGCCGGTCGCGGCGTACGCGTACCGACGAGGGTCCGCTTACTTTCCCTTTTTTTAGAAAATTGAGGTGGGCGGCATATGGTCCGGTACGCATCCGTTCACCCGCGCATCCGCATGCACGAATGATTTGGAGAGACCCGGGCGGACACAGCCGCGGGTTGATACTCGCGAGCCGGTGCCATGCCGACGCGCGGTACATGAAGAAAGGGTGACTAAGGCGAACACAATCTGGCTGTCGGAAAGACGGCGGCGGAGACTAGAGCTCGGTCGTCCTGTGAGTCAGGCGGTGAGGCTACTCGAGAACCGAGGACACCGATTGTCCGAAACATCATTCGTCTATTTGAGAATGTTGAAATAGTAGGCGCGCCTCACACACATCGGCAAGTAAAAAGGGCGTAAAGAATGTTTTGCGTTCGGCGGACACAGAAAGCGCGACTGGCTGTCGCGCAGCGACGCGCGTGACAAAGCCCGCGGCGACAAGGTGCTCCACGTGAGCGAGCTCATTCAGCGCCTCATGTGCGGTAACTACATCTCAAGAATCGTGCGCATGCAACCTTCAAGCGCTAGATGCAGCACCTTGAGCCGTGTCAGATATCGTAAACGCGTATGTCCTGCACTGGTTTCCCTGTGCTAAAAGTACCTCTCATGCTCGCCAAACCGTCAGCAACATTCGTCAATAGAACTGGTTTTCGAAACTATAGCCTCGGGTACTGTCAAGTGGCTTGACGATGTGAAAGGTTTTGGATTCATCACGCCGGATGATGGCGATGAGGACCTGTTCGCGCACTTCTCGGAAATTCAGGGAAAAGGCTGCAAGTCGCTGAAGGAAAACCAACGTGACCTTCGACGCCAAGCAGGGACCAAAAGGTAAGCAGGCGGCCAATATCCAGCCACAGTAATCCGTCGCCACGCTTGCCGTAGTGATAAGGCTTAGGGTCCGGATGATATATGTGTGTATGCACAGTTATGCGACACATGCGTACAGTCACTTCGCATCAGGTTGCATCTCAAGCGACGCCTAAACTAACTTCTGTGCATCCGGGTCCAGATGTGCAGAAACACAGGATGGAATTTCATCGAAGTAAAGTGGTATTGCGAATCCAGGAATAAAAGTAGTAATGCTATGCAGTTATGCGGAGGTCCGGCGTCACATGAGGCCCAACTCTGGGGGCTAACCGTAATCGCGGAGGAGTCAAGACATGGCAAAGCGAATTGCTTATGTAACTGGCGGTATGGGCGGAATCGGAACGGCAATATGTCAGCGTCTGCACAACGATGGGTTGACGGTCGTGGCAGGATGCGGGCCGAACTCGCCCAGACGTGAACGATGGCTGGCCGAGCAGGCCGGGCTGGGATTCTCCTTTGTCGCCTCGGAGGGCAATGTCGCCGACTGGGAATCGACTGAAGCCGCTTTTGCGAAGATAAGGAAGGAGGTCGGTGAGATTGACGTGCTGGTGAACAATGCGGGCATTACGCGAGACGGCGTGTTTCGCAAGATGTCACGGGAAAACTGGAACGATGTCATCGACACGAACCTGACGAGCCTCTTCAATGTGACCAAGCAGGTCATCGAAGCGATGGTCAGCAAGGAGTGGGGCCGGATAATCAACATCTCGTCGGTGAACGGGCAGAAGGGGCAGTTCGGCCAGACCAACTACTCGACGGCGAAGGCAGGCATTCACGGGTTCACGATGTCGCTGGCACAGGAAGTCGCGACAAAGGGCATCACCGTAAATACGGTTTCACCGGGATACATCGGGACCGATATGGTGCGGGCTGTGCGCCCTGAGGTTCTCGACGCAATCGTTCAGAGCATACCGGTGCGCCGTCTTGGGGAGGCGACCGAAATTGCCTCGATTGTTTCGTGGCTGGCAAGCGACGAAGCGGGTTTTTCCACAGGGGCTGACTTTTCGTTGAACGGCGGCCTGCACATGAGCTAGAAACCGCCGACGCCTGAACCGGCACGAAAGCGGCTGTCCCCGGCGCTCTCGAGAGAGAGCCGGGGACGCGGAAGCGCCTGGTGCGCGACGCGCTCTCTGCGCTGCATATATTTCTCGACGACATGCAGGGATTCCGGCACGTCGTGCACGGGGCGCGCACCTTGGGTCGACCTGTTGCACCGGACCTGCCGTCGGGATAGTACGCCCCGAACCTCATCCATCACTCACGGAGACCCACATGCGCGATGCGCCATGCATCGAACCATCTTCATACCCAGTTGGGCCAAAGACACTGCGTTTTCTTGCGCGCGATGCCCAGGACCCCAGTGCAGCCCTCGTGTATTGGCTGGAAATAGCGGAGCCGTCACGCGAGCCGAACTTCTTCGATGCGACGCGAAAATTTGGTTCGCTGATGCAGCTCGTCCTCCCCGACGAGCGTCCTGGTGTGTTTGTGAACCGGAGCGCTGTTCATACCGTTCAGGATTGTGGCGTCGTTAAACGGCTTGTGTTCAAGGACAAGTCCTCGCTCGAGGTTCGATACAGCGGGTCTTGCAGCGACCTCTGCGACGCGTGAGCAGCAACAGGGCCGGACGACGGGGGCGAAGACCTGTTTGCGCACTTCTCCGAAATTCAGGCCAAAGGAATCAAGTCGCTCCCGGAAGGCCAGAAAGCCAGCTTTAACGTGAAGCTGTGCCCGAAAGGCAAGCAGGCAGCAAACATCCAGCCGAAGTAGGTAGGAAGGGCTAGCAGAAAAAGGCTGGCGTCCTGATATTGCGCCGACAATTGGATTCCGACGTACGAGGCTACCAGCCGGTCGGAATCCATAAAGAGTAATCTCAGCTAGGACGCACCGTCCTGTAGCAGGTCATCTACCGCGCGCTGCCCGGCGCTAAACCCTCCCATGAGCGCATCCGCCGGGCTCCTGAACCACAGTCCATCCGCATCGGTGAGTCGCATCGGGGTAAAACTGGGCATGGCGGCACCCGCGCGGAATATTTCCACGACGCTCGCGAATCCCGCCTCGCGCATCAGAACGCCCCGTAAGTCGGGCTCGGTGTGAGGTTCGACCGTGACCCGGATAGAGTAGCCTTTGTATGCGTATGTCCGGTCCATTGTTCTCTGCCTGAGAGCGCGCTGTATTCCAGCATAGCACCGGCTGCGTGACGCATGTGTGGCCTAATCGCGCTGCCAAAGTAACCTAAAGTGTGAATAGGAACAGTTGAAGGCGTGGGTCGCAAGAGCGCATCCATGAACGCACGCGCGACTGCGTGCCGGAGGCACCTCGCAAATGCGCGGAACCCGGTCCGCGTCCACCTTTTCGCCCGGGCAAGAAACAAGGCAGCGTGCCCTTTAGCGCGGCGAAAGGACAACGCGTTATGATGGTTGTACTACACAAAAGAGGCGGGCCGAGCGAACCGGTGACACGAGGGAGCGTGGATATCGATGCATTAATGCATCGCACTGGAAGAGAAAAGTCGGACGATTTTGACGGACGAATATCTTATGGATGAACGGAAGCGGGACAGCATGGTTGCTTATCTCCGCCACCGGATGAAGGAGTTTGACATCAAGCCAGAAGACCTGGCTTCAGTGTTGGCGAGCGACCAATCGGAACAGAAAGAAGCACGCTACCGCAATGCGACGGGCGAAGTGTGGAGTGGCGAAGGGGAAATGCCGCGATGGCTGAAGCAGGCAATTAGCGCCGGGCAATCATTAGAACATTTTGAATTACCGTCGCAAGCGGCGCTGCCACAGACGGGTAAAGCCGTGGACTGGCGCGATGACCCCTTTGCGGGAAGCCCGCTGGCGCGACGGGATGGTCGTTAGCAACGTCGCCCACGAGTCCGATTTTTCATGATGGCACATAGGTGCGCCGTCCGAAAATTGATTGTCAGGCCTTTCTCGTTGACAGTGCTTTTGCTGGTGCGAAGCTCGGGCGCCGGGGAATCTCGAAACCGAGTTAGTGGGCCGTGAGTAGATGCATGTCAGGGCGTCGGCCCCGGTTGTGGCCAGGGCCACCCCTTTTTCTCGTCGGGCCCATCCCACTCGACAGACCGCGCGGCTGCGACTAATGCCTCAATCGGACTCGCCTCGTTTGCTTCAACGCGTACCGGGTCGTCCGAGGCGGCGCTCCTCTTCATCTCAGGAAGCCCGGCCCAAAACCATCCCACCTACTTCTGCATTTGGGCGACATACGTCTTCCAGCAATCAGGGTTGCCATCAAAGAGGTCGTGCTGAACGGTTGACGCCAGCGCGTTGCGGTTGAGCTCGGACTCGAGCAGTTCCTTTGGCCACAGGAAGAACGCGCTCGCGACGCGTGCGCGAACTCAGCCACCGTCATCCTCAGGGCAAGCGCCTGGAGGTACTCGACGTCCTGCAACGAATCCTGCTCCTTCGCCAGTTGAGCCACCGGCGCATCCGGCTGACCTGCCTTGGTCAAACAGCTCGAAGCTTCGAGCATGTCCTCGAGGTGAAGCAGCAGTTCTCGCCTGTCAAATCGGTCATCCATTGCAGTATCTCCTTTCATTGCGTCCATGTTCGATGATACTTGTCTCTTGGGGACATTCGCCGAGCGCGTTGCGCTTGGTCTGCCGACCGGAATGGTCGACAGACGACGAAAACGCATGTCATCCGCATGAGCCCGTCGTCTGGCTTAATTCATCCCAGAGGTCGTATATGGCGCGCAACGGACAGGACAACTGACATTTTGCAACGTGCCCGGGACAATTCCTGCAATCTAGGCGTCAAAACCCAAGCGTCAAAAGCACGTCACACCACCTGTCGGAAACGCCAATTGTTCAGAGCATTCTCCTCTGTTAAAAACGTGTGTATGCGGCAGCTTACCGTCGCGTTTTACAACACATCAGTCTTTGAAGAGGGTCAGGAAATGGCAACGGGTACCGTGAAGTGGTTTAACGACGCAAAGGGTTTTGGTTTTATCACGCCGGATGGTGGTGGCGAAGACCTGTTCGCACATTTCTCGGAAATCCAGTCGAGCGGCTTCAAGTCGCTGAAGGAAAACCAGAAGGTGAGCTTTGAGGTGAAGCAAGGTCCGAAGGGCAAGCAGGCTGCAAGCATCCAGCCAATCTGACACCTCAGCTTACTCGCTGTCGCGTAGGGAATGGTCGGCCGAGGCGGACCATTCCTTTTCAGCTATGTGCCGTGACAGTTTTCCCGGGTGCTTACTCGCCTAGTTGCACTGCGTTGTAGCCGCTACCGGGAAAGCCCAAGTCTCGTGTGCTCTGGTCGTTCATTCCAGCGCACGTGATGTCCGCTCATGTCGGTTACCCGGTACACGTCCGAAACCAGCACACCCCTTCAAATTATTGCTTCGCCGTCTTAGCCGTTTTCTCGACTGCCTGGTCGGCCGCTTCGGTCATCTCCGTTGCTGCTTTCGTTGTGGCTTCCAGGTTACTTTGCGCGACTTCGACTACCTGCTTCGTTGCCTTTTGCAGGCTTTCCTGAGCGGTGTTCGCCAGCGTGATAGCTTGTTTCAGAAATGCAATTGCGGCCTCGGAACCGAGCGGGGCGTTTTGCGCGACATTCTCGACCAACCATTGAACCTGGCGATTGACCTCCTGGTACCGGGCATTGACGACCTCTGCCAACTGCGTTTGGGTGGACGACGCAATCTCGGCAACCTGACGTTCGTACGTCAGGACCTTCTCCGCCGAGGGCAGCGCAAGCGCGTCTTGCAGACCAGTAACTTCCTGGCTGTTCTGTTTCGCCAGCCCGTCTTGCACGCGTTGATACCAATCGGCAAGCGCCGTTTTCGCCGTATCCAGATTCAGTCTCACGAGCTTTTCGTCGCCCTCCAGCATGCTGCCGGCCAGGCCGAAGAAGAAGTCAAGATTTGCTTGCTGAGCTGTAGCAACCTGTGCCTGAAAATCGACCATGTTCGCCTCCTGAAGAGATGTGTGCCCAACGTCCAGCATGTTCGGCAACAGTGACCAACTGATGACGCGCGTCGTATGGAAGCTCGCGTATCGGCTACATTTTCGATACTGGCTGCTCTGGCTTATTGGTCTCAGCCGCGATTGCCCGTACAACACCAGTGGAACTTCCCGGACCGCCTGGAGACCAAAGCGGGATGCTGCCAACAGCACCGAAGTCGTGACACACCCTCATAGCTTGAGGTACTTACGTTTGGTCAGGATGAGTTACCCGGAGCATCGCACGCCATGAATCGCCGTGTGAATCTTGATGTACATCTGCAAGGCACTCTCAAACACAACGGCTCCAGGCGGGCCTTCGCAGCACGGCTGGACATGACCATCAAGCGCGCAAAGGTGACCTCCGGTCGGGTGGCGAAATCACTTGGCGTCCCGGAACACGAGGTGACCCTTTGGCGCGCCGGAGTTACCGTTCCGAATAGTGCGGATTGTGCGCGTCTTTCTGAATTTCTCGACGTGGAAGTCGCCTGGCTGCTATGCGGAGGTCACGCATAGACCACGGCATCTCTTTGCAGTTCTTATCGGACGCGAGCTTGCACGTGGTTCGGCTTGTCGCCACTCACCGGCACCTCGGTCGACTCACGTGCCGGGCCCCTACCATTGACCGGCAGCACCGTCGAAATGGCATGCTTGAAAACAAGTTGCACGCCTGAGCCAGACTCCAGCAGAACTGCAAACTGGTCAAAGCCGGCCAGTTGACCACTCAGTCTGATGCCGTTCACGAGGAACACGTTTACGGTGGTCTTCTCGCTTACGAGCGTCTGCAGAAATTCGTCCTGTACGCTGGGGGTGCGGTCACGTTCTGAGGTCAATGCGATAGGTCCTTCGGTTTTCCGGTGTTGGCTGACGCCGGCAGCCAGCCCAGAAGAAATGGGTTACTACGACTCAAGGGCGTCGAGGCGAGCTTGCGCAATCTCGTCCGGGTGTATGCAGTGATATGCGTCGAAAAGTTCTGAACACAGTTGGGCGAGCGCCGCGAGATTTACAGCCTGGTCCGGGTGCTCGACCTCTCCTGCGTTCAGTATGTCGTCGAGGACCGGCGTGAGCCGTCGTAGTTGCCGGAACGTCGTGACGTCCAGTTTCATGTTGCACCTCCTGTTGCCAAACGATTGAGCGCCCTTGAACTGGCTGACCCCAAGGCCCGGCTTCCGCCCGATATGCCGCCCATGACGATTGGGACGTTCGAGCTGTAATGAATATATGATGTGCCGCTTCAGCAGACTCGCATGATGTCTGACCAGCGCGCGAAAATCGCAAGGCCCAGGCCTCTTTTCGTCGACCGGGCGCGGACCGTCACTCGCTGTTGCGATGCTGCGTTCGGTTGCATTGACCTCACGGTAATGCCCGAGTCCGACAAGATGTATCCGCTAAAGGGGACGGCTATTCCCAGAGGCCCCCCGCTGACACGACACGCTAACACTTCTGCGAAGCCGACGCAGAAGCGAACTCATCAGCAGCGATGCGCACGGAACCGGTGTGCCGTGCTCGTCATCGCGTTAAACATGTGATTAAGACGCTTTGACATGCTTTCTGTTCCCGATGATTGGCGCGTTGCACAATAATTCTGAGAAGTCACATCAACATTCGTCAGATAAGGGGTGCTGTGCAAGGATAGCGAAGAGCGCGCGGGCGTGCAGTGACGCCCGAAGTAGGGCCGCTTCGACCCGGCCAGCGCACTCTGATTGTGCGGCGCACACATACGACAAATTGTTAAATCACCTGGAAAGGGTATACGCTTACGCGACTTCCACTACCGGAGGCTCATCGTCGTGTCTACTCTCCTCGAGCGGGACGGACTCGTTGCAAAGTGGCGGCGGATTAACTTCAACATGGAATCCGGCTTGCGGGAAATCTGCGAGCTGAACGGACGCGGAGAGGCCGTGCCGCATCCGCACCCTTCAGCGAGGCGCCAGATAGTGTTGACCGACGCCTACTGCCAAATCACCGAGCAGATTGGTCACGTTGCCGCGATGGCCGTTGCCGTGACGACACCATCATTTGGCATCCGTATACCCGACGTCGTCTGGATGCCGCCCGACAGCTGGGAGGGGATTGACCGGGACACCCCGGTTCCGTTTGTTCCAGCTTTGTGTGTTGAGGTGCTGTTGGACCGCGACACCCCGCACGATATCGACCTGAGGGTCGGCGCATACCTGGAGGGCGGTGCCCGTGAGGTCGTTGTCGTTGGTCAGTACGGACAGGTGCAATTCTGGGGAGCGAGTGGGCTGCTGCGGGCTTCGACGCTCGGGATAACGTTATCGCTCGACCGAATGTACTTTGATGAACTTGCGCCGTCCTCTGTTCAAGACGTTTGTCGTTAGGAACATCATCCGTTCGAGCCGTACGGCGTCAACGCCCGCTGGCATAGCCGTCGTCAACCAAGGTCGCCCGGTGTAACGTCATCACACGGCGATGCACCGTGTGGTCGGTTCCTGCCTGTCGACGGCAGGCGGAAACACGCGCCGGAGCCTCAGGCCTCTCTGTCGACGTCAGCAACGTGCAGCGCTCATGCTCACGTGAGCATGGGAAGGGCGCAGTGGTGAAGCCACTGTCGCCCGCCGGGAAAAAGAGTCCCATCCAATGATGGCTTGATGTCTAGAAAAGTCCTCGAATGATGAAGAGGTTAAAGACATCTTTAGATATCGCATTTATACATTTTCAAGACGAGTGACCATGTTCCGCGCCGAGTTCGAGATACTTTCCTGGTTCAGTCGGATGGGAGCGCAACAATCGATGTTCCACACTCCCAAAAAAGGCCGGTCTTGTGACCAGATATCTCTTGTCCGACGTGGTTCGACGATTAATGATTGAACTCCCGCCGGGAGCGTTGCTCCCCTGAGCACTTGGCTAGAGCGGACGGATATGCTGTGGAGTTGCTCCTCCGGTCCTTCGCCTTGGCGGCTTGTATCGACAGCGGGGAAACGCAGAACACCCCAGAAATGTCCCATATTCGCTCGTCCTCGGGACAATGACTCCCGTATTGCAGGCAGGGCACCGGACCTCTTCGATTGCCATACCATCGACTGTCGTCACCTTTACTGCGCTCTCAGAGACCAGTTCATCGAGAAACGGTGACGACTCGCCCTTGACGGTGAACATCGCCACCGACCGCCGCGCGCGTGTGAGCGCTACGTAAAACAGACGTCGCTCTTCGCTTAACGGATACGTGTCGCCCTTCGGCATAGCCATTGCAAGAACGGGGTCGTCCGTGCGACGGTCTGGGAACCCTCTCTTTAGCATCGCCGGAAGGATGACGTAGTCCGCCTCCGCACCCTTCGAACTGTGCATCGTGCTGAACGTAACCTGAATCGCGGTGCCGCCTCGGACACTCCAGCCTTCGGGCACGTAGCGCTTGTCGTTCCGATAACGGCCGAGAACAAAAACAGTGAGCTTGCCGTCGCGCCCGGGCGAAATCGTCCCGTCGCGCAATCCGCGATACAGTTCTTTGAGGTATCGATGGATGGCGTCTGGCAACTCGTAGCGCTTATTCACCTGAACGGCCGTCACCACTGGGCCCACCGGCGCCGTGTCGGAGCGCACCTGTTTCTTCAGCTGTGCTGGGTTTTTGCTCACGAATCGACTTGAAACGTCGCAGAGTTCCTGAGGGCAGCGGAAAGTCTTTTCGAGCTTCAGCGTCTGCCCGTGGCCGAACCACTCCTTGAAGCGGGTCATGACGGTGACGTCGGCACCGGCGAAGCGGTTGATGGCTTGCCAGTCATCACCAACGGCAAAGAAGAAATGACCCGGCCGAGAGACGAGAGCGCGGCACAGTCTCGCGCGCGAGCGCGACGCGTCCTGGAACTCATCTGCCATGACAACGCAGAAAGGAGAATCGTATCGGCCTGCCTCGACATGCGCTGCGGCCATGTTGAGCATGTCGTCGAAATCCACGCCGCCTTCCTTCGCGAGCGCGCTGTCCCATGCAGTGAGGATGGGACCCGCCAGTTCAAGGAACCGCACGTGGCGGTTTCGAAAGAAGTCACCTTGCGCAGACTGCGCCTCGAGGAGCAAGGCATCGGTGGAGAGGCAATTGTTCTTGACGTGGCTGATAAACGTACGCAGCAGGACGACCAGCTCGACATCCGGCATGGGCTGGCGGCCTCCTTGAGGGATGAGTCGCTCAGGGTTCGGGTCGAGGATAATTCCCCGCGTGGTCAGCTCGCGCTCGAGATACTGCTCCCATTTGCCGTGTCTCAATTGGTGCGAGGTCGTCTCGATGAGCTGGGTTCCGCGGCGCTCGTGCTCAGAACGCTTCCATCGCACACCCTCGAGATAGCCCTCGAAGTGCGCAGGAGGATTGCCTTGAGCATTTAGCGCGAAATGCTCGTGGTAAAGGCCGATAGCAGGATAGAAGAAGTCGGGGGCGTATTGACGATGGTCAGCTGTCGTGGTGTCGTACTCATAATCCCGCTCATAGAGGTAATCGACGCCGTTATAGAAGAGCCAGTTACAAATAGTGCATTCCTCCTGGCTTTTCACCGCTTCGCCGCGAAGCGTGAGCACTTTCCCTTCGCCCTCGTTGCTCCAGGCATCCGCCTCCGACGCTTCACCGAACTGCGGCAGGTCTCGACCGAACACAAGCCGGAAAAGGTCCCATCGGCTGCGAAAGACCGCAGACCGGTCTTTCAGGTCATCAACCAATTCGATGAGCTTCAGAACGCCCGCCTGCATGTCCACGGCCCAATCTGGTACCTTTGGCTTGCGGCCGGTGGCTTTCCCGATGATGGAGAGACCGATTGAGTGAAAGGTTCGTCCCTCGACTTTGACATCGGGGTGTCCTATGCGAGCAAAAGCTGCCGTCGTGCGCGCCTCAAGCTCTTTTGCTGCGTCGGCGTTGAAGGCGAGCATCAGAATCTGGTCCGGACGGAAAAATTGTTGATGGACCGCATAGACGGCTTTCGCCGCCATGGTGGAAGTCTTTCCAGAACCGGCCGCGGCGACGACCTGAACCCGGTTGTCGAAGCAAACGACCGCACGGGCCTGGTCTTCGGTTAGAGCGCTTTTCTCTAAACGGTCGAAGAGTTCTTTCTGCGCGACCAACTCGCTCTCGACATGCTTGCGGTTCAAGCGCGCAATCATCTCGCTGCAGTCCTTTCGCCAGAACTCGATGTCGAACTGGGCGGCCGTATAAGGAACCGAAGCATGAACATGGGGCTCGCGGAAAAGACGCTCCAGTTCCTCGATGCTCAGGTTGACCTTAGGTCGAGCCTGTAGCAGCGATTGTTCTTCTTCCGCGGTAAGCCATCGCCGTCTTTTCCCCACCTCGGAAAAGAGCGCGTCCGCCTTCTGACACCAGGCACTTATGGGCTCCCATGCCGCCTTGAAGACTTTTACGTCTGCAATGCGGCCGTGCGCAATCCTGTAATCATTGACAGCTACTTCCAGCGCAGTGAACTGCCGATTCGGCAGGCCGTTGAGCCTGATGGGACGCTCGCCGGCGAATTCAAGCGTCAGGCTGCTCCAAAACAGGCCGCGACGCATCAGAATACGAGCCTCGGTCCCTTCACCGTAGAGGGCGCGCGGGCGGCCGTCGAGACCGAGGGCAAGATGTGGGCTATCGCCGAATAGGCTTAGGGACCAGTTTTTCCCGCCCGTGAAAAATCGCCCCACTGCAGAGGGCGCCCATTCTTGAGCCATTCTCGCTTTGTCCGTCGGTCACAGTGTCCCCAATACGGTCGAGGATACAACATCAATGACCTAGGCCACCAAGGCGTTTTGCGTCAGCCTCCAGTTGCTGCTTAACGCCAGCTGCGACATCTAGCCTGTCGCGAAGATACGTGTTCACGACTTCCGGTGAAGTCGAGCCTCGGACAATTTCGGCGTGCTTCAGTTCGCGAGTCAGAAACAAGTCATACGGGTCGTAGTGCGGCCGCAAAGAGCTGCGAGCGTTAGAGCTGCGAAGGATGATTTCAAAAGATGCACAGCGTCCCCGGAATGTTATCTTGGAGAGGGACTAACGGCGCGCTTCAGAAAGACTTGAAGCGCACGTCTCCCACAGCGGCCGTCTCTTTCCTCCACATCGGTACACATCTCCGCTCGACTCCACAAGGTCATTCAGCGGGCCCAGGATTTTCACCTACGCACCTCAAGGTCTTCATGGCAAACGAGAGGCCATCGGGCAGCTAAACCGGCTCTCGACCTCGTGCACTTTCGGTGCAAGGAATCCGACGATTCGCCCGTATGGCGCGACAGCGCGAGTTTTCCGGCTGTGAATCTGGTCATCGGGCTGCATGTGATGCCGCCCTCGGTCGAAATTCGATACACCCATATAGAAAGATTTTCTTTCCTATTTGGAAAGAAATGGTCGTCTTTTTTTATTGTTTTTGGGTACCTACAGTTTTCTCACGTGCCGCGGTGGCACGCGAGACTTCACACCCGAAAACGCCGGGGACCTACGCCAAGTTGGCTGGCGAATCACAGGAGTTTGGATATGTCGTACAGACGTTTTGCAACAGCTGTCATCCTCGCAACTGCTGGAATCATCGGGGCAGCCCAAGCCCATGCCGCGGACACGCTGGCCAAAATCAAGAGCACCGGGGAGATTCGATTGGGCGTCCGCGATGCTTCGGTGCCGTTCTCGTTTCTGGACCAGAACCAGAACTACGTTGGCTTCTCGGTTGACCTGTGCCACAAGGTGGTCGATAAGCTGAAGCAAGGTATTCCGAACCTGAAGGTCACCAATGTGCCGGTGACTTCCGCGAATCGCATTGCCCTCGTGAATAACGGCAACGTTGATATCGAGTGTGCCAGTACGGCCAACAGCCTTGAACGACAAAAGCAGGTCGGATTCTCGGTCGCAACGTTCGTCAGCCACACGCGATGGCTGGTCAAGGCGAACTCGGGCATCAAGACCGCAGCAGACCTTAAAGGCAAAACGGTCGTCTACACGCAGGGTTCGAATGCACTCGCTTTCGCGAAGGAAATCAGCGAGAAAGACAATCTGGATTTGAAGTTCATTCCCGCACATGACCACGGCGAGTCGATGCTCGTTCTCGAAAACGGCCGTGCGGCCGCTTTCATCGAAGACGACATCCTTCTGGCTGCCAAGAAGGCCGATGCGAAAGACCCGGGTGCATTCACCTTCCTCCCCGAATCGTATAACACGCTCTACTACGGGCTGATGATTCCGAAGAATGACCCGGCATTCAAAAAGGTCGTCGACGATGCGCTGACCTCTCTTATGACATCGGGCGAGTTCAACAAGATTTACCAGAAGTGGTTTGTGGACACGATTCCGCCGCGCTCCATCAAGCTCAACTTCCCGATGAGCGCTGACCTTAAGGAGCGCGTCAAGTCCCCAAGCGACAAGGTTCCGGCGTAACTGCGTAACCATGGGCAGCCGTCGCGCTGCCCTCAGCGAGCATCGAATCATGCAACTGCTTTTCGAAACGACGGTCGACGGCAACCTTTATATCAACTGGTTGCTGTCAGGGCTTCTCTGGACGGTGCTGTTGTGGCTCGGTGCCGCATGCATTGCTACTGTTCTTGGAATCGTGATTGGGAGTGGACGGACTGCCCAAAACACATTCTTCCGAACAGTAAGCCGGTCCTACGTTCAGGTCTTCCGGAATATTCCGCTCCTGCTGCAGGCATTCCTTTGGTATTTCGTCTTCCCGGAGCTATTGCCGTCGGGGCTTGGCAGCGCAATCAAAAATATGCCGCCGCCATGGGCCAGTTTCATTCCCGCACTGATAGCAGTCGGTCTGTACACAGGAGCACGCGTTGCAGAGCAGGTTCGCTCGGGCATTCAGGCGCTGCCAAGAGGACAGCGAGAGGCCGCCCATGCGCTGGGACTCTCGACCTACAGCACATACGCATGTGTGCTTGTTCCGCAGGCTTTACGCACCATGGCTCCTTCGCTGACAAGTGAAGCGCTCGCGCTGTTGAAGAATACGTCCGTCGCAATGACGATTGGGCTACTCGACCTGACGGCGCAAGCTCAGCAGATGAACGAGTTCACGTTCCGTACGTTTGAGTCCTTTGGCATAGTGACATTGGTCTATTTCGCGCTATCGCTGGGCATCTACTGGATTGCGACTCTGGCATCTGTCTGGTGTTCGCCTGCTACCAAACTCGCGACGCGTTCAGTCAAAGGGAGTGTGCGATGACATACGATTTTGGCGCCATCGAGCGCGCTCTTCCGTATCTTGGTGAGGGCATGGTCTTCACCCTGAAGCTGACGATATTTGCCTTTCTGGGTGGACTGCTGATGGGTACGGTACTCGCCGTTATCCGCCACGTTCGCGTTCCCGTACTTGACAGGATTGTGTGGGCGTATGTGACGGTGATGCGCTCCATTCCACTCATCATGGTGCTGTTCTGGTTTTTCTTCCTCGTCCCCCTGGTGCTACGGCAATTTAGTCCTGGCGGCATGGCGGTTTCCATAAGCCCTCAGTTGACTGCATTCGTGACCTACACGTTATTCGAGGCGGCATACTTCTGCGAAATCATCCGCTCGGGTTTGTTGTCTGTGCCTCGCGGCCAGTTTGAGGGCGCGAAAGCGCAGGGATTTTCGACATTCCAGTCCTACACGCTGGTAATCGTTCCGCAGGCGCTAAAGGCGGTTGTGCCGATTATGGTTACCCAAGCCATCATCCTCTTTCAGGACACGTCGCTCGTCTACGTGCTATCGCTCACGGACTTCGTTGGCGCAGCTTCGAAGATTGCGCAACGTGACGGGAAACTCGTCGAGTTCTATACGTTTGCAGCTTTCATCTATTTCATTATCTGCTCGGGTTTCGCGGAGCTTGCGGACCATTTGCGGCATCGCCGGTCGCTCAAAAGCTCTGTTCGAACGCCATCGCCGTCTGCTGCGACTGCTACAAGCTAAGTGCAATCTACGAGGAGAGAATTTTGGAAACCAAACGTGCACCTGTAGTGGAGCTTGTATCGCTCACCAAGCGATTTGGCTCGCACACGGTACTTCAGGACATTAACCTGAAAGTTTATGCTGGCCAGAAGGTAGTCATCTGCGGGCCATCAGGCTCGGGAAAATCGACCTTGATTCGATGCATCAACGGGCTTGAAGACATTGATGCTGGAGAGGTTATCGTCCGCGATGGGAATTCGGGCAACCGGTACGAGAAGCCGGCAGATGTGAGACGGCACGTCGGGATGGTCTTTCAAAGCTTCAACCTGTTTCCTCACTATTCGGTGTTGAAGAACTGCATGCTGGCGCCAATGAAAGTGAGCCGCGTCGACAAGGAGCGTGCGCGCGAAATCGCAATGAAGCTGCTGACCAAGGTACGGGTCGCGAATCAGGCAGAGAAATTCCCTCCTCAACTATCGGGCGGGCAACAACAGCGGGTAGCAATCGCGAGAGCCCTGTGCATGAGTCCAACGGTCATGCTCTTTGACGAGCCAACGTCAGCGCTCGACCCTGAAATGGTCAAGGAGGTGCTTGACACAATGGTGACGCTCGCGACAGAAGGGATGACGATGCTGTGCGTCACTCACGAGATGGCGTTCGCGCGTCGGGTCGCCGACCGCATTATTTTCGTGGACGGAGGAAGGATACTGGTCGATGCGACGCCAGACGGATTCTTTGGAGATGCCCCTCATCCGCGCGTCAGGGACTTTCTCGGTCAGGTTTTGTCCGAAGCCTAGCGCATGGCGTCGATTGCACTGCAAGAAACTAGCTCTCTAATTGTCAGCATCCATCTCCACGATACCTGTTGCCCATGAACGACCACCTCGACCACGACACACTACGACGGTATTTTCCCGCGGCGAGCCGAATGACGTATCTTGATTCGGCGCACCAGACCCCCTTGGGTGCACCGATTCGTGCGGAGATTCTTCGCTTTCTTGATGAAGGCCATGAGACCGCGGGTCCGAAAGCCACATGGTTGCAGAAGGTTGAAGCTGTGCGCTCCAGGCTCGCAGCATTCGTTGGGGCAGCGTCAACGGAAATCGCGTTCACGAAGAACACGTCCGAAGGACTCAACGCCATCGCGAACGCAATTGATTTTCGGCCCGGCGACAATGTCGTACTGGTACAGGGTGACCATCCAAACAACGCGTATGCTTGGCTAAACCTGCGCCGTAAAGGGGTCGAAGTTCGCTTCATCGATTTGCAGACGAATGTTGCCAGTGCGAATTCGTTCGACGCGCAGGTAGATGGCCGGACCAGAGTTATCTCTCTGTCGCACGTGACATTTCACGCAGGTCAACGTCATGATATCGAGTCCATCGGCGACTTCTGCCGTCAGCGCGGAATCCTGCTTGTGGTCGACGCAATGCAATCGGTGGGTGTGATTCCCGTCGACGTTAAACGCATGGGGATATCGGCGCTTGCCGCAGGCTGTCACAAAGGTCTGCTGACGCCACAGGGATTGGGATTTCTCTACGTTGATGACGATGTCGATGCGTTGCATCCTGCCTATCTGGCAACGGCCGGATTGGAGAATCCACCAGCTGACTTTATCGCACGACCGGACGATGTAGCGCTTCGGGCCGGTGCGGGACGCTTCGAACTGGGCAACTTCAATCTACCGGGCATCTATGGGCTAGATGCATCGCTGAATCTGATAACCGACGTAGGCGTCACGCAAATCGAGAAGCACGTCATTTCTCTCGGCGACCATCTGATTGAGCGCCTCGACGAACTGGGTATCGGTCTTGTAGGCCCTCGCGAGAGACGCGAACGCGCCCACATCTATGTGATGCGCATGGAGGCCGACTGGCTCGCTTACTTTGCTGGAAACAATGTCCGCGTTTCGCCCGAACGGGACGGCATTCGCATTTCGTTTGGTCTCTTTAACAACCGGGACGATGTTGATGCGGTCTACGAGCTCATCAGGGCGCGTAAGGTTCGCTGACCTGCGAGCAGCTGCAAAGCCGTTTGCAGGGGCGGATTGCGCACTCAATCCTGTTCTTTTGCAGCCAGCGTAAGCGCGTCAAGAACCGCGGCCACTGCTGGCCGCTTGGCTGTGCCTTTAGGCAATGCAACGAAGACTCGTCGGTTGAGGACGGGGTCAATGGGAAGAATCGAAAAATCCGGGTCCTTCTCAACATGGCGAAGCCCAAGGCGCGGCATGACCGCGACGTTTCCACCGGTTCGGACCATCTCGAGCGTGACGGCCATGTTTCGGCTACTTGTCGTAACCTTAGGCGTGAAGCCACCTGCAAAGCACGCGTTGAGCAGGAACGTGTGATACGTAGCGGCAGACTGGTTTAACGCCCACCGTTCGTGGGCCAGGTCTGAAAGATGAATGGACTTTCGACCGGCGAGCTTATGGCTTGCCGACACCACTGCATCAAAATGGTCGACGCACAAAGGGATGAACTCGAGTACGTTTGCCAGTGCTTCTGCGCTCACAAGGTCGTCGACGATTGCGATATCTGTCTGCTTCGCCGCCGCTGCTCGCAGCCCTTCAGAAGGTTCCAGCTCCGTGAAAAGTACGCTCAGCTGAGGATGTTCATCCTGCAAGGCCTTGATTGCGAGCGGCACCACACTGCTGGCCAATGACCCAAACGCCGACATCCGCACTTCACCGCTAACCTCGACGTTAGCTGCTGCCACTTCGGCCTCAATTTCTTCGACCATTTGGAACAGGTCTGTCGCTCGCGCCACGAGCCGCCGTCCTGCGGGAGTCAACTGAACTCCTCGGCCAGACCGCTCAATCAGAACCGTGTCCAGCTCTTCCTCCAGTTGCGCGAGCTGTTGCGAGACCGCCGGCCTGGTCAGGTGGACTGCGTCCGCTACCGCGGAGATGGTGCCAAGCACCGACAGTTCATGAAGCAAATGAAGACGGCTGAGGTTCAGCATGGGCGGCTCTCCCCGTTGAGATGAGGAAATGGTAATTTAAATTTACGCATACCGTCAAAAAGTGTCGTCTTTTTTTTCTTAATTTGACTTCCTATAGTCACACCACTGGACACGAAAAACGCAGTGCGGCAAGGGAATACCCTTGTCGAACATGGGCTTAGCTGTTTTAGGTGTTGCAGGTTCGACTAACTTGAATCCGTTGGAGGGAAGTTCAAATGAAGGTTGCATTTATCGGCGTGGGACGCATGGGTAGCCGGATGGCTGCGCGCCTTGTCGCAGCAGGTCATCAGGTTCGGGTGTACGACCCGAGCCAGGCCGCAGTGGATGCACTCGTAGCAAAAGGCGCTACGGCTGCGAAAAGCCCGGCCGACGCGGCAATCGATGCAGAGCGGATTCTCCTTAGCCTGCCCAGTCCGAAGACGCTGCGTGATGCAGTGACCGGCAGCGAAGGCGTTCTCAAAACGGCAGCCGAAGGCGCAATCATCGTCGACTTCAGCACGGTCGACCCGGCAACGACCAAGGACATCGCTGCGTCGGCCGCTGAAAAGAAGGTGACGTTTGTCGATTCGCCTGTCAGCGGCGGCGTCGCTGGCGCGGAGAACGGCAAGCTTGTTCTGATGGTCGGTGGCGCAGCGGATGTGATTGAGAAGCTCAAACCCCTGTTCGACGTCCTCGCGGGCCGCGTGGTCCATTGCGGCGACACGGGCGCTGGGCAGTTGACCAAGCTGAGCCACAACCTGCTTACCGCTATCAACACGGTCGCTCTTGGCGAAGTGCTGACGGCAAGCGTTAAGGCAGGCGCGAAGCTCGACATTCTGTGCGACGTCCTGACCGCAGGTCTCGCCGGCAGCAAGATGCTCGACTACCTGCCGAAGACGCTCTTCACGGCCGAGCGCCCGGCGAATTTCGCCATCGACCTCATGCACAAGGACATCAAGCTGTGCCTGGACGAGTTCTCGAACCTGCCGATGCCTCTCGGTCAACTCGTGCTCCAGACATACAACGCGGCTCGCGTGAAGGGTCTGGGCGGCAAGGATTCCACGAGCGTCAACGAAATCTATGAAGAGCTGCTCGGCGTACGCCTCAGCCTGCCCGCCGCGCAATAACCATCAAGCCTCGAGGAATGACTGTGAACTCCCGTACTGAAAATCTGCATGCTGAAGTCGTCCTGCCGAAGGCAGGCATTACTGGTCTGCTCGTCAACAATGAATGGCGCGCACCGGCTAAGGGCAATACCCTCGACGTTGAGAATCCGTCGCGCCGTGAAAAGCTCGCGACCATTGGCGCGAGCGATGCTGAGGACGTGAACGCAGCCGTTGCTGCTGCGAAGGCGGCCTTCCCGGCATGGCGTCGCATGGCGTCGCGTTCCCGTGGCGCGCTGCTGACGGAACTGGGCAATCGCGTGACGGCAAACGCTGAAGAAATCGCACGTGTTCTCGCAGCCGAGAGTGGCAATGCTCTGCGCACCCAGAGTCGTCCGGAAGTGCTGGGCGCCGCTGAAGTGCTTCGCTACTACGGCGGCGTCATGGCTGAACAAAAGGGCGAAACACTGCCTTTGGGCCCGGGCCTGTTCAGCTACACCACGCGCGAGCCGCTCGGCGTCGTCGGCGCAATCATTCCTTGGAATTCGCCAGTCGTCCTGGCCGCTGTGAAAATCGGTATGGCGCTCGGCACGGGTAACACGCTCGTTCTGAAACCCGCAGAGGACGCGCCGCTGGCTGTTATCAAGATTGCAGAACTCGCGACTGAATTGTTCCCGGCAGGCGTGTTCAACCTGGTGACCGGCACAGGTATCCAAGCCGGCGCGTCGCTCTCGCAACACGCAGACGTCGCCAAAGTGTCCTTCACCGGCTCGCTGGAAGTCGGCAAGCTTGTGGCGCACGCTGTTGCAGACCGGATTGGCCGTTCCACCCTCGAACTCGGCGGGAAGAGCCCCTGCATCGTGTATCCGGACGCTGCAACGCCGGAATATATCGATGCGACGGTCACCGGCATCATCAATGCCATGCGTTTCGCCCGTCAGGGCCAGTCGTGTACCGCAGGTTCGCGTCTGTTCGTGCACAAAGACGTGTGGGATGTCGTGATGCCGAAGGTGGTCGAGAAAGTTAAGGCGATGAAGACCGGCGACGCGCTTGACGAAACCAACGACATCGGCGCCATCATCAACGAAGAGCGTTACACCGCTGTTCGAGATTTCATCAAGGAGGCGGTCGACGCCGGCGCTGAGGTGTTGACGGGTGAAGTTCCGCCGACGCTTGAAGATTCAAAGGGCTTTTTCCCCGGTCCGGTGATTTTTGCGGGTGTGGACAACACGTGGCGCGTTTGCAAGGAAGAAGTCTTCGGACCGGTTCTCGTTGCAATTCCCTGGACAGACGAGCAGGAAGTCATCCAATGGGCGAACGACACAGTCTACGGTCTGGCTGCCTACGTGTTCACGAACGACATCACCAAGGCGTTGAAGGCGACCGAGCAAATTGATGCTGGCTGGCTGCAGGTGAATCGCGCTGGTGGTCAGATTCCGGGCATGTCGTATGGCGGTGCGAAGCAGAGCGGCATCGGCGCCGAATATTCAATCGAAGGTGCGCTTGAGGCTTACACGTCGCGCAAGAGCGTGACGATTAACGTCTAACCATAGCAGCATATGAGGTGGCCCCGGATTATGGGGGCCGCCCCCAAACCGCATACGGGCTTGGAGTGAGATATGAGCACAAATCTGGCAGCAACCACGCACGACGATGCGCATGAGTCGCACCAGTCTTCGACGCGAGCAGCGTTAAGCTCGTTCATCGGGACGACCGTCGAATGGTACGACTACTTTCTCTACGGAACGGCCGCAGCATTAGTCTTCCCGAAAGTGTTTTTCAACGAACTGTCTCCTGAGCTGGCAACTTTGGCTTCCATGGCGTCATTCGCGGTCGCATTCATCCTGCGTCCCCTGGGCGGTATGGTGATTGGTCACTTTGGTGACCGCATGGGCAGAAAGAAGATGCTCGTCTTCACGCTGCTCGTGATGGGGCTTTGCACGGCTGCGATTGGTTTTCTGCCATCGTTTAACTCTGTCGGTTACTGGAGCCCAGGGCTGCTCATCCTGTTGCGGGTCATCCAGGGCTTTGCACTGGGTGGTGAGTGGGGCGGCGCCGCACTGATGTCGGTCGAGCATGCTCCCGACGGTAGGCGCGGGCTGTTCGGTGCCACCATGCAAATGGGCGTACCCGCGGGGTTGCTCGTTTCAACCGGCGCCTTTGCTCTCGTGTCCGCACTCCCGGACGACCAGTTCTTTGCGTGGGGATGGCGTCTGCCCTTCATCTTCAGCCTCGCACTCCTGTTCGTCGGCATGTACATCCGCCTGCAGGTTAGCGAGCCGCCGAGTTTCGAGAAGGTCAAGGCATCGGGCAACGTGTCGCGTGCGCCGCTCCTTGAGGTCTGGCAAAACGAAAAGAAAAAGACCGTCATCATGGTCTTCTTTCAGACGGTAGCGAATGTCGGTTACTTCCTGATTACGGTCTACGCACTCACGTACATCACAAGCACGTTGCATCTGCCGCGCAGCGTTGCATCAACCGGATTGCTTGTGGCGGCCGCTGTCGACCTTTTCATGCAGCCGGTTTTCGGCTGGCTCTCCGACAAGGTTGGACGCAGGGTTGTCTACGGCTTTGGAGCCATCTTCTTTGCGGTGTACGCCTTCCCGTTGTTCTGGCTGTTGGATACGGCTAATCCCGTGCTTATCACGATTGCTCTCTCGCTCGGTCTCGGTATCGGACACGCGTCGACAGGCTCGTTGCATGGCGTGATTTACGCGGAGCAGTATCCGACTCGATATCGCTTCAGCGGCTCGTCGACTGCGTATCAACTCTCGGGAATTATTTCGAGCGCGCCCACGCCGATGATTGCAGCGTGGCTCGTCGCTCGCAGCGGTAATTCGATGGCGGTTTCGTGGTACGTGCTTGTCGCAGCGCTCATCTCGCTCATATGCGTCCTGCTCGTCAAGGAAACGTTCCGTGAACCTATTGACCGATAAGACTGGGACATGGCAATGACACCAACGAACGACCAGATTACCGGTGAACGTATCGACCGGTTGATGACAGTTGAAATACGCCCCCTGAACGGAGGACTGCCAGCAGGATTTGTCGTCCCGATGTATCAGGTGTGCCGTGCGCATCACGGTGAACCACTGAGTTCTCTCGCGGCTCGCAAGCTCTCTGACACTTTGTCGAGCGGCGACATTGTTTTCATCGCGACGGGAGCAGGGACGGCGCCCACGCTTCCGCAAGGCGAAACTGATGGACCAGTCGGTGCGGCAGTGCTGGCACGTGCGCTCACTCTGGCTTTCGGCGTCCGGGTTGTGCTCGTTACCGAAGAGGCGCATGGGGCTCCCGTCATGGCTGTTGCCGCAGTCATCAACGGGGAACTCGCGGAAATGGGCCGCACGGGTGCAGTGTCGACTGTCTGTTTCCCGCTCGGAATTGAGCGAGGCCAGGACATCGCGCACACCTTGATGGAGGAATACAGGCCTCGCGCTGTCATCTTCGTTGAGCGAGACGGTCCAAACAAGGAAGGCTACTTCCATGGCGTGCGTGGCGACTGTCGGAACCCGGAAGACGTTGGGCATGTTTATCTCCTCGCTGAGTTGGCTCGCAAGCGTGGTGTGCTGACTATCGGCATTGGTGATGGCGGCAACGAGGTGGGATTCGGCGCCGTTCGCGACGCCATTACTGCCGTGCATCCGCTCGGCGGCAAATCGCTCGCGGGTCACGCGTCTGGCGTCGTCACCGTGACAGCCACAGACATTGTCGTTAGCGCATCCGTGTCGAACTGGGGCGCCTATGCAATTGCTGCTGCGCTTGCGGCTCGTAAAAAGGACCCCAATGTGCTGCATACCCCGAAGCTCGAACACATCCTGATTGACGCGACAGTGCGAGCCGGTGCCAGGGACGGGGCTACCTCAAAGGCAGAAGTGGCCGTTGACGGTATCAACTGGGAAGGCCACACATCGTTCGTCGAACTACTCAGAAGCATCGTTACTGTGTCCATCTGAAGATACGGAACAACCAGACATCTCTCTCGCAGCAGCCCCCTTTTTGAATTGACAGGTGTATGACATGAGTGACGTAAAGGAAATTGTCAAGGCGGCGTCGCCTTCCAAAACGGCTCCGGCAAAGACAGACAGCTTCGGCAATCCGATTGACCCAACTGTGGGCTTCGCGCGCGGCACGATTATTCGCTCGAGCATCGATGAAGCACTGCGCCTGCGTCACGGTCAGGCCGTTGCAGCACGTCGCGTGCAGATGCTGGGTGCAGAATCGATTGGCGTGTTCACCGGGAACCAGCGAGACTTTCCCATCCACGCAGAAGATATCTCGACACTCTGTGAAGAATGGGTCGGTCCCGGCCTGGCCGCCGAAGAACTCCGTCAGGTTGCAATCGGGCACATGGGCGGGCGCGGTGACGACGCAGTCGCTATCTTCAACCGTACCAGTGCGGGCATCATCGCAACTATCGCAGCGCTCGCGGACGGCAAGCCAGTAGTCTCTGTTGTCCCTCCGGGCGGACGCTCACATGCATCGGTGGTCCGTGGCTCGAAAATAGCTGGCGTTCCCGTGCACGAAGTGCAAGGTGGCAAGGACTGGCTGAAGACTATTGAGTCGAACCGCCCAGCCCTCGTGGTTGTGACGACGGTCACGAGCAGTCTCGAGCGACTCGAAGACCACATTACGAAGGAAGTCATTCAGTATGCGCACGCACTTGGCGCCAAAGTCTTCCTTGATGAAGCCTATGGCGCCCGCTTGCGCACGGTGCTCCACGGTGGGCAACTGAGTTTGCAACTCGGCGCAGACATTTCCGTGACGAATTGCGACAAGGCTGGCCTCTCAGGCCCTCGCGCCGGCGTTCTGGTTGGTCGAAAGGAACTGGTGACTGCAGCGGCGGCCAAGGGCGCGGAGTTCGGGATGGAAGCACGCGCGCCGATAGCTGCCGCAGTGCTTCGCTCGCTGCAAAAGTATGAGCCTGAAGACCTTCGGCAGGAATCTGCCGCCGGTCAGAAGCTCGCCGACGCGCTTGAGCAGAAAATGGGCAAAGACCTTGTCCAGCGTAGCGACCTGGGTCCGATGGTCGATGAAGACGCTGTGCTTGGTGTACTGCTCAAGATGTCGGGCAAGGTCGACGCGAAGCCGGTTGTTGTGCCGTGTGAAGCGACATCGGCTCTCGGTATGGTCCTGCTCGAAGACCACGGCATTCTGACCGTCAACACGCACGGTCAACCAGGGGCTCGGGTATCGCTTCGACTAAAGCCCACGCTTGATGCGCTGGGACGCACTGGCGGATTTGACGCAGTCGTTTCTGCCGTAATGAAGTCCCTCGAAAAAGTGGCGGCTCTCATCCACGACCGCGATGCGATTGCGCAACTCGTAGTGGGGAAATGACAATGACAACATCCAGTCTTTCAGCAATCGATGAGCGGCTTGACGCGCTTGTTTCGCTCGACCTTGGCGGTCGCGGTGTCGAGCAGCTCTATGCCGCCGCGCGAGAACGTCAGGGTAGCCCGCTCGTCGGAGCCGCAGCTGACGCTCTCGCGGCGATTCCAGAAAAAGCGAATGTGTTCGTAACAACGGGGTCCGTGTCGCGCGCATGGATTTCGCCAACCATCGGCGAGAACGACGGTCCCGCTGGACTTGCCGCAGTGGTACGCGCATTGTCCCTGGCGAAGAAAGCCCTCTGTATTACCTTCGTCGAAGAAACGCTGATTCCGACGACCTCCGCCATCCTGACGAGTGCCGGGCTTACGGTGCTCCCATACGGGCAGGCAAAAATCGCACGTGACGACGGAAGCCTGGCCGTCGTTTGTGTCGAACCGTTCCCGGTCGACGAAGCGAGCGCCAGGGACGTCTCGAACTCCCTCATCGAGAAGTACCAACCGGCGCTATTCTTCTCGACGGAACGTGTGGGACGTAATGTCGATGGTATCTATTGCAGCATGCGAGGCATCGACTACGGCATGGGACGTGCTCGAATCGACTTTCTGTTCGACGAGGCGATAAAGAGGAAGATTCGGACTGTTGCAGTTGGCGACGGCGGAAACGAGATTGGAATGGGCGTCGTTTCAGAAGCCGTCCAGAAGTACGTCAAATTTGGCGACAAGCGCCCCGACGGCAGCGCAGGTATCGGCGCTGTCACCGGTACGGACGTACTGGTCACAGCCGCTTGCTCTAACTGGGGTTGCTATGCGATTGCCGGAGCATTCGCGGCGCGTATGGGCAAAGCTACGCTCGCGCATAACCCCGTCCTTGAGGCAGCGCTGCTTCGACGAGGTGTAGACGTCGGCCTTATCAACTCCGTTGCTAACGTCATCGACGGCAATGTCGACGGCATTCCCGAGGCGACGCACCTGGCCGTGGTCCAGCTTATCTCGACCATCATCGCCCCCGCCTTCAAGTAGCCTACCGTGGCTTCTTGCCCACGCATCGCCAGATGCGTGGGCGTGGGCTTGCGCTTTCATGGCGCATTCAGCTTCTTCGCAGTTTGTGGCTGTCCGGCCAAACTCCTCGACCATTTCCCTCTAACTGGGCTAAAGGCCAGTGTGTCACGCCGTCCATATTCGGCACAGATGCGTAATCAAAACTTACGAGTACCGTCAAAACGTGTCGTCTTTTTTTTCTTTTTTGAGCTTCCTATAGTTCACCCATGCCCGCGTTGCAGCTCAATTGCAGAGCATCAACGTACCCGCATGTCTCATGTACCCAATCTGGCAAAGGTGAACGAAATGAATCCGCAGAACGTGACTGCAATGTCTTTCGAAATCAAGGAAGCGTCTTCGACCAACATCCCACGCGTTCAGGCTGCGAAATCCAGACGCACCTCAGCGTACGCGGCTTTGCTGCAGGGCCCGGCGTCCATGTTGGCAAGTAACGTGAGCGACAGAGCCGACGTCTCATTCGCCGCGATTCTCGGATACAACTGAGCGAGGTCTGTGATGCATCGCATCGTGATTGTTGGAGGCGGGGCTGGTGGTCTTGAATTGGCGACACGACTGGGCGACCGACTCGGGAAATTGGAACGCGCCCAGGTAACTCTCGTAGACCGTTGGCCTGCTCACGTCTGGAAACCTTTGCTGCACGAAGTCGCAACTGGCAGCCTGGACACGAGCACCCACCAGATTACGTACGCCGCGCACGCTCACTGGCATCACTTTGGATTCGTGCAGGGTGAGATGACTGGCCTCAATCGCAGCAACCGTGAAGTATCGGTCGCAGCGGTGCTCGACAATGACGGCACCGAAATTACACCTGCCAGAAACATCCCGTACGACACGCTAGTGCTCGCATTGGGAAGCAGGACGCACTTCTTCGGAGTGCCGGGAGCCCAGGAGCACGCGATTACGCTCGACACCCTTGAGCAAGCGGAATTGCTACGCAAGCGCCTGTTACAAGCCTGCCTCAAGAAGCGGTCCTTCACTGGTGATGTTAAAGATGAAGCGGTCAATGTCGCAATTATCGGGGCTGGCGCGACTGGTGTTGAACTCGCGGCCGGGTTACGTCGAATGGAAGACACATTCCGGCAGTTCGGCCTGCTTTCCAGTGAGAACGGGCATGAGATGCGAATCAGCCTCCTGGAAGCGGGGGCCAGGGTCCTTCCAGCGTTACCCGAGAAAGTCTCCGCGGCCACCCATGGTTCTCTCACAGACTTGGGGATTTCGATTTCCGTGTCGGACCCGGTCAACTGCGTCACGGCCAATGCGGTCGAAACGAAAAGTGGCCATCTGGTTCCTGCTGACGTCACCATCTGGGCTGCTGGGATAAAGGCACCCGACGTGCTCGCATCCCTGGATGGCTTGGCCACAAATCGAATCAACCAGTTGAAAGTCCTGAAAACTCTCCAGAGTGAGACGGACGAAAACATTTTCGCACTTGGTGATTGCGCAAGTTGTGCGTGGACAGACAGCCGCATGGTTCCGCCGCGGGCGCAAGCCGCCCATCAACAGGCGATGTTTCTTTTCAAGGCGCTCATCGCCCGCATCGGCGGTCGCGCGCCAGGTTCCTTTTCATACAAAGACTATGGTTCACTCATCTCGTTGGGGTCCGCCACGGCGGTAGGGAGCCTTTCAGGTCGCGCGAGGAGCGGAAACATCTTCGTCCAGGGCCTGGTAGCCAGGTTGATGTATGCCGCACTCTATCGCAAGCACCTCATTGCAGTCTCGGGTCTGCGTCAGATGGCTATTGCAGCCATTGCGCATGGCTTGCGGCGATTCGCGACGCCGCGAGTAAAGCTACATTGAGAGAGCCAGCCCCCGTCAGAACAACAACTTACCAACGAATCACGAGCATCTGTGATTCTCTGTATCGTGGCAGACCGTCTGAGTGGCTGGTACCCCAAGAAGGATGGTGTGGCCACAGGACGTTGTCGTAATGCTGTCGCGCTCGCGATGCTGACGGGAGCCACAATTCTGGCCGTGCCGTTCACGTCGAATCTCCTGGTTTTGCTGGTCGTGTTTTCCGTTACGCTGACCGGAATTGCGTCCACCACATCGCTCAACTTCGCGCTTCTGAATGACCTGTTGCCAAGCTCACGTGATGTCGCGAAAGCTATGGCATTCGTCGTGGTTGGCGGGCAAATCTTCGGCATGATTGCGCCCATAGCGACGGGGTACGTCATCGCAGAGACGGGCAGCTTTGACTGGGCATTCGGCATCGCCGGCCTGCTCCTGTTGGTCGGTGCGACGGTGGTATTGACGATGACACGTTCGCCGATGATTCAGATAGCGACCGAGCGAACGCGCAGGTCGCGACTTGAATTCGCGCAATTTGTCGCCAACACCAAACGGCCCACATGCACGGCGCGAAGGCCGGCTGAAGTTTAATTGAGCGAGCTACAGCAAAGCCATCAAAGGCAAGCTTATGCGCCAAGTTGCCACCGCCTTACAATAGATAGAAAGCAAGGAAAGACAGAACCCGACACGCCTGAATTGGCACGTTACCCCTCGCTCGATGCCTTGATGGTTCCTTGGCCCAATTATTTCTCGTGACCGAAACCTGCGCGATGCAAGGCGCGGACTGCCATGGCATGTCCGAAAAGGGTGTGATTCTTCTACGAAACTGTCCGAAAACTGTGTCTTTCTGGGCGAGTTACATCTGCCGATACCAGCGCAGGGTAGACAAGCACGAGCTAACGGGACGTCGGGATGCGCCACAGACGTTGAAAATCGGGTGCAGTGTTGACGATGCGGGCGGTGTTAGACCGTCGGACCTGGAGTCGCGGAATGGATTGGTCTCATGGTCGTTTGGACTACCTTTAGACGCTTGCCGCCAGCTCGTACAATCCTTTGCAATCCGCGATGTCCCGGAGACCAAGGCTAACCTAGAACGAATGTACGATTCCGACAACCACCGCAAGTTGGTTAGCACCGGTCGCGACCGGGGTGGTCGACCCTGTTGCACTCAACGCAGATTTGGCGCTGTTGATGACGTACGTTATATCTGAGTACAGCATGGTGCGCTTCGATAACAGGTAATCTGCGTTGACCCCTGAACTCACCGCGTGCGCAGAGGTTGTCCGGAACGCGTGATAGTAAGAGGCGGCCGATACTTGAAACGCGGGGGTTATCTTATAGCGGAGGCCCCCAAATACCATGGTCTGGGGCGGGGAAGCGGCAAGCGTAGCGACGATGTCGTTCAAAAGAAGTTCGTAACCGGCGTACAAGGTCGCGTCGCCGATGGTCCAAGAACCGCCCGCGAGATAGCGCCGTTCGCTGTCTCCAGACGAGGCGGCAGTTGTGCCTTGGCGCTGCTCATAAACCAAACTCAAATTAAACGGCCCTTGCCGATACCGACCACCGACATCAAATTGCTTGCCAACGCGAAATTCCCCCGGGACTTGGGCACCGTTCACAATCGTCGAATCGTAGCCAAAGCTGTAAAGCGCGTTCAGCTCGAACGGGCCAGCATGTCCCAGATACTCGAGCGCATTATCTGCACGTCCAACAAACTGCGAATCCTGCGCCGACAGTCCGTAGCTGGAATAGTTGAGCGGGTCGAGCGTCAAGAAGTAACGATACATCGGCGTCATTTGCCGGCCAGCCATGACGGCGCCAAACTTGTCGCTCTCCAGCCCGACAAATGCTTGGCGGCCGAACAACCGGCCCCCTTGTTGCAATGTCCCGTTATTCGTCGCAAAACCAGATTCGAGCGTGAAAATCGAGCGCAGACCTGCTCCCAGGTCCTCCTTTCCGGTGAAACCCCAACGTGAATTGATACGATTGCCTGTGTTCACGCGAAATACGTTGCCGGAACCTTGCTTGGCAGCGTGAGTTACGTACTCGACGCCCGAGTCAACAATACCGTATAGCGTCACCGAAGACTGAGCATGCACCGTGATAATCGCCGAAGAACATGTCGTAGCAACGAGCACAGTCCTTGCCAGTCGCGTAGTGTGGTTCGATTTCAAGCGTATCTCCTTGCGTGTATTTGTAGGTATACTAATTTGTAGATTTGCACGTGACCGAATTGCTCGACTTGCGTCACACCTTGTGTAGCGGATTAGACTTGGGCGATGCGCTTGCCCACGAACAACATCGCTATCATTCCGACGACCGGCCCGATAGCGAGCGTGAGAACCGCGAGCACGATGGAGTGTGTCCCGCCATATACATGTCCGACGGCCAAGGGAGACACAGCACTACCCAGCTGCCAAATGGCGTTTGTCCAACCGGCACTCGCTCCCGCCAGACGTTTTCCGGATGCATCGCTCACCTGTGCCATCAGCACCGGCAGGTAGCCATACGAGAATGCGCCCAGAACAGGTGCGACGACATAAAACTGACTGACGGTCGAGCACATCCCGAAAATCACCAGCGTGATGGCGAACGCGATGAGGACCAGGATGGACATCAGCCGACGCGAAATTCCGGGCAGGTCAGAAATCCATCCGAGCGTCGGCTTCGCAATGACCGCGCCGATACCGAAGGACGCGATGATTGAGCCAGCCACTACAGGAGATATGCCGTATTGGCGCGTCATCAGAGCATTTCCCCACGCGCCAAATCCGACGGTCGCCCAGAGCCCGCCGCATCCGGCAATCGATAGAAAAATCAGGTTGCGATTGCGCAGGAGGCTGAGCATCTCCTTTGCACTGTTCCGTGTCGGGGCCCGCTCGCTTCCCGGACGATTCTTGAGAAACAGGAGGGAGACTATGCCCCAGGAAAATGTGGCAATGCCCAGCATGCGGAAGGCGCTGGACCAGCCGTACTGGGCCGAGATTGATGGCACAATTGCGTTCGCGAGCACCACAGCCAGCGATGTCGCCGTCGTGTAGATGCCCATCGCTCGGCCACGGTCTCGCGTAAACCACGCTGGAATCACTTTCATGCCGGCGGAATAATCTGCGCCGGCGGCAAAACCCATTGCCAGTTGAATCAGGATACCTACCGTCAACGACGTCGTCTCACCAAAGCAGAATGTGAAGACACCCAACGGCAGCAACGCAAGTGTCATCATGACCCTCCCGCCGAGGACGTCTGTCAGCATGCCACCGATGATGTTTGCGACGACATACCCTGCGTAGAACGCGGTCACGAAGGCGCCGAGTAGTGAAACCTGGATACCAAGCGATGAACCAACAGGCGCTGCGACCGTGCTCCACGCGACGCGGTCGACGTAGCTGAGAAGGAATGCTGCCCACACGATGAATAACGCAACCCAACGGTAGGGGCTTGCCTCCGTTTCACCTGCGTTTGACGCGGCCCAAGCCGCACCCGGGGCGTCACTCGACGACGTCAGATTCTTTTCCACGACTCCTCCAGGGAAGGCGTGCGTTTGCCGCCCTCTTTTTCTTTCGTTTCGACATCCAGCATTCAAAGAACGCCAGGCATGTATTGCGGATTTGCAGCGTTACAGGTCCAGCACGAGCCGCCTGGATTTCGAGCGTGAGCAACACGGCAGAAACTGGTCGTTGCGTGCCTGCTCCTCCGGGGACAGGAACAGGTCTCGATGGTCCGGCTCCCCGTCGAGCACGTGAGTGAGACAGGTTCCACAGATGCCTTGCTCACACGAAACCGGAATGTCAACTCCAGCGTCCGCGAGGGCTTGCGTGACTGTGCGGTCTGCGGGAATCGCTACCGTCTTCCCGGTACGTGCAAGGGAAACTTCAAACGTCCCATCAGACGAGGTGTCGACGGCGGGTGCCGAAAAGAACTCATAATGCAGCCGATTCTCCGGCCACCCCTTTGCGCGCGCCGCATCCAGCACGGCGTTCATGAAGCCTTGTGGGCCGCAGACGTAAAGATGCGTATTGGAGGTCGCGTCTTTAAGCAGGCAATCCAGGTTGAGTCGTTGTTGCTCGTTTTCGTCGTCAAAGTGATACTGCACCCGCTGGGACCAGGATTCGTTGGCTAGCCGCTCTACGAAGGCTGCGCGCGAACGTGAACGCGCACAGTAATGCAGTTCGAAGTCTCCGCCTTCCTGGTCGAGGTGCTGCGCCATGCAAAGTAGCGGTGTGAGTCCGATGCCCCCGGCTAGCAGCAGATGCGTAACTTGACCCGACGCGAGCGCGAAGTGATTCCGAGGCCCGCTAACTCGCAGTTCCGCTCCTTCCTGGACTGCTTCATGCATGCCTGCGGAACCACCCCGAGACTGAGGCTCGCGCAACACGGCAATCTGGTAACTAGTCCGCTCATGGGGCGCGCTGCAAAGCGAGTATTGCCGCACATGTCCCGTAGGTAAGTGGATGTCAATGTGTGAGCCGGCATCGAACGCGGGCAAATCGCGACCGTCGAGGCTCACGAGTTCGAAACTGACGATGCCATCAGCCTCGACATTTCTTCGTGCAACGCGAAGGGTCATTGTGGAATCGTTCATGGCCTTTACCGTCACATAATCGACAGACCGCCGTCGACCATCAGCGTGGTGCCGGTGATAAACGACGCCTCGTCGCTCGCAAGCCAGAGAATTGGCCATGCGACTTCTTCAGGAGACGCCCATCGACCTATCAAGGACGTATCTTGCCTTTGTGTCTTGAGCACCTCGACGCTCTTTCCAGCTGCATTTGCACGATTGACGTGGAAGTCGGTGAGCGTTGAACCCGGACAAATGGCGTTCACGCGCACGCCCTGGTCCGCTTCCTCAAATGCGAGAGTACGCGTCATTGCTAGCATGCCAGCCTTGGTCGCGTCATAAAGGCCCATGCCTTTGCGACCCGTCACCGCGTAACAGGACGACACGTTGACGATGCTGCCTGCGCCCGCGACCCGCAGACGCGGCAGCGCGGCCTTGCAGTAATTCGACGTGCCCACCAGATTCACTGACACCATGCTTTGCCATTCTTCTGGCGTCACATCGGCGAGCGCGCTGTAGTTACGCATCGCGGCATTGTTGACGAGCACGTCAAGCCGCCCGAACGTACGCGTAGCGAGTTCGACTGCTGCAGTCGCCTGGTCGGCGCTCGCCACGTCAGCAACATACGTTTGAACTCGTGCTTCGGAGCCGCGGCTGAGCAGGTCGTCGCAAACCTTGGCGAGCGCTTGTGCATTTGCATCCACGAGGACAACTGCTGCGCCTTCGTCGCAGAATATGCGTGCAGTCGCTGCCCCGATGCCACCTCCGCCGCCTGTAATCAGCGCGACCTTGTCTCTAAGTCGTAGACGTTGCATCTCATGCCGGCGTGACGCCGGCCTCCTTTGATAGAGATGAATAACGAGCCTTGGGCTCGCTTAGATGGAGTAAATCGGCTGACCTTTCCCGTCCGCGAGGTGAATAACAGCCCACTCTTGCGGCTTCTGGTCGCGCGGAAGCAGTGCGCCCGCGGCACGCACCCGCTGCTGGTCGGAATCGATTGCAGGCGGTTGGGACTCTTCCGTCAGCGCGGTAGCGGCCTCGTAGAGCATGCGTCGAGCCATTACGATGGCGCGGTCCGTCGGCAGCAATTTCTCTTTGCTGTGGTCCTGGATGGGCCCCATGCTTTCTTGCAACGATGCGTCTTGCATCGCGAAGCCAAAGACGCCGGAGTACGCGCGCTTGTCCTTCTGTGCCTGACGGTCAATGAGGTAGTCGTTGCCTTTGTTTGCCTTCGGGCGGAACGTACCCGGCTCGTATTCGCAGTGAATGCCTTTGCCCGCGTTCAGGTCGTTCATTTCTTCCTCCGACAGCGGACGGTCCGGTCGGAAATTGATGCTCCATGACCAGCAGTTGTGGTCGTCAATCGGCACCCAGACATGGCCTGCCAACGAGTGGTCGCCAAACGGAGGAATCAGCGTGTACCAAGGGAAGAGCCACTGGGTGATGCGCCAGTAGAACGAGTTCGGTTCGCCATTGCGTCGTCCAAAGAGCGTGAGCCCGAACGGCTGCTTCTCGATTTCAAAAATAACGTTGCCGTCGGCTTTGATGTACTCGAGCGCCTTGGTGCCTTGGTGCATCGGGTCTTCGTCGACTTCATAACGATGCACGTACGACACGTGGCTCGTGTCGATGCCGCCTTCCATCGCCTGAAGATAGTTCGACTCCTGCAGACGCTTGGACACAAAAACGTGGTCCGCCGGCAGATTGCACCATTCGAGGTCGGGTGGTGCCGGCTGCTTGTCTTTCGGCCCCATGTAGGCCCAGACAATGCCCGCGCGCTCGATACACGGGTAAGCCGTGATGCTCATGTGTTTGCACGCCTGCGGCGCAGATGGCACTTCCACGCAGTTCCCGTTTCGGTCGAACTTGAGACCGTGATACGAGCACCGAATGCCGTTTTCCTCGTTGCGGCCGAAATACAGCGACACCCCGCGATGCGAACAGAACTCGTCAATCAGTGCCGCATTGCCGTCTGAGTCGCGAAACGCGAGCAGCTTTTCGCCGAGGATTTGTACCCGCACGGGCGGGCAGTCAGGCTCGGCGACTTCGCTCGCCAGAAGAATCGGCACCCAATAACGCCGCATCAGGTTGCCCATTGCGGTGCCCGGACCGGTGCGCACCAGCGTTTCCGACATGTTCTTGTCCATGCTCAACTCCAAATGATTTATGAGGTTGTCCGTCTGATGAGATTGTGATTTCATTCTACGGACAGGCGACGTAAACTTCAAGCAGGGGGAGATAGGGGATTTCTCTACAATGGCGCAGACGGCATCGCCCAATGGGATAAGGAAAAATGGAAGAAAAGAAGGCGCACGAGAGCGTTCGCGCGGTCGAGCGGGCGTTGGAGATACTTTTGGCGTTCAAGGCTGGGGACAAATCGCTGACCGTTGCTGAGTTACTCACTCGAGTGAATCTCAGCCGTCCAACTCTGTACCGGTTGCTTAATACGCTGGAGCAAGCGGGCTTTCTTTCCTCGTCGGGTGAACCGCAGCGGTTCCAGCTGGGCAGGTCGGTTGCACAGCTCGCTCACGTTTGGCTTAGTGACAACCGAATCGCGGAACTCGCTCGACCGGTGCTTCGAACTCTTTGGGAGGCCACGTCGGAGACCGTTGCGCTGTTCGTGCCCGACGACACGTATCGACTTTGCGTCGCCGAACTGGAGAGTAATCAGCCACTCAGCTTCCGACGTGGCGTCGGCTATCGCGAGAAGCTTGTGCGCGGGGCGAGTGGGCGCACCATTCTTTCGCAGATGCGCCTCACGCCAGACGAACTGCGGCGCTACCTTGTTGACCCGGACCAGGACGTGTCGGTGCTAATGAGTGACTTCGAGGACATTCGCGCGAAGGGATTCGGCACGAGTCAACACGAACTGATTGAGGGTGCAGTCGCCGTAGCGGCGCCATTCTTCAATGGCGCGAATCAGGTAGCGGGTTCGCTTTGTATTTTTGGTCCCAGCGTCCGCGTCAACGAGCAGCGGGTTGCTTATTTCGCTGAGCTGCTTAAGCAGGCGACTGGCAACCTATCGCGACTGCTTGGACAGCATGCGCCTTGAACATCAGACATTCGAACGAGGTGTCGACTACTGAGGGCACGTCCAGTCAGATTATTCTGACTGTGTCGAGCGAAGCCAGCTGTGTACCGCGTGCGCTGCGTGGAGCGACGAAGGCGTAACAAACTGTTGCGGCTATGGTGATTCGGCAAATACAGGACGAAAATCATAGGCCTTGTCGGGCTCCCAGCTGGCAACGACCATCAAAATACCTGAGAGAGAATTCAAGCGAGATGAACCGACGCGCTCAAGCCATCCAGCATCTGGAGCGTAGCGGTGAGGACAGCAGACGCAGACGCGCCCTTGCCGCACGCCTCGACACCGCCCTGAAACGGGCCGGTATCAGTACCGCTTGCGTCGCCAGGCTGCTCAATGTGGCCATGCATGACGTGCAGTTCTGGCGCCGTGGTATCACGGTTCCGCCGTTAAACGTATTCACGCGGATTGCCGCCTTTCTTGAGGTCGACGCCTACTGGCTGTGTACCGGGCAGGCACCGGGAGCACCGGCCATCTAGCCTCCCCTGCAAGAGGACGGCAAGAGGTGGCACTCCATCGCCCGGCAGACGCGCCCGGCGTAGCGGACCAGGAAAAAGCCCAGCAACTTGTTCGACCCCGCAGTTCACTTCCGAGCGTCGGGCTTATGGCAACCAGGACGAGGAATTCGCGGGCGAGGACCTTTTCTGCTGTCAGACTGGGCGCTTGAGCTACAAACGCGGCTACATAGCTGGAAGTCGCCACACCTCAGCGCACTCCCTGGCTGCCCTCTGCACAGTTCCGTCAAAGAGATTCGTGCAAGTCCGCCTGTTCTGCTGCCCGCGCTTTTCTCCCGCCATTGGTTCACATCTTCTTTACGGTCGTTATCGCAGGTACCTGCATTGATGGGCCGCTTAGGTTGCACGTTCCGGCAAACCGAGCCAGTCTGCTGGCCGGTCGATGCTGGCCAAGAAGTCGTCCAGGGGCGCCCGTGATAGCGACACGCTCGTATTGTTCTCAAAGGGATGCAACAGAAATGCTTGTTCTTCGACAAGGTCCAGGTCTATGACGAGCCGAACCCGCTATCCATTCAGGCAGTACCGACAACTTGAGTTGCATCGCCGTTTCAAGCCACATCCCGCGCACGTCGCCTTTTCGCAGGCAATCAGCAAACATGTCCGGGAAACGCTCAGGTACAGTCATCATTCGCCGCGCTCTGGTTGACTTCCTCGTGGATGTGCAAGCAGCTCCAGCAATGCACACACGATGCGCGGTGCGCCCCTGAAGCCTTCGTAGCCTTCGCGTTCACGAACAGAGACCATGGCATCCATTGCCTTATACGCCGGGCCGTCTCCGTTGAAGATGAGATTTTCAAACCTATCGAGGTCGATGGTGAGTTCGCGCGCGCCGCTTTCCCGAAGCTTTACATAGCGGTCGAGCGCTTCCGTCCAATAGGCATCATTGGCCCAGTGGTACTCGCGGCTCATGGGCGTCTCTCGCTGTACGGCCGCCTTGATAGCTTCAATCAGGTTCGTGTCGTTTGGATGATTCAGCACCTCATCGAGCCTCTCGACTGGCACCAGATGCACAGCCTGGGATTCCCACCCCATATCGGCAGGCGTTCCATCTACGCGCCTCGCCACGTAGTAGCGGGTGTAGGTCAGGGAACGGGACGAGTCCGCAAGAAATCCCGTGACTTCTACTTTCAAGCCAGCTTCTTCGTATGCTTCCCGGATGGCATTTGCCTGCCTCGGGAGCCCCTTCTCGACTCGTCCCTTGGGAAATGTCGCCGTGTAACCTGCATAGCCATTGGACGGTGCTACCACCCAGACGCGACCATCTGGTTCAATAATGACGACACCGGCCGCTTCTTTCTTGCCAGCTGGGCATGAGAACGCAGGCTCATCGAACTCCAGTTGTCCCGCAACTGACGCCCATCCCTCAGACGTCTTGGGCGCCGACCAGGAACTGAGAGCTGCGCCGTTCAGCACACAAGGCATCGGGCCGCCGGGCGTGACGGTCGCGATGGCTTTGGCATCCGACCATGTTTCCAGCGTCGTCGGTTTGCTCGGGCTCTTGAGCACTACAGGCTTGCCATGTTCGTCAGGGTGCGGGTGGTAAGTCGTGGTCATAGATATTGTTGTTCAGTGAGTAAGCCTGTTCCTGCTGATGACAAACCCAACCGGCCATAAGAAATCCGTCGGAGGTCGGGATTATCGCTCTTGACGTGTCGCTTGGCAGGTGGTCAACGCGGAACGCCATCCGCGGCGACAGTGAAGTAGGTAAAATAAGCCGCTCCCTCAAGTCTTTGAAGAAGCCCTCAATGTCGTCACAGACCTGTCCGTTTTGCGAGATTCCGACTGGCCGCATCGTGGGTCAAAATCAACATGCCGTGTGGATTCTGGATGGGTTTCCCATCTCACCTGGACACAGTCTTGTCATCCCCAAGCGCCATGTTCGTTCGTTCTTCGACGTGAGCGCCGAAGAGCGTGATGACCTCCTTACCCTTCTGGAACACGCCAAGGCGCATGCACTCGCGTCCCTCCAGCCGGACGGATTCAACATTGGCATCAACGACGGTCCGGCTGCCGGACAAACCGTGCCTCATCTGCACATTCATCTAATACCTCGTTTCACAGGCGATGTAGCAGACCCACGCGGCGGAATTCGGTGGGTAATACCTGCAAAGGCCGACTACTGGAGCCAACGAGATTGAGTTTCAGCTCGCCTCCACCAACGCCGGAAGCGCAGCTAGCTTTTCTCGCGAAGCTTCAACGATTGTTCGCCGAGGGCGACTTCACTGCGACGTATAAATTCGCGCTTCTGATTTCATTCGCAGAATTGGCAGTCGAGCACGGTGCCGACGACGGGGCGGAACTCCCGCTGACTACGCGCCAAATTGCAGAGCGGTTCGTCTTTCTCTACTGGCAACATGCGACTCCGTATGGAACTGGTCGTGTGGGCAGCCAGCCCGGCGTTTTGGTTCAGAATCTGGGGGACCAAGCCGCGATTCTGAATGCAATCTCAGAATTCAGAGCCACTACCTCAGCATCATCAGCGCTACAAGCATCCGGCTTGCCGAGCTATGCGCCACTGTTGTCGAAGGTGGCATCCGTAGTGTCCGCGCAACCGTTGAAGTACCTCCAAAACTTTGCTGGAGTCACAGACCCATTCCTGTATGAGCGGCGCTCAAGTGGCTCCGTGACGCTGAAGCCGGGCGTCAGCTATTGCCTGCGCCGCTTCTACACCCTCGTGGAGCAGATGGCACGGACCCGATGGGTCGCGCACATAAAGGCAAATCGCCGTAATCACCCGATTCTCGGGAACGCTGACGACCTCGCGGATTTTCTTTTCTCGTCTTCGCGACAGTCGCTCGAAACTATCAGCACTCAGTTGCGCAAGCTGGACGGTTCGCGTTGCTTCTACTGCGGAGAGCGGCTCAGCGACGCAGACGTCGACCATTTCGTCCCATTCTCGCTTTACTCAAGGGACTTGGCCCACAATTTCGTCCTGGCTCATCCGGCTTGTAATCGCAGCAAGTCTGACACGCTCGCGGCCAGACCACACTTGGAGCGGTGGCTCGAACGTCTTGTACTCAAAGAGCAGCAGCTCGCCGAAATCGGACTGCTTGCCGGCGTCTCAGGTGACAAAGAGATTGTTCAGCGAGTAGCGATGTGGAGTTACAAGGTCGCGAACGACACTGGCGGTCGTGCATGGTTGTCCCCGACAACCTATGAGAATGTCGATTCGCTCTACGTCAGCCTGTTATCAGGTAATTAACGCGCAAAAAGTTGACTCGTTACGTTCGCGTAAAATCTCTCACAACTCAACGCATGCAAAGGCGCGGGCTGAATCGTCAACGCGCGACACGCGTGCTGCTCGAAGTTGCTATCACTGGCCTATACGATATGAAGCCCAGACGCGTGTATGGTGAGGTCGAATTTCGCCGACGGCTTCAGCGATGAAAGTGGGCCTGCCTACAAGCACGTTATGCGACTTGGATTTGAGACGGTACCTTCACTGAACAGAACTGTCTCTGATGTATCGTTGCGCTGTCTCCATCAGCCAGCCTTCAAAGGCCTGCAGCATTGGCGAGTTTTGTTTGCGTTCGGGATAGACGAAGTAGTAGCCCTTGCTGCTCGGCAATGCCAGGTCGAAGGGCATCACAAGCTCCTCGGCCTCAAGCTCTTGCCCTACGAGGAACTTTGGCACCAGCGCGATTCCGAGCCCTGCCTTTGCCGCCACGACGAGCATCGAGAACAACTCGTATCGCTGGCCTCTCATGCTGTCCACGTCATGAACGGCCGCTTGCGCAAGCCACTGTCGCCAGGCATCGGGACGTGCTGACTGGTGAAGCAACGTATAGTTGGCCACGTCGCGAGGAGCGAGCTTCTCCTTGCCCGCAAGCAGTCGTGGACTACATACGACCACGGTTTCTTCTCCGAAAAGATATTTCGCTACCGAGCCTGGCCAGACCGGGTCACCGAAGTGTATGGCCGCATCGAAAGGCGTGTCCTTAAAGAGAAACGGCTCCGCCCGCGTTGTCAGATTAACGACGATGTCGTCGTGCGTCGCGTAGAAATCCGGTAGACGCGGAATAAGCCAACGCGTCGCAAAGGTCGGCGTTACCGCCAGTTCGATAATTCCGCCTGCGCTCCGATGCGCCATTGCAGCTAGGGTGTCGCGCTCCATCCGCTCCAGATTCTCGCGGACTCGTTTCGCGTAGATTTCGCCAGCTTCGGTCAGGCTGATTCGTCGCTTGAAGCGATTGAACAGTGGCGTGCCGAGGTACTCCTCGAGCCCCGCAACCTGGCGGCCCACGGCGCTTTGCGTGAGTGATAGCTCCTCGGCCGTGCGAGTGAAGCTCAGGTGCCGGGCGGCAGTCTCAAACGCGATGAGCGCGTCGATGCTAGGTATTTTGCGTCTCACACATCCTTCCCGTTACGCACAACGTTGAGTAATTATTTCGTTTGCGAGCGTTCATTGGCGACTTGAGAATTGTTCGTGCATCGCGTTGTTGTTTGCGATGGCGACGCAAATATATTTTCAACCGAACGTTCTCAAAGCGAAACATGAGCCACTTCATCGACGACGACGCTTTCTCCTTCCAGGACTTCCTGAACAACCGTTTCGCCCCGAAGAGCGTGGCGGACGAGGCAGTCAACACATCGTACTCGAAGCTGCTGGAAGGTCCGGTCGCCGTCATTGCCGGCAATGTCCCGGAGCGTGCGGACGCTAACTCGGTTGCCATCTTAGGTTACAACTGAAATGGGGAGTTGCAGATGCATCGCATCGTAATCGTAGGGGGAGGCGCTGGAGGCCTGGAACTGGCCACGCGTCTTGGCAACCGCTTGGGGAGGTCTGGCCGAGCGCAAGTGACCCTGGTCGACCGCTGTGCCGTACACGTATGGAAGCCGCTCCTGCACGAAGTGGCGACTGGCAGCCTCGATACGCACGCGCACGAAATTGCATATGCGGCTCACTCACACTGGAACCACTTCAACTTCGTGCACGGCGAGATGACGGGCGTTGACCGCGACAACCGGTGCTTGAAGGTGGGGCCCCTGTTCGATTCAGAAAGCAACGATTCCGAGGTGCTTCCTCCCCGGAATCTTGAGTACGACACGCTGGTGCTCGCGCTCGGCAGCCGTACGCATTTCTTTGGCGTGCCGGGTGCGGAAGAACACGCCATCGCACTCGATACGCTTCAGCAGGCGGAGCGGCTTCGCAAGCGTCTGCTACAGGTGTGCCTGAAGAAACGCGCACACAGCACCAACGAAGCAAATGAAGCGGTCGACATTGCCATCATCGGCGGCGGCGCAACGGGGGTCGAGCTTGCAGCCGAGCTCCGGCGCATGGAGCACACGTTGAAGGAGTTCCGGGTTCTCTCGGATACTCCGCGGGGCTCTATGCGCATCTCCCTTCTGGAACGAGGCGGCCGAGTGCTGCCGACCCTTCAGGAACGTGTTTCCGAAACGACGCGCGAAACACTCGAAGAGATGGGTGTTGCCGTGCGAGTGTCGACGACAGTGACGCGCGTCCAGCCCGAATGGGTCGAGGTTGAAGGCGGAGCGTCGATTCCGGCGGACATTACGATTTGGGCAGCAGGCATAAGGGCGCCGAGCGTCCTGGCATCGCTCGACGGTCTCGCGGTCAATCACATCAACCAGGTCAAGGTCACGAGTTCGCTGCAGAGCGAATCGGACTCGAACGTCTACGCGCTCGGAGACTGCGCGAGTTGCGCGATGACCGGTGAGGCGCCCGTTCCGCCGAGAGCTCAGGCAGCGCACCAACAGGCCATGTTCCTGTTCAAGGCGCTCTGCGCTCGAATTGACGGTCGTCCCATCGGCGCATTCACTTACAAAGACCATGGGTCGCTCGTTTCTTTAGGTTCACCGACAGCGGTGGGCAGTATCGCAGGCATCACCAGCACCGGGAAGTTCTTCGTCGAGGGATTCGTCGCAAAATTGATGTATGCGGCCCTTTATCGGAAGCATCTGGTCGCCGTCTCCGGCCTGCGACGAGCCGTTTTTACAATTGCTGCGCATGGCCTCGGCCGCTTGCTGACGCCCCGGGTCAAGCTGCACTGACCAGAACCTGCTTCGGTTCGGCGTCGAACTCTCGACGCTGGACCCACCCCGGACGGCTGTTCGGTCGTTCTCTCGAATCTGCTTCTGCCCAGCGCCGCTCCTAACGCAACGCGTTATCCGTGGCTGTCGAACTTCTCGCGATGCAATTTTATGTTGAAGTTCATCGACATGACTTGTCCTTCACCCACGCGTAACTTGTCCTCCACCCACGTTTTGCTTGACCTCCACACACGGAAATTGGGTATCCGCACGTGAAAACTCCGCTCGTGCTGTGTTGTTTTTGCGGTCAACCGTTCCGGTAATCATATAATCTTTAATCTGTGTAATGCCCTATGCGCAAGCGTCACGTTCTCTGAGATTCGCTTTCGCTCGCGTCGATAGTCAATCATTAAGCTCGCAGGTATCTAGTACGTTTCCAGGCGTGGGTGATAGTGGCAACCAGGGCATAGCGATGGCGTGCGCGGAGTCGCTCGCATCTTCAAATGGAGTCGGCCGAGTTTTCGGCAGGTTGAAACAGGTGGTTCGTAAACTTGTTGCATGACCCTGCAAATAAGTCGACTCTGAGTCGCATCACTCTCCGGTAGCAGGCTCGATGTGTTTCGATGAAGGCTAGCCGTGGCTGTCCACCCATGCACGAGCCCACGATAGACCTGCATCTTGAGCTTCCTGTTCGCTATCAAACACATCGAGTACACCAGACGCCTCGACAAGTTTGTTGTCACGCGTAATCGTGCCGCTTGCCGCGTAGCGTTCGTGCTCAAGAAGCTTTTCCTGGTGCGCAATTGCGTGACCCCACACGGCGTAGCCCTTGTACAACTCGGTTTGCATTAGCGTTCAACCTCCGCGCCGACGTGCCCACCGTTGACACGCAGGACATTGCCTTCCGGCGTTATTTGCCTTGGGATGTCTTCAAACGTCAGGCGGCTCGACTGATTCATGGTCGCGGCAACAGATGAAGCTCTTGGCACGGTCGCGGTCGCAACGATTTGCCGGTGAATATGGTGGCGGTGATAGTTGTGCGCAGCTATGCGGTGCCGCGTGGCCGAGGCGTATGCTGTTCGAACGTGAGTGTTACCAGCGCGTGCCTCCGGCGGATTCCAAAGCTCCCGGTACTGAGCGCCAGCAAAAACTGGCGCGCTGGCTAGCAACGTCAAGGCGAATACACCGACGAAAACTGGCTTCATAACGTTCATCTCAATCTGTGGCTAACGGGTGCAGCGGGTATCAGTACCCACGCAACTGCCATCGCAACCGCGGCAGAAGTGACGGTCGCGAATCGCATCGTCTACCCGCCAGACATTTGCTGATGGCGAGGCAGTGCCCGCCGACCTGCCATTTTCGCACGCGTAGAAGGCAGGCTCCCCAGCTTTACCGCGCTGAACGGCTTCGTCGATAATTGTGTCGCCGAACGCGTCGCGAAGCAGTTGTACGAACGCGGCCATCTCGGGCATCGGATGGTCCTTCCTGCGTACCTTTGCATCCAAAATCCGCTCCCGTCGAATTTCTGGTCTCAATCTCAGCCTTCGCATATGATACTGTATAAATATACAGTATCGGGGTGACGTGACTATGGGGACGCATGCCAAGGTCGATGAGATTCATCCGTCGTTATGGCGCGCGACGCAACTCGCACGCGCCCACGGCCGCGTTGTGGAAACCGGGTACCCCGTGTTGTCGTGTGAACTACCCGGCGGAGGATGGCCCACGGGCGCGCTCATCGACCTGCTCGTCAGCCAGTCGGGCGTCGGGGAGCTGCGCCTGTTGCTGCCAGCGTTGGTCGCGCTGACACCACGGCCAGTGGCGCTTCTGCAGCCACCTCAGGTGCCGAACGCGCTCGGACTGTCGTATATCGGGCTGGAACTCGAGCGCGTCATGCGGTTAAGCGGTGCCACGTCAGCCGATGCTTTGTGGTCGGCGGAGCAAATTCTCCGAGCCGGAACGTGCGGTGCCCTGATTTTCTGGGCACAACACGTGCGGGCGTCGTCGCTGCGCCGTCTGCACCTCGCAGCACAGTCATCGGAGACGCTGTTCGTAATGATGCGGCCGCTTGCTGCAGTGCAGGACGCGTCTCCCGCAGTACTGCGTCTGGCGCTGCGACCGTCGGCCGATGGTCTCGTTGTTGACGTGATAAAGAGGCGTGGACCGGCAGCAAGCGAGCCGATTGCTGTGTCCCTGCAGCCAACGCCTGTGTTGATGTCAACAAGGCGGCGGACGCTCCGACCTCTCGAAGTCTCAATGTCAGATACGGTTGAGCCCATACACGCATAACGCGTAGACTGGTTTCTGGCTAGCGGAGTCACGGAACTTGACCGGAGCGACCTATGTGTTACTCAGCGCAGATTGAAGCCGACTACAAAAGGTATGTGAAAACTTTTGGCGCGCACATGGACATCCGCGAGTTCGCACGCCTGTACTGGGAGCGCGCGGAGGGCAACCTGAAGGCCAAAATCCCCAAGGCGATGGACGATTCGTTTACCTCGCCGCAGTCGGATGAGGAGCGTGAAATCAAAAGGCTCATCGACGAGTACAACGGGGCTCAGACTACCTCGCTAGAGGAAGAACTGTTCAAGCAACGGGCGCGGCTGGTAGCAGCAGAGCGAACTCTGCAAACAAAGCCAACGAAAACCGCAACCGAGAGTAAGCGCATCGCTGGCGAAAAAATCGAAGCGATGCTTCGCCGACTCGACGATATCAAGCGCGTTGAGAGCGAACCGAGGGACTCACGCATCTTCCCGGGGCATTACGCGCCGGTCCTGATTCAAGAGGCGGGGCAGCTTGTCGTGCGTCCGATGAGATACCAGTGTCGAATTGCGGGCAAGCCCGCAAATTACGATGTCCGCTTCCCAGGAACGTACAACGCGCGATTGGATAGTCTCGCGAAATTTTGGGCACCGCTTTTCGGGCGTTCGCACGGACTCGTGGTTGTCGATTCGTTCTACGAGAATGTCGCGAAGTCGAAAATGGAAGGGCGCGTGCTGGCAGAAGGAGAGGAGGACGAGAACATCGTCCTTCAGTTCACACCGCGTGATGGAAGCAGAATGCTTATAGCTTGCTTGTGGTCAAAATGGACGGCGCCTGGCGAGCCAGACCTCTATTCTTTCGCAGCTATTACTGACGAACCTCCGGCAGAAGTCGCCGAGGCGGGGCATGACCGGTGCATTGTTTCCATAAAGCCAGAAAATGTTGCGGCGTGGCTCAACCCGAATCCTGAAGACTTGGCGACCCAGTATGCAATCCTTGAGGACAAGGTGCGCCCGTACTACGAGCACCGGCTTGCTGCGTGACATCGGGCGACTGTGCTTACACGAACGAGTCTGCTGATTGCCAACCGAATGCCAAGACCGCCGGAATTCTAGGCTCGCGGTTTTGACGCCTTGCGGGATTCTTTCACGGCTTCGGGTGTGACTTTCATTCCCTGGTCGTTGGTTCTTGGCAGCAACGGCGGCAGCGGTTCACCGTCGGAAACCCAGAACAACCGCTCGGTGAAGTTCTCCCAATCCTGCTGGAAGTACCGCGTCTGCCACTTGTCAGTGTCGCGAAAAATCCCAGTCCACGTCGGTTTGAATTTGGTGAGGTTAGGAAACTTCGGGGGTGGTTCCCCTTTGGCTTTGGCTTTCTTGGCCGCTTGCTCGCGCTGCTGCGCGAGCTTGTAGCGCCATCTATAGTGGTCGTAGACGTCCAACACGTGAACAGCGTAAGCGATGGCCAGTTCCTTGTTGCCACTGACGATGACCATGTTTTCATCGTTGTTGTAGGAGGCCTTGTAGCCAAGGTTGTGGCTACCCGTGATGACGTGACAATTTTCGTCGTCAAAGGGGTCGATGACGATGATTTTGTCGTGAATGATGGCGTGCCCTGTTTTCACCAGCTCGGTTTCGAAGTAGCCGAAGTCGGTCGAAAAGCCGGCGGGTGAAACGGCCGCGGCATTTTGCCAGCCCGCTTCATCGTAGATGGCGCGATTAAACTTTTGGGCAAGGCCTCGGTCGCTCACGGCACCTCGAACCAGAAGGCTCGGCTTGTCGATAGCAACCTTGGCCAGCTGGTCAAGGAAGGTGATACTGGTCGCCGATTCCGCACTGCCGGGCTGGAACGCGAGAAAGAAGATGGCTTGATTTGCCGCCGCCATGAGCTGTGCGATGGCGGTCATGTCTGCAGGCTCGGAAGGCATCTTCGGTGCCTTGGACGTGCCCGTGTCTATTCGAGCCTTGGTATTGGGTGAGAACCAAACAGTTGCACGACTCGCCGCGATTTTAAGCGTCGCACCTGAACTTGCACCGGCGGACCGCAGCGCCTTAGCCTGCAGCCCATGCTGGGGTGCGGGTGACTTCGGAACCGTATTCGCAACGCTGTCACTTTTGAGTGCAACCCAGTACTCCAGGTACTTTGTCGCAACAGCGGTGTCCTCGACCACGAGAGCGTTATTGTTCTGTGTGCAGAGGCCGGTGGGGGTCCAGTTTGTGCTACCTGTGAGTACCGCCTGCGGGATGTTCTTATCGTCGACGTACACGAGGAATTTGTTGTGCGCGATGCCAGTAGACGGCATATAGCGGGTAACAATGTTGTCGCCATGCTTCGCTACTAAATCTCCTCGCGCCTTCAGATTCAGGCCATCGTAGACAGTTTTCCGCTTCGGCTTACCTGACGCGGTCTTACCATCGGGAACCGAATCGTTGTCGTTTGACAGAACGAGTTCCAGGCGATTCTTCGGCAAATCGACAAGCACCTTGATGAGTTCGTCATCCGTCAACTCGTAGAGCGCGCCTACAATTCGACCGCTCCTTTTCGCGCGGGCGGTGAAGGCAAGCAGCGTGTCCAGCAATTGACCGGTAAGTCGCTGTCTTTCTGCCGCGCCGAGTGCCGCGATATTCTCCTTAACGAATTCCTGAACTTCGGAGGAACTCAAAGCTTTGCCGCCTGGTTTGTGAATCTTGCGTGCCAGGGCTTGCGTAGCAAGGATTCCGCGATTGAACGTTGCTCGCACCGTTCCCGCCTGTGTGTCGGAGCGCGCAACCTCGGGTGTAGTAAGCCAATACCTTGCATCCATCGGTTGTGGCTTGTCGGACGGACCGTGAAGCGGCACGATGCGATAGACGTACTTCACGCCAGGTTCTGCGACCAGGTCCTTCCAGTTGAATCGCTGCAGCGGCCATTCATCAGTGGTCTTTGGCTTTCGCTCGTCGTTTTTGCCGCCAGACCAACCGACATAGGACGGGAGCGCGGCAAACTTGGAGTCGGGCTGCGATGACTCTTTGCGTTGAACCGTAAAGCCGATGCAATCAGGGATGGGGCCTGGGTAGCTCCAAGCAACCAGAATGACGTCGTTGTTCGACCAGGCGACCGCTGTGGGGGCAATTATCGAAGTGTTGCCTACATGCGCCGGTTTTTTGTTGGTCGCCATGGCATTCTCCCAGGATTTGCGGGAAGTTAAGCAAACTTTCTTTTAGTTTTCAAGATGAGAGAATGTTGCCTGAGTCAACTAAATGTGCACGACGGTGGGCAACTTCGCTCATTGGGGGGACCATCGACGACGCAATTGAGAATGCTTGTGCTAGAAATTCGGCACCGGCGCGAGCAGAAGCCGCGCTTTCAAGAACAGTCGTGAACACACGGAGCCCATTCAACGTGAAGTCGACGCGCACGCGAAGATGTATGAAGGGAAAACGGCTTCACGTCCGTTCGGTTTCATGTTGCGCAGAGTGAACTTGTACCAGTTTCTTGCCGGGCGAGCCCATGCTCAACGATGTGCGACGTCCGTAGGTCGTCGCTCTTGAGTTCACCGCAACCGCGCGCGTAACAGAGACGCTTCTCCACAGGCTGGTGTGCCATTCCCGAAATTTGGTAGTTAGAGTACTTCCAAAGGAAGGGCGGCTCAAGACACTAAAGCTGTCTCACCCGATTGTCGTTATCGCGGCCTAATAACAAGACTGCCGAGTGAACAAGACTGGAACTGCCAATCGAGGCCGCTGGTGTTTCCGTGTCGGCCTGATTGCAGTCGCCTACTTAAAACTCGCGTTGGTATATCGAGCGAGATGTGAGTTCTCGCTCGAATTGTCGGACGTCGTCATTGCTCAGAGACCAAGCAAAGCGGGTTACTTACAGGACAGCATTGAGAAGCCAGGCGCCATCCGCTCTGATAAATTCATAAGTAAGTCCTTGGCTCTCACCGCTCTCCGGGCTGAAGTAGACAGCGCGGAAAGTGAACGCATTCAGCGACTTCTGAGTCCAGGAGTCCGTCCTTAGGACGCTCAAGCAGCGGTTCTTCGGTGCGTATCTCATTGACGTATAAGGGGCCGGGATATAACCGTTGCCAAGCTGGGCCGACGTATACATGCTTAGGACGCGCGATGCGTTCCACTCGTGATAGCAAGCAGACTTCGACATCACTGCCACGAGAACCGGCTGTGCAGAACTGACCATGTTACGCAGTCCAGCGTCTCTTGATGCCAAGGATGCGCCAATCGCATCCCGCATCTGTCCTTGCTGCTCTACTGAAAGTGAGGGGCCAAAAACTGATGGAGTACCGCCTCCTGAAGGAGCCATGGCTTGATTCACTTGTGCCAAGCCATTGTTCAAACTTTGCAGAGCGGCGCCGGTTTCGGCACACGCCGTCAACGTCAACGCTGCTGTCACTACCGACAATCGGAAACTGATGTTCACGTGGCCCTCGTTATCGTTATAAAAAAATGACTAGGGGCTTAACGGCACAGAACGCAAAAACTTTAGCTCTCGCGCCGGTCTGTGGTACAGAAATTTGCGGTAGCCGGGCCGCAACCGGATTCGTGGTTGAGGACCGGCGAGAACGGCGACATAATTGCAACTCACCGCTAGGGGTCGCGGTGAATCTTTACTCAAACAGAACGTATAACACTCAAGAAAAATGAAAAAGGCCAAAGTCATCGCCATATCTGCTGTCACGCTGTTCGGTCTGTCTGGTTGTGGTAGCAAGCAGGATGCAAACAAGAGCAACTTCCAGTCTGCTATCCAGGATTATTTCAATACGAAAAGCGGCGTTTGTGTGATGGTGCCGGCGAAGGAAATTCCCTTCACGCTTCAAAAGAGCGGCGGGATGAATTTCATCAATGAACCGGAGAAAGCCGCCGCTTTGGTGAGTGCTGGTTTGCTCTCGGCGAAGGATACGGAGGTGAAGGCGCCCTTCGGGAACAAGATGGTCGCTGGCGTCCAATACTCGCTCACAGACGAAGGCAAAAAGTATCTTGTTAAGGGGGCCGCCGGCAACATGGGTAATTGGGACGCATTTTGCGGTGGCAAATACAAAGTGAAGGAAGTCGAAAACTTTACACAACCCGCCGACATGTTTGGTACCAAGATTTCGCAGGTCAATTTCATCTATGAGGTTGATGATGTCCCCGCTTGGGCAAAGCAGCCTGCGCTTCAAGCCGCATATCCTTCCGTGCAGCATGACCTGAGCGATGCGCCAGGCGACAAGGCCGTTCTTGTTGCAACCAGTGACGGTTGGATGCATGAACGTCTTTTCAAAAGCAAGGGCGGGTAAGGCTTTGCCTTCTGCGCGCGCCGCTATGCGATGGGTGCGTCATTGCCAGCCGGCTGCCTGCAAACGGGTCCTCGCTCCAATCGACATTCGAATGGCCCGCAGCTGTTATGCGCGAAGGGGCGTCGACCGCGAAGTGTTCGACTGACTGCCCAGCACTTACTGCATGCACAAGCCACTGCGGCATTTCCCCTTCGCCGCTCCAAATTTCTCCCGTTGCGCTGCGGTAGCGGGCAGATTCTCGTCGAATCTCGTCTTCAGCGATTGCGGTCGCCAAGTCGTCGAGTTCGATGCCCACCTCATTCATTCTGCGGCGCAAGTAGGCAACTATGCTGTCGCGCTTTCGCTCGTCCATTACGTTCCTCTATTAACTAAAGTGCGCAATCTGGCGCGTCCCCACGCTTCCGCAAGCGCTGTGCCCTCAGGTTACCACTGGGCTGTCGGCAACATATACGACTCGCCGCTCATTCGCATATCGTTGTTGTTTTATGGCATAGTGCGGCGATTGCAATCAAACGGGGAGAAAGAAAATGGCTACCTTAGAAAGCCTGCAGGCGAAAATCGCAAAGCTCCAGGTGCAAGCCGAAGCAATCGCGAAGAAAGACTCGTCCGCCGTTATCGCAAAAATCCGCGCCATTATGGAAAAGCACGGCTTCACGACCGCGGACATCGATGCGTATGCGGATGGTGGCAAGAAGCGTGGTCGCAAGCCGGGCGTTAAGGCCGCGGCCAAAGCAGCAAGTTCGGTAGCGAAATACCGGGACCCGAAGACAGGGGCGACGTGGACGGGACATGGTCGTGCGCCGGTGTGGATTGCCAACGCCAAGGACCGGACCAAGTTCCTCGTTGATGCGACCGGCGCAACTGCGAGCAAACCGAATGTTTCAGCCAAAACGCCTGGCAAGGCGGCTGCGAAGGGCAAACTGCCACCCAAATACATCAATCGCAAGACTGGCGAAACGTGGAGCGGTCACGCACGGCCGCCGGCATGGCTTAAGGACGTCAAAGACCGCAGTAAATTTTTGATTGCAGGTGGTGCGGAAGCGACTGTTGCGGCAACCGCAAGTGCGGTGAGCAAGGCGAAGGCTGCGGCAAAGAAGGGGGCGTCGAAGTCGAGCGGTGCGACTGGTGGCAAAGGCCAGCGAAAAGGTCCGCAGCCGGCCCTTTACCGTGACCCCAAGAGTGGTGCGACCTGGAGTGGGCGCGGGCGTGCTCCGGAGTGGTTGGCATCGGTGAAGGACCGTTCGAAGTTTTTGATTGATGGCGCCGGCGTGGCGGCCGACGTGAGTGCTTCGAACGAGACGAAGCCTTCGACCAAAAAAACAGTTGCCAAGAAAGCCGTCGTCAAGAAGGTCGCAGCGACAAAGGCCGCACCGACGAAGAAGGTTGCGGTGAAGAAGGTGGTTGCGCAGAAGGCCGTGAGCGCGAGGGTCCCGGCTAAGAAGGCGCTGGCGAAAAAAGCGCTGCGCCAGAGCGTGGCCGCGCCCGCGCCGGTGGCCGCAGTCGAGTCTGGCGCCGAGATAACGACCTAAACGTAGTTGTCGGATGCCCGGTGGACAGCAATTCTCTGGTTCCACCGGGTACACCAAGCAGAGGACGTCCTATTGCGCCTGTGCTGCCGCGTGGCGCTGCACGGCCTGCTGCTGAGCTTGCTGTTGCGCGTGCTCCTTCGCGAGGTGCCTGCCGACCACGCAGCCACCGACCGCACCAACGACAGCGTGGTGCCCCGCGTAGTGCCCAGCGACCCCGCCTACCACCGCGCCTTTGAGGCAGCCTGCGGCGTTCGCCGTTCCGATTGTTGCCAAGGCCAGCGTGACAGCCGCTAACGCAATTCTCAGTTGACTAGCTTTCATTCCTGGTTACTCGTGCGTAGTACGCTCTGGACGATGTGTCGTTCGGTGTCGTTTCAATAACCACCCCAGCGACCGCGCTCGCGCCACTCATGTTCACGCCATTCCTGGCGGCGCCATTCACGTTCACCCCACTCGCGACGTTCGCGCCATTCGCGAGCTCGCCAGTCGTCGTCACGGCCGTACGCGACGGCGACGGGTGCGGGAGCATACATGGCGGGAGATGGCGGTGCGTACACGGGCTCTGCCGGCGCATACACGGCTCCGGGGATGCCCAATCCGATGGCGACGTCGACGTGTGCCGATGCTGCAGTTGATGCTGCCAGTACTGCCAGACCGAGCGCTGCGCCAAGAATCTTCTTGTTCATCTTCGCTACTCCTCGCACGTTGGGTGCAATGTCAGTGACTACGGCTCGGAGTGTAAGGAGCGATGTCGGACACATGTGAAACGGCGGTGCGAGATTGGTAACGCGGCATTACTAGGGGCGGCGCACCGCGCGCAGTACCTCGTCAGGACCTGCAGCTGCGCCGCGTGGTAGTTGAACTCCAAGAACCCCACGCCCAGGGACAGGCCTCCAGTTCGCTCAAGTTCGCGACGTAGCTGCCGATATTCAGAGCGCCGTCTTTGCATTCAAACAGGAAAATAAAATGCGCACTCTGGTCTCCGCTGTCGCCGCTGTGTTGGCGCTCGCCATTCTTTCTGGATGTTCAACTACTCAGAATGTCACCGCGGGTCCGCAGGCGAAAGGCTCGCCGATGACGACAGCGTGCTTTACCGCGCACGGCGGCAAGTCGGCGGACATGGACGCAGCAATCCAACGCAACCTGGAAAACCACGGCGTGTCGGTGTCGGTTGCCCCCGCGTGCGACAAAGCCGACATGAACGTCACTTACACCGACAGCTGGTTCTGGGACATCGTCATGTACCTGCGTTCGATGGATATCCGCTTTTACAAGGCGCCAAGCGGCGGCCTTATCGCGTCGGGGCACTGGAAAAACTCCGTGTTGCATCAGTTTCCAAATGCCGACGGCGTCGTCCAGGACTTGATGGACGACATGTTCAAGCAGACTGGAGAACCGAGCGCCGTTAGGACCAAAGCGGCTTCTAACTAAAGGGTTTGCCGACGGTATCGATGCACTTGCGTTTTATGCAAATGACATAACCGCCAGTCCTACTTGCAGGGACTGGCTGAGCAGCTTCAAGAGCACAACTGTTGCGTCGGGTGGGGCGGCCCGGCACGAGGGCTGTAGGAGTCGTTCAAAGACGCGCAGCTGAACAAATACATTGATTACGATGCCATAGTCCCACCCGACTAGCGCACTGTCCCTTGACCGCAGAGTCCGCCTAACTGTCCGAAAAGGATGTCATGCGCTAGTATGACAAAAACGAGCGTTCTTGCGTTGTCGGAAAGGCTCGTGAATCGCTACGTCAATTCTGGATGTGAAAAATAACTATGCCAGGGGAACAGTGGAAACGCGGAGCGACCGAATGGCAGCACTACGTCGGGAATCTGATACGACGGAGAGTGCCGTTTGGCGATTACGTTGAAATTCCGGACCGTGTCGCCGGAGATTGCGGGCTAGAAGGCTTTTGCCGTGACGGAAACGCGTTCCAATGCTATGCGGCCACTGAGCCGCTTAGTGTGACCGAGCTGACTGAAAAGCAAAAACGGAAGGTGACCCAAGACCTCGGCAAGCTGGAAAAGAACAGAGCTGTCTTAGAAAAACTCCTGCAACCCACAAAAATTCGCAATTGGGCTCTAGTTGTGCCCCGCTGGGAGGATAAGGCTCTGTTAACCCACGCTTCGACAAAAATTCAGGGGATTTGTTCGAAAAACTTGCCTTTCGTTGAACCCGGGTGCACGGCCAATATTATGACGCTCGACGATTTCGCCGTCGAAGTTCAAATCCTGGCGAGAGCGGGTGTTGGAAGCCTTTCGGTTCCAGTCACCGACCCTCACGCGGCATCCGTTGCCGAGTTCTCGGTTAAGCATGACGACTGGCTACGTCATTTGGACCGGAAGGTCACTACATTAACGGCCGGCAAACAGGAGCAAGCGACCCAACTGTTTGAAGGTTTTCTTCAAATGTACCTTCGAGGCCAGAACGTCCTTGATACCCTACGCACAAAGTATCCGGACATTCACGCTGGAGCGGACGCAGCCAAAAGAAGCCAAGAGAGGAAGCTAGCTCTACATTCAGCGTTGCATGAAGGCTCTGCAAAGGCTAGTCTCCGCGAAGTAATGCTAAATTTTGGCGGCGCGTTGAGAAACCAGTTGCCCGGCCTGGACGACGAAACCGTTTCCGCCCTCACAGACGAAGCCATCGCCGACTGGCTTCTGCGATGCCCGATGGACTTTCAAAATGAATGACGCACATTCACTGGACCGGTTGGAGCAGCTCGGTCGGCGCTGGAGCTTCACTGACAGGCCTGCTCCGTTGCCGGCCGACCTACGTCCAGTCTGGCGCATTGCAACAATTCTCCTCGTGCTTCACACGTCACGGGGGAAAAGCGCATCGCTGCGAAAGCTACATTTCGCGACTTGGGCCCTCAAAGACCGCGACGTTAGCAAACAGCTAATTGCTTCCCTCAACTCCGACGAACTTTCAACGGCACCGCTGCCCCGCATTGACCCCACCCTGAACCGAGCCGTTGATTTCGCCGTTGCGGAAGGATTAGTCGAAATATCCGGCAAGAAGTCCGTAAAGCTTTCGGAAAAAGGCTTGCGCATAGCGAAAGAGCTCACGGAATCTACTGAGTGTTTGGTCCAAGAAAGGGAGTTACTTTCTGAATTGATTCCGCATCTCACCGAACCTGCCATAGACCACTTGTTCAAGAGCCTTGCGTCCCATGACAATTAAATTCGAAAGGCTTCATCTCGACGTGCTGACGCCTGAAGGCCGTTATGGAGCAAAGCTTCGCTTTCATAGTGGCCTTAACATACTGCATGCTGAGAACAGTATGGGCAAATCTACCTGCATCCAGTCAATCATTTACGCGTTAGGCCTTGAGCGTATGCTCGGGCCCAAGGCAGTGATTCCGCTTCCACCTGCGATGACCACGTTTTTGGAAGATGCGGACGGAGAGCACCTCGTGTTGACCTCGGATGTTTGGCTGGAAGTCAGCAACACTCGCGGTGAGGCGCTAACGATACGGCGAAGTGTAAAGGGAAACCGGGACTTTCGCCTGGTGACCGTGTGGGAGGGCTCATTATCGGAGGACGGCGCCGCGGCATTGCAAAGTCGCGACTATTTCTTGCGAGACCCAGGTGCAGTCACTCATGAGGCAGGCTTTCATTCGAAACTGGCGAGCTTCCTTGGCTGGACACTTCCATCAGTGCCTAGAAGCTCCGGAGGAGAGTGCCCTTTGTATATGGAGGGCATCTTCCCGCTTTTCCTGGTTGAACAGAAACACGGTTGGTCGGGCATCCAAGCGAATTTGCCCACCTACCTAGGAATCCGGGAGTTGTCCAAGCGAGCCATCGAATTCGTACTAAAACTTGATGCGGCTTCCATTCAGGCGGAACGCCAAGCGGTGGCAGAGAGAGATGCGTCGCTTCGCAGTCAATGGAAGAACGCAATCTCGGGTCTTAAAGCCGTAATTGCGAGCACCCATGGAAGAATAAAGGATGTTCCACGAGACCCGGTCCCCGACTGGCCTCCCACCCCAGAGCCATCCTTCGAGGTTGCTCGAGACGGAGTATGGAAACCGTGGAATTCCGCTAAATCGGACACTGAATTCGCTCTCGATTCGTTGCGACAGACCGAGACGCCTACTAACGATGAAATTGCAACGCTTGCTCGGACAGAACTGAACGTATCTGAATCGGAACTGGCGGAAGTCGACTTTGCGGCCACTACAGCTCTTGAAGCGCTAGACCTCGAATCTGCCCAGCAACGCGCACTCATCTCCCGCATTAGTTCGCTCGAGGAGGACTTGCGCCGCAATCAAGACGCAGAAAAGTTGCGTAAGTTCGGCTCGATTGCAGAGTGGGAATTGAACCGAGACACTTGTCCGACGTGCCATCAGCATCTGGCAGATACCCTGCTCTCTCAGAATGACGAGCCACAAATAATGCCGTTGTCTGAAAATATCGAATTTATTCGCGCCCAGCTCGCCACTTTTAAGCGATTGCAGGAGGCGGGGAGCATTCAAATCGGTTTGAAAAGCCAAAATCTCGACTCATTGCGTGCCCGGCTTGGTGAACTGCAAGGCAAAATAAGGTTACTTAAACAGACCTTGGTGGGGGCCAGCGGCGCACCAGCGGCAAGCCGTATCAGAAGGGAGCTCGAGTTGGAGACTGCAATCGCAACGCTAAAGAGAGCCGGGCAGGACTTTATCGATGAGTTGGCCGAGTTTGAAAGTCTCGCCGCGGAGTGGCGAGACCTTGAAGTTCGACGAAAAGCGCTTCCTTCCAAGGAGCTTAGTACGTTGGACGAGCAGAAACTGAGTGCCCTTCAGACTTTCGTCAGAGAACAACTGGTCACGTATGGTTTCAAGAGTATCCCTGCAGAGTCGATTTCCATATCGCACGACAATTATCGTCCGACTCGGGACGGCTTCAACCTGGGATTTGACCTTTCCGCAAGCGACAATATTAGGATTATCTGGGCATATCTCGAAGGCATTTTGGAACTCTCGCGGGGCTACGCTACGAACCATCTAGGTTTTCTGATTTTTGACGAGCCGCGTCAGCAGGAAGCGAAGGAGATGAGCTTTGCGCAACTGCTGTCGCGGACAAGTGAAAGCGGAGTCGCGAAACAGCAGGTTATATTCGCAACCAGCGAAAAATGGGAGAAGTTAAAAGAGATGGTATCTGGGCTCGCAGTGAACACTATCCGGTTTGAGGCGCGAGTCCTTTCGCGCATCGACTAGCGGGATTTCGAGCCGCAGCCCTTGGTTTGCGTGCGTTGGGGGTGCTGCAAAGCCAACCCCGTTAATCGTTGTCGCAGCAACCAGCGCCGTGCGTCTGCTAGAGGAGGAGGTCATCTACTTGAAGTGTCCGAGGGAGCCGAGGCCAGGATTCGTCCTTGCTGTGGTTGATAATCAGAACGCTGTACGCAAGTGCCAGTTCGAACCGGCAAACTACTACACGGGTAAGACGGTCACGTTCAACGAACCTAACTTCGGCCAATTACTGTCGTCTACGCTCCACTCTTAACCATGATGCTGGAGGCGCATATTCACGATGCGTCGCTTAGTCGGCTCCGCCGAGTCGGGCCCTTAATGCCTCATCGCTGAGTGAGACCTGCAAAGACCATCTGAAAATACGATGGGTATCTATCAAGCACAGCGCTAACAGCAGCTGGATTATTTCGAGCATAAGTTACGACTGCGTCTCTAGAAGGGTGGACCCCTGCGAAGACCGGTCGCAAATCCAGCGTAAGCATCCTGTCTGCGAAACCCGACTCTTGAATGGCCACAGCCAACGGGTCTGGAAGGCCGTACTTTAGTCCGCTTTGAAGGCGCTTAATCAGCTCCACAGTATCGACGTTGTTTAGGTCGCCGTCTTGCTCAAAATACGTCACCAATGCGGTCAGATACAGCGAGAACTCAAAGCCAAAGCAATTGTCGCAAATGTCAACGACATCTTCAGGTGTGAACCGGCGCGTGCTCTCCCCAAATCGCTTCACGATGCCACCAGCCGAGATGACTTCTTCGATTTGAGAATACGCTGCTCCCGATAGCCACGATTGCGCGACATCTATGAGCAATTCCTTGCCGACGACTTTCTCAAGCAGGTCGTCTTCACCCACTTCAAGCAAGACTGGCCAAATCGCATTCAATAGCTCCACCTCAGTCTGCGCTGCGAACACGAGGTCACGGCTCCGCTCACACCATCTATAAATCTTCGCAAGTGCATTCAGACCCAAAAGCGTCCGCGAATTCCGCGTCTGGTTAGCGGCTTCCGGCTCACGGTCTTGGACGGCGCGCGCAATTGCGATGAAACAGTCGACCAGTAACGTTTTCTGGTCATCCGAAGCCAACGAGTACGCTAGCGTACTCTTCGCAAGCCCACTGACCACCTCAATAAATTCCTCGAATGCGGTCTCCCCGCGACTGGCCTGCAAGAAGCTGGCGACAGCGTTGACGAGCCGCTCCTTGGTTTTCACCTGCTGCGCGACATGCTCAGGCGTAGCGCCAATACCGGCCAGGTAATGTGCGTCGTCATTGATTTGCGCCAGTGCGTTATCTTCGTCCCCTAACAGTGCAATGATGACGTCGAAAGCGGCCTGCACTTCCTGCGAGCCATCGTCGTTCATTATTGGAGCGACAAGACCTAGAAGCGAGCTGCCGGTCGGTTCCACATTTGCGGTATTTAAAAGCTCACGAACTGTATTCCATCGCCACCGCTCACGTCGAGCACTCCTACCGTCAAAGATGCGCGTATCTGCGAAGATTACGGAACCCTCGATATGCATTCCGGCACGGCCTGCTCGCCCCATCAAATTGTGAAAGTCTCGCACCTTCACGCGCTCCCCACCTTGATAGATTGTTGACACAATCAGGTATCGGAGCGGCAGATTCACTCCTTGTGCCAAGGTGGACGTGCACACGACCAAAGGCACAAGGCCCTCTTTCACCGCATGTTCGATACAGAGTCGAAGACCTTGGGGGGTATTGCCATGATGTGCCAACACACCGAACCTTGCACCTCGGGTCACGACCGCATCGTCGCCGAAATGCATTGCGTGGAGGTGCACCAACCTCTGCAGTTCATCCTGATTTGCGATTTCCGCTGGCGATTGATAAGGTAAGCCTCGCTCGAAATATTCAACGGCATCTCTGACAATGCCGGCGGCACTATCCTTTCTCCCGCAAAAAATAGCGGCGCTTCCCTGCGGCGCCAACTTCAATCCGAGATACAAGGCGACCTCCGAAGCACTACGCTCAGGAAACACTCGGACTACTCGTTCTCTACCACGAAGCGGAAATGAATATGGCTCAATGACCCTCGGAACGAAGTAAGGAAAGTCATCAGGCTGACCCAGAGCATCGAACTGAAGAGTGCCCAAGGCATGCTGCCAACTCGTGAAGACAACAGAACGCTGGGTCGGCGTCAGTTCCTTGCCATCAACCACGGGAGCGCGTTCGCCGATTAGCCACTGGCCGACCGCTTGTGCATTCGAAATGACCGCCGAGACTAGGACCACCTGCGCTCGGCGTGACAGAAACTGCTTCAGAGTGGTAAGTAGCAACTCGTACGTCACGCCGCGGGGACCAGAATCAAACTGGTGCCCCTCATCGTAAACAATCAACCCGATTTTGCCGGCAATCTGAGGCGCCTGCCGCAAAACATATAAAAGCTTCTCTGGCGTCAGCACCAAGACTTGTGGGGACGGTTGAGCAATTTCACCTATCAGGTCCGCCAGCGACTCCAGAAAGTCCTGCTGCAGGACATCCGAGAGCTCGTCGATAGACACCCGCTCGCCCGCAAACGTCTGGCGTAGAGAGTTCGATATCTCATGGCATAGCGCGCGAAAGGGTGCGACCACCACCGCCGTCTGGGCACTGCCGGATAACATCGCGCTCCGAATTACAAGTTCAATCGCTCGAGTCTTTCCCGCACTCGTCGGCATTTGAACGACAGCCGACGCTCCCGCAAACAAGCCAGCTCTTCCGAGTAGACGTTGTGCCGGCCATAGCTCTGAAACGAAATTGGGTTTTCGAAGAACGTCTGACCACTGCTCTTCGTCTAGTCGCGAGTATCGAGGCAAGTTCAGGCGACTCGAATTACCGACCTTGCGTAGGACGACTGCTACGCATAGGTCCACAAACGCGACATCTCTCGAACTACCGTTTCGATAGACAGCTTGCCGGAGCCCTGAGCAGTGCCGTAGAAGGATTCGCTCGTCGCCTCCGTCGCGCGACAGCAAGTCACCCGCCGCACGCAACATAGTTACAAGCAAAGGGGAAAATCGAATTTCGGGAGGAACCTCTGTATCGGCCCATCGATTCGCGAGTACCAGGCGCAAAACCGTCGAGAATGGGTACAACTGCTGGCGGGTACGTGTCGATAGCAGGTTGCTGACCACGAAACTACTGCCCGGAGTCTCGGCCAAATAAAACGTCGCTGCAGCAAGCGTCAGCAATTCTTCGTCGAGGTCCACGTCAAACCTCGATTCGACATATGCATAAAAGAACGAGGCCGCAAATCGCAGACCCTGCTGGTCCGTCGCCACGGGAGCCCCGAGCACCGTCCGCTGTTCGAGAACCTTATCGCATATGGCCGCTGCCTCGTCGCCCAGAATACCTATAGCAAGCGCAAACAGGTCTTCAGGATGTGTACCGGCAGGAATATCGATATGTTCCTCTTCTCGCACCGCGTACTCATACATCCGGGCCTTCGCTTGTGTTATCCCGAACAAGCGCCGAGAATTTGCCTCAGGCCTCATCTGCGGCCCTCTCGTAGAGACTATGGGCGAGCGTCATCAAATCCTCACCTCGAATTACCAACAGAAGGACAGAAGAGCCCGGGGGATGTGATGCTGTTGTCGTCGCCGCAATCAGCTCGGCGTCGAATGCGCCGTTGCTCAGCACGGCGGCCGCACCTGTCAGTTCTATAAAGGGCCTATCTGGCTTCGCTTGAAAGCGCTCGACTAGCGCTACCCGCGCATTGTCGCCCTGCATGTGAGCTTTCCGCTTCATTGCGAGCAGCGTGTAAGCTTGCCGTACTTTGTCTTTTGCGGCGTCGTCCACAGCGACCTGGAGCCTAGGCTGAGGCTTGCCTGCACGCAACTGCGCTTTGACCTCAAAGGTTGTCAGCGTGTCTTCGATAGAGTTACCAGTCGGAGACAAATAAAGACCGATGATGTCGGTGCCCTTCACCGATTCATTGGGTGTTGCTTTCTCCGCAAATCGCCCCCTAGGAACCCAGTGATTCATACTGTGCTCGAGGAAGTCACAAACCAATATTTCAGCAAAATCGCCGGACCGAATTGACGGTCCGGGTTTTGTGGTATTTGGGAACACTAGGTTTTTCAGAAATTCGGAACGTGAATGTTCAGTTCCAGCTCGTAGAACGTCAATATCGTCATCGGAACAGTAATGCTGGCGAAAATGTCTGGCCCATGCCGACAGGACAGCGTTGTCCGGTTGATGTTGAAATTCTAAAATTGTGACCGTCTTACCTTCGTCGGTCCTCAACGGTTCCCGTTGTACCAACCAGTTGAGGTGCTCAGGTGGAGGCATGGATACCCTCGGGGACTACTCTCTCAAATGACATTTTAGCTTTGCCTGTGCCAGCGACGTGTTTTCGGTCGCAATATAACCGAGTCGCTTCGTCTAATTTCGACGGGCAAGCAAGTCTACACAAGCTTTCAGCGTCTAGGTGAAGGCCGGATGTGCGATGAATGCCTTCCGCCCGGCGAAGCTATAACGTCGGGCAACTAAATGCCTATTTGGTTCTTGTACCCGCACGCTACGCGACCATCTCAGCGAATGACGGGTCGAACCCAGTGTCGTCAAGTAGATGCATTCCCATCAGGCGTTGGCGTTCATCGTCACAGACTTCGCCCGGTTCCAGTCTGTCTCAGCATGGGTGACAGCCGGTAAAGCGGCGCCGGTCACTCAACCGGGTACTGCCTGGAAACCGGCGGACGACTGCAGGTCGGGCGGCCGCCCGGCCCCTGAACGGGCGACATGGCTGCGTGTTAAACCTCAATCCAGCTGTCTTCTGCGACCCCCAGGCAACGGACCTCAAGTGCGTGCAGGTCGCGGTGTAAGGCAAGATGGTCACGGAGAAGGTTCAGCGGGTCCCAGAAACAGACAGGAACCGCTGGTTGCCAGCCGACAGGTTGACCACTGCCTCGGGTCACGGGCCGGCTGACCGCGACCGGCAACGATGGCCCCGCAAAAGCGTCGGAAGGGAACTGTGCGAGTGCTTCCTTTTCAATGTCTTCGACGACCGTATCGATATACAGGTGGTGCATGAAGTCGAGCGGGCGCGGCCAGCGCTCTTCGCGGAACAGCCGCTCCGATTCGGCAATCTCCCGCATCAGTGCCCCGTTTGGCTGGTCCGAGAAATTTAGCCAGTGCCGGTAGATGACATCGTCGATGGCCTTGAAGTATTGGCGGCGGGACGGTTTGCGCATGGAAGCTCCTGTGATGATGGATTGGTGGATGCGCCCCGAAACCGCTCAAGGTCACGGGGATGCAAAGTAAAGCCACCCAAGCGCGCAGGCGCTTCCAGCTCAAATTTCAGAAAGAGGGGCCAAAGGCGGAAGTGCCGTAGGAGGGGTACTCGAGGGTGCGGCCTTTCAGGTCCCGCTGGCCCCGGGCGCCAGAGGTCGTGCCCCGGGCGTCAGCCCGTGATGTATATGGCCGTGCCAATGACCAGAACTCCATCGGCGAGCACAGGTAGTCAGTCCGGACACGCATGGGATGTTCGCCTGTATGGCGTGGCTTGAGCGGATTCCGGCGGATACGCCGGAATCGGTCATCCTGTCGCGGGCCCTGGCGCCGCTACGATTGGACCGGTACCCTGAAGCAGGCCGGGTGTCGCAGACGCCCGCGTTGCTCCTTCCCAAGAGGCTTTATCTTTTCTTTTAGCAAAGGAAGCCTCTTTAGTAGTAAGGAAGCTCTCTTTTCAAAACTCTAGCGAGCCGCATTTATATGGCCAAGCCGGCGGTTACCTCCGGTGCGGTGAAGTAAAGGGCGCCGCGTGCCGGTTGAGCCTGAGCTTCTGCTTCGCCCGGACATTCCCTTCTCCTGCAGCAGGCCCGGAACGGCGGCCGCTTCGTTGAGGGCCGCACAACTGGGGACGCCAACCAGGACATCCTGGCTGGCAGGCTGCTGGCCGCGCATGCAGCGTGGACCAGGGGGCGCGTGGCCTGGCGGGCAGGGCGTGGGGTTGCGTGGCCGACAGGCGGCATTGGGGGCGGATAGGGGGGTGGGGGGCGGCGCACGCGCCTGAGCCCGGAAGTCGTCGGGGGCGGGCCGGCCGATGTCCGGACTGGGTGCCGGCCTGTGGCTCGCCCGCCGGTCAGGGGGCGCTGTTTGACGCTTCCAGGTGGGCCTCCTGCGCCCGGGCGCCCGGTGCGTGAAAGACGCCGACGCCGGCTGGCAGCGGGATTGTCCATGGCCAGATGCCTGGCCCCGCAGGCATCTGGCGTCTTGTGCACGGGACGCTGGAGGCGGCACGTCGATGTTACGGCTTCGCTGCCCGCCAGCGGGGCAGGTGCCCGAGCTCCAGTCCCGGAAAGGACAGCCTGTCCATCGCCGCGACGAGCAGTTCGAACGGCAGCCGCTTTTCGCCTCCCTCGTTGCGTCCGTACAGGCTGTCCGGGGCGTGCCCCTTCAGCTCTTCAATCACACAGTCGTTCACGCCTGACAGTTGAGCAAACGTCTTGAAGGTATGCCTGAAACTATGGAAGTCCAGCCGGGGGGCATCCAGTCCGGCGTCCGCATCAAGGTAGTCGCTAAACCACGAACTCCAGGTCGCGCTAAGCTGGCCGTATTTGTTCGGCTTGAGTCGCGGAAACAGCCGGTCGCTTTCGCGGCCCTGCGCCTCGACGAACTCGAGAAAGCCCAACTCCAGCAGCGACTGGTGGATGGGGACGTGACGCATGTTGGCGGCGAAAGCCGCGCGGTGCTCGCGCTTGGTGTCGTGAAGGTGAAGGCACCATACGCCGTCCCGCTGGACGACGTCGCGGGTGCGCAGGCGACACAGGTCTTCGAGCCGGGCGCCGGTGTGTGGACCCAGCAGCGGCAGCCAGTAGGCGGTGTCTCCGCCACCTTTTCCGGGGCGATGACCGTGCACGAAGACACGCGACGCGTACAGCTGGTTGAGTTCGGCAACCGTAAAGGCGTCGCGGATGGCCTCGGGGTCGGTGTCCTTGCGCACAGCCTTCTTGCTGAACTTCGCCCCGGAAAACGGGTTGGTGCCGAGTGGGGTCAGCTTGTTTTTCATCGCCACGTTGATGACCGGGGAGAGCAGTGCGATGATGGTGTTGACGCGACTCTTGCTGACCTCTTCCTTTTCAAGACAGGCCGTCTTGAAGAGCGTGACGTGCGCGGCGGTCAGGGCGGATAGCGGCATCGGGCCCACGAGCCGCTCGAAGCGTACGACCTGTGCCCTGACCTCGTCTGCGGTCTTCGCCCGCGGTGCAGCGTCCTCTTCCCATTTTTTTATCGCACAGGCCCACGTGTCGCTTGCGTCGACGAGTGGAATCAGGTCCGGCGTCCTGCCTACTTCACCATCGATGCGCCGCAGTTCCTCGTCCAGCACCTCGACCTCGGCGTCCGCCATCTGCCGGAGCAGCTCGTCAAATTCTGCGGAGTCAGCCGGCAGCCATGCACGCTCCCATTCGAGGTGTTGCTCGACACACTCGCGGATGTGCGAGAAGTCCCCGGCGGCCCGCGCCCGCCGCAACTGCCTGCGCGCGTCCAGCAGCAGGTCCTTATGGGCCTCGTCGTCGTAACCGTCGTCGTCACGGGCGTCCGGGTGGGGCGCCGCAAAGTAGGTCGGTCGCATCTCGTCGTCGTTTGCCAGCGCATTCGCCCGGTAGCGGGCCACGACGCGCGGAAACAGGACGGCTTCAAGTCGTGTCCACCCCGGTGGCTGGACGGACGGATGGTACGGGTGCGGCTCATCGTCGGCCGCGGGACGCCGGCCGCGTGGCAGCCAGCTCCTGTCGGCCGCTGCGGCGGCGTCGGCCGCGGCCCGTACCGGGGCGACGAGGCGTTCGAATTCCAGGGCGGCCAGCGGCAGGCGGGTGATGGCCTCGTTGCGACACGGCGTTTCCAGGCTCAGCCAGATTTCGGTCTTGTCGAGCAGGGCGCGCAGCCTGAGCGGCACCTTGCGGCGAAAGTAGTAATGGGTTGAATCGGCGCGGGTGGTCAGGTAGGGGTGTTTCACGGATGCTCTCCACGGAAAGGTAACAGTGGCGTGTAGCACCCGGACTTCGAAAACCGGCGGCATCTGAAATTTAGCTGCGTAATGCACCATTTCCGGCGCAGTACCGGTGTTCCAGAACGAAAAAGCCGCTGTTTCGTGAGAAACAGCGGCTTTTTTTGAAGCTGGTGGCGAATCAGGGATTCGAACCCCGGACCTGCGGATTATGATTCCGTCGCTCTAACCGACTGAGCTAATTCGCCGAAAGAAGCGAGATTATGAAGATGCCGGCGGGGGCTGTCAACCCCCGCGCGACAACTTTTTGCGAGAACTCCGGTTGCCTACGCCGCGCTCAATCCTGAGCGTAGATATTGGAGTCTTTGGTCTCCCGCACGAAAAGCAGACCGATCACGAAGGTGGCCAGCGCGATGATGATCGGATACCACAGGCCCGAGTAAATATTGCCCTTCGCGGCGACGATCGCGAACGCCGTCGCTGGCAGGAAGCCGCCGAACCAGCCATTGCCTATGTGATACGGCAGCGACATCGACGTGTAGCGGATCCTCGTTGGGAACATCTCGACCAGCATCGCCGCAATTGGCCCGTACACCATCGTCACGTAGATCACGAGGATCGTCAGGATCACGACGGTCATCGGCCAGTTGATCTGCGATGGATCGGCCTTTGGCGGATAGCCGGCTGTCTTCAGCGCGGTGCCCAGGTTCTTGTCGAACGCCTTGCCCGCGTCCTTGGCGTCGGCGGCCTTGCCGTCATAGGTATCGATGGTCGTGTCACCGACCTTGATCTGCGCCATCGTGCCCGCCGGTGCCGCGACGTTGTCGTAGTTCAAGCCAGCTTTGGACAGCGCGCCTTTCGCAATATCGCAAGAGCTCGTGAACTTCGACGTACCGACCGGGTTGAACTGGAACGAGCACTCGTCCGGATTGGCGATCACGACGATGGGCGACTTCTGCGTCGCGGCTTCGAGCGCCGGGTTCGCATAGTGCGTCAGTGCCTTGAAGAGCGGGAAGTACGTCAGCGCCGCGATCAGGCAACCTGCCAGGATGATCGGCTTGCGGCCGATCCGGTCGGACAGCGAACCGAAGAACAGGAAGAACGGCGTGCCGATCAGCAGCGCGATCGCGATCAGAATGTTCGCGCTAGCGCCATCGACCTTCAGCGTCTGCGTCAGGAAGAACAGCGCATAGAACTGGCCCGTGTACCAGACAACTGCCTGGCCAGCCGTCACGCCAATCAGAGCCAGAATGACGATCTTCAGATTCTTCCATTGACCGAAGGCTTCCGACAGCGGTGCCTTCGACGTCTTGCCTTCAGCCTTGATGCGCTCGAAAGCCGGCGACTCGTGCAGTTGCATCCGGATCCACACCGAGATGCCGAGCAGCACCAGCGATGCCACGAACGGAATGCGCCAGCCCCATGTGCCGAATGCGTCTTCGCCCATTGCCGTGCGCACGCCGAGAATCACGAGCAGCGACAGGAACAGGCCGAGCGTCGCCGTCGTCTGGATCCACGCGGTGTAGAAGCCGCGACGGTTGGCGGGCGCATGCTCCGCGACGTAAGTCGCGGCGCCGCCGTACTCGCCGCCGAGGGCAAGACCTTGCAGCAGACGCATCGCGATGAAGATCACCGGCGACGCCATGCCGATCGCCGCATAGCCCGGCAGGAAGCCGACCACGCAGGTCGATAGACCCATGATGACGATCGTGATCAGGAATGTGTACTTGCGTCCGACCATGTCGCCGAGCCGCCCGAACACCAGCGCACCGAACGGACGCACCGCGAAGCCGGCTGCGAAGCCGAGGAGGGTGAAGATGAACGCGGCCGTCGGATTGACGCCCGAGAAGAAGCTTTTGCTGATGAAGGCCGCGAGCGAGCCGGCCAGATAAAAGTCGTACCACTCGAAAACCGTGCCCAACGATGACGCGAAGATTACCCGTTTCTCTTCTCTCGTCATCGGCGCGTGCGAGATTTGCCCGCTTACGGTAGCCATATGTCGTCTCCAGTATTGATATCAGTCGCGGCTCGCCAGGTCGGGCGTGTCCGTGTAGCGATTATTGGAGTGGAAACTTACGGCGTTCTGACTCGGGAAGTGTTTGTTTGAGAGTGTCGAAAATTGTCGAATGTCGAGCTTGATGTTGGCAACGTCGGCTATTGGATGCTTTATTGCGGCGAAACTGGTGGCATGTTAGTGGTGACTAAAATGCGTGAAACTGACGGATTAGGGTAAGTCCCGTACACGATCCAGCATCCTTAAGCTGACGCGAACGAGGGTTCCGGCGAGGCGCGGCGACGTCTGATAGACGTTGTCCTCGATGGCGAGCGTGCCGCCGTGCATCGTCGCGATTTCCCGGACGATCGCGAGGCCCAGTCCGCTGCCGTCGCCTTCGCGCCCGAGAATCCGGTAAAACCGCTCGACCACGCGTTCGCGCTCGGCGGCGGGAATGCCAAGGCCCGTGTCCTCTACTTCGAGATGAGCCATGTGGGCGACGTCATCGCGCCGCACCCGCACGGTGATCCGTCCGCCCGATGGTGTGTAGCGGATTGCGTTGTCGATCAGGTTCGACAGCATCTCGCGCAGCATCACCGGGTTGCCATCCACTTCGATCGCTTCTTCGGGCGTTTCCGGGCCTTCGTAGCCGAGATCCATCTGCTTCGCGAGCGCGGGCTGGATCCAGTCGCGCACGGCGCTGCGGGCAACGTCGCCAATCTCGACGGGCGTGAAGATCTGGCCGGACATCCGGTTCTCCGCGCGCGCGAGCGCAAGCAACTGTGTGACGAGCCGCGCGGCGTGCTCTGAACTCGTCGCGATCTGCTCGAGCGAGCGATGCACTTCCGCCGACGCATCCTGCCGCAGCGCCAACTCGGCTTGTGTGCGCAAGCCTGCGAGCGGTGTCTTCATCTGATGCGCGGCATCGGCGATGAAGCGCTTTTGCAGTTCCATGTTCTGTTCGAGACGCGTCAGCAGGTCATTGAACGACGTGACAAGCGGCTCGATTTCCGGCGGCGCGCGGCGCGCTTCGAGCGGCGACAGGTCGTCGGGGCGCCGCGCGCGAATATGCGCCTGCAGCGCATGCAGCGGCGCGAGACCGCGCGACAGCCCGAACCACACGAGCAGAATCGCGAGCGGGAGGATCACGAACTGCGGCAGGATCACGCCCTTGATGATGTCGTTGGCGAGCGCGCTACGTTTGTCGAGCGTTTCGGCCACCTGCACGAGCACGGGCTGCGCGCCCGGCGTCTGCGGAAACTCGACGGTCGTGTACGCGACACGGATGTCGTTGCCACGCACCATGTCGTCGCGAAACTCGACGATGCCCGGCTGCGGCCGGTCTTCCTCGCGCGGCAGCGGCATGTCGCGGTCGCCCGCAACCAGTTCGCCACGCGTGCCGAGCACCTGATAAAACACGCTATCTATATTGTCGGCACGAAGAAAATCACGCGTCGAATCGGGCAACGTCAGTTCGGCAATGCCATTGACGGGATGAATCTGCCGCGCGAGCACGTAGGCGTCGGTTTCGAGCGCGCGATCGAACGGTCCGTTCGCAATCGACTTCGCCACCAGGTACGTGACGGCAAGGCTCATCGGCCATAGCAGCAGCAACGGCGCGAGCATCCAGTCGAGGATTTCGCCGAAGAGCGAACGCGGACGCGTCTCCGCAGCCGCCTCGGTTTCGTCGGGCGGCGCGAATGGATTCGCGTAGCGCGCGTCGCGGACTTCGTCGAGATCCGCCGCGTGAGCCGTGGCGCGCGGTGCGCGGACGGACATGGAACGCCTTTACTTGAAGTGGTGGCTTGCGGGCATGGCAGCGGGCGCGTCGGACGGCTCGGACTGCTGAGCCGGCGTCTGCGGTGCGGCCTTCTCCAGACAGTAACCCAACCCGCGCACGGTGATGATGCGCACGCCGCTCGGTTCGATCTTCTTGCGCAGCCGGTGCACGTACACTTCGATCGCGTTGTTGCTGACCTCTTCGCCCCATTCGCACAGGTGATCGACCAGTTGTTCCTTCGACACCAGCCGCCCGATCCGCTGCAACAGGACTTCGAGCAATCCTAACTCACGTGCGGACAGATCGATAACCTGCTCATTGGCATAGGCAATCCGGCCGACCTGGTCGAACGACAGCGAGCCGTGCTTGACGACGGTCGGGCCGCCGCCCGCGCCGCGCCGCGTGAGCGCGCGCACGCGCGCTTCGAGCTCGTTCAGCGCAAAAGGCTTGGCCATGTAGTCGTCGGCGCCGAGATCGAGGCCCTTCACGCGCTCGTCGACGCTGTCGGCTGCCGTCAGGATCAGCACGGGCACGTTCGAATTGCGCGCGCGCAGACGCCGCAGCACTTCGAGGCCCGACATTTTCGGCAGGCCGAGATCGAGGATGAGGAGGTCGAAAGTCTGCATCGACAGCGCGGTATCCGCTTCCGCTCCCGTCTTCACATGGTCAACGGCGTATGCCGATTGGCGGAGTGATCGAACGAGACCGTCCGCGAGTATGCTGTCGTCTTCGGCAATGAGAATTCGCATGATGCGCCCTGCCCGGCCGGCACCGGGGCGCCCGGCGCACAGCGTCTCCGAAAAATTTTGTCGGTAGTCGGTGTTGTCCGTTTGCACATGTGGACGTCCACATGCGAATCGGGCTTGCCAAGACCACTGTTTTTTTATACAGTGTCTGCGTTTAGCGTGCTGGTTGGTCGAACCGGGTTCACAACGGCCTGCACACCTGCCTCAGACGCCGTTCATCATAGCAAAGGACGATTCATGGAAGAAAGCAAGAAAGGCTCGGCTGGACTGACTGCGGAAAAGAGCAAGGCACTCGCGGCCGCGCTTGCGCAGATCGAAAAGCAGTTCGGCAAAGGGTCGGTCATGCGGCTCGGCCAGGGTGAGGCAGTCGAAGATATCCAGGTGGTCTCCACGGGATCGCTGGGCCTCGACATCGCGCTGGGCGTCGGTGGTCTGCCGCGTGGCCGTGTAGTGGAAATCTACGGGCCGGAATCGTCGGGTAAAACCACGCTGACGCTGCAAGTCGTCGCCGAAATGCAAAAGCTTGGCGGCACGGCAGCGTTCATCGACGCGGAACACGCGCTAGATATTCAATACGCGCAAAAGCTCGGCGTGAACGTCAGCGAGCTGCTGGTTTCGCAGCCGGACACGGGCGAACAGGCGCTCGAAATCGCGGACGCACTGGTGCGTTCGGGTTCGATCGACATGATCGTGATCGACTCGGTTGCGGCGCTGGTGCCGAAGGCCGAAATCGAAGGCGAAATGGGCGATTCGCTGCCGGGTCTGCAGGCGCGTCTGATGTCGCAGGCACTGCGCAAGCTGACGGGCACGATCAAGCGCACGAACTGCCTCGTGATCTTCATCAACCAGATCCGCATGAAGATCGGTGTCATGTTCGGCAACCCGGAAACCACCACGGGTGGTAACGCGCTGAAGTTCTACGCGTCGGTGCGTCTGGACATTCGCCGTATCGGTTCGATCAAGAAGAACGACGAAGTGATCGGCAACGAAACGCGCGTGAAAGTGGTGAAGAACAAGGTGGCGCCGCCGTTCCGCGAAGCGATCTTTGACATCCTCTACGGCGAAGGCATCTCGCGTCAGGGCGAAATCATCGATCTCGGCGTGCAGGCAAAGATCGTCGACAAGGCGGGCGCCTGGTACAGCTACAGCGGCGAACGCATTGGTCAGGGCAAGGACAACGCGCGTGAATTCCTGCGCGAGAATCCGGACATTGCACGCGAAATCGAGAACCGTATCCGTGAGTCGCTCGGCGTGAACGCGATGCCGGCAGGCGCCGCCGTCAGTGCCGACGAGGAAGTGGGCGAAGAGGAGTAATCGTCGCGTGATACGCAAGGGCCGCTCCGCTTCCTCGACTACGGGCGCAGGACGCAACGCGGGCGGCCCGCGTGACGACGATCCATTCGGATCGCCGTCACGCGTGTCTTCACGCAGGTCTGCTTCTCCCGCAGCATCGTTTCCGGAACACTCGTCATCCGACGACTTCGATCCATTCGAATCGTTCGATGCGCACGATCGCGCCGCCGGTGTTGGCCCCGCTTCGAGTAGCACCGCCGACGCTGGAAACGGCGAAGTCACCTATACGCGCTCGCGTCGCCAGCCAGGCGAAGGCAAACCCGCCGATACCACGAGCCGCGCTTCACAACGTCCCGAACGCTCTCTGAAAGGCCGCGCGCTCGGCTATCTTTCGCGCCGCGAGTACAGCCGCGCGGAGTTGTCGCGCAAGCTCTCGCCGTATGCGGAAGAGGGCGAATCAATCGACACACTGCTGGATTCACTCGAAAGCGAAGGCTGGCTGTCGAATTCCCGTTTTGCCGAAAGCCTGCTCAACCGGCGCGCGTCGCGCATGGGCGCGGGCCGCATCGTCAATGAGCTCAAGCGCCATTCGGTCGGGCAGGAACTGGTCGAAGAGGTGAGTGCGCAGCTACGCGAAACCGAACTGGCACGGGCTCAGGCCGTCTGGAGCAAGAAGTTCGGCACCTTGCCCGAAACGCCAAACGAACGCGCAAAGCAGGCGCGCTTTCTTGCCACACGGGGTTTTTCCCAGGGAATCATCGGGAAAATTCTCAAGGGAATCGACGAAGACTGACCGTCCGAACAGGGCGGAGTGTGGCGCGCAAGAGAATGACGCACTGCACGAAACACCAGGCTGCCGCGCCATCTTCAAGACCGTTCAAACCCTGCCACATCAAGCCTCTGCGGGCTTCGGCCAGTCTCAAATACCCAGTATGCTAAAATTCAACGGTTCTTAAATCCGGCCTTTGTTCTCGCATGCCGCTCTCCCCGCCAGTGTCCCGACAGTTGCGCCACAGCCGCGCAATCCGAGCGGACGCATACGAGCGTGAAGATGGGCTGTGGGATATCGAGGCATGCCTCACCGACCAAAAGCCACGTGACGTGACGCTTGCGTCGGGTGTCCGGCCGAACGGCCTGCCGATCCATGAACTCTGGCTCCGCATCACGATCGATCGCAAGCTCAATGTCGTCGACGCTGAAGCGTCGTCCGACTGGGTTCCGTATCCCGGTCTGTGTGAAGCCTCCAATCCCGCCTATCGCGCCCTCATCGGGCTCAATCTGTTGCAAAACTTCCGTCGCGATGCTGCCCGTTTGCTGGCCGGCACGACAGGCTGCACGCATCTCACCGAGTTGTGCGCAATCCTGCCGACTGCCGCCATCCAGGCGTTCGCGGGCGACGTGTGGAACACGGATAAAGGCAGGCCAGGAAGCGAGGAGCCTGCAGGTTCAGCCAGTGGATCGGCAGACGGTTCAACCCGCGGCACGCAAGGCAGCACGGGACAAGACGCCCAAGACAACGCTTCGAGCGGGCAAGCAAGCGAACAGGCGAGCCAGCAATCAAACGACAAACCGCCATTCCAGTTGGGCCGCTGCCATGCGCTGCGATTCGACGGCGAGGCGGTGCGACAGTTTTATCCGCGCTGGTACGGCCACGCGCCGCGTTCAGCGGATCGCGCGGATGCCGCACCCAACGGACAGGCCGTGAAGACGGCGCGTCCGGAGTAAGCGGTCCAGCCGGAAGCGAAGTTCAATCCAACTCTCAGACTGAAGGGAATCACGCATGAAGATTCACGAGTACCAGGGTAAGGAAATCCTGCGGAAATTCGGAGTCGCGGTACCGCGCGGCAAGCCGGTCTTCTCGGTGGATGATGCGGTCAAGGCCGCTCAAGAGCTCGGTGGCCCGGTGTGGGTCGTCAAGGCTCAGATCCACGCGGGTGGCCGTGGCAAGGGTGGCGGCGTGAAGGTCGCGAAGTCGCTGGACCAGGTTCGTGAGTACTCGAACCAGATCCTCGGCATGCAACTTGTCACGCACCAGACGGGCCCGGAAGGCCAGAAGGTGAATCGCCTGCTGATCGAAGAAGGCGCTGACATCAAGAAGGAACTGTATGTCGGTCTCGTGATCGATCGCGTTTCGCAAAAGATCGTCGTGATGGCGTCGAGCGAAGGCGGCATGGACGTCGAAGAAGTCGCGGAAAAGACGCCGGAGCTGATCCACAAGATCGCCGTCGATCCGTCGACGGGTCTGAAAGACGCCGAAGCCGACGAACTCGCGAAGAAGATCGGCGTGCCCGACGCATCGATCCCGCAAGCGCGCGCGATCCTGCAAGGCCTGTACAAGGCATTCTGGGAAACAGACGCATCGCTGGCCGAAATCAACCCGCTGATCCTGACGGGCGACGGCAAGGTGATCGCACTGGACGCCAAGTTCAACTTCGATTCGAACGCACTGTTCCGTCATCCGGAAATCGTCGCGTACCGCGATCTGGACGAAGAAGATCCGGCTGAAGTCGAAGCGTCGAAGTTCGACCTCGCGTACATCTCGCTCGACGGCAACATCGGCTGTCTGGTGAACGGCGCTGGTCTTGCAATGGCGACGATGGACACGATCAAGCTGTTCGGCGGCGAACCGGCGAACTTCCTGGACGTCGGCGGTGGCGCGACGACGGAGAAGGTCACGGAAGCGTTCAAGCTGATGCTGAAGAACCCGAACCTGACGGCGATTCTCGTCAACATCTTCGGCGGCATCATGCGTTGCGACGTGATCGCGGAAGGCGTGATCGCAGCTTCGAAGGCGGTCGATCTGCAAGTGCCGCTCGTCGTGCGCATGAAGGGCACGAACGAAGACCTCGGCAAGAAGATGCTGGCCGATTCCGGCCTGCCGATCATCTCGGCAGACAGCATGGAAGAAGCTGCGCAGAAGGTCGTCGCGGCTGCCGCAGGCAAGGCCTGATCGCCCCGGCGCTTATCACCGGATTACGAATGGCGGCGTGCGAGCGGCGCGGGCAAAGCGTATTTGCCGCGCGCAACGCCATTGAGCACGCCACCAAACGAACAGAGGTCAATACATGTCGATTCTGATCAACAAAGACACCAAGGTCATCACGCAGGGCATCACCGGCAAGACCGGTCAGTTCCACACGCGCGCATGCCGTGAATATGCAAACGGCCGCGAAGCATTCGTCGCGGGCGTGAACCCCAAGAAGGCTGGCGAAGATTTCGAAGGCATTCCTATCTACGCTAGCGTGAAGGAAGCCAAGGCAGAAACGGGCGCGACCGTCTCGGTCATTTACGTGCCGCCCGCAGGCGCCGCTGCTGCAATCTGGGAAGCCGTCGAAGCCGATCTCGATCTCGCGATCTGTATCACGGAAGGCATCCCCGTTCGCGACATGATCGAAGTCAAGGACCGTATGCGCCGCGAAGGCCGCAAGACGCTCCTGCTCGGACCGAACTGCCCGGGCACGATCACGCCGGACGAACTGAAGATCGGCATCATGCCGGGTCACATCCACCGCAAGGGCCGCATCGGCGTCGTGTCGCGTTCGGGCACGCTGACGTATGAAGCAGTTGGCCAGCTGACCGCGATCGGCCTCGGCCAGTCGTCGGCAGTCGGTATCGGCGGCGACCCGATCAACGGTCTGAAGCACATCGACGTGATGAAGATGTTCAACGACGATCCCGACACGGACGCCGTGATCATGATCGGTGAAATCGGTGGCCCGGACGAAGCGAACGCTGCTTACTGGATCAAGGACAACATGAAGAAGCCGGTGGTTGGCTTCATCGCTGGCGTCACGGCGCCTCCGGGCAAGCGCATGGGCCACGCCGGCGCGCTGATCTCGGGCGGTGCGGATACGGCCGACGCGAAGCTGGAAATCATGGACGCCTGCGGTATCAAGGTCACGAAGAACCCGTCGGAAATGGCGCGTCTTCTGAAGGCGATGCTGTAAGAAGTGTTGCGATAAGCTCAAGAAACGTCGGCCATTGCTGACGTTTTTTGATACTCTTACGAAGTCCTTTCGTAAGACGCGACGAGAAGCGAGGGAGCGAGCAATTGCTGCCTCGCTTTTTTGTTGCCGTTCGCTTTTGCTACCTTCTATTCTGCTTTCCATGCTCGACTTCCTCACTACGCTCCATTGGGGCGCCGTCTTTCAGATCATCGTCATCGACATCCTGCTGGGTGGCGACAACGCTGTCGTGATCGCGCTCGCCTGCCGCAACCTGCCGCCCGCGCAGCGCACCAAGGGCGTGTTGTGGGGAACACTGGGCGCCATCGTGCTGCGTGTCGCGCTGATCGCGTTTGCGGTCGCGCTGCTCGACGTGCCGTTGCTCAAGTTCGCGGGCGGCCTGCTGCTGCTGTGGATCGGCGTGCGCCTGCTGGCGCCCGCGCCCGATGCGCACGCGAATGTCAAACCCGCCGACAAGCTGGTCACGGCCATCAAGACGATCATCGTGGCCGACGCCGTGATGAGCCTCGACAACGTGATCGCGATTGCCGGTGCCGCCGAGGCCGCCGAGCCGCATCACCGCATCGCCCTCGTCGTGTTCGGGCTGATCGTCAGCATTCCGCTGATCGTCTGGGGCAGCCAGCTTGTGCTGAAGCTGCTGGACCGGTACCCCTTCGTCATTACGCTGGGCGGCGCGCTGCTCGGCTGGATCGCGGGCGGTCTGATCATCAACGACCCGGCGGGCGACCGTTGGCCCGTGCTGGATACGCCTGTTGCCGAGTACGGCATGAGCATCGCTTGCGCGCTATTCGTCGTGATCCTCGGTTATGCGATGAAGCGGCGCAACGCGAGCCGCATCGCCGGCGACACACCACCGGGAACGCATTGACGGCAGTCACTGTACCGATGCATCCGCCCGCGCACCATTAGCCGTTCGGCCGACTGCCGGCGCGATTCGCGGCTCGCTACGATCGAAGCGCCTGTCCTGATTCCCGGGATAGGCGCTTTCGTTTTGAGGAGTCTGCTGATGACCGCTATCGTTGCCGTTGCTTCGTTGTCCACGCTTTATGCGCCCTGGTTGCGCGCCCGTTCGTCGCGCGCATGGCCTGTCCCGCTTGCTCGCATCGGGCGTTGGTGGGGCTTCACACTGATCGAATTGATGATCGTGCTGGCCATCGTCGGCGTGATCGCGGCATATGCGATTCCCGCATATCAGGACTATCTCGCGCGCAGCCGCGTCGGCGAGGGGTTGTCGCTGGCGTCCGCGGCGCAGTTGACCGTCGGCGAGAACGCCGGCAGCGGCAATGCATTCGGCAGCGGCTACACGTCTCCGCCCGCCACACGCAACGTGCAGTCGATCCATATCGACGACGACACGGGCCAGATTACCGTCGCATTCACGGCGCGCGTCTCGGACGAAGGCGCGAACACGATCGTGTTCGTGCCGTCCGCGCCTGACAGCGCCGACACGCCCACAGCGCGCGTCGCGCTGACGAAAGGCGCGGCGCAGAAGGGGACCATCACGTGGGAATGCTTCGCGGGCGGCAAGGCTGCCTCGTCGCTGCCGGCTCCGGGCGCTGGACCGTTGCCCGCCGATGCGCCGACGCTGCCGTCGAATCTCGCGCCGCCCGATTGCCGCAGCTGAGCGGACGTCGAAGATTCTCGACGGAAGTCGGGTGTGAGTCCGGCATGAGCCCGGTATAAACCGAATCCGCATCAAAGGCCGCGGCAAAAATTTCCATGCCGCGGCCGGATTCCGGGTTATTTCCGCCGAGCCGGCGCACAGCGTAAGGATTTTTTTGTATAGTGCGCCGGTTGCTGACGTCCCCGGTTACTCATGCCCAACCCCTTCGCACGCTATCTTTCACTGTTCCTATTGGCGTGTGCGTTGATCCTGCCGTATGCAGTCGTCAACCACACGTATCCGATTCCGACCTTCTACGCCGAGTTCACGGCGCTGTCGCTCTATCTGCTGCTGGGCGCGGGCATCGCGTTTCTGGTGGCGACGGCACGGCCGCGCGTCGCGTTCGCGTCGCCCGTCGTGGCGCTGGTGCCGCTAGGCTTCGGGCTCGTGCTGGTCGCGCAGTCACTCGTGCTGCCCGTCGCGCAGCCGTCGATGAACTGGCTCGGCGCCGGCTTCCTGCTTGCCGCGTTCATGGCGACGCACGCCGGTTTTGGTTTCAGCAGGGCGAATCTGACGGAAAACGCGTTCACGGTGGCGGCGTTCGCGCTGGTCGTGGGCGGCCTCTTTGCCGTGTTCTGCCAGACCATCCAGCTGTTTCACCTCGAGGTGAAGGTGACGCCGCTCGTGGTCGCCTACAGCGTGATGACCGAGCGCCGGCCGTTCGGCAACATGGCGCAGGCCAATCACCTGGCAACGTATATTGCGTTCGCCACGGCGGGTGCGATGTACCTCGTGCAGACGCGGCGCATCAACATCTTCATCTGGCTGCTCGTGTCGGCGATTTTTTCGGGCGGTCTGGCGCTGACCGTGTCGCGCGGACCGTGGCTGCAGATGGGCGTGATCGTCGTCGCGGGGTTCTGGATGGCGTTTGCCGAACTGCGGCGTAATCCGGCGCGCCGCCGCAGCAATCGCGAATGGCTGATTCCCGTCGTGCTCGCCGTGTTGTTTTTCGCGGTGAATGCGGCGATCCGCTGGGCGAACGTTCACTACGATCTCGGTCTGGCCCAGTCGGCTGCCGAGCGCATGAAGGACTCCAGCCAGATCGCGCCGCGTCTCGCGTTGTGGAAGTATGGTTGGACGATGTTCCGCACGCATCCGCTGCTGGGCGTCGGCTGGGGCGAATTTCCGCGCTATCAGTTCGATCTGGCGAAAGCGCTGGGCGGCGTCGAGATTGCCAACAACTCGCACGACATCTTTATCGATCTGCTCGCGAAGACGGGGCTGATCGGACTGGGTATCGTGCTGCTCGGTCTCGCTGCGTGGTTCGTGCGCGTCGTGCGCGCGCCGCAAACGGCCGCGCGCGTGTTCGGTCTCGCGCTGATCGGCGTGCTGGTGATGCATGCGCTCGTCGAGTATCCGCAGCAGTACATGTTCTTCCTGCTGCCGGCGATGTTCGTGATCGGTCTGCTCGACACGAAGCCGCTGCGGCTGATTCCGGGCGGCATCTCATTCGGCGCGTTCCTTGTGATCGTGTTCGGCGGACTGGCTGCGCTGTATCCAATCTATCGCGACTATGCGCGCGCCGAAGTGCTGTATTACGGCTCGCGTCCGTTCGACCAGTATCGTGAAGATCCGTCGTTCCTGTTCGGCGCGTGGGGCGAGTACGGGATGGCGACGCTCCTGCCGATGAACTCACAGGATCTGCCGCACAAGCTCGCGATGCATCGTCAGGCGATGGCGCTGTTGCCGGGCGAAACGGTGCTGCGCCGTTATGCCGTGTTGCAGGCGTTGAGCGGCGACACCAACGGCGCGTTCGATACCGTCGACCGTCTGAAGATCTTCGCCGAGGAACTGCATGACTGGCCATCGCAGCTCGCGTATCTGTACGATTTGTGCGACCAGCAGAAGACACTGGGGGCGTTCAAGGCGGAACTGATGAAGAAGTACGGCACGCCGCCGAAGGACATCAACAACGACGACGAAGAGGGCGACGACGCGGATTGACGCGTCGGCCGTCAGATACGAAAGCGGCGCGTTGGACGCGCCGCTGCTTCAGCGAGGAGTGAGGTGAGAAGTGAGGCCAGGTCTGGCGGCAAGCTCGCCGTCATACCTCACTCCGCTACCCAATCCCCCGACTTCCCGCCATGCTTCTCCATCACCTTCACATCGGTGATGGTCATCCCGCGATCGACGGCTTTACACATGTCATAGACCGTCAGCAGTCCAACCTGCACGGCCGTCAGCGCTTCCATCTCGACCCCCGTCCTGCCGAGCGTCTCGACCTGCACGCGGCAATGCACCGCTGGGCCCGACTCGTCGAGTTCGAAATCGACCGCAACGCGGGTGAGCGCCAGCGGGTGACACAAGGGGATCAGATCGGCGGTGCGCTTCGCGCCCTGGATCGCGGCGATACGCGCGATGCCGATCACGTCGCCTTTCTTCGCCTCGCCTTTGCGGATCAGATCGAACGTTGCGGGCAGCATGCGGATGGTTCCGCGCGCGACCGCGATGCGTTTCGTTTCCGCCTTGCCGCCGACGTCGACCATATGCGCCTGGCCGGCTGCGTCGAAATGAGTGAGTTCGGGCATGGTTGGCTCCTTCAGAGGGCGCCTATCATAGCAGCGTGAGCACCGCCGGGCAGCCGGGCGCGGACCGGCGAAGAATCACGATAACGCACAAAGCGTGCGGATGCCTGACCGTGGGCAACCCGCCATCCATGCGCTGATAGGAAGCCGAAGCACCCACATCACCCGGTACAATCAAAAACAAGACCCATTCCTTCCGGCACCTTACGCCGCTTTCGATTTCGCCATCGTCCGCAATGCGTCTGAAACGGTTTCTCGCTGCATTGTTGTCCGTCACGCTCGCCGTCCCGCCCGCGATCATCGCGCAGCCGTCGAACCTGTCGGAACTGCCGCTCGTCACCGGGCCGCTCGACACGTACGGCACAAGCACCGTGCCGCCCGACATCGCGCCAGGCGTATTCGGCCTCTACGGCGGCGCGCAGTCGCGTTTCTCGGGCAACCCCGGCGGCAACGCGAGCCTGCACGCGCCAATGTCGACGCAACAGTTGCCCGATCTCGGCGACGGCTCGGGCGGCTCGCTCACGCCGCAAGCCGAGCGCAAGCTCGGCGAACGCGTGATGCGCGAAGTCCGCGCAGACCCCGACTATATCGACGACTGGCTCGTGCGGGACTATCTGAACTCGATCTCCGAGAAGCTCGCGGCGGCCGCGAGCGCGCAGTTCATCGGCGGCTATCGTCCGGATTTCGACCTGTTCGCGATGCGTGACGCGCAGATCAACGCCTTCTCGCTGCCGGGCGGCTTCATCGGCGTGAACACAGGGCTGATCGTCTCGACGCAGACGGAATCGGAACTCGCGTCGGTTGTCGGGCACGAAATGGGTCACGTGCTGCAACGGCACATCGCGCGAATGATCACGGCGGGCGAGCACAGTGGCTATGCGGCGCTCGCGGGCATGCTCCTCGGCGTGCTGGCGGGCGTCCTCGCGCATAGCGGCGATCTGGGCAGCGCGATCGCCATCGGCGGGCAGGCCTACGCCGTCGACAACCAGTTGCGATTCTCGCGCGCGGCCGAGCACGAAGCGGATCGCGTCGGCTTCCAGATGCTCGCGGGCGCGGGTTACGACCCATATGGGATGGTGTCGTTCTTCGAACGGCTCGATCGCGCGTCGATGAGCGACGCGGGCGCGCCCGCCTACGCGCGCACGCACCCGCTGACGGGTGAGCGGATCGCCGACATGTCCGACCGAGCGCGCCGCTCGCCTTACCGGCAGCCGCGCCAGTCGTCGGAATACGCGTTCGTGCGCGCGCGGGCGCGCGTGCTGCAGGACCGCTCGCGCAGCGAATACGCGGACGACATCTCGCGGATGCGCTCCGAAATCGAAGACCGCACCGCAATCAACGTGGCGGGCAACTGGTACGGCATCGCGTACGCGCAGATGCTGCTCGAGCGATACGACGACGCTTCGGCATCACTGGCGACCGCGCGGGCCGCGTTCGACGCCAACGAGCGCGCGGAGGGCGATCCTTCTCGCAGTTCGCCGAGCCTCGACGTACTCGCCGTCGATATCGCCCGGCGCGCCGGACGCAACGACGAAGCCGTGCGTCTTTCGGAAATCGCGCAAAAGCGCTGGCCGCAATCGCACGCGGCCATCGAGATGCGTCTGCAGACGCTGCTCACGGCACACCGTTTCGGCGAAGCGCAAGCGCAGGCGCAGCGCGAGACGCGCGCCGATCCGCAGCAGCCTGTCTGGTGGCGCTATCTTGCGCAGGCGAGCGTTGGTACGGGCGACGCGCTGACGCAGCATCGCGCGCTTGCCGAAAAGTTCGCGCTGGAAGGGGCGTGGCCGTCGGCGATCCGGCAGTTGAAGGAAGCGCGCGATATCAAATCGGTCGGCTACTACGACCTCGCGACGATCGACGCGCGACTGCATGAGTTCGAGGCGCGCTATAAGGAAGAGCGCGAGGACGAGAAGAACAGCAGCTAGCGGTTGTCTTAGGACGAGGCGCTGCCCGCAGCGACATGCGCCGCTGGACTTGCGACGAATCCGAAGCGCTTCTCGACTTCGGCTTTGTCCACGGGCTCGAGCTTTAAGACCTCGCTGTCCCGCCAGCGGAAGTCACCGCTTTGACCGTCGCTCGCAAGATCCGTGTGCTCGGAGAAGAGATCGAGATCGTGGTCGTGCAGCGCCGCAACGCGTGCGGGCGTCGACCGATCGGTGAAGAGAATGCCGCCTTCGTCGTCGAGATACGCGGCGGCCGGCTCGAACGTCTCGCCACCCTGATCCGTCAGCGTGAGTTTTCCGCTAACGTCATCGCGAGCGAGCCGCACGACGAACGGCGTGTAGCCGAGTTCGACGTACACGCGCTGTGGCCCGTTCTGGAAGAACCATTGGCCTGTCTGATCGGCTTCGTAGTTGCGGTTGATGAAGCCGAGCAGGGCCGTATGCCGGATCGGCTCGCCGGGTGCGCCTGCGGCTTGCGCCGCTTCGTCGCGCATGCGCCAGTTGCCGCGCCGGTCGAGCAGCAGCCAGCCGGTGCAATGCGGCACGTTCGGCCATTTGGCGAGTGCCTGCTTGACGATGTCATCCATGTCGCGTGAACGGGTCGAGGTAGCCGAAAACCCGGCGCGAAAGCCAGTCGATCCGGCCGGGGAAGGGGCCCGTCATGAAGCCGACGTGTCCGCCGTGCTCCGGTTGATCGAGTTCCACCGTCGATGATACCTCGCTGCGCGACGGCAGCACGGCGCCCGGCAGGAACGGGTCGTTGCGGGCGTTGAGCACGAGCGTCGGCACGGTGATTTCGGGGAGCAGCGGGCGCGTGGTCGAGCGCGTCCAGTAGTCGTCCGCGCTGCGAAAGCCGTGCAGCGGCGCCGTCACGACCTCGTCGAACTCGTGCATCGTGCGACTGGCGAGCACGTCGTTCAGATCGTACAGGCCGGGATACTGTTCAAGCTTTTGCTGCGCCTTCAGCTTGAGTGTCTTCAGGAAACTGCGTGTGTAGATCAGCCCGAATCCTTGCGACAGCGCGCGGCCGCCCGCGTGCACGTCGAGCGGCGCGGAGATCGCCGCTGCCGCCGCGATGATCGACGCGTCCTCGCGGCGCTCGCCGAGCCAGCGCAGCAGCACGTTGCCGCCCAGCGACACGCCCGCGGCCACGATCGGCCCCGGGTGCTGCTCGCGCAGCCGCCGCAGCACCCAGTCGACTTCGTTGCTGTCGGCGAGGTGATAGAAGCGCGGCAACAGGTTCATCGGACCGCTGCAACTGCGAAAGTGCGGTACGACGCCATGCCAGCCGCGCATCTGGGCGCTCGCCATCAAGGTGCGTGAATAGTGAGAGTCCGAACTGCCTTCGAGCCCGTGGAACAGCACGAACAGCGGCGCATCGGCGGCTGCGGGAGAGGCCGCGAGCGGGTCGGGCACCAGCCAGTCGAGATCGATGAAATCGCCATCCGGCGTATCCCAGCGCTCGCGCCGGTAGGTCACCTCGGGAGGGCGGCCGAACAGCGCGGGAACGATGGTCTGGATGTGGCTGTTGGGAAGCCAGAGCGGGGCGCGGTAGAGCATATCGACAGTCGCCTCGACTGACGTGCCCACAGCAGCCCCAACCGCAGCCGCGGCTGCATCGAGGGCCGGTCTGGAAGAAGCTTTATTGTCGTGGGTCGTGCTCATGCCAACACCGGTATTCAGTCGAAGCCCCGAGCCATGGTCTTTGCCGGGACTTCCGTCAAGCTGGTCTCGCGGGGCGCGTCAGTGCAGCGCGCCCTGACCATGTCTCATTTTCGCAGCAAACTGCGAGGCAGTTTCGTTCGGCATCGCACTCGCGTGAATATGCGCGATCTTCCATTCGCCGCGCTCGTGGACCATCACGTAGGTCGTGAAGACCATTGCCGGGATGGCGGCGGGGTCGGCGGGCCGATGCGCTTCGGCAATGGCGTAGACGACGGTGCCGAGACTGTCGTAAACGCGGATGTCGAGCGGCTCGATCGACACGGGCTGCGCTTCGAGTTGAACGGTCAGCCCCGAGCGGATCGCGTCGAGCCCATGCAGATGCGAGCCGTCGGCGCAGATACAACTGACGAATTCCTCGTCGATCCACAAGCCCATCAAACTGTCGATATTGACCTCCGCGACTGCCTGGTAATAGGCATTCAACGTGTCCGCAGCGGCTTCGAAGATGTGGGCAAAACGTGGCATGGCTCGTCAGTCTCTTGCGCGCAAGGCGCGCGGTTGCGGGTCAGTGATATGCAGCAGGCCATCCGCCAGCATGCTCGCGCCTCAAGACGCGGGCATGACGCTGCAGGCACGCGGGACGGCGCCCCGCGCGAAGCTCGACGGATAGCGCAGCAGGCCCTTCGACGTCCCGACGGTCTGCCGTTCAGCGTTGCGCGAGCAACATTCCACGCAGATCGTCGAACACCTGTTCGGCGCTCAGTTGCCGCAGGCAGTTCAGATGGCCCAACGGACATTCGCGCTGAAAGCACGGACTGCACTCGAGATGCAGCCATTGTACCTTTGCGAGGTCCGACAAGGGCGGCGTGTGGCGCGGATCGGTCGATCCGTACACGGCGACCAGCGGACGGCGCAGCGCGGCTGCAACGTGCATCAGCCCGGAGTCATTGGTGACGACGGCGCTTGCCCGCGAGATCAGCGCGCAGGCTTCACCCAGTGCCGTCTGGCCGCACAGGTTGCGCACGTTCGGCGCACGGTCTGCGATGGCCTGGGCAATGGGCGCGTCTTTTGGCGAGCCGAGCGCGATGATCTTCGTGTACGGGAACGATTGGCCGACCATCTGCGCGAGCGCGGCGAAATGCTCGGGCGGCCAGCGTTTCGCCGGGCCGTACTCGGCGCCGGGGCAGAACACCAGCAGCGGCACGCGCGTGTCCAGATTGAAGCGCGTCGATACGCGCGCGGCTTCGTTCAAGTCGGCGTCGAGCCGGGGCGGCGCGAAATCGTCGGGCACTTTCGCGCCGGGCGCGTAAGCGAGCGCCGCGTATTGGCCGACCATCGGCGGACGCTCGTCCTTGCGCGGGTTCGCGTGCCGCACGTTCAACAGGCCATAGCGGCTTTCGCCCGTGTAGCCGATGCGCAGCGGAACGCCCGCCATCCACGGAATCAGTGCGGACTTCAGCGAATTGGGCAGCACGTAAGCAGCGTCATAACCGACGTCGCGCAAGTCGCTCGCAAGCTGCCAGCGGCGCAGCATCTGCAGCTTGCCGTGCGCGAGATCGGTCGCGTAGACATCGCGGATTTCCGGCATCCGTTCGAGCACGGGCGCGACCCAACTGGGCGCGACGGCATCGATCGCGATACGCGGATGCAATTTCACGAGGCGCGCAAACAGCGGCTGCGCCATCAATGCGTCACCGATCCAGTTCGGTGCGATAACCAACGCGCGACGCATCAGGGTGAGTTTCCGATGTCGAAAATAAGGCGCCGCGCGATCGAGGCGCGCGGTGCCGGGTTGTCAGGGAATGTGGACTGCAGCTCAGGCTATATCGGCGCGCGCGGCGGGAAGTTCAGCCTCCCGCCCGCTCTATCGAGCGATGCGCGGCGCCGCAGCCCAGGCGGCAGACGAAGCGGTGCAGCGGATCAGTGACCTTTGATCACTTCGCCGTCGCGCAGCTTGTAGCGCGTGCTGCAGTAGGGGCAGCGCGCTTCGCCGTGCGTCACGTCGATAAAGACGCGCGGATGGTTGCTCCAGCGCGGCATCGACGGGTTCGGGCAATACGCGGGAAGATCTTTCGCCGACAGTTCGACCAGCGGCATTTCCTTGATTTCGCTCATAGGGACTTTCTCGTTGTATGCACAAGGCGGGCGCGTCCGGCTTCCTGCCTGCGACGCCCGCCGGGATTCAGATCTTCGTCAGCCAGTGCGCGTACTTCGCGCTCTTGCCGTTCACGATGTCGAAGAAGCCCGATTGCAGCTTCTCCGTGATCGGGCCGCGCGTACCCGAGCCGATGGTGCGGTTGTCGAGTTCGCGGATGGGTGTGACTTCGGCGGCCGTGCCCGTGAAGAATGCTTCGTCGCACGTATAGACTTCGTCGCGCGTGATGCGCTTTTCGATCACTTCGATGCCCGCGTCTTTCGCCAGCGTGATGACCGTATCGCGCGTGATGCCGTCGAGGCACGACGAGAGATCTGGCGTGTACAGCTTGCCGTTGTTCACGAGGAAGAAGTTCTCGCCCGAGCCTTCCGACACATAGCCGTCGACGTCGAGCAGCAGCGCTTCGTCGTAGCCGTCGGCCGTCGCTTCCTGGTTCGCGAGGATCGAGTTGACGTACCAGCCCGACGCCTTCGCGCGGACCATGGAGACATTCACGTGATGGCGCGTGAACGACGACGTCTTCACACGGATACCCTTCTTGATGCCGTCTTCGCCGAGATACGCGCCCCACGGCCAGGCGGCGATCGCGACGTGAATGGTGTTGCCCTTGGCCGACACGCCCAGTTTTTCCGAGCCGACCCAGATGATCGGGCGCAGGTAGCACGACTCCAGCTTGTTCTCGCGGACGACTTCGCGCTGCGCGGCGGCGAGCGTTTCGTGGTCGAACGGAACGTCCATCTGGAAGATCTTGGCCGAGTTCAGCAGGCGCTTGGTGTGTTCCTGGAGACGGAAGATCGACGTGCCGCCGTCAGCCGTCTTGTAGGCGCGCACGCCTTCGAAGACGCCCATGCCGTAGTGCAGCGTATGGGTGAGGACGTGGATCTTGGCGTCGCGCCAGTCGATGAGCTTGCCATCCATCCAGATCTTGCCGTCGCGGTCGGCCATTGACATACGATTCTCCAGGCGGTGCGGGTTCGGATTGTGTGACTCGGAGTTACGGCGTGCTTCAACGGCTACGGCAGCGGTAGCCGGGCACGCGGCGAAAAGCCGATTACCTATGGGCCGATATAGAAAAAAAGATGTGCCTATATCGGAGAATCAATATTTTAGCGTCTTTTGCACAATCAACGGGCATTTGCGGGCACCCCGGACGCTATAATCCGGCGGTTGCTGAAAACTAACCGGATGCGCCAGCGGCTGCTACACGATCTGGCGCTGACCTCCTGCCATCGTGGTGCTCATCGCGCCGCGCTGCATTCGCCTCATGCTCGCTCGTTTGTCCGATCTCGACCGCCGCGCTTTCCGTGATGGCGCGCGCGCCTACTCGCCAACCTTGATGGCGATCTTCTCCTGGGGCCTCGTGACGGGCATCGCGATGAGCAAATCGGTGATGACCGTGCCGCAGTCGCTCGCGATGTCGCTGCTGGTCTACGCCGGCTCGTCGCAACTGGCCGTGCTGCCGCTGATGCTCGCCAAGCTGCCCGTCTGGACGATCCTGCTGACGGCTGCCATGGTCAACACGCGCTTCGTGATCTTCAGCGCGGGCCTCGCACCTCACTTTTCGTATCTGCCGCTGCACCGGCGGCTGCTGGTTGGCTATTTCAACGGCGACGTCATCTATCTGCTGTTCCAGAAGAAGGCCTTTCAACCGGGCTACGTGCCCGGCAAGGAAGCGTATTTCTGGGGCATGGCCGTATCGAGCTGGCTATCGTGGCAGGTCTCGTCGATCATCGGCATTCTGCTGGCCAGTCTCTTTCCCGATAACTGGGGTCTTTCGCTCGCGGGCACGCTCGCGCTGATTCCCGTGATGGTGTCGGCGATCTCGTCGCGCTCCACGCTGGCGGCCGTGAGCGTCGCGGGCATCGTCGCGCTGGTCGCGTTCGATCTGCCGTATCGCCTCGCGCTGCCGCTTGCCGTCGTGACGGCGATCCTCGCGGGCACCGCCGCCGACGCGCTGGTCGAGCGCGCCGACCTGCGCCGCATCCGCAACAGCGCGCGAACGCAGGGACGTCCAGGGGATACGCGATGAGCACGCTGCAAATCTGGCTCGCGATCATCGGGATGACGTTTGTCACAGCGCTGACACGCGCGCTGTTTCTGATCGGGGGTGAGCGCACGGTGCTGCCGGAGCGCGCGCAACGGATGCTGCGTTACGCGCCCGCGGCGGCGCTCGCGGCTGTGGTCGTCCCGGACGTGCTCGTGACGGACAGCGGCGTGTCCATCGCGCTGTCGAATCACGAGCTGTACGGCACGCTCGCGGGCCTTGCGTGGTTCCTGTGGCGGCGGACGATGCTCGGCACGATCGTCGTCGGGATGCTGGTGTTCACGGCGCTGCGGCTGATTTTCTGAGGCGTTTGACGGGATGCAAGCGAACGCGCGTGCGGATGTTGCGCTGCAATATCGCGCAACGCCCGCTGTAGCCGGCAAATACTGGGATTCGCTCGGACGGGCTTAGATCGGTCCGTCGATCGGTTAAAATAGCTGTCTCCCGGAACACGCGCGAAGCCGCCGGCACCGTTCTCGATTGGCTGTTCGCGCAGCGTCCGCACCGCCTTCCAATCAACTCGCATATCAATCATGAAACAGGTATTGCGTCTCTCCGATCTGATCGCCGAAGGCAAACTATCCGGCAAACGCGTGTTCATCCGCGCCGACCTGAACGTGCCGCAGGACGACGCCGGCAACATCACCGAAGACACCCGTATCCGCGCTTCCGTGCCCGCCATCAAGTCCGCGCTGGACGCGGGCGCGGCCGTCATGGTCACGTCGCACCTGGGCCGACCGACGGAAGGCGACTTCAAGCCCGAAGACTCGCTCGCGCCCGTCGCGAAGCGTCTGGCCGAACTGCTTGGCCGCGACGTGCCGCTCGTGCAGAACTGGGTTGAGAACGGCGTGAACGTCGCGCCGGGCCAGGTCGTGCTGCTCGAAAACTGCCGCGTGAACAAGGGCGAAAAGAAGGATTCCGACGAGCTCGCGCAGAAA